>NZ_AOIA01000129.1 GCF_000337695.1 Natronococcus jeotgali DSM 18795
CAGAGATGTGTATAAGAGACAGGTCCCGCACCGTGGCGCCATTGTCGACCCGCGTGTCGGTGTCGACGACCGAGCGCTCGACGGTCGCGTTCGAGCCGACCGTCACGTTCTCGCCCAGACAGACGTTCGGGCCGACGACCGCACCGGGGCCGACGACGCAGTCGTCGTCGATCACGACCGGCTCGAGGACGGTCGCGCTCTCGTGGACCGACGCGCTGTCGGCGATTCGGCGCCCCTCGCCCGCCTCGAGTATATCGTCGGCGATCCGCAGCAGGTCCCACGGGTAGGTGGCGTCGATCCAGGTCCCCTCCGAGACGGCTCCACGGACCTCGGCCCCGTCCTCGAGCAGGGTTGCGATGCCGTCGACCAGCGACTGCTCGCCCGCGCGGGGATCGCTCTCGCGGATCGCGTCGAAGATCGACGGTTCGAAGGCGTAGACGCCGGCGTTGAGTCGGTAGCTCCGGTCGTCCCGGGGGTTCTCGACGATCTCGGTAACCGACCCGTCCTCGAGGAGGACGCCGCCGTACCGCGTGACGTCGGCCCGTCGGACCAGCCCCAGCGTCGCCGCGGCCGCCCCCTCGTCGTGGGCACCGACGACGTCCCTGATGATCTGGCTGTCGATCAACTGGTCGCCGTTGACGACCAGCATCGACCCCTCGGTCGCGGGCTCGGCCGCCAGCAGCGCGTGGCCGCTGCCGAGCTGTTTGTCCTGCGTGACGTAGGTCAGCGGCACGTCGCGGTAGCTCGGTCCGAACTCGGATTGCACGCGCGTTCGTCGGTAGCCGACGACGACCGTGATGTCGGTGACGCCGGCGTCGATCAACGCGTCGAAGACGTGCTCGAGGATCGGCTTCGTCGCCGCGGGAAGCATCGGCTTCGGCCGGTGTGTCGTCAGCGGCCGAAGGCGCTTCCCTTCCCCTGCCGCGAGCACCACTGCGGAGTATCCCATGTCCTTTGACAGCTAGCAACCGCTATTATTCCTTTCGACTGGAAGATCCCGTTCGGGGTCCGAACGAAACGCGGCGCGAGCCCGCGAGCGCCCCGAAAAACGGATGGCGAACCCGGAGCGTCGGACGGAAGCGACTCCGCTTGCCGGTCTCGGCTCGAGGCGGGGATCGGACCCGCGTTCGTACCTTCCGACCGCCTATAATTATCCGTCTCCTGTCGAGTTGTATCGCTTCCCTGTCGAGCCGTACGGTCGGTTGCGACGCCGCAAACTCCGGGTAGACGTCCGATTCTTTCGATAAGTCGGCCAATTACAGAGTAGGAATTTCTTGTGGGTCAGAGTGCGCTATGGCAGAGAAAGACACGAACCGCGGAACGATGAAGCGACGAGGGTACCTCAGCGGACTCGCAGCCAGCGGCGCCGGCATCGGGGCGCTTTCGGTGGCGACGAGTCGCTCGCGTGCGGGCTCAAAGAACGACGAGAAAGAGAAGGGCGGCCACGGGAAGGACGACGACGAAACGAAGGACTCCCACGAGCTCGACGGCGACGACCTGTTCCTGGTCTTCGGGGCCGACGCCTCGGAGAAAGACCTCGGCGGCTGGGTCGACGACCACTACGACGAGATCACCGGGGAACAGGACTCGTTCGGCAGCGTCATCCAGTACCAGGACGTCGACCAGCTCAACGTCACCCAGCAGGGCAACGCCATCAGCATCGCCATCGACGGCGGCGAGGCGACGGCGATCCAGGAGGCCGAGCAGGACAACGTCAACACCCAGGCGGGAAGCGCCACCTCCCTCAACGTCGAGGAGAAAACCCGAGACGAGACGTTCGACGGCCCCAAGCGCGCGTACATCGTGTTCGCCGAGGAGACCGGTTGCCGGA
The DNA here is from genome assembly GCF_000337695.1 of Natronococcus jeotgali DSM 18795. GTDB lineage: Archaea > Halobacteriota > Halobacteria > Halobacteriales > Natrialbaceae > Natronococcus > Natronococcus jeotgali. Next base: position 1,832 of record NZ_AOIA01000129.1, read on the forward strand.
CGTTCTCGGGCTGGGTCGCCAGGGAGGACACCTACGAGAACGACCAGTCCGCCACCGCGACGATCGAGCAAGAACAGACCGTCGACCAGTTCAACTACAGCAGCCAGAGCGCCTCGGTCGCCGTCGCGGAGGACGGGAGCTGCGCTCAAGCCTACCAGCGGAGCTGGCAGAGCAACGAGAACTACCAGCACGCCGCGGCCGCCGCGGCGAACATCGGCGAGGCCGACGACCAGGACGCCGAGGCGTCGGTCGAGCAGGCCCAGGAGGTCTCCCAGCTCAACGTCAGCGAACAGGGGGTCGCCATCGCGATCGCCGTCGGGGAGTGCAGTAACGCGGAGGCCTACCAGGTGAGCGCACAGCTCAACCTGAACGAACAGGTCGCCGAGGCGACGGCGATCAACTTCGACGTCGAGTCGGTCGACGACATCCTCGAGCGCGCCGAGATGTCCGGCGAGCTCCCGAAGGACGCGGTGAAGCGATCCGACGACGGCGGCAAGCAGTCGAACGGCCAGGACGCGTCCGCAGAGATCAGCCAGGTCCAGCGCGTCGGCCAGGAGAACATCAGCCTGCAGAACGCGGCGATCGCGCTCGGCGTCGAGGAGAGCTACGCGACGGCCCGACAGGTGAGCTACCAGGGCAACTTCAACGCACAGGTGGCCACCGCCGAGGGGCTGAACGTCGAGGGCGGCCACTGCAGCGCGCACTCGGTGCTCACCGGCTCCGACGCCCGCGGCGACGACTCCTGGGCCCTGGCCTACGAGAACGGCGACACCGACGAGCAGACGGCCGCGGCCCAGATCGAGCAGCTCCAGTTCGTCGAGCAGCTGAACGTCAACGAACAGTACACCGCGATCGCCTTCGCGGCCGACTGCGGGAAGGCGACGGCCGAGCAGCTGAGCTACCAGGCCAACCAGAACGTCCAGCTGGCCGAGGCCCGCGCGGTCAACGAGGCCGACGGCGAGGAGTCCGAGGACGAAAAGAAGGGCAAGAAGCACGGCAAAGACGGCAAGAAGAAGGGGAAGAAGCACGGCGATGGCAAGAAGAAGGGCGGCAAAGACGGTAAGAAGAAGAAGGGGAAGAAAAAGGGCAAGAAGCGCAAGAAGAAGAAGAACTAACGCGCGCCGACGACCCCTCCGCTGAACGGCTCGGTCCGACGATCTCCCACGGGTGCGTTCCCGATCGAAGACGACTTCCTTTTGTTCGAGGGCGGCTCGCGTTTCGACCGCTGACGCACATCTCGTTTCACGGCCTCGAGCGCCGCGGCCGTCGACCGCGCGAGGTCCGTACTCCGGCGGTCCGTCTCGTACGGTCTGCTGTAACGATTCACCGGCGCAACCGCAAGACGGATCGCAGTTGTGCCGTCAATGACGTACAGTAGTCCGGATCAGTCCCGGTCGGTCTCGCTCCAGTCGCAATCCTGACACTTCCGGCCGACGACGTACTCGGTGACCGAGGGCATGTAGCCGACCTCGAGGACGTCCCCGCCGCAGTCGGGGCAGTCCGCGTCGGCGTCCGCGATCGACTCGGCCTCCATGACGGAGTCGTCCTCGATCAGTTCCGCGAGTTTCTCGGCCGTGACCATTCGTCCCTGAACGACGCGATTTTCGCTCACGCTCGAGTGTGTGGCCCCGACGTTCCTAAGCGTTTCTCGCCCGGCTCGGCACCGCGGCGTCGCGTTCAGGGCCAACCGCTATCCGTCGGTCCGCCGAACCGCTCGGTATGAACCACGACGAGTGGACCGACCGACTCGAGTCGACGACGGTGACCGTCGACGACCACGACCTCGAGATGGCGTACTACGACGAGGGCGACGGCCAGCCCCTCGTCTTCTGCCACGGGATCCCGACCTCGTCGTACCTCTGGCGGGCCGTCGCGCCCGCGTTCGTCGACGACTACCGCGTGATCGTCCCCGACATGGTCGGCTACGGGGAGTCGACGATGGACGACCGGTTCGACCGCTCGATCCGGGCCCAGGAGCGGGCGGTCGCCGACCTGTTCGACCGGCTCGGCCTCGACTCGGTTTCCTTCGTCGGCCACGACCTCGGCGGCGGGGTCGGCCTGCGCTACGCCGTCCACGAACCCGACGCGGTCGACGACCTCGTGCTCTCGAACGCCGTCTGCTACGACTCCTGGCCGATCGAGACCATCGTCGACCTCGGGCTGCCCTCGACGGTCGAGGAGATGGGCGTCGACGGCCTGACGGAGACCCTCGAGTCGGTGTTTCGTGACACGCTGTACGGCGACGCCGACGACGCCCTCGTCGAGGGGTTGGTCGAGCAGTGGGCCTCCGAGGAGGGCGCGGTCTCGCTGTCCCGGAACGCGATCGGGACGAACACGAGCCACACGACCGAGATCGACCCGTCCGCGGTGACCGCCCGAACGCTGCTGCTGTGGGGCGCCGAGGACGAGTTCCAGCCGATCGAGAACGCCGAGCGACTCGAGGACGATATCGACGGCGCCGACCTCGTCGGCCTCGAGGAGGCGAACCACTGGGTGCCCGCGGACCGCCCCGAGGTCTACCGCGAGGAGCTGCGAGCGTTCCTCGAAACCTAGTCGGAAGTTGAGGATACGGGTTCTGTATTCAGCCCGGATCGCGGATCCGAATATGCCGAATCGTTACGTAGGAATACAGACGTACCTTTTTCTCGTCGGGTTCGCTCGCGTCGCTCGCTCACCACTCCTCCAAAAATCTACGCTAAAAAGCCGCCTCCGCGGGCTTCGCCCGCTTCGGCGGGGAACCGCTCGCTTCGATCGCGGATTCTAGCGGTGGTACCTGCTTCACCTGTATAGAACGCGAGTTTCACACCAATGGAGCCGCGCTACGATCTACTGCTCCCGACCGACGTCCTCGCCGACCTCCCAGCCCCGCGGCGAGTCGTTCAGCCGCTCGCAGCCCGCCTCGGTGACGACCACGAGGTCCTCGAGCCGAACCCCGAACTCGCCCTCGAGGTAGATCCCCGGTTCGACGGAGAAGACCATGCCGGGCTCGAGCTCGCGGTCGTTGCCCGCGGTGATGTAGGGCGGCTCGTGGACCTCGAGGCCGACCCCGTGGCCGGTTCGGTGGACGAAGGCGTCGCCGTAGCCCGCCTCGTCGATCACCGAGCGAGCGAGACGGTCGATCTCGCCGGCCTCGACCCCGGGTTCGACGGCCTCGACGGCGGCCCGCTGGGCCTCGCGGACGACCTCGTGGACCCGTTCGTACTCGGCGGGCGGGTCGCCGACGACGATCGTCCGGGTCTGGTCGCCGGGGTAGCGCGCGGTTCCGGCCTCGAGGGCCGCGTCGACGAACGCGCCGAAGTCCAGCACGATCGGGTCGCCGCGTTCGATCTCGCGGTCGCCGGGGTGGTGGTGGGGGCGGGCGCCGTTCGGCCCCGCGGCGACGATCGTCTCGAAGGCGGGCTCCGCGCCGCCCTCGCTCGCCAGCAGCGAATCGATCTCCGCGGCGAGTGCGGCCTCGGTCGTCCCGAGCAGGGCCTCGCCCCGGGCGCGGATCGCCAGCGAGACGCGGTCGGCGATCGCCCCGGCGCGCCGAAGCGCCGCGAGTTCAGCGTCGTCCTTGCGGAGCCGCAGCTCCTCGAGGGCGTCGCTCGCGAGCCCGAACTCGGCGTCGGGCGCCAGCGCGCGCACGTCGTGGTTGAACGCCGTCCACATGCGGTCGTCGAGCAGGACGGTCGCCCCGTCGCCGCGTTCTGGCAGCGTCGCCTCGAGGACGCCCTCGAGGACCGCGAGCGGGTCCGCCTCGTCGCCCCAGAGGCGGACGTCGGGCAGCTCGAGGGGCTCGAGCCGGGACCCGTACATTGCCGGCGCCACGAGCGTCGGCGGGCCGTTCCGCGGGACGACCAGCAGGACGTGTCGCTCGGACGGCGACTCGACGAATCCGGTCAGGTACGCGAGGTTCGGACCCGGGGAGCAGACGAGCAGCTCCGCGCCGACGGCCTCGAGCCGTCGCCGGCAGGCCGCGATTCTGTCGTCGAACGGCGAGCGCATATCTCGAGCGTTCCCGCCGTCGGGAAAAGAGCGTTCGGGTCTCGAGGACGGTACGCGGCAGTGACCCGTCTCCCGGCCGAAACGATGTCGGAGGGTATTAGAGGTCCATGCGGATGCAGGCCGCGAACCGACCCGCTAGGGCCATGTTTTCCTTCAGCGAATGCGAAATACGGAGCATCGGCCGCCCGACGGGAGTGTCGACGGGCGACGAGCCGACGGGGGGAATCGCCCCGACGAGACCGAAGGCGACGGTCTGGGCTGTCTGGAGTCGCTGATCGTCGTCTCCAACCGCCAGCCGTACCGCCACGAGTACGAGGACGGGGAGGGCGACGAGGGCTCGATCGTCGTCGACGAGCCCGCCGGCGGGCTGACCGCCGGTCTGGATCCGGTCGTCCGGGAGGCAAACGGCACCTGGATCGCCTGGGGCGACGGCGACGCCGACTTCGCGGTCACGGACGACGACGGCTGCGTCGCCGTCCCGCCGGACGAGGAGTCGTACACGCTCCACCGGATCGAACTCTCCGAGGAGGCCGTCGACTCCTACTACTACGGCTTTAGCAACCAGGTACTCTGGCCGCTGTGTCACGAGTTCCCCGACCTGATCGACGACGGGGACGCCTGGGCGAACGACTTCGAGTGGTACCGCACCGTCAACGAGCGGTTCGCCGACGCCGTCGCCGAGCACGCGACGGCGGAGTCGGTCGTCTGGATCCAGGACTACCACTTCGGGCTCGCGCCGCGGCTGATCCGCCGACAGATCCCGGAAGCGGCCACCATCGCGCACTTCTGGCACATCCCGTGGCCGACCCCGGAGACGTTCGCCGAGTGTCCGGCCGACGAGGAACTCCTCGTTGGGCTACTCGGAAACGACCTGCTCGGGTTCCACGTCGACCGGTACGCGCGCCTGTTCATGGAGTGCGTCGAGCAGTACCTCGACGGCGCGGTCGTCGACCACGACCGCTGGCTCGTCGACTACGACGGCGGAACGACCCGCCTAGCGACCGCCGCGATGGGCGTCGACGCCGACACCTACGACGAGACCGCCCGCGAGGTCGAGGGGACGGACGCGCTGCTCGAGCGGTTCGGCGTCTCCCCGGAGGTCACGCTCGGGCTGGGCGTCGACCGCCTCGACTACTCGAAAGGGATCCCCGAACGGCTCGCCGCGCTCGAGCGGTTCTTCGAGCGCAACCCCGACCGACGCGGCGAGTTCACGTTCCTCCAGAAGGCCACGCCCTCGCGGACCGGCATCCCGGCCTACGAGCGCCTCGGCGAGCTGGTCCGCAGCGAGGTCACCCGAATCAACAGCCGCTTTGGCACCGACGACTGGCAGCCGATCGTCTACACCGAGGAGTACGTCTCCCGGGAGCACCTCTGTGGCCTCTACCGACGGGCCGACGCGATGGTCATCAGCCCGCTGCTGGACGGGATGAACCTCGTCGCCCAGGAGTTCGTCGCCTCGAGCGTCGACGAGGACGGCGTCCTGGTGTTGAGCGAACACACCGGAGCCCACGAACGGCTCGGCGCCGACGCGGTGACGATCGACCCGACCGATACCGACGCGTTCGCCGCCGCCCTCGAGACCGCCCTCGAGATGCCCGCGAGCGAGCGCCGACGCCGGATGCGAAACATGCGCGAGGACGTGTTCGGCGCCGACCTCGAGGCGTGGATGGACAGCCAGTTCGCCGCGATCGGTCGCCTGCACTGCTCGAGCGGGTCCGACGACGACGAGCGGGGAGCCAGAACGACGCTCGTCTAACATGCAACGCCAACGCACCGAGCCGAAACCGGTCGACGAGCTTCGACCCCGCGTGCGGTCGCGACTGGACGACACGCCGGAGGTACTGTTGTGTCTGGACTTCGACGGCACCCTGGCGCCGATCGTCGACGATCCCGGCGAGGCGGCGCCGACGGAACGCGTCGAGGACGCCCTCGACGAGATCGCGGCCGAGCCCGAGGTGACGACGGCGATCGTCAGCGGCCGCGCGCTCGCGGACGTCCGCGAGCGGGTCGACGGCCCGCGGATCTACGCCGGCAACCACGGCATCGAACTCGAGCGGGGCGGCTCGGTCGCCGTTCACCCGATCGCCCGCAAGCGCGCCGCGCGCATCGACGAGGTCTGCGAGGCCCTGAGGGTCGCGCTCGATCCCGTGCCGAACGCCCGCGTCGAGAACAAGCGCCTGACGGCGACGGTCCACTTCCGGTCCGTGCCCGAACCCGCCAGACCCCAGGTCGAGCGGCTCACCCGCGAGACGGTCGCGCGGTTCGGCGGCGACGGGCTCGAGCTCTCGGACGGGAAGGCGATCCTCGAGATCGGTCCCGCGATCGACTGGGGGAAGGGCAACGCCGTCGAGTTGCTCGTCGCCGACCGGGACGACGGCACGCTGCCGGTGTACGTCGGCGACGACGTCACCGACGAGTCGGCCTTCCGCGCGGTCGAACCGGACGGGATCGGCATCCGGGTCGGCGACGACGCCCCGACCGCGGCCTCCGGGCGCGTTCGCTCGCCCGAGGGGGTTGCCGAGCTGCTCGAGTGGCTCGCGACCGACGGGCTCGAACGCGTTCGGGCCGGTCCGAACGGACCGCCGTAGTCGCCCGCCACGAAGACGATCCGAGGTCGGCCGTGTCGGTCCGAGGCACCCTTTTGATCCGATTCGAACAGCGCTAGTAAACACCGGTCGGAGTCGAAAGTATTAGTCACCACTGGAAATATAGTGGCTGCTACGAGCGTGACCGAGAGTGAAACTACGACAGCCAACTGACTTCCTGATCCTCGAGGAACTCGAGGACAAGGGACGCAACGTCGCGACCAACCTGGCGACCCACACCGGCAAGAGCCGGAAGAACATCAACACCAGACTGCCGGTGCTCGAGGACTACGGGCTCGTCGAGAAGATCGGCCCGGCCGAGCGGTCGGGACTGTACGAGATCACGCCGCTGGGGCAGGCGGCGCTGGTCTATCGCGACCGGTACGACGAGGTCGACGACTTCGAGGCGTACGTCCGGAGCGACGGTCGCGGCGACGGCGAGGCGTCCGCCGAGGATCCCTCCCCGGAGATCGACGACGCCGGCGAGCGCCGGAGCTTCGCCCGCGGCGAGTCCGACGAGGAGTAGCGCCCCGAGACCATCCCGCCGGGCTACAGTCCGGTCCCGTCGTAGGACTCGAGGCCGCGACGCGCGCACGTCGAAAACGCCAAACTCAGCGCTCGCTCCCGCCCGTCGGCGGGCGGGTACTCGCGTCCGCACCGCGACCGATCGCCCTCGTAGTCGGGATCCCAGGCGTAGCTGCTGAGCATCGGCGTCGCCACGACGCGCTCCCCGTCGCGAAAGACGACGCCGTGATCGTGATCGAGCCCGAGCGCGTGCCCGACCTCGTGCAACAGGATCTGGATCGTCCGAACCGGACGCTCGTCGGGAACGATCCGGTGGACCGCGCCGCCGTCGCGAACCCCCTCCAGTTCGTCGAACGGCGGCAGCGCCGCGAGATGGCGGGCGCCGCCGACCGAGGCGACGTGGGGCAGGGCAAAGCCCGTCGGCGCGGTCGTCATCTGGCCGTCGGTCACGAGCAGGTTGGCGTCGGCGACGGGGTCGACGCCGCCGAGTCCGACCGCGCCCGACGCGAGCGTCGCGGGCCACTCCCCGTCGCTGGTTACGCTGGCGCCGTCCTCCCGAGAGACCGCGACCGTCCCGCCGACCGAGAGATCGAGCTCCCAGTAGTCGTAGGACAGCAGGGCCTCGAGGTACTCCCGGACGCGCTCGGCGACGCCGTCGTACGCCGCGGCTCGCTCGGAGACCCACACCCGGACCTCGAGCCGATCGACCGGATCCAGCCTCGCGTACCCCAGCGTGCCGACGGTGGCCACCGAGGCGGTCGAGCCGGCCAGTCCCGCCAGCAGCTGGCGCCGCGTGAACCCCGCGCGCTCCTCGTCCGTTTCCTCGGTGTCCATGTCTCCGTTCCCGTCCGCGGTCCGCGTTTGTCGCTCCCTACGCACTACGACGGCTCGTCCTAAAACGGTTACATTCGGACTACGACGGGTCGGATCGCTCGTACTGTCTGCCTTCGAGACGAGTCCGACTGCGTCGTCGGCCACGGCGGATCGCCCGCCGTCGAGCCCGTCGGTCGTCGCGTCGCGGTACTCGATCGAAACCGTCCCGCGCACCTCGACGTTCGGGTTACTATGGCCGCGCGTTATGCCCGCTCCCGGACGGGTCGATCGAACCGACCCGAATAGCCTTGGGACAGCGACGCATACTGCCGTCGTATGCACCGATCGGACGCGTCGTTCACCGTCGGCGAGCCGAGCGACCAGTGGCGGGAGTACCGGGGCGCGCCGACGGGCGCGGACCTCGAGTGTCGCGGCTGGCGTCAGGAGGCCGCCCTCCGACTGCTGAACAACAACCTCGATCCCGAGGTCGCCGAGCGACCCGAGGACCTGGTCGTCTACGGCGGCACCGGGCGGGCGGCCCGCTCCTGGGACGCCTACGACGCGATTTGTGCGGAGCTCCGGGAGCTGGGCGACGCGGAGACGCTGCTGGTCCAGTCGGGCAAACCCGTCGGTCGGTTCGAGACCCACGAGCGCGCGCCGCGGGTGTTGATCGCCAACTCCAATCTCGTCGGCAGGTGGGACGACTGGAAGCACTTCCACGCGCTCGAGGCCGAGGGAAAGATCATGTACGGCCAGATGACCGCCGGCTCGTGGGCCTACATCGGCACCCAGGGGATCGTTCAGGGGACCTACGAGACCCTCGCCGAGCTCTCCGCCCAGCACTACCCCGAGACCGAGGGGCTGACGGGAAAGATCGTCGTCACCGGCGGGCTCGGTGGAATGGGCGGCGCTCAGCCGCTGGCGGTGACGATGAACGGCGGCGTCTGCATCGCCGCGGAGGTCGACGAGACCCGCATCGATCGGCGCCTCGAGACGGGCTACTGCCGGGAGAAGACCGACGACCTCGGCGCGGCGATCGACGCGGCCGAGGCGGCCGCCGAGGACGGCGAGCCCTACAGCGTCGGCGTCCACGCCAACGCCGCCGACGCCCTCGAGGCGATGCTCGAACGCGGGTTCGTCCCCGACGTCGTCACCGATCAGACCAGCGCCCACGACGAGCTCGAGGGGTACTACCCGTCGGGGTACGCCGTCGCCGAGGCCGACGAGCTGCGCGAGACCGATCCCGAAACGTACGTCGCCGAGAGCCTCGAGACGATGGAGCGCCACGTCGACGCGATCCTCGAGCTGCAGGACCGGGGGGCGATCGCCTTCGAGTACGGGAACAACATCCGCGGCCAGGTCGCCGACCACCGCAACCGCGAGTCCGTCGACGGGGGCCGCTGGCCCCTGTCGGGCAGCGATCCGGAGGATCGCCAGCCGTTCGACTTCCCGGGGTTCGTCCCCGAGTACGTCCGCCCGCTGTTCTGTCGAGGCAAGGGGCCGTTTCGGTGGGTGGCGCTGTCGGGCGATCCCGCCGACATCCGCCGCACCGACGAGGCCGTCCTCGAGCTGTTCCCCGAGAAGGACCACCTCCGCCGCTGGATCGACCTCGCACGGGAGCGAGTCGAGTTTCAGGGGCTGCCCGCGCGGGTCTGCTGGCTGGGGTACCGGGCGGGCGACGATGCCGACGGCCTGACCGAGCGGGCCCGCTTCGCCCTGCGGATCAACGAGCTCGTCGCCGAGGGGGAGATCGCGGCGCCGATCGTCGTTACCCGAGACCACCTCGACGCCGGCTCGGTCGCGAGCCCGAACCGCGAGACCGAAGCGATGGCCGACGGCACCGACGCCGTCGCCGACTGGCCGATCCTCAACGCCCTGCTCAACTGCGCGGCCGGCGCCGACATCGTCAGCGTCCACGACGGCGGCGGCGTCGGTATCGGCAACTCACTGCACGCGAACAACCACGTCGTGCTCGACGGCTCCGAACTCGCCGCCGAAAAGGCGGAGGCCGTGTTTACGACGGATCCCGGAACGGGCGTCGTTCGCCACGCCGACGCGGGCTACGACGCGGCCCTCGAGGAGGCCCGCGAGTCTGACGTTCACGTTCCGATGGAGGAGCGCCGATGAGCGACGACCGAGAACCGGCAGACGCCGCCCGGTTCGCGACCAACCCCGACTGGGCGTCCACCGGGGGCTGGGACGCCCTCGCCGACGGCGACCCCAACGACGAACTGTTCGGCGATATCGTCGATCGGGTCGCCCTCGAGGACGCCGGCGAGTACGCGGCCGTCCTCGTCGGCGAACCGTACGACGGCGCCGTCCTCGGCCGACGGGGCGCCAGGGAAGGACCGCCCGCGATCAGGCGGGCGCTGGCCCGGACCAAGACCCACCACTTCGACGGCGGGCCCGTCGCGGGGGTCGCGGATCTCGGCGACATCGCCGCGCTGGTCGACGACCTCGAGTCAGAGGACGCCGACTCGGATCCCGATCCCGCCGCGGTACGGGCCGAACTCCGCGAGACGACCCGACGCGTCCACGAGAGCGGCGCCCTGCCGATCTTCGTCGGGGGCGACAACTCGCTGACCTACTCGAACGTCGCGCCGCTGCTCGAGAACGGCGCGGTCGGCGCCGTCAACCTCGACGCCCACCTCGACGTCCGCGTGCTCGCGGACGGCCCCACCAGCGGGACGCCGTACCGCCAGCTGCTCGCGGACGGGCTCGCGGGCTACGCCTGCGTCGGCGCCCGCCACTTCGAAACGTCCACCGCGTACCACGACTACTGTCGCGAGCGCGGCGCCGCGGTCGTCACGAGCGAGGAGGTCGGCGACGACGTCGTCGAGGCCGCCGACCGCGCTCTCGAGGCGGTCGCCGACGCCGACGCCGTCTACGTCAGCCTCGACTGCGACGTCCTCGACGCGAGCGCCGCGCCGGGCGTCAGCGCGCCGACGCCCGGCGGGCTCACGACCCGGGAGCTGTTTCGCCTGCTTCGCGTCCTCGCGAGCGACGACCGCGTCGCCGGCTTCGAGGTCGTCGAGTGCGCCCCGCCGCTGGACCGCGACGGGCTGACGGCCGACGCCGCCGCGCGGGCGATCGCACACTTCCTCGCGGGATATACGGAGGGACGGCGATGAGCGGCGGCGATCTCTCTGTCGTCTACGGTATCGGCGAACTCGTCGTCGGACCGGGCGAGGACGACTCCGACGGCCCCCTCGAGATCCGCGAGGACGCCGCGTTCGCCGCGGTCGACGGCGAGGTCGTCGCCGTCGCCTCGAGCGAGGCGATCACCCGCGAGTACCCGCCGGAGAACGCCGCCACGGCGATCGACGCGGACGGACGGGCGGTCGTGCCGGGGTTCGTCGACCCCCACACCCACGCCGTCTTCGCGGGCGATCGGTCCGACGAGTTCGCGGCCAAGCTGGGGGGCGCCGAGTATCGGGAGATTCTCGCTGAGGGCGGCGGGATCCTCCGAACCGTTCGGGCGGTTCGCGAGGCGGGCGACGATCGGCTAGTCGCGAGCCTCGCGGGTCACCTCGAGACGATGCTCGCCCACGGCACGACGACGGCCGAGGTGAAGTCGGGGTACGGACTCGATACCGAGACCGAGCTACGGCTGCTCGCGGCGATCGACCGCGCGGACGCACGCCAGCCCGTCGATCTCGTCCCGACGTTCATGGGCGCCCACGCGGTTCCGGAGCGAGTGGACGCCGAGGCGTACGTCGACGAGGTGATCGGCGAGCAACTCCCCGCGGTCGCCGAGCAGGGGATCGCCGCCTTCTGCGACGTCTTCTGCGAGGAAGGGGTCTTCGGTGTCGACCAGTCGAGACGGGTCCTCGAGGCCGGCCGCGAGCGCGGGCTGGAGCCGAAGATCCACGCCGAGGAGTTCACCCGCCTCGGCGGCGCGGAGCTCGCGGCCGAGCTCGGCGCCGTCAGCGCCGACCACCTGCTGTGTGCGACCGACGAGGACGTCGACGCGCTCGTCGAGAGCGGGGTCGTCCCCGTCCTGCTCCCGGGGACCGCCTTCGGCCTCGGCGAGGGCTACGCCGACGCGCGGGCGTTCCTCGAGGCGGGCGCGCCCGTCGCGCTGGCGACCGACTTCAACCCCAACTGTCACTCCCGGAGCATGGAGTTCGTCCAGACGCTCGGCGCGGTCGAGATGGGGCTGACGCCCGCGGAGGCGCTGCTGGCCGCGACCCGGAACGCGGCGCTGGCGCTCGGTCTCGAGGACGGGACCGGAACCCTCCGCGAGGGGGCGCCAGCCGACGCCGTCGTGCTCGAGGCGCCGTCGTACGTCCACGTCGCCTACCGGCTCGACACGTCGGCGGTCGAGGCGGTGCTCAAGTCGGGGGAGGTGGTGTACGAATGACGGCTGCGACGGCGGCGGTGGTCGACCCGTCGCCGACCGCGCGGATCGGATCGAACCCGCAGAAGGGAGCCTCAGTAGGTGATGATTTCGTAGCCGTCGTCGACGAGCGAGCGGATGCTCGGGTGGCCCTCGTACTCGTCGATGGGGTCGGCCTCGCTCTCCTCGACCTCGTCCTCGACGTCGTAGGCGCCCGCGCAGTAATTACAGACCCGTACGTGCTCCGCGACGTCGGCGTACAGCGCGTGGTAGTCGTGGTCCTCGTCCTCGAGTTCGCCGACCCACTGGGTGCCCGCTCCGTCACCAGAACGCTAAGCGTTCTGGTTGGCACGAAAATCGCGCAGCGATTTTCGAACGTCGAAGATGATCTCGACGTCGTCGCCGGCGTCGTCGAACTCCGTGGCGGTCTGGAGACCGTTGACGACGCGGCCGAGGTCGGACGCCGATTCCGTACCGGCGAGAACGACGATCGCTGCGTTTGGCATGTGACCGCCACTCGGATCCCCGCACGGATGCCCGTTGGGCGTTCGTGTGCGGGCCGCCCACGAGCGACGGCCCCGACCGGGGGTGTGTTTCGATGACCGTCGTCCTCGACGGCGAGTCGCTCGCGCCCGAGGACGTCGCCGCGGTCGCGCGGGACGGGGCTCGAATCGAGGTCGCCGAGGCGGCCCGCGAGCGGGTCAGGGAGTCCCGAGCCCGCGTCGAAGACGTGATCGCGAGCGGCGAGGCCGTCTACGGGTTGAACACGGGCTTCGGCGAGCTGGTCGACGAGCGCATCCCGCCGGCGGAGCTCGAGCAGCTCCAGACGAACCTGCTGCGCAGCCACGCCGCCGGGGCGGGACGCGAGCTCGAGCGCGAGGAGGTCCGCGCGATGCTGGTCGCCCGGATCAACGCCCTCGTAACGGGCTACTCGGGGATCCGCGAGACGGTCGTCGACCACCTCGTCTCGATCTGCAACGAGGGGGTCCTCCCGGTCGTTCGGTCGCGGGGGAGCCTCGGCGCCAGCGGCGACCTCGCGCCGCTGGCTCACCTGTCGCTGGTGCTGATCGGCGAGGGAGAGGCCGTGGTAGAGGTCGCGGACGAGGACGACGAACGGCTCTCGGGCGGGGACGCCCTCGCCCGGATCGGCCTCGAGCCGCTCTCGTTGCAGCCCAAGGAGGGGCTCGCGCTGATCAACGGGACGCAGCTGACCGCCGGACTGGCGGCCCTCGCGGTCGTCGACGGCGAGCGACTCGTCCGCGGCGCGGACGCCGCTGGCGCGCTGACGATCGAGACGTCGCTGGGAACGACGGCGACGGCCGACTCGGCGATCCACGAGGCGCGTCCGCACGCGGGCCAGCTCGAGAGCGCCCGGGCGGTCCGCGAGCTCACCGCGAGCAGCGAGATCGTCGAGGCCCACCGCAACTGCGATCGGGTCCAGGACGCCTACTCGCTGCGGTGTCTCCCGCAGGTCCACGGGGCGGTCCGCGATGCCCTGGCTCACCTCCGGGAGGCCGTCTCCATCGAACTCAACAGCGCAACGGACAACCCGCTGGTGTTCGCGGGCGACCGGGTCGACGACCGCGCCTCGGGCACCGACCGCGCGGCGGTGCTCTCGGGCGGGAACTTCCACGGGACGCCGCTGGCGCTCCGCCTCGAGTACGCACGCCTCGCGCTGACCGACCTCGCGGCGATCAGCGAGCGACGGATCGACCGCCTGCTGAACCCCAACCTCCAGGAGCCCCATCTGCCGCCGTTTCTCGCCGCCGACGGCGGCGTCGAGTCGGGCTACATGATCGCCCAGTACACCGCGGCGGCGACGGTCAACGAGCTGCGGTCGCTGGGCGCGGCCTCGGCGGACAACACGCCCGTCAGCGGCGGCCAGGAAGACCACGTCAGCATGAGCGCCCAGTCGGCGCTGCACGCCCGACGGGCCGTCGAGAACGCGACGCAGGTCGTCGGCGCCGAACTCGTCTGTGCGGCCCAGGCCGCGGAGTACGTCGACGACGCCTTCGAGACCGACGACCCGCTGTCGCTCGGCGTCGGGACGAGCGCCGTCTACGAGGTGATTCGCGGGGTCGTCCCCTCACTCGAGGCGGATCGACCCGTCCACGCGGACGTCGATCGAGCCGCGGCGCTGCTCTCGCAGGGACTGGTCGACGAGGCGATCGCCCGCGCGACCGGCGGACGGTCGGAACGGGAGTGACGAGCGGTCGATCCCCTGCGCTGTCAGCCGATTCTTTACCCTTATAGCGCTCGAGCACCTACCCGAACCCGCCTTCGTCGGTCGAAGGCGCCGGCGCGACGGGAACCGTTCGAAACGCCACCACCTACCGTTTCCACCGCCGCCGGCTTTCAGATCGCGCCGTCGCTCTCCTCGAACAGTTCGCCGAGTACCGTTTTGAGGCCCTTCCTGAGGTGCTGGTGCATCGTCGGCGGCGAGACCTCCATCGCCTCCGCGATCTCCTCGCCCGTGCTCTCGCGGGGCCAGTCGAAGAAGCCGCTGTAGTAGGCGCGGCGCAGGGTCGCCAGCTGCCGCTCGGTGAGCCGACCCAACACGTCGTCGCGGCGTTCGGCGGCCGTCCTGACGGGGTGGTCGACCTCCCGGCGGGCCTCGAGTTCGGTCTCCTCGTAGACGTACTTCAGGGCCTCGGCGACCTCCCGGACGTCGGCGTCGCGGGGCACCTCGACCAGGACGGACGCGGAGCCGTCCTCGACGACTATATCCCGGATCGTCGCGCCGTGGTGAAAGAGGGTCTGCACGCCCGAATCCCGCAATCTGATCTCGAGCGTACAGCGGTCGGGGCCGTCGTAGATGAGTCGACACTCCTCGATCGAGTCGTGGTTCTCGGCCTCCTCGAGGGCGGTCTCCCCGTCGAGTCCGTCGACGGTCAGGTACTGGAAGATTCGGCCGTCGGCGGTCGACCCGGCCCACTCCATCGATATCCTGCAGTCGTACTCCCTCGTGAGGTCGAACGAGAAGGAATCGCCGTCGTCGATTCGGAACTCGAGCTCGAGGACGGTGTCGGAAAACAGCAGCTGGCGGTTCTTGACCGCGCTGATGGTAAACCCCGTCGTCTCCCCGAGCAGCTCGAACCCGCTTCGCTCGCTCTCGCTGAAGGTGTCGTTCCGGTTCGAGACCACCGCGAGGACGCCGTAGGTCGTCCCGCCGTGAACGATCGGGACGACGACGGCGGCGTCGATCCCGTCGGCACGGGCGGCCTCGCGGATCTCCTCGGGGACCGACTCGTCGCCGGGCACGTCGTCGATCGACTGGATCTCGCCGGTCGTGACCGCCCGCTGGGCCGGCCGCTGATCCCGCGGGTCGCAGTTCTCGACGGCCTCGAGGTAGTTCCGGGCGGTGCCGTCGCCGATTCGATAGGCGAGCTCCCCCTCCCCGGTGCGCTCGGCGATCCAGGCGCCGCAGTATAGCTCCGACTCGACCAGTTGCTCGCAGACCTTCCGCTCGATGGTCCCCTGGGTCGGCGCCTCCACGAGCGTCTCGATCACTTGCCGGACGACCTGATTGATCCGGTTGACGGTCTCGAGTTGCTCCCGGCGGGACTGTAGCTCTCGCTCGCGCTCGGCCCGCTCCGTGATGTCCCTGGCCAGCCAGACGACCGCGCGCTGTCCCCCGATCCGACCGTCGATCGGCACGATCCGGGCCTCGTACCGGCGCCGTCCCTCGGTCGTGTCGGCGCCGTACTCGATCGACTGGGTCGCGTCGGTTTCGATCGCGCGCTCGAGCGACGACTGCAGTCGCTCGGCGACGTCCTCGGGGAACACCGACTCGAGCGTCCGCCCGACGAGTCCGTCCGCGGGCGCCGTGTACAGCGCCGCCGCCTCGGGACGGACCTTCGACTCGAGGTACGTGCCGTCCTCGTCGATGACGAACGCCTCGTCGGGGAGCTCGTTCGCCAGGATGCGGTGGTACACCGCCGATTCGCCGATCGACGGGTCGGCGATCACCTCGACGATCCGGCTGGCCTTCGATTCGGGATCGTCCGCCGCGACGTATTCGGTCGCGCCCGCCCGCAGCGCGGCCGCCGCGGCGCGTTCGCTGCCCTCGGGCGGCGCGACGACGACCGGCGCCACCTGCAGCGCCGACTGCACGCCGTCGAGGACCGATCGGATCGTCGCCGGGCGATCGGACGCGAGGACGACTGCCGCGGGTTCCTCGCCGGCGGCCCCCCGAAGCGACTCGAGGGCCCGATCGGGCGGGATCGTCCGGACGCGAAGCGAGGAAGTCGTCTCGAGCGCCGTCGACAGTTCGCTCTCGGCGGACTCCGTGATCAGGGCGACCGTCGCGTCGATGGTTACGTCTTGCATAGCGTCTCGAACCAGTTTCCGGCGGCCGTCCGCGCCGATCGGACTCCTTCGGGAACGTCACCGGCCACCGACGTAAGTGCTTGGCCATTCGCAGTACTCATATCCGGCGGTTGCCCCCCGGTCCGCGACCCGCCGCGAGAAAACGGTCCGTTCGAACGTCCCGCTCGCCTTAGATCTCTCCCTGCTCCTCGAGGTCCTCGAGGATGTCGTCGACGAGCGGTTCGGGCTCGTCGTAGGGGAAGTCCCCGCCGGTGGTCTTGGTGTTGAGTTCCATGGCCGTCATCGAGAAATCGCCGGACTCGAACGTCGTTCCAGGTCCGTTCGGCAGGGCCGGAACGAGGTCCATCGGGCTCGAGACGGGGTAGTCTGCGCCTTTGAACGCGTCGATCATCTGGTCGCGGAGTTCGGATTTGTCTGCCATCGCGTCCCCTAATTGCGGATGATAAATAATAAACCTGTTGTGAACTCCAAGCCGCGGGCGACCGGTTCGTTCTGCGCTCGAGGCCCGAAACAGTAATAGGTCACCGCTATGAACAGTTCCGGTATGGCGAAAGATACCGTCAGATATCCCGACGCGGTCGTCGACCAGATCGACGGCCTCGTCGACGACGGTATGTTCGAGAGCAAGTCCGAGTTCTACCGCTTCTCCGCCGAGTACGTGCTCACGCTCGTCGATCCGGACCACGACGTCGAGACCTTCAACTTCGACGAGATCAAGGCCGAACTCGACATTCCCGAGGGCGACGACGGCGAATCGTTCTTCCTCGAGGCGGTCATCACCGTCCGCAAACACGGGCTCCGGGGCGAGTTCGAGGCCGCCGAGACGTTCATCGACGACCACTACGAGCCGACCGACCGGGAGAGTCTCGTCCTCGAGGAACTGCTTGGCACCTACCGCGACTAGTCGTCGAACGGCGCCCCCAGCGCCTCGAGATCGACGTTGTCCGCGACCAGCGACGCGGCCCGATCCGCCGGCCGCGCGTCGTCGCCCCCGCTCGAGTCGTCCGGGCGATCGATCCCCGCCGACGCCGCGACGGTCCCGAGAAACGCCTCCCGGACCGGCGCGGCGTCGAACAGGCCGTGGAGGTAGGTACCGAGGACCGTCCCGCGAGCCGCGCTCGTCTCGCCCAGCGGTCGGTCGACCGCCTCGAGCGCCCGGGTTCGGCCGGCGTGGATCTCGTAGCCTCGCGCGACGGCGCCGTCGGCGTCCGCGAGCAGCGGCGACGCCGAGCCGTCGACGGTCACGGCGTTCCGCTCGAGGCGCTTGTCGGGCTCGAAGCGCGTCTCGACCGGGAGCAGGCCCAATCCCTCGACGACGTCCTCGTCGCCGACCCCCTCGAGCGCGGCGTTGGTGATCCGCTCGCCCAGCAGCTGATAGCCGCCGCAGAGCCCGACGACCGGGCCCGAGAACCGCTCGAGGGCCGGACCGACGGCCGACGCCCGGAGCGCCCGCAGGTCGTCGACGGCGTTTTTCGTCCCCGGGAGGACGACCGCGTCCGCGTCGGCCAGGGGATGGGGGTCCCCGTCCCCGCGCTCGAGGGGAACGAACTCGACGGCGACGCCCGGTGCGGTCGAAAGCGCCTCGAGGTCGGTCGCGTTCGAGAGCCGCGGCAGGCGAGGGACGGCGATCG
This sequence comes from Natronococcus jeotgali DSM 18795, assembly GCF_000337695.1. Classification (GTDB taxonomy): domain Archaea; phylum Halobacteriota; class Halobacteria; order Halobacteriales; family Natrialbaceae; genus Natronococcus; species Natronococcus jeotgali. Next base: position 20,041 of record NZ_AOIA01000129.1, read on the forward strand.
TCAGCCGTCGCTGCGCGGGGACGCCGTCGGCGCCGAGGACGCCCCGTTCGCCGGGCCCGGGCAGGCCGACGCTGTCCTCCTCGGGCAGCCCCGGATCGTCGTAGGGGACCACGCCCAGGATCGGCACCCCGGTTCGCGATTCGATCTCCTCGATGCCGGGCTCGAGCAGCGCGGGGTCCCCGCGGAACTTGGTGATCGCGGCGCCGACGACCCGCTCGCGGATATCGTCGGGCAGCAGCTCGATCGTCCCGTAGAGGCTCGCAAAGGCTCCGCCGCGCTCGATGTCGACCAGCAGGAGGACGTCGGCGTCGGCGAAGCGGGCCGTCTCGAGGTTCGCCAGATCCCGATCGCGGAGGTTGATCTCGGCGATGCTGCCGGCGCCCTCGGCGACGATCACCTCGTGGTCGGCCGCGAGCCGACGGTAGGCGTCGACGGCGGCCCCGCGGGCCTCGCGCCAGTGCTCCTCGTAGTAGCTGCCCGCGGGAACGTGCTCGCGGGCCCGACCCCCGACGACGAGCTGGCTCTCGCCGTCGCCGCGGGGCTTGAGCAGGACGGGGTTGCAGTCGGTCGTCGGTGCGATTCTGGCCGCTCGAGCCTGGACGAACTGGGAGACGCCGATCTCTCCCCAGCGGTCGTTCCCGTCGCTCGTCCCGTCCGGGTCGTCGCTCGCTTCCGGACGGACCGCGACGCGGGCGTTGTTGCTCATGTTCTGTGCCTTGTACGGCGCGACCGAGACGCCCCGGTCGGCCAGATATCGGCAGAGGCCAGCGACCACGGTCGACTTGCCGATGTGGCTCGCGGTGCCGGCGACCAGAAGGGTCCGCGTCATCGCCCCGAACTCGAGCGGGGCGGGGTATCGTCCTGTCGGTTCCAGCGATTACTCCTCGCCGTCCTCGTCGGCCTCCCCGCGGTGCCCACTGTCGTCGAAGGTAACCTCCTCCTCCGGATGTGGTTCGATGTGACTCAGGATCTCGTGGGGGACGTAGCCGATGTTGTACCCCTCCTCGTCGTGGAGGACGACGCCGCGTTCGTACTCCCGGAAGTCGAAGCAGTTGATCTCCTCGTAGGCGTTGCCCGGTTTGTAGACGACCTTCATACGTCCCGCGTCGTACCCGTTTCGGGTTTTCCCTGCCCTTGCAGGCGAAAGGCGGCCTCAGCGCTCCTGACAGGTTCTCGAGGCGATAGAATCGCGTTCGTGACGACGACCGACAGACCTGCGACTCGAGCGGGTCGTCGATCGACTGAACTCGTGACCGTCGTCTCGGTTCAGGCCTCGAGGAACGACTCGACCTCCTCCAGTAGCTGCTCGCGGTCGTCGATAAGCGGCGAGTGGCCACAGCCCGCCAGTTCGACGAACGTCGCCGTCTCGCCCAGATCCGCGAGCGTCTCCTCGATCATCGCCTCGGAGATCACCAGGTCGTCCTCGCCCCGCAGGACGAGCGTGTCGGCCTCGATGTCGGCTGCACGTCCGGAGCCCTCCGTAACGCCGTTGTGTTCGTCGCTCACGTTGAACCGGGTGAGCGCGTAGTCGACGTCGACGAGGTTTCGCTGGGTGAACATGTCAGCGACGTACTCGTCGTATCGCTCCGGGTCGGGCCGTTCGTTGACGTAGATGAGCTGGTTCCAGATCGCCTTCATCGTCGCCGCATCCTCCCGCTCGTGGGCCTCGAGGACGGGCGCGACCTGGACGGGATCTCGCGCGATCTCCTCGCGGGTCGTCAGCACCTCGTCGGTCGGATTCCCCCGCTCGTCCTTTCGGTAGATCGGGTAGCCGCGCGTGCTGGCGGGCGCGAGCAGGACGAGCTTGCGGACCCGATCGGGGCGGGCCGCGGCGTACTCCATCGCGACCCCGCCGCCGGTGGACCACCCCCAGAGGTGGAACCGCTCGAGGCCGAGTTCGTCGACGAACAGCGCCAGATCCTCGGCGAGGTCCGCGAGCGAGTCGATCGGCTCCTCGTAGCTCGACTCGCCGAACCCGCGCATGTCCATCGCGTACAGCGCGTAGCGGTCGGCCATCGCCTCGAGGACGACATCCCAGTGTTTCGAGGAGGTCATGTTCCCGTGGAGGAGGACCGCCGGGACCGACCCGCCCTCGCGTTCGCGGTAGCCGATCGTCTCGCCGGTCGGCAGATCGACGGTCTCGAGCGCGACTGTCATACCCCGTTACTGTACGATCAGCAACATAAGTCCACGGGCGGTACTCGCGGCGGAGGGCGGCGGAGAACGCTCAGTACTCCGTTCCCCGCCGCGCACGCTGGCCCGCGTCGATCGGGTGTTTCACCTTCCGGACGTTCGTGATCAGGTCCGCGCGGTCCTCGAGGTAGGTCGGCTCGGCGTGGCTCCCCGACAGCACCAGCTCGAGGTCGTCGGGTTTGGCGTCGAGCAGCCCGAGGACGTCGTCCTCGGCGAGCAGCCCCTGGTCGACCGCGTACAGCACCTCGTCGAGGACCAGCAGGTGGACTCCCTCCTCGGGGTCCGCGTCGAGGTCGATCGGCGCCGAGAGGTCCGCCTCGTCGGCCGCCGCGAGCAGTTCGCTGGCGCGCTCGAGGCCCGCCTCGGCCTCGGCCTCGTGGTCGGCCTCGTCGCTGCCGTCGGCCATCCCGTGCCAGCCGTAGTGGCCGAGGTTCTCGTAGCTCATCCCCGGTAAGGCGGCGATGGCGTTGTACTCCCCGCGGACGGCCTCGACGCTCGAGGCGCCGCCTTTCATGAACTGCAGCAGGTGGACCCGGTAGCCGTGGCCGGCCGCACGCATCCCCATGCCGAGCGTCGCGGTCGTCTTCCCCTTCCCGTCGCCCCACCAGACCTGGACGAGTCCGAACGACTCGGGCGCCGCGGGTTCGATGCGCTCGGCTTCGGGCGTTCGGCCCTCGCCGGGCGTGTTCTCGAGGACGTCGGCGTTCGCGGATCGATCGTCGCTCATGCGGGAGAGGTATTCCGCCGACTACATGTAGCTACCCCATCCCAGGGTCGACCAAACGTGTCTTTAGGCTCCGTTCCCAACCCGCGTGTACTCGTATGCCACTCGAGTTCTCCTCGTCGGACGACGCCCCCGCCCGCGAGCACGTCTTCGGTGCGTTGACCGACGAGGCGTGTCGGGAGATCATCGCGGCGCTCGAGGAACCCCTGACCGTCGAGGAGACGGCCGAGGTGACCGAGCGCCCGCTCTCGACGACCTACCGGAAACTCGACCGACTGACCGAGGCCGGACTGGTCAGGGAGACGGCCAGCGTCGGCCGGTGTCGACGCGAGAAATCCCGCTACGTCGCCGACTTCGAGCGGGTCGCGATCGCCCTCGACGACGACCGATCGATCCGGGTCGACGTCGACGGCTCGAGCGATCCGCTGGTCGGCCTCTGGACGCAGGACTCCTGACGGTCTCTCCGTTCTCGCGGCGCTCAGCGACCGTCGGAGACGACGCGACCGTCCCGGAGTTCGACCGCGCGGTCGGTCACCGCCAGGGTTTCGGCGTCGTGAGAGGCGACCAGCATCGCCCGTTTCCGACCGATCTCGGTCAGCAACTCGAGGACCCGCCGACCGGTCGCCGTATCGAGTTCGCCGGTCGGCTCGTCGGCGACGATCACGTCGGGGTCGGTCGCCAGCGCGCGGGCGATCGCGACGCGCTGTCGCTCGCCCCCGCTTAACTCCCCCGGCAGGTGGCCGATCCGATCGTCCAGCCCGACGCGCTCGAGCAGCGTCGTCGCCCGCTCTCGGCGCCGCTTCTTCGGTACTCCGGCCTGAACCAGCGGGAGCGCGACGTTCGCCCGCGCGGACAGCGAGGGGAGGAGGTGGAACCGCTGGAAGACGATCCCGATCCGCTCGCGGCGCAGGCGGGTTCGCTCGCGGTCCGACAGCGCGGTCAGGTCGGCGCCCTCGACCGTCACCGTCCCCGCCGTCGGCACCAGTAGTCCGGCGACGGCGTGGAGGATCGTCGACTTCCCGCTCCCGCTCGGTCCCTCGAGGCCGACGATCTCGCCGGCCCCGATCGCGAGCGAGACCTCCTCGAGGGCCGTCACCGCCCGCTCCGACCGCGAGCGGAGCCCGCCGTCGGTGCCGTACCGGTGGGTCACGCTCGAGAGTCGAACCGGGGTCGATCCGCGCTCGCCCGGCCGAGTCGCCGCCGTCCGAACCGCGCGGTTGCGTGTCGTCACGTGGATCTACGACGAGCGACGGCGCCGGTGCTCATTGTTTCGGACCCGTTTCGCATCGTAGGAGCGGGTTTACCGCGAAGCAGCCACGCGGCGTCTCCGCGACCCGACCGAGTCGGCGCCGAAGGGAGAGCCTACGATCGGTCGAACTGCGACGGCTCGCCGGAGACCGCGGACGACGCTACGGGCTGTAGTCCGGCGACTGCACTTCGATCGTCTCCGAGACGTTGTCGAGCTGTTCGCCGATCGTCGCCACGAGGTCGTCGAGCGTGACGATCCCCGTCAGCGTCCCGTCGTCGTCGACGACCGGGAACCGGCGGGCGTTGTACTCTTCGATCGCTCGCGAGACTTCGATCGCTCGCGAGACTTCGATCGCCGCGTCGTCCTCCCGTAGCGTCGCGGGATCGGCGGTCATCGCGTCCTCGACCGAGACCGAACCCACGTCGTCGTTGTTGGGGATCGCGAGGGCGACGTCGCGGTCGGTGACGATTCCGACCGGTTCCTCGCCCTCGGTGACGACGACGGCGCCGACGTTCTCCTCGGCGAACCGCTCGGCGACCGTCTCGAGGTCGTCGTCTGGCTGTACCGTTACGACGTCTTCCGGACCGAGTTCGCCGACTGGCATACGGGTCGGTCGACGCCGCGCACCCTTGTGACGGTACGGCCTTCGAGTGAGCGCAGACGACGCCCACCTGCGGGTACGCCGGCTGCGGGACGGTTTTGCGGACCGCGGGCCGGAGGCTGCGGGGGGAGCGCTTACGGTGGGCGGGCGCCTAGTCGAACCATGCGAGTCCCAAAGCAGCTCCGAGACGGTCACACCGACGACGCGGTCGTCCGCCAGACCGAGGCCGAGGACGGGAGCGTGATCACCGTCGACTTCGGCTCCGACGCCGCCGACATGGCCGTCGACGTCGTCGACGATCGGGTGCTGGTCGTCATGGACGACCGGCAGTTCGAGTTCGAACTGCCCGCGGGCGCCAGCGAGGTTACGGCCAACAACGGAATCCTGACGATCTCCGAGTAGCGAACCGTCCCGGAGTCGGCTCACCGGGACCGTCCCCACACTTTCCGCACCAGTGCGGTTCTCGAGCGACCGGCGTCAAGCCCGTCCGTAGCGTCGACGTCGGGCCGTCGCACTGATCGGTGCGGGTTCAGTTCTCGTCTCCGTCCCGCCTTCGAGGGGGCGCGACGACGCGTGTTTCCGCAGTTGAGCCGACTCGAGCGAGCGAATTCGCCGCGCTCAGTCGGCGTTGCGGCCGTCGACTTCCTCGGGATCGCCCTCCTGACCCTCGAGTTGCCCCGCCGTCGGCGAGACGACGTTCGCCGCCTCCTCGGGAGGCACCTCCAGCGGCGTGATGCGGACGCTCGTGACCTTGTACTGCGGGATGTACGACGTCGGGTCGAGCTCGTGTTGGGTGAGCTCGTTGATCGCCCCCTGCGGGAAGTGCATCGGGATGTAGACGAGGCCGGGGTCGGAAGTGTCCTCGACGTTCGCCCGCACCACGATCTCGCCCTGCCGGGACTGGACCCGGACGTACTCCTCGTTCTCGATCCCGAGCTGGTCGGCCATCTCGGGGTGGACGGTGACGAAGCTCTCGGGGACGTGGTTCATCAGCGTCTCCACCCGACGGGTCATCGTGCCCGTGTGCCAGTGGTAGAGCACCCGACCCGAGGAGAGCGTGAGCGGGTATTCCTCGTCGGGCATGTCCGGCGGCTTCGCGTAGTCGGCGGGAACGAAGCGGGCCTTCCCGTCGTCGAAGTTGAACTCGTCCTCGTAGAGATACGGCGTTCCCGGGTCGTCCTCGTCGAAGCAGGGCCACTGGATCCCCTTCGTGTTCGCCTCGAGGCGCTCGTAGGTGACGCCGCCGTAGATCGGCACGAGGGAGTTGATCTCCTCCATCACCTCGGCCGGCCCGTCGTAGTCCCAGTCGTAGCCGAAGCGCCTGGCGAGTTGCTCGAGGATCTTGCGGTCGGCCTTGGCCTCGCCCGGCGGATCGACCGCGGGACGGACCCGCTGGATGCGCCGCTCGGTGTTCGTGAACGTCCCCGACTTCTCGGCGGCGGACGCCGCGGGGAGGATCACGTCGGCGTACTCGGCCGTCTCGGTCAGGAAGATGTCCTGGACGGCCAGGAAGTCGATCTTCCGCATCGCCTTCTCGACGTTGTCGATGTCGGGCTCCGAGAGGACGGGGTTCTCGCCCATGATGAACATCCCGCACAGCTCGCCGTCGTCGATGGCGTGGAACTGCTCGGGGAGGCGCAGGCCGACGTCGCCCGGCGGGCGGACGCCCCACTCGTCCTCGAACTTCTCGAGGACGTCCTCGTCGCCGAGGTTCTGGTAGCCGGGGAGGTTGTGCGGGGCCGGCCCCATGTCGCCGCCGCCGCCCTGAACGTTGTTCTGGCCGCGGAACGGCGAGAGGCCGGCGCGGGGCTTGCCGAGGTTGCCCGTCACCAGCGCGAGGTTCGCGATGGCCAGCACGTTCCGCGTTCCGGTGGTGTGTTGGGTCAGTCCCATCGCCCACCCGAAGATGCAGGTGTCGGCGGTGGCGATCGTCTCGGCGGCTCTCTTTAACTCCTCGGCGGGCACCGCCGTCAGCTCTTCGACCTTCTCGGGCGTGAACGGCTCGACCTTCTCGACGAGCTCGTCGAAGTGTTTGGTGCGCTCCTCGACGAACTCCTCGTCGTGGAGGTCGTTCTCGACGATGTACCGGATCATCCCGTTGATCCAGGCGACGTCCTCGCCGGGCGTCGTCCGGACGTACTGGTCGGCGTGTTCGGCCACGCCGACCTCGCGGGGATCGAAGACGATCAGCTCGGCGCCCTCGCGAACGTTCTGTTTGATGCGGGTCGCGAGGACGGGGTGGGACTCGGTCGTGTTCGACCCCGTGATCAGGTAGCAGTCGGTCTCGCCGACGTCCTCGTTGATCCGGTTGGTCATCGCGCCGTAGCCGACCGTCTGTTTCAGCCCGGCCACCGTCGAGGAGTGACAGAGCCGCGCGCAGTTGTCGACGTGGGGCGTTCCGAGCACCTGCCGGGCGAACTTCTGGTTGAGGAAGTTCTCCTCGTTCGTCGTCTTCGAGGAGGAAACGACCGACAGCGCCTCGGGACCGTGTTCCTCGCGGATCTCCGAGAGCCCCTCGTAGACGCGTTCGATCGCCTCCTCCCAGGTCGCCTCGCGGAAGGCCTCGCGGCCGACGGCGCCGTCGGGGGCGTCTTCCCGCCGCACGAGGGGACTCTCGAGGCGGTCGTCGGCGTCGACGAAGTCGTAGCCGAACTTCCCTTTCACGCACGTCGAGAAGTCGTTGGCCGGCGTCGAGTCGGGGTCGGCGGGTCGGACGCCGATCACCTCGCCGTCCTTGCCGTAGAGCTCGAATCGACAGCCCACGGCGCAGTAGCTACAGGTCGTCTCGGCCTTCTCGACCCGCGAGAGGCGGGCGTCGCCGACCGTCGTCGCGACGTCGAACAGTCGGCCGGCCGGCATCGCCTCGCTGGCGATCCCCTCCGCGACGTGCTCGAACTCCTCGAGCGCGCGGTCGCCGACGCCCCTCGCGGCGTCGCTCGCGTGGCGCCTCGCGCTCCCGGCGCGGGCCTTCGCGATCGACATGAACCGGGCGACGCCGGACTTCTTCTCGGGCGGTTCGGGCTCGCGATCCTCGACGTCGTACGGCAGGTCGCGGTTCGGCGCCTCGGTCTCGTCGGCCGTCTCGGCCTTCGGGCTCCCGAGGACCGTGCCGATGGAGTTCTCCTGGGTGAAGCCGGGCAGGGGCATCGTCGCGGCGTCGGTCAGCCCCTGTTCGACGAGGGCGCCGGTCGGACAGACGCTCGCGCAGTGGCCACAGGAGACGCAGGTCGAGTCGTCGAACGTGTCCGCGTCGTTCTGGAAGGCGATTCGGGTGTCCTGACCGTTGCCTTCCATGCGGAGCACGCCCTCGACCTGCACGTCGTTACAGGCGTCGACGCAGCGGTTACAGAGGATGCACTTGTTGCGGTCGATCTGGATGGCCGAGGAGGTGTCGTCGAGCGGTTCGTACTGGTCGCGGTCCTCGAAGACCCCCCACCGGGGCTCCTCGACGTCCTGCTCGATCGAGGTGTCCTGCAGTTCGCAGCGGCCGTTCTGTCCGCAGGTGGTACACCGGAGGTTGTGATCCGACAGCTGGAGGTCGAGGTTGACCTCGCGGGCCTCGGCCGCGGCGTCCTCGTCGGTCCTGATCGTCATCCCCTCCTCGACGGGGTGCGAGCAGGCCGTCACGAGCCCGTGTTCCTCCGCGTGGACGGTACAGGTCCGACACTCCCCGCGGGGACCGATCCGATCGGCCTGTTCGGTGTCCCGGTCGTAGTAACACAGCGCCGCGAGCTCGTCGGCCGACTCGACCGCCTCGACGGCGTCGATGATCGTCGCGTCCGACGGCACCGCGACCGACGTGCCGTCGACCGTGAGGCGGGTCCGTCCGTCCTCGGCGTCTCCGGAGCGCACGTCCGGATCGTTGGCGGTCCCGGTCTCGAACTGCTCGGTCAGCGGCGTCTCGGGTCGGGGATCGGTCACGTTCGGCACCGACGGGAGCCGCGCGACCGGGGTCGGCCGCCGATCGGTCTCCGCGTCGTCGACGTGACTCGCCAGTTCGTCGCCGCGCTCGCTGCTCATCGCGCGCCTCCGTCGGCGATCTCGCACTCGCCGCTGGGACAGCGGCCCTCGGCGTGGGCGGCTACCTCCCGCTCGAACTCACTCATCCCCGTGACGGCCGGCCGAACCGCCGACCGGCCGAACCGACAGATGCTCGTCTCGCCCATCACGCGGGTCAGTTCGCGGATCGTCGCGTCCTGATACTCGCCGCCGTAGATGTCTCGTAGCATGTTCGTGAGTTGTTTGGAGCCCTCGCGGCAGGTGACGCAGCGACCGCAGTTCTCCTCCATCGCGAAGTTCGCCCGTCGGCCCGCCGTCGCGAGGACGCAGCGGTCGTCGTTCAGCAGCTCGACCGCGCCCTCCGTGCCGAGCCCGGCGCCCTCGAGGGCGGGCGCCGACGGCGAGTGCGCGAGCGATCGGGTGAAGCCGCCGAACTGGCCGCCGACGCAGGCCATCTTGAACCGTCCCTCGACGTCGACCGCCTCGCGGACGTCCTCGAGGCTCCCCCCGGTCGGCAGTTCGACGGTCGCCGCCGCGTCGACGTCGCCCGTCGCCGTAAGCAGTCGGGTGCCGGGGTCGGCGTCGTCGTCGTCGAACTCGTCGGGGCGGAGCATCGCGCGGCGGAGCTGCGCCACCGTCCGGGGCGTGTGGACGATCGTCGGTCGCCCGTACAGGCCGTGCTCGGCGGGCGAGGGCGGCCGGAGCCGGGCCTCGAGGCGGTCGGTTCCCTCCATCGCCTCCAGCGCCATCGTCGGCTCGCCGGCGATGTAGCGGTTCGGCCCGACGACGACTTCCGGAGCGCTCTCCCGTCCGAGCTCCTCGAGCCGTTCTTCGGCCGCCCGGGCGGCCTCGCGAACGCGTTCGCGGGCCCCGTCGTCGGCCTCGTTACAGTAGACGACGACGTCCTCGGCGCCAACGAGCTCGGCGACCGCCAGGGCGCCGTCGAGCACCTCGCCCGGCGCGCCCTCGAGCAGCGTTCGGTCGGTCTCGTTGCGGGCGTCGCTGTCGTTCGCGTTGACGACGACCACCGGGTCGCGGTCGTCGCTGGCCGCGTCGACGGCGCGGTCCCACTCGTCGACGAGCGGCTCGTCGGCACACCAGTCCCCGCGGCCGCGACCGAGCAGTCCGGGCTCGCGAACGCGAGCCCACGCTTCCTCCGGCTCCTCGAGCGCCAGTTCGGCCGCCCGCTCGTCGGGTACCGTCGCGGGCTCGATCCAGCCACAGCGGCCGAGGACGCGGCGTCGACCGACCGAGAGCGGCCCGGACTCGGGCGTCGGGAGCGACGCCGGCGCGGGATCGTGGTCGACGACTGCCGCCGCGTCCTCGGTCGGGAGCCGCCCCCGCTCGAGGGTCTCGACCAGCGACTCGAGCCGCTCGGCGGCCGGCGACGGATACAGCGCCGTCCGGTCGTCCCGCGTGACCGACACCAGGGGCTCGAACGCACGGATCCCCGTCGGTCCCGTCTCGAGGACGGCCGCGTCGTCGACTGCCGAGCGAATCTCGTCGAGGACGCGCTGTTTTCGGCGGCTGCGTCGCGAACCCGCGGCCACGCGGATCGCGAACTCCTCGTCGGTCGAATCGCACCGGTTCTCCATTAGCCACGACTCCCGGTTCACCACGGGAAAAGGCACGGGTTGAGAGCGACCGGTTTTAATTTCCCCTCGACGCCCTCGTTCCGACCGACGAACCCGCGGCTCGCGGGTCGACTCGCCGGCGCCGGAGCAGTCCCTCTCAGAACGGCGGCTCCACCGTCGGTTCGTCCTCCCGCCACCGGAGGGCTAGCCAGACGACGGTCGACAGCAGTCCTGCAAGCAGTAACGCCGTCGTCAGTCCGGCGGGGGCGCGACCGCGCCGCGCCGAGGGGGATCGATCGTCCGTCACGCGTCCCCGATCTCGGAGCGGGCGAATAGTCCTTTCGCCGTCGCGACCGCGGGAGCCTGCGTCAGTCGTCGACGGGCGCCTTCGCGGCGAACTTCTCGCGGACCTTCTCGACTTTCGGCGCCGCGTGCATCGAGCAGTAGGCGTCGTTGGGATTCTTCTCGAAGTAGTTCTGGTGGTACTGTTCAGCCTCGTAGAAGGTTTCGAGCGGTTCGATCTCCGTGACGATCCCCTCGTAGAGCCCCTCTTTCTCGAGTTCCGCGGCGAAGGCCTCGGCGGTCTCGAGTTGCTCGTCGTCGTGGGCGTAGATCGCCGAGCGGTACTGGCTGCCGACGTCGGGGCCCTCGCGGTCCTTCGTGGTCGGGTCGTGGATCGTAAAGAAGACCTCGAGCAGGTCCTCGTAGGCGACCGTCTCGGGGTCGTACTCGAGCTGGACGACCTCCGCGTGGCCCGTCGAGCCCGAGCAGACCGCCTCGTAGGTCGGGTCCTCGGCGTGACCGCCCGCATAGCCCGAGGTCACCGATTCGACGCCCTCGAGCTGTTCGAAGGCCGCCTCGACGCACCAGAAACAGCCGCCGCCGAAGGTCGCTCGTTCCATGGTCGGCCGTAGGGAACGAGCGCGCAAAGACCTGACGGGACGACCCCGCCGCTCGCCTCGCCGGTTCGGCCGCCACGAATATGTGACGCCGGGTGAACGTACGGTCGTGGGGGACGGCTTTCGGGAGACGGCGCTCGGCGGCCTGTTCGTCCTCGTCGCCAGCTACCTGCTCGTCGTTCCCGGTCGCCGGCTGTGGGGCCCGACCATCGACCGCGTCGGCGAGTTCGGATTCCTCCTCGTGTTGATCGGCGTCTGTATCGCCTGCGGTGCGGGCTTCGGGGCGCTGACCGGGATTCGGTTCCGCCGGCTCCTCGTCGGCGGCGCCGTCGTCTACGCCGTCTGGTGGCTCTATCTCGAGGTGACCGCCGGTCCGTTCGACAGCCCGGTCCACGTCCTCCTCGGCGCGTTCATGCTCGGCGGGTTCACTGTCGGCGCCCGGCTGGCCGGGACGGCGCGCTCGCGGTACGGATAGCCGGACCGCGGCTCCGACGGCTTCAGCCGTTAGCCGTCCGCCAGGTCAGCAACGCCCCCTCGCCGACCCGCTCGAGGCTCTCGAGCTCGAGGGTCGGGAAGTCGGCGACGAAGCCCTCGCCGTCGGCAAGCGTCGGGGCGTCCCGTCCGCCGATGACCGTCGGGCCGACGAACACCCGCAGCTCGTCGACGAGCCCGTCCTCGAACAGCGAGAAGATGAGTTCGCCCCCGCCCTCGACCATGATCCGCTCGAGGCCCTGGGCCTGCAGCGTCGCGAACGCCCGCAGCAGGTCGACGCGGTCGTCGCCGGCCGTGACCAGCTCCGCGCGGTCGGCCAGATCCATTCGGTCGTCGATCGTCGCCCGCTCGCTCGTACAGACGTAGGTCGTCGCGGCGTCGTCGAGGACGGCCGCGTCGGTCGGCGTGCGCGCCCTCGAGTCGACGACAACGCGGGCCGGGTGTGCGGGCTCGCCGCGGTCGCGGCGCTCGTCGATCAGCGCCTCCTCTTTGACGGTGAGGTGGGGGTCGTCCGCGAGGACGGTGCCGACGCCGACGACGACGGCGTCGCTGTCGGCACGCAGACGGTCGACCCGCGTGAAATCGGCGTCGCCGCTGATCGGGATCTGTTCGCGGCGTCTCGAGGAGAGCTTCCCGTCCGCGCTCGTGGCGGCGTTGACGACGACGTGCATACCCCCTGCTGGGGGGCGGGTCCTAAAGAAGGCGTGGATAGGGGTGTTCGTGTGGGTTCGTCGAAGCGGGACAGTAGCGATAGCCGACAGGTACAATAGGTGCCTAAGCCAACTACCTTGGTTGTCTCAGGTAACTCAGGTACAATAGGTGACTCGGACATCGGTTCAATAGGGATTGCTTCGAGAGCTCCCTCGATACGACGGAACGGGCGGAGGAACTCGAGGAACAGATCGAGAAGACCGACGAGTTGATCGACGAGATCGTGTACGAACTGTACGGGCTGACCGACGAGGAAATTGCAATCGTCGAGGAGACGGTCGGCGAGTAGGACCGCGAGTGAGGAGCGAACGCGACGAGCGAGCGGCTTTTTGGTCCAGATTTTTACAAGCGGTTCGACTGAGCGAGCATCGCGAGCGAAGGAGGACCCGAAGTAAAAAGGTGGGAGCGAGATTGCAATCGTCGAGGAGACGGTCGGCGGTGACTGACGAGAACTCGAACGGGACGCTCCGCCGGAACGAGTTTCTGGCCGAGCGCGTCCGTCAACAGCTCGAGGGTTTCCCGGAGAAGTTCCGGGAGTTAGGCGAGGGCGGAGAACTGCGGAAGCTCTGTCGCGAGCCGACGACGCTGTCCGGACCGAAAGTCAACCAGGCGCCCGAAGACTTCACCGAGCAGTATCTTATCGAACCGGTTCTACACGGGCTCGGCTACTGGAATCCGAGTTCGGACCGTTACTCCGGAACCGGCCCGCACTTCGTCCGCCGCCCGAGCACCTATCGACACGTCGAGATCAAGCGACCCGACTACCTGCTCAAGAACGTCTCACCGCGGCTCGTTTGCTTCCTCGAGGCGAAGGCAGCGAACGAGGAACAGGCGACGGGAGACAAACGACGTGCCACTGCTGACATCGAGGAGTACGTCGAGTCGGATACGTTCGCGAAGTACCTCGAGACGCTGGAGAAACGCTATCTCGTGGCGATCGGTACGGACAGCTTTCGATGGGTTCTCTGGGCGAAAGACGTTCGAACCGGAGAAACGAGACCGGAACTCGCGACCGTCGATTTCTCGGACGCGATCGAATCGATAGCAAAACGGGACAGGGTCATCGAAGGCGAACCGGATCACTCGACAACGGACGTACGGAAGTTAATCGCCGACGAGTTCGTTCCAGCGTTCGCTGCACGCTCCGTTACCGAGTTCGTTACGGGCGCGTTCGCCGACTGAGTCCGTGGAGTGGTCGGCCCCTTCGATGAACCGCGCTCGAGTTCTACGTTCGAACGTCGTCTCTCCGAGCCGACCCGCGAGCCCCGCTTCAGTCGGCGCCCAGTCGCTCACCCCCAGAACGAGCCGCTCCCGACGCAGTAAAACAGCGCGATCCAGCCGAGAACGAGCCCCGCGATCACCACCAGGAAATCCGCCAGACACGTCCCGACGACGACGCAGTACCCGATCCCGATCGTCAGCAGCAGCAACGAACCGCCAAACAGCGCATGGCACCGTCTCGCGACTGTCGGTTCCATAGCCGGAGGTATCACGATCGCACGTAAATACCTATGTCAGATACGAGTGATATTCGGGCCGGGAACTGTTTGATCGATCCGCACACGTTTCGGTCCGCCGGACTCGAGGACGCCGAGCCACCCGACCCCGCGCTTGCCTCGTAGCGGCGGGGTCGTGCGAGGACGCGGCTCTCGAGACCTCAGTCGGATACCCGAAGCTACCGAGCGGAGAACCCCGAGAAGCGACGACCTCCCGTCATAGCTTTTCCTTGTGACCAGAGTGACTTAAAGCGCGAACGGCGGTCCGCGTCGCCGACTCGCCGCGCTGTTTCCGTCGGATGCGGGACCGACGGGCTCGACGGGGTCACGCGCCGCGTCGCGGATCGTCGCTCGAGCCGAGCAGGATTCGGTACACGATGTACCCCACGAGCAGCGCGAACCCGAACGTCGCGACGGTCTCGGCGAACCAGATGACGGCGTACAGCGCCCGCGTGAGGATCCGAACGGCGACGAGGCCCCCGAAGATCAGGGCGACGAACGCGAGTCCGCCGAGTGCAGCCGTGGCCCGTTCCATACCCGACGTTCACGAAGCGACGGGATGAACGTACCGCTTGCTCGCCGTCTCGAGGTCCCGTCCGTCCGGATTTTACTTCCGCCGCGTTCCGGGAACGCTTTTCAGGCCTCCCGACCAAATGCCGGTGATGGAACTCGACGATCATGCCGAGGAGCTCGCCTCCGACCTCGGTGTCGACAAAGAGGAGGTCAAATCCGACCTGCAGAACCTGGTGGAGTACAGCGTCCCGGTCGACGAGGCCAAGGGGAGTTTGCGCCGGAAGTACGGCGATGGCTCGAGCAGCGGGGGCACGACGCCCTCGGCGAAGAACGTCGCCGACGTCGCGCCCGAGGACGGCAACGTGACGGTCACCGCGACCGTCCTCACCGCGGGCAAGCGCTCGATCCGGTATCAGGGCTCGGACCACGTCATCGTGGAGGGCCAGCTGGCCGACGAGACCGGGCGGATCGATTACACCGCCTGGGAGGAGTTCGGCCTCGAGCCCGGCGACACGATCACTGCGGGCAACGCCGGCGTCCGCGAGTGGGACGGCGAGCCCGAGCTGAACCTCGGCGAGAGCACCGCGCTCTCCTTCGAGAACGATTCGCTCGAGGTGCCCTACGAGATCGGCGGCGAGGCCCAGCTCGCCGACCTCGAGACGGGCGACCGCGCGCGCACGATCGAGGTGAGCGTCCTCGAGTGCGAGCGCCGGACGATCGACGGCCGCGACGGCGAGACCGAAATACTGAGCGGCGTCCTCGGCGACGAGAGCGGTCGGCTGCCCTTTACGAACTGGGATCCCGTCCCGGAGATCGAGGCGGGCGCCTCCGTCCGCATCGAGAACGCCTACGTTCAGGAGTTCCGCGGGGTCCCGGAGGTCAACGTCTCGGAGTTCTCGCGGGTCGCCGCGCTCGACCGAGAGATCGACGTCGGCAGCGACGCGACGACGATGGACGTCGGCGAGGCCGTCCGCACCGGCGGGATCTACGACGTCGAACTCGTCGGCAACGCCATCGCGGTCCGGGACGGCTCGGGGCTCATCCAGCGCTGCCCGGAGTGTTACCGCGTGATCCAGAAGGGACAGTGCCGGACTCACGGCGACGTCGACGGGATCGACGACCTGCGGGTGAAGGCGATCATCGACGACGGCACCGGGACCGTCACGGCGATCCTCGACGACGACCTGACCGAGGACGTCTACGGCGGCGACCTCGAGGACGCCCTCGAGGCCGCCCGCGAGGCGATGGACCAGGAGGTCGTCGCCGACGCGATCCGTGAGAACGTCGTCGGCCGCGAGTACCGCGTACGGGGACACCTCTCGGTCGACGAGTACGGCGCCAACGTAGACGCCGAGACCTTCGAGGAGAGCGACGACGATCCGGCCGCGCGCGCGACGGCCTTCCTCGAGGAGGTGGACGCATGAGCGCGACCGACGAGGAGAACGGCGAGGAGATTCCCGGACGGGAGATCGCCTACCGCCTGTTCGCCGCCGAGTACGACGACGCCTCGCTCTCGTATGCGGAAAGCGACGAGGAGCGCGCGCCCAACTACGTGATCGCGCCGACGGGCGCGCGGCTCAACCGCGTCTTCGTCGCGGGCACGCTCACCGAGGTCACGTCGGTCAACGACGAGATGGTGCGGGCCCGCGTCGTCGACCCGACGGGGGCGTTCGTCGTCTACGCCGGCCAGTACCAGCCCGACGAGCTGGCGACGCTCGAGTCGCTCGAGCCGCCCGCGTTCGTCGCGGTGACGGGCAAGGCCCGCACCTTCCAGCCCGAGGACTCCGATCGGGTCTACACCTCGATCCGACCGGAGTCGATCGCGACGATCGACGCCGACACGCGCGACCGCTGGGTCGTCAGCGCCGCCGAGCAAACGATCGAGCGGATCGGCACCTACGCGGCCGCGATGGGTCTCGATACGGACGACGACGCCCTCGCGACCGCGCTGACCGACGCGGGGGTCGACGCCGGCCTCGCGGACGGCATCCCGCTCGCGAGAGACCACTACGGGACGACGCCGGACTACCTCGCTGCCCTGCGGGACTGCGCGCTCGAGGCCTGCAAGGTCGTCGCGGGCGAGCGCGACCAGGTGAGCGGGCTCGCGCTCGCGCCCGACGGATCGAGCCCGGAGGGCGGGGCGACGTTCGACTCGCTGGCCGAACTCGGCGAGATCGCACCCGACGAATCCGACGTCGCGACCCCGTCCGAGGACGACGGTCCCGATCCCGCGGCGGTAACCGCAGGCGAGGACGAACCGGAACCGATGGCGACGGCCACGGCCGACGAGTTCTCCGCGAGCGAGGACGTTCCGACCGACGCCGCCGGCGAGGACCCGTCGTTCGAGGCCGACGACTCCAGCGCCGAGCCGTCCACCGAGACCGACGCGCCCGATCCCGGCGAGGTAACCGCGGGCGAGGACGAGCCGGAGTCGGTGACGACGGCCACGGCCGACGAGTTCTCCGCGAGCGAGGAGATCCCGACGGACGCCGCCGGCGAGGATCCCGCGTTCGACGCCGACGAGCCCGACGCCGGAGCGGCCGTCGAGGCCGACGACTCGTCCGCGGAAGCCGAAACCGACGAGCCGACCGAAGCGGCGACCGATGCCGCCGACGCCGACGAGGAGCTCGGCGACTTCGACGGCGGCGGCATGTACGAGATGGACGACGACGAACGCGAGCAACTCGAGGCGGAGTTCGGCGCCGAGTTCGCAACCGGGACCGAGGTCGACGACCCCGGCGAGAACGACATCGACGTTCCCGAGCCCGAGAGCGAGCGCAGCCGCGGGCCGGACGAGGAGGGCGCCGAGGCACCGAACTCGGACCTCGAGTTCGAGGCAGGGTCCGAGTCCGACGGGACCTCGCCCGAGGACGAGTCGACCGCCGAAACCGAGGACGGCGGAGACGGCGAACCCGAACCCGCGTCGATCGACCTCGAGTCTGTGGCCGTCGAGACGATGGCGGAACTCGACGACGGCGACGGTGCCGACCGAACCGAGGTCGTCGAGCGGGTCGCCGCCGAGACCGGCGTCGACGAGGACGTCGTCGAGGACGCCATCGAGGAGGCGCTGATGGGCGGACAGTGTTACGAGCCCGCCGACGGAACGCTGAAGGCGATCTGAACGGGCGATGTGTGCCGACCCGAATCGGGCGACGCCCGCCGTCGAACCCGTCCCCGACGAGCCGGCCGCCGTCGCGACCGTCGGCGACGAGCGCACGCTGTTGGTCGCCGACTACCACGCCGGTTACGAGGCGGGGTTGCGACGCGAGCGGGGCGTCGACGTTCCCAGTCGAGCCCCGGAGCGCCGCGAGCGACTGCTCGGGATACTCGAGCGGACCGGGGTCGACCGACTGGTCGTCCTCGGGGATCTAATGCACTCGATCGGGGACCCCGGCGGCGCCGAGCGCGGCGAGCTCGAGGTGCTGTTCGAGTCCCTGCCACCGACCCTCGAGGTGACCGTCGTGAAGGGCAATCACGACGGCGGAATCGCCGACTGGCTCGGGGACGCGACGGTGGTCTCGGGCGCCGGAACGACGATCGGCTCGATCGGCGTTTGCCACGGCCACACCTGGCCCGCGCCCGGCGCCCTCGACTGCGAGGTCCTCTGTCTGGGCCACGAACACCCCTGCGTCCGCCTCGAGGACGAGGTCGGCGGTAGTCGGGTCGAACCGGCGTGGCTCCGGGGTCGGATCGATCCGGAGCCCTTTCGCGATCGCCCCGAGTACGCGGGCGTCCCCTGGCTCGAGGGCGGCGATCCCCCTCGATTGATCGTGCTGCCGGCGTTCAACGACCTCGCCGGCGGGACCTGGGTCAACGTTCCAGGCCAGTCGTTTCTCTCGCCGTTCCTGCCGGAGGGACTGGCGTCCGGCGAAGCGTACCTGCTCGACGGGACGCGGCTCGGCTCGTACCGAGAGCTGTAGCTTCGGCGGGATCCCAACCGTCGGGAACGAACGGAACGAGTAGTAGCGGGGCGATCCGAGCCACGGCCATGAGCGTTCCACCCGAACCCGCACTCGAGCGACCGATCCGTCTCGTCGGAAGCCGACAGAGACGCCTCGAGGGAGCCGATCTCGCCGCTCTCGAGCGAACGAGCCGCGAGATCGAGATCGTCTGTGCGACCGGCGATCGGTTCGTCGAGCGCTGGCGCGGCGTCCCGATCCCGTCGCTGCTCGAGGTAGCCGAGGCGCCGCCGGAGACGACCCACCTGCTCGTCGATGCCCGGGACGGGCTGCGGGCCTGCGTTCCCGTCGAGACAGCCCTCGAGGGGCTGCTCGCGGTCGCGAAGGGGGGACGCCCGCTCGCCGAGGACGGCGAGTACGCGACGCGGTTCGTGGCGCCCGGCGTCGACGGGGTTCGGACGGTCAAGGGCGTCGCGCGGATCGAGACGACGGCGCTCGCGCCCGGCGTCGATCCCGAGGATCGCGAGCGACGCGGCCGCTCCGGGTGAGCGCGGGGCGGCCGGCGTATGGAAGCCGAATTCCGATGGCTCGCCCGCGGGTACAACGGCGTATGTCGCTGGAAACGTACCGACTCGAGGTGCGGGAATCGGACGCCGGACTCGACGCCGACCTCTACGACGGCGAGGACATGATCGCGGAGTCGACCCACGTCGCCTACGAGGACTTCGACGTCGAGGCGCCACGGCGCGACGAGGGGATCTCGCAAAGCGAGGAGGTAACCGCCGACGTCACCGAGACCGACGTCCAGGTCCAGCGCGACGGGGGCGGGTTCACCTTCGAGCTGCTGGGCGATCGGGAGACGCTCGCGACGATCCGGGTCGACGACGAGGAGTAAGCCGGTTCACGCGCGTTCGGTTTTCGATCTGATCGCGTCGCCCTCCCGCCACTGGTAGTGGCGATACCGCTCGCCGTCGACCTCGAGCGTCGAGACAGTCGCGTCCTCCGGGACGCCCTCCGGCGCCCCGTCGTCGGTCGACCGCGTTTCGGCCCACGACGCCAGCGCGTCGACGTGGTCGGCGACCGTACGAATCGTCTCGGGATCGCAGCCGGCCAGCGCCTCGAGCACCGCGCGCAGCTCCGGCTCGAGATCGTCGGGCGGGGTCGGCCGATCGACAGGTGCCATCGTCGCGACGCTACGTCCGCGAAAACAAAAAGATCGGCAGATCGAGCGCCGCGGTTCGCGACCGATTCAGAACGTCTCGAGGTAGCGATCGAGCTCCCACCTGTCTCTTATACACATCTCTGATGGCGCGAGGG
>NZ_AOIA01000130.1 GCF_000337695.1 Natronococcus jeotgali DSM 18795
ATGTGTATAAGAGACAGGACCGGATCGGGACACTCCAGATCCTGCTCGATGCCGTCCAGGCCGGCGTGGATCATGGTCGCGATCGCGAGGTAGGGGTTACAAGAGGGGTCGGGCGAGCGCAGTTCGACCCGCGAGGCCGCGGGGACGCGGGCCGCCGGCTTGCGGATCAGCGACGAGCGGTTGCGGTCCGACCAGGCGACGTAGACCGGGGCCTCGTAGCCCGGCACCAGGCGCTTGTAGCTGTTGACCGTCGGGTTCGCGACGGCGGTGATCGCGGGGGCGTGCTCGAGCAGGCCGGCGGTGAACGAACGCGCCTCGTCGGAGAGGTCGAACTCGTCGTCCTCGTCGTGGAAGGCGTTCTCGCCGTCCTCGGTGAACAGCGAGAGGTGGGTGTGCATCCCCGAGCCGTTGACCTTCGGGATCGGCTTGGGCATGAACGTCGCGTGGTAGTCGTGCTGGGCCGCGATCGCGCGAACGACGGTGCGGAAGGTTGCGACGTTGTCGGCGGTCGTCAGCGCGTCGTCGTACTCGAAGTTGATCTCGTGTTGGCCCTCCGCCACTTCGTGGTGACTGGCCTCGACCTCGAAGCCCATGTCCTCGAGCCCGTAGATGATGTCCCGGCGAACGTCGCTGGCGAGGTCCTTCGGCGCGAGGTCGAAGTAGCCGCCGTGGTCGTTGGTCTCGGTCGTCGCGTGGCCGTCCTCGTCCTCCTCGAACAGGAAGAACTCCGGCTCGGGTGCGGCGTTGACGGTGTACCCCATCTCCTGGGCCCGATCGAGGGCCTTCTTGAGGACGTACCGCGGGTCACCCTCGAACGGTTCGCCCGTCGAGGTGTCGATCACGTCACAGATCATCCGCGCGGCGGCGCTGTCCTCCTTGTCCCTCCAGGGAAGGACGGCGAAGGTCTCGGGGTCGGGCTTGAGGCGCATGTCGGACTCCTGAATGCGAACGAAGCCCTCGATCGAGGACCCGTCGAAGTAGATCCCCTCCCTGAACGCCTTCTCGGCCTGCCGGGCCGGAACCGAGACGTTCTTGACGGTCCCGAGGATGTCGGTAAACTGCAGGCGAAGGAAGTCGACGCCCTCGGCTTCGATTTCGTCCAGTACCTCCTGTTCTACCGTGGTCAGGTTCCCATCTGACATCTTCTACTCGAGTTATCCAACGGATCCCACTATTAAAGCTCTGCTGTTGTGGGCGAATATACTCGATACCGCGGAAAAGTGGATGATCGTAAACACGATATCCCGCTGGGTGG
>NZ_AOIA01000131.1 GCF_000337695.1 Natronococcus jeotgali DSM 18795
CGCGATCACTGTCCCGCAACCGGGACAGACGTACGCCACCTCGGTCCCGCGAGGTTTGCGAACCCAGTCGCCGTCGACGGAACTCGCGTGGTCACACCCCCAGCAGTACAGCGTGGCCTTCCGTCCCTCGCGGACGTCGCGGTCGTGACTGACGGAACGAGTCATCGGCGTTCGTAGCGGATCGAGGGATAAAGCCCCTTTTCTCAATGATCGTTTCTCCGACCGAAGGCCCGAACTCGCCGCGGCCTCGAGGTCGTCGCGAGGCGTCTAGGCGTCGTCGGGCTCGAGCTCGCTCGGATCGACCTCGCCCGCGAGGTATCGTTCGCCCAGGTCGCTGATGTCGTACATTCCCATCGCGTGTTTCGTCGCGAGCCCGTACTTCGTGAGCTCCCGACACCGGTAGGCGACGTGGGGAGCGCGGGGCTCGACCTCCTCGGCGAGCTGGTCGGGCATGAAGACGTCTTCGTCCCGGAGCAGCCGAAGGAGCTCCTCGTCGACCGGGTCCATCCAGTCCGCGCTGTCGTCGGTCATCGGTACCTCGAGTTCGTCGCCGGAGCCGGTAAATGGCTCGGAGTCCGCGGACGGGTCGCTCGTGGATCAGCGCCGGGCGACCCCGACGGCGACCGCGGCCAGCGCGGTCACGGCGACGGCGGCGCCGAACCCTGGCAGGCCGTCCGAGTCGTCGGTATCGCTCGATTCGCCACCGTCGGCGCCGTTCGAATCGGCGCCGTCGGAGGCGTTCGTACCGTCGTCGTCCGAGCCGTTCCCGTCGGTCTCGTTCGATTGGTCGGTTTCGCTCGGATCGTCGCCGTTCCCGTCGGTCGGTTCGCTTCCGCTCTCGCCGTCCTCGAACTCGTCGGCGTTGGCGGTCAACTGGAGGACGGCGACGGCCTGTCCGTGGGTGCCGTCGGGCTCGTAGGTCCAGCCGCCGGCGTCCTCGTAGGGCACGGCGTCCTCGACCGGATCGACGTCCGTGTCCCAGGCGTCGTGGGCCTGCTGAACGTAGCCGACGACCTCGACGTCGTCGGCGTGCTCGCCGTCGACCTCGACCTCGCCGTACTCGATCGTTCCGTCCTCGGGCTGACCGTGCATCTCGATGCAGTGGGAATCGAGGTAGCCGTCGCCCTGCGGAAGCTCCGAGTTCGTCCCGAACTGGTCGGAATCGAGCGGCTGCTCGTAGTTGTCGGTCAGCGGATACTCGACGGTTATCGGATCGGCCTGGGAGTGCCACTCGAGCTCGTCGCCGGTCGACATCGTCGCCGTGGTGTTCGGGACGCTCTCGCCGACGACCGGTTCGCCGGCCTCGTTGACGAGCGTCACGCAGAGTTTCCCGGAGCCGTCGCCGAGGTACGGATCCCGGTACTCGTCTCGAGTGTTGATGTAGCTGATCCAGCTGCCGTCGGGTGCGGCAGCCTCGTAGTACTCGTCGCCCGGTTCCGGGACCGGGACCTCGCTCGCCGTTTCGGAGACCCCGGTCGTCGACTGCACCGCGCTCGACTCGAACGCGGTCGCGTCGGAGTCGGGCGCCCCGTCGGAACCGACGGCCGCGGTTCCGCCGACGAGAAACGCCGTCGCGAGGACGCCGGCGAGCACCGCGACGGCGCCGACGACCGCGACGGTTCGACCGGTTCGCCGCCGATCCTTCCCGCTCATCGTTTCCTCCGCGCGCACCGGTGGTCCGAGTCCGCAGCGGGACCCCCCGTCGAGCGAACGACGCTCGAGTGTTCGTACTGTACTGATTTACTGAATCTCATCTATATTGATAGTATCCGAGACAACTGTATACTATTCGGTTGTTAAACCCCGGTTAGGAGGTTGATACGGGGGAGTAGCACCCGGCGATCGGGCTTGCTCTCGCGGGCCGAACGGACTTGCCGACACCGCCGAAAGGACGGGTAATGAGTCCACGAGCGTTTCGCGGAGCGCAGTCCGACCGTCGACCGAAACCGCCCGCGACGGGGCCGTCGCTCGCTCGGCTTGCGGGGCTGGCGGTCGTCGGCGCGGGGGTCGTCCTCGTCGCGGACGCGCTCGCCCGCCGCCTCGAGTCGGCCGAACCGTCGACGGTCGTCGACGGCGTGCGAAAGCGTCGCGGCAAATCGACGCCGCGGAGCCGTCCCCCGTCCGACGGGGACGGCGCCGAGACGATCGACGACGACCGACTGAACGCCGACCTGACGGACGGGGCGCGCTCGGACGATGCGATCGACGAACGGGCCGTGGCGAACGTTCGAGAGGAGCCGGCCTCGCCGGGCGAGCTAACCCTCGACGAAGAACTCGCCGACGAGCTCCGAGCGGACGACCGCGAGGGGTGATCGGCGACGACGGGACGGACGGAGAACGTGTCGCTTATCCGCCCTACGCCCGTAGAAACCACGATGACTGAAGGAGACGTCGCCGCCTTCACGCACCTCGGGCCGACGGTCCGCGGGGCGCTCTCGGAGCGCGGATTCTCCGCTCCGACGGCACCTCAGCGGCTCGCGATCCCGCCGCTGTCGGCCGGCGAGAACACGCTCGTGATCGCGCCGACCGGGAGCGGCAAGACCGAGACGGCGATGTTGCCCGTCTTCGATCACCTGGTCGAGGAGCGGCCCGAGGGCCTGGGTGCGCTCTACGTGACGCCGCTGCGGGCGCTCAACCGCGACATGCGCGAGCGCCTCGAGTGGTGGGGCGAGTACCTCGACCTCGAGGTCGACGTCCGCCACGGCGACACGACCGACTACCGGCGCAGCAAGCAGGCCGAGGACCCGCCCGACGTGTTGATCACGACCCCCGAGACGGTCCAGGCGATGCTCACCGGCGAGCGGCTCCGGGAGGCGCTGGCGGACCTCTCCCACGTCGTGATCGACGAGGTCCACGAGCTCGCGGCCTCGAAGCGCGGAGCCCAGCTGTCGATCGCCCTCGAGCGACTGCACGACCTCGCGGGGCGGATGCAGCGGATCGGGCTCTCGGCGACGGTCGGCGATCCCGAGTCGGTAGGGCGGTTTCTCACCGGCGGTCGGGCCTGCGAGATCCGCCAGATCGACGTCGGGAGCAACGTCGACGTCACCGTCCGCAGCCCCGAGGTGACGCCCGAGGACGAGGAACTCTCCGGGAAGCTGGTTACCGATGCATCGACGGCGAGCCACGTCCGGCTCGTTCGGGATCTGGTTGCCGAGCACGAGTCGACGCTGATCTTCGTCAACACCCGCCAGACCGCGGAAGCGCTGGGCTCGCGCTTTACGGAACTCGACCTCCCGATCGGCGTCCACCACGGCTCGCTCTCGAAGGAGGCCCGGATCGACGTCGAGGACCGGTTCAAGGCCGGCGAGCTCGAGGGGCTGTTGTGTACGTCCTCGATGGAACTGGGGATCGACGTCGGCCGGGTCGACCACGTGATCCAGTACCAGAGCCCCCGCCAGGTCGCCCGCCTGCTCCAGCGGATCGGCCGCGCGGGCCACCGCCAGGACGAAGTCTCGAGCGGAACCATCGTGACGACCCGCCCCGACGACACGTTCGAGGCGCTGTCGATCGCCCGGCGGGCGCGGGACGGCGAGGTCGAACCCGCCGAGATTCACGAGGGAAGCCTCGACGTCGTCGCCAACCAGCTGCCGGCGCTCGTCCAGAGCCGCGGCGACACCCGCCTCGAGGAGGCCGTCGAGACGATCACCCGCGCGTACCCGTTCCGGGAGGTCACGGAGGCGACGATTCGGGAAATCCTCGGAGAGCTACACCGCAACCGAGTCGTCTGGTTCGACGAGGGCGAGGACCGCCTCGAGACGACCGGCGGGACCTGGCAGTACGTCTACGCGAACCTCTCGATGATCCCCGACGAGGAGACCTACGAGGTCCACGACATCGCCTCGGGGGGCCAGATCGGCACGCTAGACGAGCAGTTCGTCGTCAACTTCGCCCAGCCGGGCGAGGTGTTCATCCAACGCGGCGAGATGTGGCGAATCGCCGAGATCGACGACGAGGAGGGTCGAGTGAAGGTGAGCCCGATCGAGGATCCCGCGGGCGAAGTACCGTCCTGGATCGGTCAGGAGATCCCCGTCCCCGCGGCCGTGGCCGGCGAGGTCGGCGAGATCCGTGCCGTGGCCGAACCGCAACTGAGGCAGGGCGCCGACGCCGCCGCCGTCGGCCGGGAGTTCGCGGGTCGGTATCCCGCCGACCCGGAGACGCTCTCGGCAGCCTGCTCGCAACTCGAGGAGCAGGTCGAGAGCGAGGCGCCGATGCCGACGGCCGATCGGCTCGCCCTCGAGCGGCAGGGCCGGACGATCGTGCTCAACGCGCCGTTCGGCCACAAGGTAAACGAGACGCTCGGTCGCGTCCTTTCGGCGCTTTTGGGCCAGCGAGCGGGCTCCTCGGTCGGCCTCGAGACGGACCCCTACCGGATCGAGCTCGAGGTGCCGACCTCGATCGCGACCAGCGACGTCCTCGAGGTGCTCGAGGACACCAACCCCGACCACGTCGGGACGATCGTCGAGTTAGGACTCAAGGGGTCGGACGCGCTGGCCTTCCGGCTCGCGCAGGTCTCGGCGAAGTTCGGCGCGCTCAAGCGCTGGCAGGGCTCCGGCCGGATGTCGAACGAACGGCTCCTCTCGGCGCTCGAGGACACCCCGATGTACGACGAGTCGCTCCGGGAGGTCTTCCACGAGGATCTGGACGTCGAGCGTGCGGGCCGGGTTCTCGAACGCCTCCAGTCCGGCGACCTCGAACTCGTGACTCACCGCGGTCGGACGCCCGTCGGGCTGGGCGGTCGGTCCTCGGGCAAGGAGCTGCTGGCGCCGGAGAACGCCGACGCGAGCGTCATCGAGACGGTCAAGGAACGGATCCGCGACGATCGCGTGATCTTGCTGTGTACCCACTGTCACGAGTGGAAGGTAAAGACGAAGGTCGGCCGGGTCGACGACCAGCCCGAGTGTCCGAACTGCGGCTCGACCCGGATCGCGTCGCTGAACCCGTGGGCCGACGAGGTCGTGCGGGCGGTTCGGGCCGAGGAGAAAGACGACGAACAGGAGGAGATGACCGAACGGGCCTTCCACAGCGCGAGTCTGGTCCAGAGCCACGGCAAGCAGGCGGTCATCGCGATGGCCGCCCGCGGGGTCGGCCCGCACAACGCGGCCCGGATCATCAGCAAGCTCCGGGAGGACGAGGCCGACTTCTACCGAGATATCCTCTCGAAGGAGCGCGAGTACGCCCGGACGCAGTCGTTCTGGGACTGACCGCTCCCGATCCGGCGGGACCGAACCGGTCGTCCGCTTCCGGCAGAGTCCTTATCCGTCGGACTGGCGGAGTCGCTGTCTATGAACCCGGAGTCGCCCAACACACCCGCCGAGGTCGAGACGCGACCGTCCGGCGCTCCCCTCTCCCTGCTCGACGTCGCGGGCGTTCCGAGCGTTCGGCTGACGTCGTCGGGAACGATCGACGACGTTACCGCCGCGTTCGGGTCGCTGACCGGCTACGAACGCTCGGAGCTGCTCGGTCGTCGGTTCGCGGATCTGCTGGTCGGGGAGCTCCCCGCGCTCGACGCGCTGGTCGCGGGCGAGCGCCGGGAGCCGCTGGCGGCGACCCGTTCGCTTCGGACCGACGCGGGCGCCGTCGTCGACGTCGAGCTCCACTTCGATTCGCCGTCGGCTGACGGCGCCGGCTCGGAGGTCACCGGAATCGTCGATCCGAAACCGACGTCCGCCCGGTCCGAACCGGCCTACGGTCCGACGTTCGAGGCGCTCGCCGACGCGGTACCCGACGGGATCATCGTCCTCGATACCGACAGCGAGATCCGGTACGCCAACCCCGCCGTCGAACGAATCCTCGGCCACGACCCCGCGGAACTCGTCGGCGGAAGCAAGCTCGATATCATCCCGCCGCGGCTCCGACAAACTCACCTCGACGCGCTCCAGCGGTACCTCGAGACCGGGGAGCGGAACCTGGACTGGACCTACGTCGAGCTTCCCGGACGACACAGCGACGGCCACGAGGTTCCGCTCGGAGTCTCGCTCAACGACTTCTTCTACGACGGCGACCGGTACTTCGTCGGTCTCTTCCGGGACATCTCGCCGCGAAAGGAGGCCGAGGAGGCGTTGACGACGAAGGTCGCCCAACTGGAGTCGGTCGCGTACCTCGGCCGCGACGCCCTCGAGAACGCGGACGACGACGCGCTGTTCCGGAAGGCGGGAGAGCTGGTCGCCGCGGCGTTCGACGCCGAGTGCTGTGCCGTCCTCGAGGCGACCGACGCGGGCGACGGGCGGGCGGAGTTTCGGACCCGGACCGCAGTCGGCTGCGACGACGCGCGCCTCGAGAGCGGGTCGGTATCGCCGGCGGAGTCGCTGGCCGCAGCCGCGTACGCCGACGGCGAGCCGGTAGTGGTCGAGGACGTCGAGGCCGACCCGCGGCTCGACGCCCCGCTGCTCCCGCCCAACGACGCGCTCCGCAGTGGGCTCGCCGTCGCCGTCGGCCCGGTCGCGGACGCCTGGGGCGTCCTCGCGGTCTACGACGACCGTCCTCGCGAGTTCGCCGACCACGACGTCGACTTCCTCGACAGCGTCGCGACGATCCTGGCGACCGCCCTCGAGCGCCGGCGCTACGAGCGTCGGCTCAACGAGACGGTCCGCGAACTGGAGGCCTCGAACGAGCGCCTCGAGCAGTTCGCGTACGCGGCCTCCCACGACCTCCAGGAGCCGTTGCGGATGGTCTCGAGTTACCTCGAGCTGCTCGAGGACCGCTACGGCGACGAGTTAGACGAGGACGCCGAGGAGTTTCTCGCGTACGCGGTCGACGGCGCCGATCGGATGCGCGAGATGATCGACGGGCTGCTGGCGTACTCGCGGATCGATTCGCAGGGCGACCCCTTCAACCGGTAGCGCTCGAGGAGGTCCTCGACGACGTGCTGACGGACCTGCAGGTGATGATCGAGCGCCAGGACGCCGAGATCACGATCGAACCGCTGCCGACGGTTCAGGGCGACGCCAGCCAGCTCCGACAGCTCTTCCAGAACCTGCTGTCGAACGCGATCGAGTACAGCGGGGACGATCCCCCGCGGGTTCACGTCGGCGCCGAACGCGACGGCGACCGGTGGCGGCTCTCGGTGCGCGACGAGGGGATCGGCCTCGATCCCGCGGCGGCCGACCGCGTCTTTCAGGTGTTCCAGCGGCTCCACGGGCCCGACGAGTACGACGGGACGGGGATCGGGCTGGCCATCTGTCGCCGGATCGTCGAGCGCCACGGCGGCGAGATCGCCGTCGACTCCGAACCCGGCGAGGGAGCGACGTTCGCGTTCACCCTTCCCGCGACCGTCTCGTGAGCCCGGCCCGAACTCGTCCGTAACGACCATACGACTCGCCCGCGTGGCCCGGAGTATGAACGTCGCTCCGGGGGCCTGGAAGTACGCCCTGCCGCCGCTGCTCGCCGCGCCGTTCGCGCTACTGTTCAGCGTCGGGGCCAGTGTCGTCGCCCTCCTCGCGGGGGTCGCAACGCTCGGGTTCTTCCGCGACCCGGAGCGGAACCCGCCCCCGACGGGCGTCGTCGCGCCCGCCGACGGCACCGTCTCGGTGCTGCGCGAGGAGGACGGGCGCGTCCGGCTGGGGATCTTCATGAACGTCTGGCACGTCCACGTCGTCCGCGCTCCCTTCGCCGGCAGCGTCGCGGACGTCGAACACGTCGCGGGCGCGAACCGCCCCGCCTTCTCGAAGGAGTCAGAGCGAAACGAGCGCGTCCGCGTCGCGGTCGAGACCGACTCGCCGCACCCCCCCGAGTTCGCCGTCGCCGACGACGGCGACGCGGACGCCGGGCGCTCCAGAGACGCGGCGACGGCGACCGTCACTCTCATCGCCGGCGCGTTCGCCCGCCGAATCTTCCCCTACGTGGAGCTCGGCGACGCCCTCGAGCGCGGCCAGCGGCTCGGTCACATCGCCTTCGGCAGTCGCGTCGACCTGCTGTTCCCGCGCGGGGTCGAAATCGACGACGTCGCCGTCGAGCCCGGCGACTCGACGACCGCCGGCGAGACCGTCGTGCTCGAGCCCGAGGAGGACGCGCTGCTCGAGGCCGGCCTCGAGGACTCCCTCGAGCGCGAGTCCGACGACGGCGACGGCTCGGCCGCGGTCGGCGCGTAGCGACGGCGCTCAGGCGGATCGGTCGACCGTCCCGGGATCGTCCAGGATCTCCGCCGCGTCGTCCATGACGCGAAGGTCGGGCTCGTCGCACGCACAGCACTCGCCTGTCCCGCTCCCGATCGGCCGCAGTTGCCCGTCGGCCTCGACGCGGACCGCGATCGCGTCCCCGCAGCCCTCGCAGATCGCGGCCGCCCGTTCGACCTCCTCGTTCCGCGGTGGTTCGTCCATCTCGATCGGTACGTCACCGCGGAACGGGATAACGCTCTTTCCGGAGATCTCAGGTACTATATACGCGGTTTGCGGATCAGGTCGGCCGCGTGAACGGTCCGGCGCCGATTCAGCGAAGCAACCCCTCGAGGTTGCGGTGTCGAACGTTCGCCCAGGCGTCGCGCTCGAGGTCGAACCGATCGAACGCCTCGAGTAGCGGAACCTCCTGTCCGGGGTAGAGGTAGTCGCTGCCGAACACGAGCTGTTCGTGGTGGGTCTCGAGCAACGCCCGGCCGTGCTCGGCGTCGCGGGTCAGCGCGTTCCAGCCGGCCCGCGTGGAGAGGTCGCCGTAGACGTTGTCGTACGTCGAGAGCAGCTCCCAGACGCGGCCGCGGGACTCGATCGGCCCCTCCGGACGGCCGCCGAGGTCCGACGGCTCGACGTCCGCGGCGACGTGGGCCCACCACCCGGTGGCGTGGGCGACGAAGTCGACCTCCGGGTAGGAAGCGAGCACCTCCTCGAGCCGCGGCAGGCCGACCTCGTCGGTCAGGAACTGTCGGTCCGTGTGGAACACGATGGGCAGCCCGTGCTCGGCACACAGCTCGTAGAGGGGCTCGAGGCGTCCGTCGTCGATCGGCATACCGACCTTCAGCTCGCCGAAGCCCTGGGCGCCGCTGTCGACGTACCGTTCGAAGACGTCGACGGCCTCCTCCCCGTAGGTCATGGTCCGCGGGTCGATCGTACAGAAGGGAACGAGGCGGTCGGGGTAGGCGGCGACCTGTTCGAGCACCCACCAGCTCGGCGCCTGGACCGGGTACCCTTCGGGGGAGTCGAACGCCATGACCGCCGCGCGGTCGACGCCGTTGGCGTCCATCCAGTCGACGAGCTCGTCGGCCGACAGCGAGTCCTGGCCCCGCGCCGCCGTCGGGATGACGTGCGCGTGCGCGTCGAACAGCGGGAGGTCGCCGACGGGGTTCGACTCGTCGTCCGTCTCGTCCGTTCTCTCCGACGGTTCGGTATCGGCCGGCCCCCCGGAACCGATGGCTCCGCAGCCGGCGACGGCGGCGAACAGTCCGGCGGTCGCGGTCGTCGCGAGGTGCCGTCGCCGGGTCGCGGTCGGGCCGTCCGCGGTCACGTCGGCGGGCTCGGTCTCGGCGGGCGCATCGTCAGACAGTCGGGGCGATAAATCCATACGCCGCGGTATCAGAGACTAGTACAAAACCGCTCGCCCAGGTAATCGATGCCTTCTCGCTCCCGCGTCCGAAACCGTCAGTTTCGCGCCGCCTACCGTCCTCGCCCCGATCGGGCGATACCGTCTCAGCCCGCGGCGTCGCGCTCTTCGCGGGCCGCCTCGAGGTGGCGACGCTCGATCAGGACCTCGCCGGCCCGCTCGTTGGCCTCCTCGGGGTCGTAGGCGGTGGCGACCTCCCGGATCGCCTTCATCGAGGCGGTTCGAACGAGGGCCTCGATGTCGGCGCCGGTGTACCCCTCGAGTTCGGCCGCCAGCGCCGCGAGGTCGACGTCCTCGGCCAGCGGTTTGTCTCCCGCGTGGACCGCGAGGATCTTCTCGCGGGCCTCGAGGTCGGGTTCGCCGACCAGCACGTGGGTGTCGAGCCGTCCGGGTCGGAGCAGGGCGGGATCGATCTGGTCCTTGCGGTTCGTGGCGGCGAGCACGACGAGGTTCGGGTTCTCGCGCATCCCGTCGAGCTCCGTGAGCAGCTGGGAGACGACGCGCTCGGTGACCTCGTTCTGTCCCGTGCCCCGAGCCGCGGTGATGGCGTCGATCTCGTCGAAGAAGACGATCGACGGCGCGGCCTGGCGGGCGCGCTCGAACACCTTCCGGATCGCCTTTTCCGACTCGCCGACGTAGCGGTCGACGATCTCGGGGCCGTCGACCCGGACGAAGTTGACGTCGGTCTCGCCCGCGAGCGCGCGGGCCAGCAGCGTCTTCCCCGTTCCGGGCGGGCCGTACAGCAACACGCCGGAGGGCGGTTCGGTGTTGGTCTCCTCGAAGAGGCGATCGTAGGTCAGTGGCCACTCGACGGACTCTCGAAGGGTGTTCTTCGCGCCCTCGAGCCCGCCGACGTCGGTGAAGTCGGTCTCCGGGGATTCGGCGACGTACTCGCGCATCGCCGAGGGCTCGACCGACGCCAGCGCCGTATCGAAGTGCGCCCTGGTGACCCTCGGATCCCGGTTCCACTCCTCGCGGTCGTCGGCGTCGGTCGGTCGCTCCCGGATCGCGGCCATCGCGGCCTCGCTGGCGACGGCGTCTAAATCCGCACCGACGAACCCGTGGGTTCGCCGGGCGATCGTCTCGACGCTGACGTCCTCGGCCAGGGGCATCCCGCGGGTGTGAACCTCGAGGATCTCTCTGCGGCCGGCCTCGTCGGGGACGCCGATCTGGATCTCCCGATCGAACCGTCCGCCCCGTCGCAGGGCGGGATCGATCGCGTCGACCCGGTTCGTCGCGCCGATGACGATCACCTCGCCGCGGGCGTCGAGCCCGTCCATCAGCGTCAGCAGCTGGCCGACGATGCGGTTCTCGGCGCCCTCGTCGTCGCCCCGGGCCCCGGCGATCGAGTCGATCTCGTCGAAGAAGACGATCGTCGGCGCGTTCTCGCGGGCGCGCTCGAACACCTCCCGGAGCTGCTCCTCGCTTTCGCCCTTGTACTTCGACATGATCTCCGGACCCGAGATCGTCTCGAAGGACGCATCGACCTCGTTGGCGACCGCGCGGGCGATCAGCGTCTTCCCCGTTCCGGGCGGGCCGTACAGCAACACGCCCGACGGCGGCTCGACGCCCAGCCGGCGGAACAGCTCGGGTTCGGACAGCGGGAGCTCGATCATCTCCCGGACCTGCTCGAGCTCCTCGTCCAGGCCGCCGATGTCCTCGTAGGTCGGCCCGGTCGTCCCCTCGGACGGGGGCGACGCCGCGTCGGTCCCGGGGCTCGAGGCGGCGGCCGCGTCGCCCTGAGCCGCCCCGCCATTCGCGCCGGCGTCGGCGCCGAGCCGGACCGCGGTCGCGCTCGAGATGCGCACGTCGCCGTTCGGCGTCGTATCGACGACGGTGAAGGGGTCCTGGCTGACGCCCTCGATCCGGATCTGCTCGCCGGCCCGGACCGGACGGTTCCGGAGCTTCTGTGCTACATCGCGCGAGGCGAGCCGCCGGTCGTCCTCGCCCAGCGACGGCGGCGGCGACAGCGTCACCCGCTCGGCTTCCCGGATCGTCGAGGTATCCTTCGGTCGGATCGTGACCGTCTCGCCGACGTGGACCCCGGCGTTCGCGCGGGTATCGCCGTCGATCTGGACGACGGTTTCGGGTACCGACGGATCCGCGGGCCACATCTTCGCGACGGTCGCCCTCTCGCCCTCGATCACGACCGTGTCGCCGCTGAGAACGCCC
The DNA here is from genome assembly GCF_000337695.1 of Natronococcus jeotgali DSM 18795. GTDB lineage: Archaea > Halobacteriota > Halobacteria > Halobacteriales > Natrialbaceae > Natronococcus > Natronococcus jeotgali. The sequence goes on from NZ_AOIA01000131.1 coordinate 11,698, forward strand.
AGCTCTCGACGCGCGCGCTCGGGAATGCGAGCGACTCCGCGCCCGGCGTCGCGCTTCTCGGCCGCCCGAACGGACAGCTCGACGCCGTCCGCGTCCGACCTACTCATAGGGTGTCGTTTCGGCGCGGCGCTCTTGAGAATTGCCCTCCCGTCTCCCGCGTGCCGGAGAAACGCCTTTGGGTGTCCGTGACGCACCGTTTTTCATGGTGGTCCAGACCGAGCGGGACGACGCCACCTGGTACGAGTGCGAGACCTGCGGACTGCTGTTCGACGAGCAGTCCGACGCCACCGAACACGAGAAACACTGCGACGGCAGCGATCCGTCGTACATCCAGTAGCCGACGACTGCGCGCTACTCGAGCCGATCGCGGTGCTCGGCTGCGAGCTCGCGGGCCCGATCCAGCGTGTGGGCCTCCGTCCAGCGGACGCGGTCGCCGTCGCCGTAGGCCAGTGCCGTCTTGAGCTCGTCGCGGAGGACGCCGTGGTCGACCGACAGCACCGTCCCCGCCCCGTCCCCGAGCTCGTAGACGCCGGGGCGGTCCGGCGCCCGGGCGACGGTCTCGCGGTCGAGGTCGCGCCAGGGCTTTTGCAGCGGCATCACTCCCCCTCCGCGACGAGCTCGTAGGCGTGCTCGCTCATCTCGTCCTCCGCGAAGACGAAGACGCGCCCGTCGACGACCTCGAGATCGGCCTCGACGCGGATCGAGTACCCCGCCGTCGAGACGGTTACGCCCGGGTACAGCACCTCCTCGTCGTCGCGCTCGAGCATCACGCGCCCGACGCCGGTCGACTCGAGGATCTCCTCGTGGGTGTTGCGGTCGTTGACGTAGGTCATCACGCCCTCGACGCCGTCGGGGTCGGTGACCAGGACGTGGACCTCCTTTCCGGGCGGCGCCGTTATCGCCCCCTCGACGGGCTCGGGCGGACCGTGATAGAAGACGTCCCGCCCGTCGAGATACTCGACGACGACTCCGCCCTCGACGAAGTCGACGCCGACGGTACTGGGTGCGACGTTGCTGCGTTGGCTCATACGGCCCGCTTCGGCCGGGCCGGAGAAAAACCGTGCGCTCGCGCTCCGGCCGATCGCCGAACGCCGCCGTCCGTTCCCACTACTCGCCGTGATCGCCAGCCTAAATACGGCCCGGGCGAGAGGGATCGGTATGGATGGCCGGGCAGTCGCGCCGGCGGCCGGAACCGTGCTGAACGCGCTCGCGACCGGTCGCGGATCGGCGTTCGCGATCGACCTCGAGACGACCGCGACGGTCGAGTTGACGACCGACGGCGAGGTCGTCGGCACCGTCGCGGAGCGGCCCGAGGCCGACACCGGACTTATCGAGCGCTGCGCCGAACTCGTCCTCGAGGAGTACGCCGAGGACGCGGGGCTCGCCGGCCCGGTCGGTGCCCGGGTCCGGACCGACAGCGAGATCCCGATGGCCGCCGGGCTCAAAAGCTCCAGCGCCGCGGCCAACGCGACGGCGCTCGCAGCCCTCGACGCCCTCGAGATCACCGACGCCGTCGATCGCATCGACGCCTGTCGGCTCGGCGTGCGGGCGGCCCGCGACGCCGGCGTGACCGCGACGGGCGCGTTCGACGACGCCAGCGCGAGCATGCTCGGCGGGGTGACGGTCACCGACAACGCGAGCGACGAACTGCTGGCCCGCGAGGAGGTCGACTGGGAGGCGCTGGTCTACACGCCGCCCGAGCAGGCGTTCAGCGCCGACGCCGACGTCGCCGCCTGCGAGCGAGTCGCGCCGCTCGCTGCCCTCGTCGAGGAGCTGGCCCTCGAGGGCCGCTACGGCGAGGCGATGACCGTCAACGGCTTCGCCTTCTGTGGCGCCCTCGAGTTCCCGACGGGGCCGCTGCTCGAGGCGCTGCCCGACGCGACGGGCGTCTCGCTGTCGGGCACCGGCCCGAGCTACGTCGCCGTCGGCGACCGGGCGACCCTCGAGGCGGTGCGCGAGCGCTGGGCCGACCGCGACGGGACGACCCGACTGGTGGCGACGCGAACCGACGGTACACGAACCACATGACTCCGGACGACACCGACACCGACGACCTCGAGAACCGAACGCCAGACGAGATGGACCTCGACGAGCTCCGCGAGGAGATCCAGTCGATCGACCGCGAGATCGTCGAGCTGATCGCCCAGCGGACCTACGTCGCGGACACGATCGCGGCGGTCAAAGACGAGCAGGGGCTGCCGACGACCGACGAGAAACAGGAGGAACAGGTGATGGAGCGGGCGGGCCACAACGCCGAGCAGTTCGACGTCGACGCGAACCTCGTGAAGGCGATCTTCCGGCTGCTGATCGAGTTGAACAAGGTCGAGCAAAGGGATAGTAGATAGTACTAACCGGGTTCACTACCGTTTCTACCGGACGATATAGATTGAAAACCTTCCGATTGCGGTCTAGCTGGTTCGTGGATTTACAACCCACTATCACGGATGACCATCACCTTCACGCGGCGCACACCATCGAAATCACGGAGACGATACGTTAGTTCACGGACCCGTTCGGCAGAGCCTCGGCAGAATAGTGATTCGAGACACCACTCGCCTTGGTGAGTATGACTCGTATTGAGAATCACGTCTTGATACCCGTGCTGGACGGCGTGGAGTTCCTGTATCACTTCGTGGTGGCGATAATCGAAAGCGACGAGGGCAACGACCTCTCCAGTTGTCTCTTCGAGGCGAGTATGGGATTCGATATACTCCAGCATCGCCTCTCGGACGGCCCGCGACCGATTTTCGATTCCCTGTTCCTTCCACACGCGGTCGAACTCCTCGACTACCTCATCTGGGATGTTGAAACTCGTTCGCACGGCTACTGATTCGTCTTTCTCCTACAAGAGGGTCCGCGTATGACGGTTCCCCCGATTCGGTATTAACAACCGTTATTCGCGCCCTCGGCGGAGTTCTCCGTAGATGTTACACGGTGACGCGCTCGGGCTTCTCCTCGGGGCGGTTGCACTCGGTGCCGTTCACGGCATCGAACCGGGTCATGGCTGGCCCGTTGCCGCATCCTATGCGCTCGACCAAACGAACAAGTGGGCATACGGGTTCGCGGCGAGTTTCATCCTCGGCGTTGGCCATCTCGTCAGCAGTATTGCGATGGTCGGAGCGTTCTTCTACGCGAAGGAGTACTTCAATCTCACACAAGTCAACGAGCCGATTACGATTCTCGGTGGCATTCAAATCGGTGGACCAGTTAGTCTCGTGGCCGGTGTCTTACTCATCGCACTCGGCATTCGTGAGTACTTTCACGGACATTCTCACGGCAACCACGATGCTAACCACGACTCCGATCACCACAACTCCGACCACCGACACTCACATGACCACGAACACAACTCGGACGGGCATCACAGTCGCTCGCAGGAACAAGGCTATTCACATGTTCACGGCCACGACCACGATAACGGTGGACTGATTTTCCGGCTGAAGAGGGTCGTCCCACTCGCCAGTGGGCACTCTCACTCCCACGATGACCACGACGAGGCTGCCGACCGGGGCCTCCTCGGTATCGCGTGGTTCGCATTCGTTCTCGGGTTCGCCCACGAGGAGGAGTTCGAGATCATCGCGCTCTGTGCCGGGTCGAACTACTGCCTCGAACTGATGAGTGCATACGCCATCACCGTTATCGTGGGTATCGTCGGTCTGACGATGCTGTTGATTGCGGGCTATCAGCACTCCGAAGAGAAAGTCGAGCAGTATACGCCGTACCTCCCGGCGTTCTCCGCGACCGTCCTCATCATCATGGGTGTCGGATTTATCAGTGGTCTATTCTAAGATCAAACCGTTCCATCTGTGTCTATGGTGGATTTTATCTACATGAACAAAGTAGAGAAGCGTGAGAACCGGTAGCAAACGACACCAATTTCACGTATCGGCTACTGTTTCTCCTCGCTAATAGCTTCAAGCGTTCGGACGCCGAAACACCTACAGTAACACGCGAGTAATACAGACGTATGTCCGAAGCGGCCACAAACAACGGCGACGAGGAGATTGTCACGGTAAACTTCAAAGTCACACGGTCGTTTCTCAACGAGATTGAAGACACGTGGCAAGGACGAGGATTCAACAGCCGTAGCGAATTTATTCGGTACACCTTACGCGATGCCGTCGAACACCCCACGTTTGACCGCGATGAACTCGTCGCACTCCTTCAAGCGGAAGAGGATTTCCGTGAAAAACGGACGATAAGCGCTGAAGAAGCGCGCGAACGATTCGGCACTGACGACACGAATGAGTGACGACGGATGGGCGTGGGAACTCGCGTCGAAAGCACAGGACGACCTCGCTGCGCTCAATCCGAACGAGCAACAGCGTATCATCGACAAACTCGACGAAATCGTCGATTCCCCGTGGCGCGACCCACCAGACTACGGCGAACCGCTCCAGAACAGTCCACGCCGTAAAGTGCGTATCGGTGAATTCCGTCTTGCGGTCACTTTTCACAAAGACGAGTACCGAATGGTCGTTGCTCGAGTCAAACGTCGCGGAGGCGCGTATACCGCTGACGACGACTGAATAGATGCACCAGAAACCGGCAAAGTAGAAGGTATCTGTAACACCAGTCTGAGACCTGAACAAGGTCGAGCAGCGAGAGAACCGGTACCAACTACTCGGTGGGAACTTCCCCGCGAGTACGACCGCACGCCGAGATCAGACGAACGGGGGATCGATCCGTACCGGATCGAGCACCGCGAGAGTCGACGTTGGGAGAGGACTCGAGTCGGCTCCCGCGAGTCGCGAGCGGGCGTCGACTGATCGCGAATCCCTCGCATTCGAAAGCGGTGGCCTCTGCCGCGTCGAGAAAGCACTTTTGTAGCTGTCTCTTATACACATCTCTGATGGCGCGAG
>NZ_AOIA01000132.1 GCF_000337695.1 Natronococcus jeotgali DSM 18795
GGTTCTCACCGGGCTGGCGCGGATGTCGAAAAACGCCGTCGACGTCGCGATGGTCGGCGTCGCCGTCGGCTCGACGGCGATCGCCGGCGTCGGCTTCGCCGCCTCGTTCTGGGGGCTGGCGTTCGCCATCGGCGGCGGAGTCGCCGGCGGCACGATCGCGCTGGTCTCCCAGCGCTACGGCGCCGAGGCGTTCGACTCGCTGGGTCAGGCCGTTCGCTCGAGCGTCGTGTTGGTGTTGCTCCTGACGCTTCCCGTGACGGCGGTGTTCTGGACGTACCCGACCGAACTGATCTCGCTCATCGGGAACGATCCCGAGTCGATCTCCCATGGCGCGACCTACCTGCGGATCGTCGGCCTCGGCGTCCCCTTCGCGGGGCTGAACCTCATCGGGAGCCGAACCTTTGTCGGGATCGACGACGCCTGGACGCCGATGATCGTGCGAGCCGGCGGCGCCGTCGCGAACATCGGGCTCAACGCCGTGTTGATCTTCGGGCTCGGACTCGGCGCCGCCGGCGCCGCCCTGGGGACGGTACTCGCAAACGTCGTCGTCACCGCGACCTTCGCGGTCGGGCTCACCGCGGGGTGGCTTCCCGGCGTCGGGAGCTTCCCGTTCCGCGTCGATCCGTTCGGAACCTACCTCGACGCCGAGACGCTTCGAGATCTGACCTCGATCGGCCTCCCCGTCATGGGATCGAAGTCCGTCTGGACGGTCGCCGAGTTCCCCATGCTCGCGATCGTCGCCCTGTTCGGCCCGCAGGTCGTCGCCGCCTACGTCATCGCCCGGCGCATCTGGGGGCTGATGAACACGCCCGGCTGGGGCTTCGGCCTCGCGGCCTCGAGTCTCGTCGGCCGGGAGCTGGGCGACGGCCGCGAGGGGACCGCCGAGCGCTACGGTCGCGAGATCGTCCTGTTCGGGGTCGCGGTGTACGTCCTCGCCGCGGCGATCGTCTTCGTCTTCGCGGAGCCGATCGTCCTCGCCTTTACCGACGATCCGGCCGACCTCTCGGTTTCGACCGCCGTCGCCCTGATCTACGCGGCCTGTCTCGCGATCCTGCTCAAGGGGATCTCGACGGGCGCCGAGGGCGCGCTCAAGGCCAGCGGCGACACCCGGTGGCCCTTCTACGGACAGCTCGTCGGCATGTTCGGGCTCGCGATCCCGCTGGCCTACCTGGGCGCCGCGGGGCTGACGATCCCCGCCGTAACGATCCCGGTCCTGGGGGTGGCGACGCCCGCCGTCTCGATTCCCGAACTCGGGCTGGCGGGGCTGTACCTCGCCTTTATCGCCGAAACCGCCGCGCCCGCCGCGATCAACTACTACCGGTTCTCGACCGGGCGCTGGAAGGCGATCAGTCGCGGTTACCGCCCCGGCGCCGCGCCCAGCGACGACTGATACGGATCCCCGTCCCGATGTCCCGGTGCAATCGCCGCCCGGGTCGCGGTTGCGCCGGAACTGACCTCCAGTACCCTACGACTCACTCGAGATCGGGAACCGGAACGATCACCACGGGACGCGACGCCCGCTCGAGCACCGTCCGTGCCGTCGAGCCCGCCGCGTCCGAACCCGTCTCCCCGACGACGATCTCGTCGGCGTCGACGTCGGCGGCGGCCTCGCACAGCGCCGACGCGGGCTCACCCTCTCTGAGTTCGGTCTCGACGTCGTCGCCCGCGAGGCGAACGCCGGCGACGTTCAACGCCTCGGCCGCGTCGCGTCGAGCGACCCCGTCCCCGGGCGGCACTGCGGCGACGACGCGAACGTCATCGTCGCCTGCCCGGCGCTCGAGGTAGTCACAGATCGCCGCGGTCGTGTGTACGGAATCGGTACCGACCACCACTCGCATACCGTTTCTCTGCGGGGTCGATCAAAGAAGGTGCCGACCGTCTCCGAACGGTCCGCACGGGCGCCCCGAGACTGCGACACGGCACGTCTCGGAACGATCCGAGCCGCGGGTTCGGCGGACTCTCACCGTCGACTTCTCAGGTCGCGCTCGAGACGGGAGCCGTCGATGCCCCGCCCGCCGAACCGTCGAAACCCGCCCCGCGTCATGGGAATCGCTATAGCGATATAGAATACATTCGGGAGTTGCGACGGCGTTCGCCTCGGTCGAGGCGAGCACACCGCCTCGATCCCCGCCGCGAGCGTCGGACGAGGAACGCGTCGTCGCGGCCGTTTTCGGACGTCTCGAGCCGACGCCGTCCGGCCCCTACAGTTATTTCGACGACGGCCGTATCGCCGAGTATGAGCGGCGACCGCGGTGACGACGGCTACAGTCTCACGGAGATCTTCGCGATCAAGTTCGTGCTGGCCGACGTTATCATCGTCGCCGCCTTGCTTTTCGCCGGACCGCTCTACGCGGTCGCGATCACCGCCCTGCTCGTCGTCAGCGTCTTTCTCGTCTGGTATCTCACCGAGCGGGCCGGCGGCGCCGACGAATCCGAACCCACTCGGGAGTCGGTCGACCCCGTCACGGAACTGCAACGCCGCTACGCCGCGGGCGAACTCTCCGAGGCCGAGTTCGAGCGGAAACTCGAGCGGCTGCTCGACGCCGACGAGCGAGCCGAGCGGGCCGGCCTCGAGACCCGCGAGCTCTCCCTCGAGCGCGAGCGATCGTAGGAGGTCAGATTTAGGGTGGTCCGGCGGTAGTGTTTCGAACGAGATGGACGTCGGCGAGGACCGAAATCGAGTCGATCGATGGCGCGCTCGAGCCCGGCGTTCGCGACTCCGGCCGCCGGAACGCGGCGCGGAGGTGAGTCCCCCGTGACCGATATCGCGATCGCCGACGCGGTCGACGCCTACATCGAGCGGAAGGCGCTGGGCGATCCCGACGGCTCCGGGGCGGGAACGTACGCCGCCAACGCCGAGTCCGTCCTCCGGCGCTGGGCCGACTGGCTCGCCGCGGAGCACGACCTCCGTTCGCTTTCGGCCCTCGAAGACGCTCACATGCGATCCTACGCCGAGGTGCTCCGGGGACGGACCGACGGGGGCGCCTACGCGCCTTCGACGGCCCGAACCTACTACGCGGTCGTCCGCGCCTTCCTCTCGTGGTGCGTTCGGGGTGGCATTCTCGACTCGAACCCCGCAGCCGCTGACGCCGCCGCGGCCGCGTTGCCCGCGACGGTCGACGGCGACGCCGAAGCGGGCTGGAACGCCGACCGACGGCGCGCCCTCGAGGGGTACGTCCGCGAGCGGGCGATCGCCGCGACGAGCGAAGATCGCGACCGGGAGACTCGTCGGGACCGCCTGCGGGAGTACGCCCTGGTCGCCCTGCTGTTGTACTCGGACGTGCGGGGCAGCGAGCTGTTCCGGGTTCCCCGCGACGATCGGCGAACGGGCGCGGTCTGGGACGACGTCGACTTCTACACCGGGACGATCCGGGTCCTCGGTCGCTCCCAGCGCCTCGAGGAGGTGCCGCTGCCGGCGGCCGTTCGGACCCCGCTGCGTCGGTATCGGGTTGCGCTCGATCCCCCGTCGAACGACTGGCCGCTGTTCCCGACCCGCCACGCGCCCTCGATCGCCCGTCGGGTCCGGGAGGTTCTCGGCGGGCGAGGGTACGACGACGGCGAGATCGAGGCGCTGCTCTCGGAATCGACGGCGACCGAACTCGCCCGCGAGCGGTCGATCGCGCCCCCGGCGATCACGACCGAGGGCGCCCGCTCGCTGCTGCGGCGGCTCTGCGAGGACGCGGGCGTCGGCGACCCGTCGCCGACCCCCCGGGACGTTCGCGCGGAGCGCCCGATCGGCTCCCGCCGCGAGGCCTCGCCCTCGAGCCCGGCGCTTCGCGCGGCGGCGCTCGAGCGGGCGATCGCCGTTCCGCGGCGGGAACCGGTGATCGATCTCGACCTCGATCTCGAGGCTGCCGACCCGCGCGAGCGTCGGGAGAGCGAACGCGACTGAACGGGGCGACGACGTACCGACCGCCGCTTCGAAGCCGGGAACGTCGGCTCCGATCAGGAGAGCAGTAACCAGAGAACGACCGTCAGCGCGACCGTCAGCACGAGGACGGTCAGCCCGACGCTCGCCCGGAGGTGGATCGTCGACGGACGGCCGCCGTCGGCGGGACGGGGTTCCTCGACGTCGACCACCCAGTCGGGCAGTCGGCGGGCCGCCGCGTCGACCGCCAGGGCCGGATTGTTACCGATCCAGTAACAGCTCGTGACGACGTCGACGACGGCCCGATCGACCGCGGCGTAGAGTTCGGTGACCGCGAGCATCGACCACCGCCCGAGGGAGTACCCCCCCGGGAAGACGACCGTCGCCGGATCGGACAGATCGAGCTTCGAGAGGGGCTTGCGGACGATCACGAAGGTGACGGCCGCGACCCCCGTCAGGATCCCCGCGGTCTCGAGGTGGCTCGCGCTGTAGGGGTGCAGTTCGCTCTCGCCGCCGGGATAGGCGAACTCGAAGTGCCCGCCCGCGGCGTGGAGCGTCGGCGCGAGGTCGGCCAGCCCCTGCCACCAGACGCCGAACAGCAGACAGGCCGCGCCGAGTCCGAACATCGCGACGGTCTGGCCCGGCTTGGCGTCGGGGACCGAGATGTCGCTCTCGCCGTGGAAGAAGACGTAGTAGCCGAGCTTGATAAACGACAGCAGCGTCCCGATCGCGCCGAGCCACAGGAGGTAGTACAGCGCCTGGTACTCGGGGGTCCCGTAGTAGCCCGGGTTCGCCGCGTCGAACAGCATCCCCTTGCTGACGTAGCCGTTAAAGCCCGGGATCGCGGTGATCGAGAGCGCGCCGAGCCCGAAGGCGACGGCGGTCAGGGGCATCTCGCGCCAGAGCCCGCCCAGTTCGTAGAGGTCCTCTTTTCCGGTGCGGTAGATGACCACCCCGACGGCCATGAACAGCAGACTTTTGAACAGGATGTTGTTGAACAGATGCGTCATCGCGCCGGCGGTGGCGAGCTCCGAGGTCGCGGCGCCCGCGCCGATCCCGATCCCGGCGACGATATAGCCGAGCTGGGCCTGGATGTGGTAGGACAGCAGCGCCCGCATGTCGTGTTGCAGCAGGGCGAAGCCGGCGCCGTAGACGGCCATCACGCCGCCCATGTACGCGACGTAGATCGCGAGGTCGCTCTCGCCGCCGATCGGGAACGCCCGGTAGAGGACGAACGCGCTCGTCTTGGTCGTGTACACCGAGAGGAACACCGACGCCGCGATGTGGGGACGCGGGTAGGTGTCGGGCAACCAGGTGTGGACGCCGACGAACGCGACGTTGACACCCATTCCGAGCACCGCGAGCAGCGCCGGCACGCCGCCGGCGATGCCGGAGCCATCGTAGACGAACGTCCCGGTCTGGACGTAGTGGACCGCGACCGCCATCATCACGAGCACGCCGCCGGTACCGTGGAAGACGGCGTACCGAAAGCCCGCGCGGACCGCGTCGCCGCCGTAGTGCCAGACGACCAGCGTACTCGTCACCGCCATCAGCTCCCACATGAACAGCAGGACGAGCCAGTCGCCGGCGAAGGCAGCCCCGATCGACGAGGCGACGTACGCCAGCGCGAACGCGACGAGCGTCTCGCTGGCCTCGCTCGAGTAGGCATAGAGGACGCTACAGATCCCGAGAAAGCCCAGTCCGATCCCGATCATGCGGGAGAAGTCGTCGACGAGGAACGGGACGACCTCGAAGCCGAGGAAGGTCCCGCCGAGGTGCTCGCCGCCGGGCGCGAGAAGCGAGATCGCCAGCACGGCCGCGAGACTGGCCGCGCCGACGGCGAATCCGGCGATCCGCGGCAGGACGAGCACGAGCAGCGCCGCCGCGAGGACGATCAGCGGCGGGTAGGCCGCCGTCAACAGGTCTATCTCCATCACTCGTTCACCCCCGTCAGGAGCTCGTCGAAGGGCACGTCGGAGAGCTCCTCGAAGGGCATCCCGAAGACGCCCTCGACGATCCGCATGGCCAGCTCGAGGAAGACCGCTCGGTCGGGGACGATCCCGAGGACGACCGCGCCCGTCGCGATGACGGCGATGGGCGCGAGCATGAGCCACGTGCTCTCGGAAAACGGCGAGCGACGCGGCCAGGCCTCGGCGGACGGACCGCCGGTGAGGTGGTCGTCGTGGTCGCCGTGGTGGTCGACGCTGCTAACCCGCTCTCCCTCGAACCGTTCGGGGACGTCGGCGTCGCTGGGGTAGCGGTCGACGGCGTACTCGTAGTCCTCGTCGTCCGCCTCGAAGGGGTGATCCTCGTCGTCGCTCGGCTCGCCGCCGTCGGCGGCGATGTCCTCCTCGTCGGCGTACGACCGGAACAGGCCGCCCCGCGGGAATTCCAGCACCGGTTTGGCGTCGTGGCGGTCCTCGCTCTCGAAGAAGGCGGTGTAGACGACGGGCCAGAGGTAGACGATGTTCAGCACCGCCGAGAGCAACAGCGCACCGGCGAACAGCCAGTAGCTGCCGGCGACGTCGCCGGCGCCGATCAGCATGTAGAACTTGCTGACGAAGCCGGCCAGCGGCGGCAACCCGGCCATTCCGGCCGCGCCGACGGCGAAGGCGGACATCGTCAGCGGCATCCGCTTGCCGATGCCGGCCATCTCGCTGATGTAGTCGGTGTGGGTCTCGACGTGGATCGCGCCCGCACAGAAAAACAGCGTGAGCTTCGCGAACGCGTGAGCAGGAATGTGAAACAGCGCCCCGACGACGGCGTAGGGGTGAAGCATCGACAGCCCGAGCACGATATAAGAGAGCTGGGCCGTCGTCGAGTAGGCGAGCCGGCGCTTGAGGTGGTCCTTGCGCATCGCGATGATGCTGGCTGCCGTCAGCGTGAACGCGGCCATGATCGCGACCGGAACGTTCAACCCGACCGCGCCGATCCCTGGCACCTCGAGGGGGAGATCGGAGATCAACCCGGGACCGAAGACCTCGAGGATGACCCTCGCCACCCCGAACGCGCCGGACTTGACGACCGCGACGGCGTGGAGCAGCCCCGAGACGGGCGTCGGCGCGACCATCGCGTCGGCCAGCCAGGAGTGAAGCGGCATCACGGCGGCCTTGACGCCGAAGCCGGCGATCAGCAGGTAGAAGGCGGCCTGGGCGATCCCGGGCTCGGCCTGGGCGGCCTCCGCGAGCGCCGCGATTCCGCCGGCCTCGAAGGCGACCGTCGCCTCCCCGACGCCCTGGGTGAGCCAGTACACCAGCACCGTTCCGGCGAGCAGGAGGACGCCGCCGCCGAAGAAGGTGTAGGTGACGTACTTTCGGCCGGCGACGCGGGCCTCCTCGTCCTCGTTGTGGGCAACCAGCGGGTAGGTGACGAGGCTCAACAGCTCGTAAAAGACGAAGATCGTCACCAGGTTCCCCGCGAAGGCGATGCCGACCGCCGTCGAGAGGCTGGCCGCGAACGAGGCGAAAAAGCGCGTCTGGGCGTGCTCGTCGAGCCCGCGCATGTACCCCGTCGCGTAGAAGGCGGTGAAGATCCACAGGAAGCTGGCCAGCAACGCGAACAGCATCCCGAGCGGGTCGGCCCGCAACACGAAGTCGAGTCCGGCCAGAAAGTCGACCCCGAGCGAATCCCGCAGACTCCACTCGTAGACGGTACCGCCCATCACGCCGGGGAGCATGCTGGCGACGATACCGAACTTCGTCAGGGCGGCCAGCACCGACCCTGTCTCTTATACACATCTCTGATGGCGCGAGGGA
>NZ_AOIA01000133.1 GCF_000337695.1 Natronococcus jeotgali DSM 18795
CCTCCGAGGTGAACGGCTCGAGCCACTCGAAGAACAGCCCGCCCGCGAACCCGAGCAAGATCGCGAGGGCGACGGCTCCGACGAGCGCGGCGAGCATTCCGATCGAAACGTCGTCGGGCGATCCCCGCCGGAACCGGTCGGACTCCATGAGGATCCCCGGATCGCCGTCCCCGCCGTCGGATCGAGGCTCCGACGAGGATCGCGATCGCTCCCCGCCGTCGGTCGCCACGCCGCGTTCGCCGGGCGACTCGACCGACGGGGCCGGCGTGAAGTACATCTTCTCGAGCAGCCTGGCCGAGTACGCAAGCGTCAGCATCGTGCTGAGCAGGATCACGCCCGCGACGGGCCACAGCTCGGCCTCGACGGCACCGAGGGCGATGTACCACTTGCCGACGAAGCCGGCCGCCGGCGGGATGCCGATCAGCGCCGCCAGCAACAGCGCGATCGGGCCGGCGAGGAACGGTCTGTCGTCGGCGAGGCCGGCGTACTCGTCGACGGTTCGGGCGTCGTAGCTGATCGCGACGATCCCGACGGCGACGAACAGCCCGGCTTTCATCACCCCGTGGCCGACGAGGTGGACGACCGCGCCGACCAGCGCGGTCTCGGTCAGCGCGCCGTAGGCGGCGACGACCAGGCCGAACTGCGAGACCGACGAGTAGGCGAACATCCGCTTGACGTCCTGCTGGAGCACCGCGAGGGCGCTTCCCGCGACCACGCTGACGGCCCCGACGGCGACGACGATCTCCTGGAGGTACGGCGTCGTCGTCAGGAACTCGACGCCGAAGACCGTGAACATCACGCGGCCGAGGGCGTACGCGTAGGCTGTCGAGACCAGCGCCGCGATCAGGGGCGTGATTCCGTCGGGAGCGTGCTGGTAGGCGTCGGGCTGCCAGGTGTGCAGCGGCCACTGAGCGACCTTGAGCGCGAAGCCGACGAAGACGAAGGCGAACGCGGCCCGCAGGAGCGTCAGGTCCCGTCCGCCCGCCTCGAGGATCGCCGGGATCGCCTCGGCGCCGAGCACCTCCATGTTCAGGGCGCCGGTCGCCATGAACAGGAAGCCGACGCCGATTAGGTACAGCGACGCACCGACGGTGCCGAGGATGAGGTACTTCAGGGCTGCGACGGCGGACTCGGGGCCGTCGCCGCTCGAGATCATCGCGTACGTCGCCAGTCCCGTGATCTCGAGGAAGACGAACAGGTTGAACACGTCCCCGGTCAGCGAGATGCCGAGCAGGCCGCCGACGAGCAGCAGGTAGCCGGCGTAGAACGTGTTCCCGCGCGGACCGCCCGTGCGCGTGTACATGAGTAGGCCCGCGGCGGTGAGGGTGACGAGCAGCGCGATCACCGCCGAGAACGGGTCGGCGACGAGTTCGATGCCGATCCCCTGGGGCTCTCCCCACCCCCCGAGGACGTGGACGACGCGTCCGCTCTCGGCGACCGCGCTCGCGAGTGAGGCGGTCGCGCCGAACAGTCCGGTCGTCGCCAGCGCGGCGACCCACCAGCCGGTTCGGTCGGTCCACAGTCCGAGCGCGATCGGCACGGCGGCCATCACGATCGGCGCGGCGATCAACAGCGGCAACAGCGCGTCGGCGCTACTCATCGGCTCGCACCTCCCTGAGCGTGTCCTCGCGGAGGGTGCCGTACTCCGCGTAGATGCGGACGACCAGCGCCAGGCCGACCGCCGTCAGCGCGATGCCGACGACGATGGCCGTCAGGACGATCACCTGCGGGAGCGGACTGGCGACCGCCTCGCCGCTCTCCGCGGGGACGATCGGGGCAGAACCGCCCTCGACGTAGGCGACCGCGATGAAAAACAGGAAGATCGCGGTCTGGAAGAGGTTGACGCCGATCAGCTTCTTCACGAGGTTCTCGTTGGCGATCACCATGTACAGCCCGATTCCCATCAGGACGAACATCAGGGCGTAGGCGTACCGGGACGCCAGGATCTCGAGTCCGCTCTCAATCATCGTTGCCCACCCCCATCTCGTGGTGGTCCGCGTCGTCGCCCACGGGGGTAAAGCCCGCGGCCGTCGCGAAAAACAGCGTCACGATGATCCCGGAGACGATCAGGGCGACGCCGCCGACCTCGACGGCCTCCATCCCCCAGTAGTGGGAGATGCCGAACCGATCGACGAACGCCTCGTACTCGAGGAAGCCGCCCCCGAGCGCCATCGTCGCGACCCCGGTTCCGGCGAAGATGACGACGCCGCCGGTGACGAGGCCGACGATCATCGACTGCCGGATCCAGCGTCGGGTCGACTCGATCCCGAAGGCGAACGCGAGCATGAGGACGGTGACGCCGACGATCGTTCCGCCCTGGAAGCTCCCGCCGGGCGTGTCGGTGCCGTGGAACGTGAGGAACAGGCCGTAGGTCATCGTAAACGGGGCGATGATCTTGACCGCGGTCATGATCACCTGGCTCTCGGTGTAGGTATCGCCGTAGGAGTCGGCGTCGGACATTACGCGAACACCTCCCGTTTCAACACGAGCAACACGGCGATGCCGGCCGCGAAGACGACGACGGCCTCGCCGAAGGTGTCGAACCCGCGGTAGGACGCGAGCACCGCGCTCACCGCGTTGTGAGCGTGGGTCTCGGCGTAGGCCTCTTGGACGTAGTGCACGGTGGGGGTCTCCGAGAGGACTCCCTGGCCCCAGATCGGCGCGTCCTGGGTTCCGACGGCGTACATGTCGGGTAGCAGCGTCGCGAGCACGAGGACGAACGCGCCGACGACGACCACCGCCGGAACGTCGACCCGCTCGAAGACCTCCTCCGCGGACGGACGGGTCGTCCGCGCGATGGTCAACAGCAACAGAATCGTCGTCACGCCGGCGCCGATCGCGGCCTCGGTCATCGCGACGTCGGGCGCCAGCAGGTAGGTGTAGAGGATCGCCATCCCGAGGCTGTAGGCGGCGAAGACGACGATCGCCGACAGGACGTCCCGAAAGAGGGCGGTCGCGACCGCCGACAGCAGGACGAACACGGCGAGCGAGTAGGCGATCGCGCTCACGGCGACTCACCCTCCTCGTCGACGGTGTTTTCGTAGGGAACGATCCCCGACTCGGCTGCCGAGCGGGCGATCGCGTGGGCCGCGGTCGGGTTCGTGATGAACACGAAAAACAGCAACAGGACGGTGTAGACCGTGGCGTGTTGCCAGCCCAGCGCCAGCGCGACGGCCGCGAGCGTCAGCCCCGCGCCGAGCGTGTCGGTCTGGGAGGCGGTGTGAGACCGCGCGTAGACGTCCGGCAGCCGGATGACCCCCACGACGGAGACGAACGTGAAGAACAGTCCGAACGCCACGAGGGCGACGATCGCCCAGAAGCGGATCGTCTCGATCACAGCACCCCACCCCGTTCGACGGTGAACTTCGAGATGGCGATCGCCATCAGGAAGTTCAGCAGGGCGTAGATCAGGGCAATATCCAGAAACGACGTTTCGTCGAGCCCCACGGCCAGCAGCGCGAGGATCACGACGGTGTTGGTTCCCAGCACGTTCACCGCGAGCAGGCGGTCCTGGGTGGTCGGACCGGCGGCGACGCGGTAGAACAACACGATCGCCAGCACGACGAACAGGGCCGCGGCTCCGAGAAAGACGTCGGCGAGCAGTTCGCCGTTCACAGCTCCTCACCACCGATAATCTCGGCGTCGTCGCGCTCGCGCGGCGTGGCGATCGCGGCCGAGTCGCGGCCGTGGAAGACGAACCGCACCGCGCGCTCGAGCGAGCCGTCGAACAGGTCCTCGCGGGCGTCGGCGATCAGCGAGTGGACGATCAGGCGCTGGTCGTCGGCCCGGACCGTCAGCGTTCCCGGGGTCAGCGTGATGCTGTTCGCCAGCGCCAGCAGCGGCAGCCCGCTCCTGACGCGGGCGTCGACCCGGGTCAGCTTCGGATCGATCGGCATCGACGGTCGGAGGATCACCACGGAGATCGCGAGGTTGGCCTTGACGATCTCGTACAGCAGGTAGGGGATATAGAGCGCGAACCGCACCGTCCGCAGCGGCGACTGCACGCGATCGAGCGGAAAGGTAAACGTCACGTTCGCCAGCGTGGCCGCGACGATCCCGGCGACGGCCGCGCCGGTGACCCAGTCGAACCAGTAGGTCGGGTCGCCCAGGATCATGTAGAAGCCGTAGGAGATCACGAACGTCGCGAACAGCCGATCGAATCGCTGGGTCCCGTCGCCGATCAGCCGCTCGTGGCGCGCCGGGCGTTCGACGGGCGCCTCCTCGTAGGCGAGTCCGGCGGCCTCGAGTTCGCGCTCGAGGGGCTGGATGATCCCCGCCGTCGACCCCGGCTGGTACTCCGGATCGAGGACGACGCGGTCGACGTCGTGAGCCGCGGCGTAGGACGCGAACGTCCGCGCGAAGTCCCGCGGACCGAAGAGGTACTCGTCGGCGCCGAGAACCGCCGTCTCGACGGTCACCGACGAGCCCTCGGCGTCCTCCTCGACCCAGCTTTCGGCCTTCGAGAGCAGCGATTCTGCCTCGTCGACCTCGGACGTCCCTTCCGGTAGCTCCCGGTCGCTCGGCATCGCGACGACCAGGTGGCACTCGAGGTCGTCGGTCCGCTCGAGTCCGGATCGGACGGCGTAGCCGACCGTCTGCCGGACGGTCACCGTCTCCGACAGCGGGACGAGGAGTCGTTCAGTCGCCACGGTAGGTCCCTCCGCGCGACCGTCGTTGTACACTCATGGCTCTCGTTGGTAGTCGATTCAAGCGGTAGCCGTAGGAAAACGATTTCGTTATCCGCCGGGCGGGCCCGACGCGTCCCACCGTCGGCTTTCTCGGACGATATCCGCACGGATTACAACGCACACGGCGAGCGATAGACCGCTCGTTCGATTCCGTCGCGGCCGCGCGCGAGGGCGCCGTCTCCGGGACGGCGTCGGCTCGCGGGGACTCGCCGCGGTCGCGGCCGAAAAACGATCACGAACATTGATTCGTGATCCCGTCGTCGCTGCGGGTATGACCGACACGCGCGAGACCGTCCTCGTCGCCGGTGCGCGAACGCCCCACGGAACCCTGCTCGGGTCCCTCGCCGACGTCGAGGCCGTCGAACTCGGACGGACGGCGATCGACGGGCTGTGCGAGCGAACCGCCCTCCCGGGCGACGCGGTCGACTGGGTCGCCCTCGGCAACGCCATCCAGGCCGGGATCGGACAGGTGCCGGGCCGTCAGGCCGTCGTCGAGTCCTCGCTTCCGAACGAAACGCAGGTGACGACGGTCAACGAGGCCTCGGGCTCGGGGCTGCGAGCGATCGCGCTGGCGCTCGACCGGATCGCGGCCGGGCGGGTCGAGTTCGCCGTCGCCGGCGGGTTCGAGTCGATGACCGACGCCCCCTGGATCCTGCCGGACTACCGCAGGGGGCGGCGCCACGGCGACGCGACGCTCAAGGATTCGATGATCATGGACTCGCTGTGGGACCTCAACCTCGACGTGCACATGGGCGAGATCACCGAACGGCTCGTCGACCGCGAGGACGTCTCCCGGGAGGCCCAAGACGAGTACGCCCTCGAGAGCCACCGCCGCGCGGCCGAGGCGATCGAGTCGGGCGCGTTCGACGACGAGATCGTCCCGGTCGACACGCGGGACGGAACGGTCGACGCCGACGAGGGGCCCCGCCCCGACTCGACGCTGTCGGATCTTGCCGCCCTGTCGCCGTCTTTCCGCGAGGACGGGACGATCACCCCCGGCAACGCCTCGAAGCTCAGCGACGGCGCCGGGGCGGTGTTGCTTGCCGACGCGGACGCGGCGGCCGATCGCGGCCTCGAGCCGCTGGCGACCGTCGTCGACTACGAGCTGGTCTACCGCGACCCCGACGAGTTCAACGAGGCCGTCGGCGACGTCGTCGCGAACCTGCTCGCGAGCAACGACCTCGCGGTCGCAGACGTCGACGCCTTCTGGATCAACGAGGCGTTCGCGGCCCAGTCGGTGTACGTCATGGACCGCCTCGGGATTCCCCGCGAGAAGATGAATCCGTCGGGCGGAGCGGTCGCCTTCGGCCACCCGATCGGCGCCTCCGGGGGGATGCTGGCGGCCAGCCTGGCCTACCAGCTCCGGGACGACCCGGACGTCGAGCGGGGTCTCGTCGGGATGAGCGTCGGGGGCGGGGGCGCGATCATGGCGCTGCTCGAGGAGCGCTGACGTGCCGAAGAATCCAGCTCGCGGGTTTCGAGGGGTTTACCTTCCCGCTACCCCCAGTCGGTACCGATGACGCTGTACTCGCGAGTCCGTCCGCTCGCGTTCAAACTCCCGGCCGAGACGGCCCACGTGCTCGGTAAACGGGCGTTACGAGCGGTGCAGTCGACGTGGCCGACTCGAGCGGCGCTCGCCTCGAACTACCGGTACGCCCATCCGGCACTCGAGGTCGAGCTGTTCGGCACCCGGTTTCCGAACCCGGTGGGGGTGGCCGCGGGGTTCGACAAGAACGCCGAGGTGGCCCGCGCCCTCGAGGCGCTGGGGTTCGGGTTCGTCGAGGTCGGGACGGTGACGCCGTACCCCCAGGCCGGAAACGACCGCCCGCGGCTGTTCCGACTGCGGGAGGACGAGGCGATGGTCAACCGGATGGGGTTCAACGGCCAGGGGATGGAACGGGTCCGGGGTCGGCTCGAGCGGGAGGGGGCGCCCCAGGTCCCGCTCGGGATCAACGTCGGGAAGATGAACTCCTCGAGCGAGGACGAGGCGATCGAGGACTACCGGCGCGTGTTCGACCGGCTCGCGCCCTTCGCGGACTACGTCGTCGTCAACGTCTCCTGTCCGAACACGCCCGACGAGTTCGACGAGGCCGCCCCCGACCACCTGCGGTCGATCTTCGAGACCCTCGCGGCCGAGAACGACGACGACGTCCCGATCCTGGTCAAGATCGGCCCCGACTCGCCCGAGGACTCGATGCTCGAGCTCCTCGGGATCGTCGAGGAGCACGACCTCGACGGGATCGTCGCGACGAACACGACCACCAGCCGCGAGGGCGTCACCTCGCCGACGGCCGCCGAGCGGGGCGGGCTCAGCGGGGCGCCGCTGGCGGAGCGCTCGACCGAGACGATCCGGACGCTAGCGAAAAACGCGGACGACGACCTGCCGATAATCGGCGTCGGGGGCGTCGACTCGGCCGAACACGCCTACGAAAAGATCCGCGGGGGGGCCTCGCTCGTCCAGCTCTACACCGGGTTCGTCTACGGCGGTCCCGGGACGGCCAGACGGATCAACCGCGGACTCGTCGACCTGCTCGAACGGGACGGCTTCTCGTCGGTCGAGGACGCGGTCGGGGCCGACCTCGACTGACGGGCTCAGTCGACGTCGACCCGGGTTCCGTACCCCGGCTCGCCGACGACGGCACCGTCCTCGTAGACGACCTCGCCGCGGACGACCGTCGCTGTCGGCTTGCCGACGAACGACTCCCCGACAAAGGGCGTCACGCAGTTTTTCGAGTGGAGCTCGTCGGAGCTCTCGAGGGTCCACTCCTCGTCGGGGTCGACGATCGTGAAGTCGGCGTCGGTGCCGATCTGCAGCGACCCCTTCTCGGGATACATCCCCCACACCTGCGCGGGGCGGGTCGAGTGGCGACGCACCCACTCCTCGAGGGTGAGCCGTCCCCGGTCGACGAAAGAGAGCACGACCGGGACCTCGGTCTCGAGGCCGACGAACCCCGAGGTCGCCTCCCAGGTGTTGCCGAACGGGTCGTCGACCTTCTTCTCCTCGGGGGTGTGGGGCGCGTGGTCGGTCGCGACGCAGTCGATCGCGCCGCCGTCGATCCCGACCTCCCAGAGCCGCTCGCGCTCGTCGGCGTCGCGGATCGGCGGCTGGATTCGGGCGACGTTGCCCTTCTCGTGCATTACCTCCTCGGTAAACCAGAGGTAGTGCGGCGTCGTCTCCGCGGTGACGTCGACGCCGCGTTCCTTGCCGCGGGCGACGGCTTCCGCTGCGGAGCCCGAGGAGACGTGGAACATGTGAATCGACGCGTCGGTCTCCGCGGCGAAGGTGACCATGCGCTCGACGGCCTCCTGCTCGGCGATGACGGGCCGCGAGTGAGAGTGGTCGATCGGGTCGTTCCGACCGTCGGCCTGGAACCGCTCGGTGTAGTAATCGATGATCTCGCCGTTTTCCTCGTGAAAGCCCAGCCGCTTGCCCGTCTCGCCGATCCGTTCCATCGCCTCGAGGATCTCGCCGTCGGTCGGCGGCGGCACGTCCCCGACCGTCGAGCCCAGGAAGATCTTGTACCCCAGGACCCCCGCGTCGTCGAGGTCGGGGATCGCCTCGAGGTTCTCCGAGGTGACGACGGCGTAGCTCTGGAAGTCGACGTGGGCGCCGGCCTCGCCCCGTTCGTACTTCAGCTCGAGGCGCTCGGGGCGGTCGATGACGGGATCGGTGTTGGGCATTCCCACGACGGTCGTCACGCCGCCCGCGGCCGCCGCGCGGGTGGCCGACTCCCAGTCTTCCTTGTACTCGAGGCCGGGCTCGCGGTTGTGGATGTGGCAGTCGACGACGCCCGGCGCGAGGACGCCCCCGTCGGCGTCGAGGACCCGCTCGGCGTCGGGGAGGCGGTCGCCGCGCGCGACGGCGGTGATCGTTCCGTCCTCGACGGCGACGCCCGCGTCGGGGGTTCGCCCGGCGGGGGTGACGACGGTGCAGTTTCGCACGACGAGATCGGCGGTCATCGGGATCACGTACCCGCGAAGCCCGGATATACCTTCTGTTGGCTCGATCGGTCGGCTCTCGCCCGGCGTTGCCCCTCGAGCGCGGCGACCGCGATCGTGGCCTCGAGCCGGTCCTGTCGCTAATCGTGGTTTTCCGCCGGTATCGGCGGATTGGCGCGTTTCCGCCTCGAGATGCGGAAATCGATCGACGCCGTTCGTGCGATTCGCGATCGGTTCGCGTAGGTGAGAGATAACTAACGGGCTCGACCGGGTGCGATCGACCCATGATCGACAGCCTCGTCGTCTTCGTGGTTAGCCTCCTGATCGGCGCGTTCGGTATCTTCGTCGGCGCGAGGGTCGTCGTCGACACCGAGGATTACACCTACGCCTTCATCACCGCCCTCATCGGGGCGATCGTCTGGGCGGTCGTCGGCTTCTTTCTGGGGTGGATTCCGCTCCTGGGGCCGATACTGGTGTTTCTCGCCTACCTCGCGGTGATCAACGCCCGGTATCCGGGCGGCTGGATCGACGCGCTCGTCATCACGGTCGTCGCCTGGCTCGCCGTGCTCGTCGTCCTCTACGTGCTCGCCGTTCTCGGCCTCACCGGATTCGAAGCGGCGGGCGTCCCCGGGGTGTAACGCGCCGCGGACGTATCAGAATAGAACACGATTTTTTGATTTCTAGATATGGCGCTAAATCGCCTGATACTGGACTTTAGGTGACATACAGTGGCTGGGATAACACTACATGATTTATAAAAAATACTTTGTGGGGCGCTGTCGACGGTTCAGCGTAAGACGGTCGCTCCGCAGCGTGCGGTCCCACGGACCGATCTCTCCAGCCACCATGATCACGACTCCTTCCGCTACCGGCGCGCTCGTTCCGTCGACCACCGAGGGTACCGTCCCCGGAGACGTCCCCGGTCCCGGACTCGTCTGGGATCCCCACCTCGCGGCCGTCGTCGGACTCGTCGCGCTGGTGATACTCGGCGGCGTTCTCGTCGCCCGAAACCAGCTGGTCGGGACGACCTCGCTCGGAAGCGAGTCCGAACCGCGTCGCGACGAGGAGTTCATGACCGATCGGGAGTGGGTGTGCGAACTCGTCAAGGAGAACGGCGGCCGAATGAAACAGTCGAAGATCGTCGACTCCGTCGACTGGTCGAAAGCGAAGGTGAGCCGACTGCTGGCCGAACTCGAGGAGGACGAGCAGGTCACGAAGCTCCGGCTGGGACGGGAAAACCTGGTCTGTCTGCCGGGTCACGAGCCGACCGCCTCGAAGTCGCCGGAGCGACCCAAAAACGAGTGAGACGATTCGGGGTCGAGCGGGTTAGCCGAGGAGCTGGTAGAGGCTGCTCGCGGCGACGACGAGCAACGCGAGCACGCTCGAGAGGACGGGATCGAGACTCGAGGCGGTTCCGTCGAGGCCGGCGATCGCGATCAGGAGCAGTCCGAGCAGGCAGATCCCGAGGTGAAGGCGAAGCGTCGAGGAGCGATCGCTCGTCTCGCCGTCGACGTACCCGAGGACGTCGTCGAAGTTCGGACCGGGACGGATCGTCTTCGCTTCGGAGTCGTACTCGATGACGTCGTCCTCCTGGAGCTGCGGGAGGTGGGTCTGCTGGAGGGAGACGTAGACGCTCTTGTAGAGGTTGTTCGGAACCGACGCCGCGTCGGACTCGGTCGACGCGATCTCGGTCGCGACGTCCGAGACGTCGATCTGGCCGGGCTCTCCCGCGAGCAACTGGACGATCGCCCGGCGGCGATCGTTCCCCAGAATGTGAAATACCTCGCTTTCCTCGAGCGAGTCGGTTCGGTTCGTCTGTACGGACATTCTCAAGAAGCGTCCGACGACGTGCAGTTCTCGACCGGTCCGCCACCCACTACCATACGCCAGGGTTTCGCCGACCACCGACTTCAACCTGCGGTATTAATTCCTGTATCTTCGTTCCGGAAGGATTGTATTCTATCGGTCGATACAGGAAACTAACACGGCGAAAACGGGGCGAGCGATTAGCGGGGCAGGTGGCCGCCCGATTGCATCTCCCGATACGTCGTGCAGGCGGGACAGCCGTGGACGACGTCGCCGTTGTCGCCGAACACCCGGGCGAACTGCTGGGTGACGTGTGTCCCGCAGTTTCGACAGCGAGCGCCTGCCGACGACGATTCCATCGGTTTCCAGCCGTGTTGTGTGGGGTTCATGGGTAGGGGAAGGGGGTCGCGGACGGGCGACGGGATCGCGCCATCCGACCTCACTCCCATGCAGGGGGGTAGATGTGGATAAAGGACTGCGACCGTTCACTCCGCGACCGGGTGGATACTCCCGGAAACCCGTCATTTCTGCCCGCGCTGGCGGCTACTGCGGCCGCTATCGGGGCTTTCGGTCGAACGGACGGATCCGATCTCAAGGTGAATTCAGCCGGGTTCTCCCGGGTTCGCCGACCGTTGCCGCGACGTCTCGAATTCGACGCCGATCGAAAGTATCCGTTTCTCGACCGAAAGCAACAGTTTCCGTTGGCGGCGATTTTGCAACTGGGTGTAAGGTCCACCGTTCTCAAATACCACTACCGCTTACCGATCTACGTGTTGGAACGCGGCACCGGGGTCGACGACCGCGGACCGCCGCGGCTCTAGGACCGGAGCTCGTACCGTCTACCGGTACTGGGGGCTCCGGCACAGCTGGGTGATCACGACTATGTCAACGCAAGCGACCGAGACACGAGCGGAATCGGACTCGAACACGTCAGTGAAGCTGAACGTCCTCGGGGACGACTGCGCGCGGACGATCCTCGTCGCGACCAGCGACGGTCCGAAGACGGCCAAGGAGTTGACCGCCCGGACCGACAGCTCCTCGGCGACGGTCTATCGGCGCATCAACAACCTCCTCGAGAGCGACCTCCTCGAGGAGTGCGTCCGCTTCGAGGACAGCGGCTCGCACACGACGGCCTACAGGGCGACCGTCGAGGGACTGCGTGTCAGAATCGACTCGAGCGGGATCGACGTCTCGCTGTCGAAAGTCGAGTAGCGACGGCGGGTTCGAGCGCCGCACGGGGGTGCCGTACCGTCGCGACCAGCATCATCTTACTTCGGGAGGTCGGATCGGAAAGAACTACTAACGCGGCTGTACGATACGGATAACAAATATCCGCTCAGTGGAACGGTCAGTGTGATTGAGCAATGCACGATCTGACCGGCTTCCAGCGCGACCTCCTGTACGTGATCGCGGGCGCCGATCGACCGTCCGGACAGACGGTCAAAGACGAGGTCGAACAGTACTACAGCTCCGAGATCAACCACGGACGGTTGTACCCGAACCTCGACACGCTCGTCAACAAAAGCCTCGTCGAGAAGGGCGAGCTCGACAGGCGCACCAACTACTACGCGATCACCGACGAGGGGCGCGAACGGATCAGCGAGCGCCGCGAGTGGGAGCAACAGTACGTCGACCTGTAGCCCGCCGCTGCCGATCCCGCTCCGGAACCGCGCCGTCGGATCCGTGCGCTCCTGATCGGCCCCGCCGAGCCGTAATCCGGATATAACAAAGCCCGCGAGCGGGGACCGGCTCAACGATCCATGGTAGTAGCCCCCGTTCTCGAGTCGCCGATCGCCCGACCAGCCGCGGTGAGCGTCGGATGAGCCACCCGACCAGCGCGGAGCCGCGGTTCGGCTTTCTCCGGTGGTACCCCCTCGATCTGGCGGTGGTCTCGCTGGCGGCGGCGCTTGCCTACGCCGCCGTCACGAACCTCGAGCCGGGGACCGCGCCGCGGCTGCTGGCGACGTTTCCGCTCGCGCTGTTTCTCCCCGGGTACGCCCTCGTCTCGGTGCTGTTCCCGGCCGGAGAGCGAAGCGCCAGACGAACGGCGCGGACGGCGACGACCCGTCGTCCGCGCGGGATCGACGTCGCCGAGCGGCTCGCGCTCGGGCTGGCCCTGTCGATCGCCGTCGGACCGATCGTCGTGATCGCGCTCCCGTTCGCCGGCTTCGCGCTCGAGGCGGCGTCGGTCGCCGGCGGGCTGGCGGCCGTCGCGATCGGGCTGGCCCAGCTCGGGGTCGTTCGCCGGCTGCGAACCCCCGCGGCCGTCCGATTTACCGTCTCGATCCGGACGATCCGCGAGCGGCTGGGCGGCGGGGTGGGACTGTCGTCGGTCGTCCTCGGCGTCGCGATCGCGGTCGCGCTCGGCGCGCTCCTCGCCGCGTTCCTGTTTCCGGCCTCGGCGGGCGGGTACGATCAGCTCTCGCTGTACTCCGAGACCGAGGACGGCGAGCTCGTCGCCGGGGAGTTCCCCGACGAGGTCGCGCCGGGCGAGTCGGTCCCGGTCACGATCGAGGTCGAAAACGGTCGCGAGGAGCCCCGCGAGTACGCGATCGTCGTTCAGGAGCAGGTCGTCGAGAGCGGCGAGGTCGTCGACCGAACCGAGCGCGGTCGGATCGGAGCGACGGTCGGTGCGGGCTCGACCGCGGACGGCACCTACGAGGTGGCGCCGACGGCCGAACCCGGCGAGACCGTTCGGATCAGCGTCCTGCTGTTCGAGGGCGAGGAGGCGCCGACGACCCCGACCGAGGAGGACGCCCTCGAGGAGGCGTACTTCTGGGTGACCGTCGCGGAGGAACCTGAGCCGGACGAGGCGGAGAGCGAGTAACGGAACCGCGAGCGCCCCGTCGTCGTTCAAATCGCGTCGTCCGCGGGGCGCGGTCGGATTACCGACCCGCCGCGCCGAACGGCAGCGTCAACGTCGGTCGCCTCGAGGCGTACTGGAGGATCGACACCGCCAGCACGGCCAGACAGAGCGCCACCGCGACCAGCGGGGCCAGCGCCGTCGTCGCGGGGCCGACCGACAGCCAGGTGAGCGCGAGCGCGACGACGCCGAGGGCGGTCACCGCCGCGTAGATCCGGTGCCAGGGGCGCTGGTACCCCGGGCGCCTGTCGAGGTACGGCTCGAACACGTCGGCGCTGGGGAGGAGTTCGATCGTATGCGTGTCGGGGTCCCAGTCGACGATGCCGTGGTCCTCGAGCATCGGCAGGTGGGTCTGGTACAGCGAGATGTAGACTCGGCGCCGCTGGGTCCGGGTCACCTCGGTGGTCCCGATCCCGTTCTCCCAGGCGGCGACCTGCTCGACCAACGGCGCGAGGTCGCAGGTGCCGCCCCCTCGCCGGAGGTACTTGACGGCGTGGCGCCTGCGCGCGTTGCTGAAGACGTCGAACAGTTCGGCCTGACTGAACTCCCCGTCGGTCATGGTTTCCCTCCCGATTCCGACTCCCGTATCCGTCCGTGGGGGCTGTTCGGATGACTCACACCACCGAGTGGGACGGGTCGAGCCTTTACTATCTCGCAGTTACCGACCTGAAACCGCTATATACCGGTTAGGAGCCGTGATTAACGTCAGAACCGGATTTTCACCGATCTGAAGTCCGGCGTCGGCGGCGAGCGACCGCAGATCGGGGCCTCGCCGGCGTCCGTCCCGCGAGCGCTCGCGTAGTACGGGACTACGCGCCCGTCAAGCCGGGGATAACAAAGCCGCGCTATCGGGTGTGTCCGGACGACTGCCCCTTCGGGCACCGAGTAGCTATGAGAGAACACAGACACGACCGACGAGACAAGGAGGGACGGTTTCCGAGCGCCCCCTCGAGCGGAGGCGGGTCCCCGTGACGCGGTTCGTCTCGGGCGAGAACTGTACGATCGCCGCCGACGCGACGATCGATCACGGCGAGTTCGACGAACCGACCAGAATCGGCGCCGACGCGACGATCAGGGCCGGTTCGATCGTCTACGGGGACGTGACGATCGGCGACGGGTTCACCACCGGCCACGACGTCCTGATCCGCGAGCGAACCGTCATCGGCGACGACGTCCTCGTCGGCACGAAGACCGTCGTCGACGGCGAGACGACGATCGGTTCGCACGTGAGCCTTCAGACGAACGTCTACGTGCCGACCGAGACGACGATCGGGGACAACGTCTTCGTCGGCCCGGGTGCCGTCATGACCAACGACGAGTACCCCGTCCGAACCGAGGCCGACCTCGAGGGGCCGACCCTCGAGGACGGCGCCTCCGTCGGCGCGAACGCGACGATCCTGCCGGGGGTGACCGTCGGCGAAAACGCGTTCGTCGCGGCCGGCGCCGTCGTCGTCGATGACGTCCCCGCCGACAGTCTCGCCGTGGGCGCACCGGCCCGAACGCGACCGCTTCCAGCCCCCCTCGAGGGACCGAACCAGCTCGAATGACCGACACCGAAACCGACGCCGACGGCGCCGTCGAGCGCGCCCCCGCGGACGGCGAGTCCGTCCCGATCGCCGACCCGTCGCTCGGCGAGGACGCGATCGACCGGGTTCGGGAGATCCTCGAGCGCGGCGAACTCGCCGACGGCCCCGAGGTTCGGGCCTTCGAGGCGGAGTTCGCCGCCTTCTGTGGCACCGACCGGGCGGTCGCGACCTCGAACGGGACGACGGCGCTGGTGACCGCCCTCGAGGCGCTGGGTCTCGAGGACGGCGACGCGGTCGTCACCTCGCCGTTTTCGTTCGTCGCGAGCGCGAACGCGATCCGGCTCGCGGGCGGGACGCCCGTGTTCGCCGACATCGACCCCGAGACGTACGCGCTGGATCCCGGCGCGGTCGAACGGGTCGTCCGCGAGCGCGAGGACGTCGTCGGCCTGCTGCCGGTACACCTCTACGGGCTCGCAGCCCCGATGCCCGCGCTGTCCGATATCGCCGACGAGCACGGCCTGTTCGTCCTCGAGGACGCCTGCCAGGCCCACGGCGCGAAATGTGAGGGGACGCGGGTCGGCGCCCTCGGCGACGCCGCCTGCTTCTCGTTTTACCCGACGAAGAACATGACAACGGGCGAGGGCGGGATCGTCACGACCGACCGCGAGGACGTCGCCGACCGGGCGACCCGGTACGTCAACCACGGCCGCGGCGAGACCGGAACCGGCGGCTACGACCACCTCGAGCTGGGCCACAACCACCGGATGACCGGGATCGCGGCCGCGATCGGTCGGGTCCAGCTCGAGGGGCTGCCGGCCCGGAATCGGGCGCGTCGCGAGCACGCGGCCGCCTACGACGAGGCCTTCGCCGACCTGCCCCTCGAGACGCCGACCGAGCCCGCCCGATACCGCCACGTCTACCACCAGTACACGGTTCGGGCGAACGACCGGGACGCGCTCGCGGCGGCGCTCGCGGAGCGAAACGTCGACACCGGGATTTACTACGAGCGACCGATCCACCGCCAGCCGGCCTACGACTCCGTGAGCACGGCCGCGGCGACGTTCCCGGAGGCCGAGCGGGCCGCCGAGGAAGTCCTCTCCCTGCCCGTCCACCCGACGCTGTCGGCCGACGGGCGACGAACCGTCGTCGAGGCGGTACACGACTACTACGATACGCAATGACAGACCAACCTCCCGTCAGGACCGGCGTCATCGGCGCCGGTTCGATGGGCGAGAACCACGCGAGGGTGTACAGTGAGCTGCGAACCGTCGACCTCGTCGGCGTCGCCGACCGCGACCGCGAGGTCGCCCGACGGGTCGCCGCCGAGTACGGAACCGACGCCGTCGACTTCGAGACGCTGCTCGATCGGTGCGACGCCGTCACCGTCGCGGTACCCACTCACGCCCACGCCGACGTCGTCTCGCGGTGTCTCGAGGCCGGCCTCGACGTCCTCGTGGAGAAGCCGATCGCGGGATCGGTCGAGGAGGGACGCGCCCTCGCCGAGCTAGCTCGGGAGCACGGGCGGGTCCTCCAGGTCGGCCACATCGAGCGGTTCAACCCCGCGGTGGGGATGCTCGAGGAACTGGTCGACGATCTCGAGATCATCAGCGTCGAGGCCGAACGGCTCGGCCCGCCCGTCAACCGGGACGCGCCCGGCGACGTCGTCTTCGACCTGATGATCCACGACGTCGACGTCGTCGGCGCCGTCCTCGGCCGGGAGCCGACGTCGATCTCGGCGATCGGCGCGGCCGACGGGCGGTACGCGACGGCGACGATGGAGTACGGCGACGTGGTCGCCGCCCTGACCGCGAGCCGGGTCACACAGAAGAAGGTCAGGCGGCTCACCGTCACCGCCAGGGAGTGTCTCGTCGAGGTCGACTACCTCGAGCAGTCCGTGCTCATCCACCGGGACTCCTACCCCGAGTACCTCACCGACGACGGCCAGAGCCGCTACCGCCACGAGAGCGTCGTCGAACGGCCCCGAATCGCCACGAGCGAGCCCCTGCGGTGCGAACTCGAGTCGTTCCTCGAGGCCGTCCGCAGCGGGTCCGACCCCGAGGTGACCGCCGAGGACGGCGTCGCCGCTCTCGAGACGGTCCAGGCGATCGACGCGAAACTCGGCGGACGACGCGGGCGGGAGGTGAACGCCCGATGAGCGCTCGTCCGCCCGCGCCGTACGACGGCGAGCTATCGGCCGAGGAACTCCGCGAGCGACTCGTCGGGGGCGAGATCCCCGTCGCCGTCTACGGGCTCGGCAAGATGGGGCTGCCGTTGGCGGGCGTCTACGCCGAGACCGCGGGCGACGTCGTCGGCGTCGACGTCGACCCGGCCGTCGTCGAGACCGTCGCCGAGGGACGGAGCCACGTCGTCGGCGAACCCGGGCTCGACGAGCTCGTCGCCGACCAGGTCGCGCGCGGACGGCTCGAGGCGACGACCGACGGCGCCGCGGCCGCCGCGGACGCCCGGATCCACGCGATCATCGTGCCGACGCTTGTGACCGAGGACGACGAGCCGGACCTGACGACCGTCGAATCCGTCCTCGAGGACGTCGCCGCGGGGCTCGCGCCGGGCGATCTGGTGATCGCCGAGTCGACGCTGCCGCCCGGTTCCTGTCGGGACGTCCTGTACCCACACCTGCGCCAGGAGAGCGGGCTCGAGCGCGGAGCCTTCGGGCTCGCGTTCTGTCCGGAGCGGACGTCCTCGGGGAGGGCCTTGCGGGACATCCGCGGGGCCTACCCGAAGGTCGTCGGCGGCGTCGACGCGGCGAGTACCCGCGCGGCCGAGCTGATCTACGACGAGATCACGAGCAACGAGGTCCATGCGGTCTCGGACGCGACGACCGCGGAGGCCGTGAAGGTGTTCGAGGGCGTCTACCGCGACGTCAACATCGCGCTGGCCAACGAGCTGGGGCGGCTCGCCGACGAGCTGGGGATCTCCGTCCGCGAGGCGATCGACACTGCCAACGGCATTCCGGTGTGTCAGCTCCACGAGCCGGGCCCCGGCGTCGGCGGTCACTGCATCCCCTACTACCCGCACTTCCTGCTCTCGCGGTTTGAGGAGCCGATGCCGGTGATGCGAACGGCCCGGGAGCTCAACGACGCGATGCCGTCGGTGGTCGTCGACAGGCTCGCCGACGAGCTGGCGGCGACGGGGACCGACCTCGCCGAGGCCTCGGTCGCGGTGCTTGGGATCACGTACCGCCCCGGCGTCGAGGAGACCCGCGCCTCGCCCGCGATCGGCGTCATCGAGGCGCTCCGGGAGGCCGGCGCCGACGTCGCGGGCGTCGATCCGCTGGTCGATCCCGCCGAGTACGGCGCCCGCCCGGTCGCCCTCGAGGATCTGCCCGACGAATCCTTCGACGGCGCCGTCGTCGTCACGCCCCACGAGGAGTTCGAGGCGATCCCCTGGCGCGACCTCGAGCCGATGGTCGTCGTCGACGGCCGGGACGCCGTCGACCTCTCGGGGACCGGACACCGCCAGTACACGTTCGCCGGGAGCCGCGGGGGCTCGCCGCCCGCAGTCGACGCGGGCGAGGGAGACGGCGCGAGCGACGCGTCGGAGTCGCCGGAGCCGAGGCGAACGGACGGTGGACGCGATGTATAAGGGCAAGTCGGTCGCGGTCGTCGTCACCGCCTACGACGAGGCGCCGTTCGTCGGCCGCGTCCTCGAGACGGTGCCCGTCTACGTCGATCGGATCTACGCCGTCGACGACGCCTCGCCCGACGGCTCCTGGGCCGTTATCCGGCGGGTCGCCGAGCGAATCAACGAGTCAGCCGAATCCGCGCGGGCGGTCGCCGACGGCGGCGACGGCCGACGGATCGTCCCGATCCGTCACGAGGAGAACAGGGGGTACGGCGGCGCGGTCAAGACGGGCTACGAGCGGGCCGTCGACGACGGAATCGACGTCGTCGCCGTGATGAACGGCGACGGCCAGATGGACCCCGCGATCCTCGATCGGATCCTCGACCCCGTCGTCGACGGTGAGGCCGACTACGCGAAGGGGAACCGACTGCTCGCGCCCGAGGATCGGGACTCCATGTCGACGTTCCGGTTCGTCGGCAACGCCGCGCTTACGGGCCTCTCGAAGTTCGCGACGGGCTACTGGACGCTGTCGGACCCCCAGAACGGGTACACCGCCATCTCCCGGGAGGCGATCGAGGCCCTCGACCTCGAGGCGATCACCGACCAGTACGGCTTTCTCAACCACGTCCTCACCCACCTCAACGTCGCTGAGTTCCGGGTCGCCGACGTTCCCATGACGGCCGTCTACGGCGAGGAGGAGTCGAGCATCGGCTACCCGTCGTTCGTTCGGTACGTCTCCCTGCTGTTGCTGCGGAGCTTCCTGTGGCGGCTCAAGACCCGGTACCTCGTCCGGAGCTTCCACCCCGCGGTCGTCTTCTACGGCGCGGGCGCGACCGGGCTGGCCGGCGGGCTCGTCGGACTGGTCGGCTCGCTCGCTCGAGCGGTCCGCGGCGCCGAGAGCTTCACGGGCGCGGTCGCTTCCTTCGTCGCCGCGCTGGTCGGTACGGTCGCGCTCGGGATCGCCATCTGGCTCGACCGCGAGGAGAACGCCCACCTCGAGGTGAGCCCGTACGATCGACCCGACGAGGATGTCGCGGACGACGGACCGTCGGATCGGCTCGGCGAAACGGCAGCCCGGTCGGTTGACTAACGGAGTCGACGGGACGGGTGCCTCGTCGTCCCCGATGCTGCGCCGGACAATTGTTACGTAGAGCGTGCGACGGAGTTGGATCGCTCGAAACTACGGCTTAGACCTCTTTTTCGGCGATAAACGCGTCGATCACGCGATCGGTGGCACCGCTGCGAGACAACACCGTTACGATGTCGTCCGGCTGGATAACGGTCGTCCCGTGAGGTGTCAACACATCCTCTTCTCGCTCGCTCGCGATACCGAGCGAGTCGTCGTCGAGGACGCCGCGTTCCACCGCCTCCTCGAGCGTGCGGCGACGATCGGAGCGCCAGCCCGTACGGCCACGTCGACGACGTCCCCGCGGTCGCTTCGCGACCGACTGTTCGGTCGCCGCTGAAACGGGCGACGGGTTCGATCGGTTTCGGTCAGTCGGTGTTCGCTTCCGGCAGTGCGATAACGGGTCGGTTCGCCTGGGTGACGAGTTTGAGCGAGCGGTCTCCCGACAGGAACTTCACGAGCCGGTTTCCGCGCCGGGACCGGTACGCGATCGCACTCGCGTCTACCTCGTCGGCAGCCTCGAAGATCGCTTCGACGACGTCTCGGGCGTAGACGGTGTGATCGTTCGCGTCGGGGAAGACGGTACGGAACGCAGCGTACGCCTCCGTGGCAGCCTCCTCGGATTGCTCGACGGGCGTTTTGTCCGGAACGCCCTCTCCTTTCTCGACGACGTGGAGGGCGGTGACCTCCGTCGGTCGATACGGCTCGAGGCTCGTCGCGGTCGTGCGAGCGTCGTCCTCGTGTGCGACCGGAACGAGGACGTGCGAAAGGAGATCGCGGCTGGAGTCGTTCGGGGTCTGAGCCATACGGGTACTAGCGGGACTGCAATGATAATCGTTGGGCGCGGTCCGGGACGAACGCCACCCGAAAGACACGGCGGAACCGGCGACCCGCCTCGAGGACGAGTGGTTCGAGACGCCGAAAGCATCTCGTCAGCGAGCGAGACCGGAGGTCTCGCCGACATCGCGGCGCTTCGCTCCGCTCGGTCACGAGCGAGCGTTGCTCTCTCGACCGACCCCGAGGCACTCGCCGTACTCGTCCGTAGACGGTCGCCTCTCGGGGCGGTTTTCCGTTCTCCGCTCGGCCGACGGTCGAATTCCGCCGTCTCCGGACCGTAGCGAAGGTCGATCGAGACTACCGCCTTCGACGGAACCGCGCTTTCCGAGCCTGATCGAGGCGATACTGAATTCCCCAGACGAGCCAGATCAGCAGAATCCCGGTCCCGACAACGGTCTCGAGTCGAATCAGTCGAGTATCGTACACTCTCGTAACGAGAAAGACGAACAGCGACCAGACGAGTATCACGTATAGTATTTGGTCGAAAGATCGAGATGTTATCAGATCCTTGACCGACATTGTCTCCCTTTTGGCAGCCCTCGTACTAAGAACTCGTGGTGGATTTCCGCCACAGCGGTCGGAGTGAGACGCACTGGCCAACTAGGGCGGAGCGGTTGCCCCGTTCGACTCGTCTCGTTCGTTCGAGTCGGCGGGACGGGACGCCCCCGCCGGTCGGGTTCGTTCCAGTCGTCGCCTCCTCGAGCGTCGAGTCGGCACCCAGCGACGTTTTGGGCCGACTACAGCGACTGCGATCGGGGCCGAATCGCCCGCCTGGCGGGCGGGTCGAGCCGTTCGAGCGAGCCCCGGGCGGTCGCGACGTCGACGAGCAACTCGGTCAGGTTCACCAGCTCGCCGACGTACGCCCGCCGACGTCGCTGCCACCGGACGGCGGCCTCGCCGTCGGCGAGGACCTCGAGCGAGCGGTCCCGAAGCGCCTCGTAGGCGTCGAACTGTTCGGCGAGGCCGGCCCGCTCGAGTTCCTCGAACTCGCCGTACTCGTGGTCGTCGGTGCCCCGGTAGCGGAAGGCTGGGGTGCCCAGCAGGGCGGCCTCGGTGGCCATCGTTCCCGTGTCCGCGACCAGCAGCGAGGCCTCGGCCATCGCGTCGTGGATCAAGGCGGGGTGGAGGCCGTACGGCCGGGCGGGGGTGTCCCGCAGCTCCATCCCGCCGCCCTCGTCCGAGACGAAGACGGTCGCGTCCTCGCTCAGGCGCTCGATCAGGTCGCGTCGCTGCTCGCGTGAGAACCCCTCGAGGTCGGCGTCGTGAAGCGCGTCGAGGGCGTTGAACCGCAAGAGGACGTAGGGCTCATCGGGGCCGACGTCGAGGTACTCGCGGATCCGCCCGTCGGGCTCGAAGACGTCGGGGTGGAGGTAGGCGCACTCCTTGAACCCCTCGAACGTGTAGTGGTCCGGCCCCAGGTCGCGACGGGTGACCGCCGGCGAGAGGATGCAGTCGGCGAACGGGCGGGAGACGACGTGGTTGAAGTCGCCGGGCTCGTCGTCGAGGACGAGCACCGTCGGCGCCCGCGTGACCGTTCCCGCCAGGGCGGCGTAGGGTCCCCGCCCGAAGACGACGTCGGGGCGAAACCGCACCGCCTCGCGGACGATCGTTCCGAACTGTCCGCCCAGCTCGCGGGCGAACTGCAGCCGAGAGTAGGCGTCGGTGCCGTGGTCGCCGTACACCCGGTACGGCATCCCGAAAAACTCGAGCAGGTCGGTCGTGCAGGCGTACTCGCGGGTCAACACGAGGACGTCGTGGCCGGCGCGCTCGAGCCTGGCGACGGCGTGGCGGTACAGGTGGACGTGGGCGGGCGTGTTCGCGAAGACGAGGATCCGCATCGGTACCCCGTAGCCGCCGTCGATCCTTTGTAATCGTCGGGCTATCGGCGGACGGATCCGCGGGCGTCGCCGCGAGCCGGCCGCGGCTCCCCCGCCGAGCCGCGAGCGCTCCTCGGTCGCCGTGTACGCTCCCCGTAACGTTTCGCGGAGAGAGATTTTCGAACCGATAACAAACCGTCTCGCGGGGGTGGCCTCCGCCGATGAACGTCCTCGTCGTGACGGCCAACGCCGACGCGCCGTTTCTGACCCAGCAGGTGGACGCGCTCGAAGAGCGAGGCGTCTCCTTTCGGATCCTGCCGATCGCGGGCGAGGTCGGCGCCGACGTCGATCGGAGCCCGCTCGATTACCTCCGGACGGTCCCGCGGGTGCTCCGCGAGGCGGATCCCGAGTACGACCTGGTTCACGCCCACTACGGGCTGACCGCGCCCGCGGCGCTGGCTCAGCTCCGGCTTCCCGTCGTCCTCTCGCTGTGGGGCTCGGACGTCCACGGCCCGGCCGCGCCCGTGAGCAGGCTCTGCGCCCCGCTGTGTGCGGAGACGGTCGTCATGTCCGCGGAGATGCGGGCCGCGCTCGGCCGGGGGACGGTGATCCCCGATGGCGTGGATCTCGAGCGGTTCCGTCCCGAACCTCGCTCGCGCGCCCGCGAGGCCGTCGGCTGGCCCGACGACGAGTACCACGTCCTCTTTCCCTACTCTCCCGCGCGCACGGTGAAAAATTACCCGCGGGCCGAGCGCGTCGTCGCCGCCGCCTCGCGGCGCCTCGAGCGACCGGTGCGGCTACGGACGGTCTCGGGGGTCGACCACGACGCCGTCTCGACCTACATCAACGCTGCCGACGCCCTGCTTTTGACCTCCGACAGCGAGGGATCT
>NZ_AOIA01000134.1 GCF_000337695.1 Natronococcus jeotgali DSM 18795
TGGCTGGTCGTCATCCTCGAGCGCGGCGAGCGCTCGAACGGACGGGAGGCGGCCCGCGAGGTCAGCATCGAGCGGACCGCCGACAGGATGCTTTCGGTCTACGAGCGGGCGGCCGGGCGGCGAGTCGCCGGGCGCGAGCGCGCGGCCGTCGCCTCGCGGTAGAGCCGGGGCGTCACCGCTCCGTCGCGAAGGCGGCGGCGAGTTCCTCGAGCAGCGCCGGGGCCGACTGGTGGCCCTCGTAGCGGACGGTTCCGCTTCGCTCATCGAACTCCAGCCACCCTCGCGACTCCAGCTTCGGCAGGTGGTGGTGGTGGATCGCGGTCGTCAGCTCCCTCCGATCCCGGTCCGGAACCCGCTCCTCGAGGCGACCGACGACCTCCTCGACCGTCGCGGTCGGCCCGTCGGCGACGGTCTCGAAGTAGTAGAGTATCTCCCGACGGTGACTATCACTCAGTGTGTCGAGAATCCGGTCTATCGTCGGCCCCGTCTCGGGATAGCAGGAACTGGCGACCATACGTGTGGCACAATCTGACACGATATAGAACTAACGGGACGAGCGCCCGGGGCGCGGCAGACGGCGCTCGGCCCTACCGGACCTCGTCCCGGTACCAGGCGGCCGCCTCCGGGAGGTGGGCCTCGAGCGGGCGGTAGGTGTACCCCAGCTCCTCGTGGGCCTTCCGCGAGGTGTAGAACAGCCGCCGGGTCGCGAGGCGGGCCATCCGCCGATCGAAGGGGAAGACGCGCCGCCCGGTGGTCGCGTCGACGAGTTCGGCGACGGGCCCCGCCGCGCGGATCGCGGCCGCCGAGACGGGGAGCCGCGCCGGGGTGCCCCCGAGGGCGTCGGCGATCCGCGAGACGGCCCGGTCGTAGGTGAGGTTCTCGCCGCCGAGGATGTAGTGCTCGCCGCGCTCGCCGCGCTCGTGGGCGGCGACGATCCCCGCGACGACGTCGTCGACGCCGACGACGCTGAGTCCCCCGGGGAGGTAGGCCGGCATCGTCGGCTCGAGCCCCATCGCGAGCAGCTGGGCCGTGAAGTTCCGGTCGCCGGGGCCGAAGATCGAGGTCGGGTGGACCGTCACCGCGTCGCCCGTCCGCTCGGCGTAGCGATCGACTAGCGCCTCGGCGCGGGCCTTCGAGGCCTGGTAGGCGCCGATCGGCTCGGCGACGTCGGTCTCGTCGGCGACGGGGTCGCCCCCGTTCGGTCGCCGGGTTCCCGAGGTGCTCGTAAACACCACGCGTCCGGCGTCGGTCGCCGCGCAGGCCTCGAGCAGGGTCGCGGTCCCGTCCCGGTTGACGCGGTGGACGGTCCCGGGATCGGCGCTCCAGAGGCTGGCGCCCGCGAGGTGGAAGACGGCGTCGGCGCCGTCGACCAGCGACTCGAGGACGTCCCGATCGAAGAGGTCGCCGACGTACCACTCGAGGTCCTCGCGGCCGCCCCGGTCCGAACCGGGACGGCTGAGTCCGCGGACCTCCCATCCCTCCGATCGGAGGGACTCGCAGAGGTGGGTCCCCAGAAACCCCGTCGCGCCGGTGACCGCGGCGGTGTCCCCGGTCATCGCTCGAGCTGGGGCGGGACGGCGTCGCCGCTGGCCGCCGCGTAGAGGCGGTAGGCGTTCGAGACGACCGGGTGCGTGTCCCCGGCGGGCGGCAGCCGCCCGCCCGACAGTCGCTCCTCGAGCGCGTCGAGGTCGATCCCGTCGGGGTTCTCGACGTCGACCGGGCGGGCCGACTCGGGCAGCAGCGCCGAGCAGACCGCGTCGTCGTCGACGGCGCGGCCGAACAGCGACGCGGCGACGGCGTCGACGGCCGGGACAGAGCCCGACAGCGCCGCGTTCGCCGCGACGGGACCGTCCCCGTAGGCGACCGTCCCGTCCAGGACGGCGAGGTCGGGGTCGATCGCCCGCGTCGCCGCGACCGCGACCCGCGCCGGCGCCGCGGTCGAGCGCACGAGCCGGGCGAGCGTCCGCGCGGCCCCGGCGACCTCGCCCCCGGCGGTCGGGCGCAGCGTCGGCGCGGCGATCACGCGCGAGTCGAGCAGCGGCTCCGGCACCGTGAGCGCGACCGACCGCCCCCCGGCGGCCCGGTACTCGTTTCGCTTCGGGACGTCCGCGAGGTCGATCAGGGCGGCGTCGAAGCGGTCGGCCAGCCGATCGTACTCGAGGTACGAGGCCGTCCGATCGAACGCGATGCGGTCGTCGCTGCGTCCGACGACGGCGAGGTCGACGTCGAGTTCGCGGTCGAGCCACGCGGCGATCGCGCCGACGACCGCGGGATCGGTCACGACGCCCGTCGACGGGTGGAACGGGTAGTGTGCGTCGGGAGCGATCGCGACCCGTTCGGCGCCCGCCAGCCGGGAGCGGCGGGCGTCGAGGACGGCCCCGACGGCGGACTCGAGGCGCGCCGTCCGGTCCTCGAGGTCGGGCCGCCAGCCGCCGCGGTCGTCGCCGTCGGCCGCAGCCAGGCGAACGGCGCTCACGGGCGCACCTCCGGAAGCTCGACCTCGTCGGTCGCGGTCTCGGCGGCCAGGTCGTAGGCCCGCTCTGCCAGCGCGAGCGAGCGCTGCCCATCGCGGCCGCTGACGGGCGGCTCCTCGCCGGTCCGGACGGCCTCGAGGAAGTCCGCCAGCGCGTCGTAGTGAGCCTGCAGGTAGAACGTCGGGCCGAACACCGTTCGGTCGGCGACGCCGACGCGACTGGCGACGTTCTCGAGGGCGGCCCGGGCCGCTCCCGCGTAGAAGTTCTCCGGGAGGTGGTCCCGGTTGGTGATCGTCCCCGCGATCCCCTCGAGGCGCAGTCGCGTGTTCACCTCCGGAAGCTCCTCCCACTGGTAGGAACCGCAGTGCAGCGTGATCGTCGTCCCCGCCTCGGGCGCACGCAGGAGGACCGTCGCGGCGTCCTCGACGT
This sequence comes from Natronococcus jeotgali DSM 18795, assembly GCF_000337695.1. Classification (GTDB taxonomy): domain Archaea; phylum Halobacteriota; class Halobacteria; order Halobacteriales; family Natrialbaceae; genus Natronococcus; species Natronococcus jeotgali. The sequence goes on from NZ_AOIA01000134.1 coordinate 2,904, forward strand.
CGATATCGAGGGTCCGACCCGTCGCGGCGGCGCGGACCTCGAGCTCGCCGAACAGCCACTCGAGGACGTCGAAGCAGTGCACCCCGAGCTCGAGCAGGGTGCCCCCGCCGGCCGCGTCGGGGTCAAGCGGCCAGGACGGCGGCGCCGTCTCCGCGGGCGGGCGCCCGAGCGGGCCGTCGTTGAGCCGGGTGATCGAGGCGTAGGGGACGTGGCCGACGTCGCCGTCCTCGTAGGCCGACTTGACGCCGACCACGTCGGGCTGGTAGCGAAGCGTGTGGTCGACGCCGACGGCGATCCCGGCCCGCGCCGCGGTCTCGAGCATCCGGTCGGCCTCCTCCGTCGAGCGCGCCAGGGGTTTCTCGACGAAGACGTCGACGCCGTGCTCGGCGGCTCGCTCGACCGCTTCGGCGTGGAGAAACGGCGGGAGCGCGACGACGGCGGCGTCGAGCTCCTCGTTCGCCAGCAGCGTCGCGTAGTCGTCGTAGGTCCGCTCGACGCCCGCGCGCTCGGCCCGGTCGCGGTTTGCCGGGACCGCGTCCGCGGCCGCGACGACCGTCACGTCGGGCATCGCGAGCGCGGATTTCAGGTGCACCGTGCCGATATTCCCGACCCCGAGGACGCCGACCGAGAGCGTCCGCGAGTCGCCCGCTCGGCTGCGAAACTGTGAGAGCATTCGCTCGAGAAGGGGGCGTCGGCGGGCTTTGTTATCGTCGTCGTATCTCTCGAGAACGGGCTGTAGATCGCCCCTTCCGCGCGAATACCGGTCTTAATCCCCGTCGCCGAGCTCGGCGACGCGCCGGTGGGGGTTCGCCGTCGCCCGTCCGTCGACGCCGGTTGCGGTCCCGTCGACGCCCTCGAGGACGGCGACTCGGCGGGCGGCGTCGACCATCGTCTCGACGGTGAGGTCGGTTTCGGCGCGGCGGCGGGCGAGATAAGAGAGGATCGTCCGCATCCGCTCGTCGTCGCGCTCGAGGGTGAGGTTGTTCGGGTGGAGCCACATGTGGAAGACGCCGTCGCCGTCGGCGGCGTCGTCGATCCCGCGGCGGGCGAGCACGACCATCGGATCGTTCCAGACGGACTCGGCGACCGTCCGCGCGGGGCCCTCGAACCCGAACAGGAACAGCGACGCCGGGACGTTCACCAGCCCGTGCTCGTCGACCCTCGGCTCGACGAGCATCGATCGGGCCCGCACCGTCGAATCGAGGAGGCCGCGGATCCCGTCCGGGGTCGGCGACCGCCCGCGGTAGGCGCCGACGCCGTACTCGGCGAGGACGTCGCGGTGGCCGACGTCGTTTCGCGGGTAGATAAAGGAGTCGACGGTCTGCCCCCACTCCCCGGCCAGCTCGACGCTGCGCTCGAGTTCGGCCGCGGCGAACTCGCGGTCGGTCTCGGGGCGACCGAACAGCGCGTGGGAAAACGAGTGGCTGGCGAGTTCGTGGTCGACGTCGGACTCGAGGATCGCGCGGACGAGCTCCGGACAGTACCGCAGGTCCTCGCGGTCGCGCCACGCCCCGCGCTCGCGGTCGAACCAGCCCTCGGGCGCCGGGTGGTCGGCGTGGACCCCGTCGCAGGACTCGAGCATGAGGTGGCCGACCACGGCCCACGTCGCCGGCACCTCGTACTCCTCGCAGAGCTCGAGCATCGTCTCCCAGCCGCGCCGCCCGGCCTCGACCCGGGCGGTCGGCAGGGGCTCGAGGTCGTGAAACCCCCACCCCAGCTCGGCGTCGAGCGAGATCACCACGCTTCCCACAGCGTCCACCACCGTTGCGTGTCCATGACGGGCCGATAGCGATTCCGTCGTTTTGTTATAGACGCCGTTCCGACGCCGGCGGCGGCGGGTCGCTCTCGGTATCGAGAGCTTACGACCCCGGGACGCCCGCCTCGAGCGCCGGTAGGGGCGGGCAACGCGCTCCGAGTCGGCCCCGAATCGGTTGAAGCGGATCTATAACAAAGCGGTCGTCGACGCACCTGCACCACAGCAGACGTTTCCGACGTCTTGATACCCAATCATGAGCGGATCTTCCACCACGTCCGAGCGAGCCTTCGTCCTCGGACTCGACGGCGTACCGTGGCGACTGATCGACCGCTGGAGCGAGGCCGGCGAGCTCCCGAACTTCGCCCGGATGCGCGAGGAGGGCGCCTCCGGGGTTCTCGAGAGCACCCGCCCGCCGACGACGCCGCTGGCGTGGCCGTCGATCGCCACCGGCGTCTGGCCGGATAAACACGGCATCTACGGCTTCCAGCGCCTCTCCGAGGAGTACACCCAGCGGATGTACACGAGCCGCGACCGCCGCCAGCCCGCCCTCTGGGATCTGCTCTCGCCGGCCCACGTCGGCAACGTCCCGATGACCTACCCCGCGAGCGAGGTCGACGGAACGATGGTGACCGGGATGATGACTCCCTCGACCGAACGGGAGTTCACCCATCCGCCCGAGTTGCAGTCGAAACTCGAGGAGCGGATCCCGGAGTATCGGATCAGCCTCGACTACCCCGAGTACGCCGACCGCCTCGAGGAGTTTCCCGCCGCCGTCGACGACATGCTCTCGAAACGCCGCGAGCTGATGCGCCTCCAGATGGAGGAGGCCGGCGACGACTGGCAGCTGTTTTTCTTCGTCTACACCGCGCCCGACCGGTTCCAGCACCTCGTCTGGGAGATGGACCCGCTGCTCGAACACTACAAGCGACTCGACGAGATCCTCGGGGAGGTCATCGAGTACGCCGACGCCCGCGGCGCCGACCTCTACGTCGTCTCCGACCACGGGTTCGGGCCGATCGAGACGCTCGTCTACGTCAACCGGGTCCTCGAGCGCGAGGGCTATCTCTTCCGCCAGGAGAACGAGGGGACCCGGGGCGCGCTCGCGAGCCTGGGGATCTCCCGGGACACCATCACGAACACGCTCGAGCGGGTCGGCATCTCCGAGGAGGTCCTCGTCTCGACGCTTCCCCGCCGGCTCGTCGACTCGGTCGCCGAGCAGATCCCCGGCGACCACGCCCTCTACGACGTCGACTACGAGCGGACCGTGGCGTTCGTCCACGGCGCGGGCAACTGCTACATCAACGACGCCGAGCGGTTCGACCACGGCGTCGTCGACCCGGGCGACGTTCCGACGATCAAGGCCGAGCTCGTCGACGTCTTCGAGTCGGTCACCGACGGCGACGGCGACCGGGTGCTCGAGGTCTTCGACGGCGACGAGCTGTTCCCGACCGACGATCGATCGCCGGACCTGGTCGTCAACGGCCGGGACGGCTACGACTCGCGAAACGCAATCACCGACGAGACCTTCGGCGAGACCGGAACCTACGCCGCCAGCCACCGCAGCGAGGGGATCGTGCTCTGTCGAGGGCCGTCGATCGACCCCGGAGCGACGCTGCGAAGCGCCCGCGTCGTCGACGTCGCGCCGACGCTGCTGCACGGAATCGGCGAACCGATCCCCGAGAACACCGACGGCCGCGTGCTCTTCGACGCCTTCGACGAGCGCGCGGCGCCCTCGCGGACGAAAGTCGAGCGAACCGCGGTGTCCGGCGGCGACGGCGGGGAGGTCGAGGAGGACTTCTCCGACGTCGAGGATCGGCTGAAGGGACTGGGCTACATGGAGTGACGGCCCGCGACTCGCAAGCACAGCGACTACCCTCCGTCGACCCGCACTGTTCCGTATGGTCGACGAGGATCTCGAACTCGAGCGCGACATCGGCGAGGCGACGATCGTTTACGACGAACCCGACGAGGGCACCGCCAGGAAGACGGTGCCGAACGAGCACGTCGCGTACTTCCAGGACCACTGGATCGTCAAGACCGACGAGGACGAGGAGGGCCACGACATCGTTCGGCGGATCCCCGCCCAGCGGGTCCACTACGTCGAGCGGTCCGTCGAGGAGTTCGAGGAGGAGGTGAGCACGCTCGTGGATCAGGTCCAGTCGTTCGCCGCCGACCTCCGGACGAAGATCCCGGTCGGCGGGGGCGGCGACACGGGCGCCACCGACCGCGGCGGGAGCGAGGGCGTCGAGCCGATCAACGTCGACATCGACGAGCCGGACGACGGTCGGTAGGCCTCGAGGACGAGCGCCGAGGCGCCCGCGTCGTCCGTCGATCGCTGACTCGAGTCGCCGGACCGTCAGCGGCCGACGTCGGTGAGCGCCCAGACGCAGATGGCGGCCGTCGTGACGTGCATCACCCCGAGGACGGCTCCGGCCAGCAGGCTTCCCCCGGGCTGGCTCGGCACGACCGTGAAATCGGGGATCAGCGACAGCAGGAGGACGACCGCGGCCACGGCGGCGAACGCGCGGTCCGGGTTCCGCGCGACGCGAGCGAGCGCGCCGTAGGTCAGCGTCGCGCCGACGACGCCGACGGTCGTCAGGAACGTTACCGGCTCGTAACTCATCGCGTCCAGCGCCGGGGCGACGCCGGCGGCGATCGCGCCGAACGTGACGGCCCAGTTCACCGCGAGCGACAGCGCGAGCGCGACGGCGCCCGCTCGGACGAGGCGCCCGGCGGTCCGCGCCGTCGTCCCGGTCTCGGCGCGACTGGATTCGGATGCCATGTTCGGACGGTCCACGCCGGTTGCCAAGTAGCTTGGCCACGTCGTCGCTCGACGCGTTACTCGCTCGAACCGGCGCTTTCCGCGGGACTCACCGGTTCGAGCGGACCAGACGCAGTCCCGACCTGGCAGCCGTCCAGGCGGGGTAGAGTCTGTTGTAGACGCCGCTGGGCGCGTTTCTCGCGCCCGCGCGGAGCAGGCGGTGGGACAGCGGCGGTCCCGACTCCGAGACGAGCTCGTCGAGATCGGCGGCCTCGAGCCACTCGAAGAAGGCCCGCTCGCTCGCCGACGCGGGCTCGACCTCGCGGGCGCGCTCGCGGATGTCCGCCCACATGTAGCGTTCGTCCTGGCCGAGTTCCCACTCCCCGCCCTCGAGGGCGGCCCGGATCCGGGCGTACTCGGGGTCGGAGAAGGGGTAGCCGTGCTCGGTCGGCTCGAGTCCCGACAGGCGCAGCCCGACGGCGGTCCGGTAACACTTCTCGCAGCGCCCGCAGTTGCCGTCCATGCGGACGTTGCAGGTCTGTAGTTCGAGGGCTGGCGCGTCGGTGCGGACGTAGTCGGCGATGGCGTCGAGTCGCTCCTGGCGGGTGAGCTCGTAGCCGTCGTGGTGACACCGGGTGCCGGCCCACCGGACGTTGTCGTCGACGTCGGGCCTGGAGCCCCACTCGAGGTCGATCCCCTCCCAGTGGGTGGCGGCGACGTAGAGGTCCTCGATCCCCCGGGCGTAGGCCATCGGGGCGCAGAGCCCGAGCAGGCCGAGCCCGTGGCCGACGGAGCTGTACCAGGCGCCGTCGACGTGGCGCTTGTAGTGGGCCAACAGCATGGGATGGTCGAGAAAGGAGAGCATGTTCGACTCGAGAAAGGCGGTCTCGAGGTCCCGTTCCGCGGCAAAGGCCGAGACGCGATCCGTGAGCTGGCGCCACTTCCCGTCGTCGGCCGGGTCGGGCGTGATCGTCCACCCGCGGACGCTGATCAGCGTCGGCGACTCCTCGCGGTGGCGGACGTACGAGCACGTCGAGTCGACGCCGCCCGTAAAGAGCAGCCCGCTCTCGCCGCCCGCTTCGGGTTCGGGGTCGATCGTCCGGCGGGCGTAGAGGGTCCCGCCCTCCAGGAAGTCGTACATTCCACAGAGGGCCGCCTCGACGTCCTCGAGCCCGCGGGCGAACGTCGCGTCGACCGCCTCGACGTAGACGTCGGCGCCGTTGGCCCAGGCGACGGGACAGACCTGTGCGAGGACGGGAATCGCCAGCACGCCCTCGGGGACGCCCTCGATCGAAACGTCGTACTCGGTTCGGAACGGCTCGCCGGTCAGGAACCGCTCGAGGTCGGCCGTGGCGCGGGCCTCGCACTCGAGGACGGTGCCGTCTGCGGTCGGTCGGTCGATGATGATGGCGCTCATGGCGTCTGTGGTCTCCCTCGAGGGTCGCCGGGGACGCACAAAAACAATCGCCGCCGTCGATTCCCCGCGGCTCGAGAAACGGGTCCGTAGCCCGCGCCAGCGCGTCGACAGGGACGGCGTACTCGCGCCGAAGCGAGCCCCGTCGCCGCGGCGGTCCCCCCAGCGGCGACCCCCGCCGCGGTCGCCCCGTCGGGGGGCCGACGCGTCGGTCTCGCCGATCGACCCGAAACCGACTCGAGCGGTGTCGACACCGGAGTCGACGTAAGTTGCCTATAACAAACCCGAGCGTCGACGACGCTCGCGCCAGGCTATGCGCACCGAGACAGCACCGCGGCGGAGCCGGAGCGTCGACCCATGAGCCGAGCGACGCTCGACTGGCTGTTCGCGGCCGGCTTCCTCGCGCTGGCGGCCGGGATCGGGCTCGCCCGCGCGTCGCCCGCGACGACCTACGAGGCGTCGGTCTACGCGGGGACGCCGACGGCGGTCTGGCCCGCGTTCGCGCTCGCGCTGGCGATCGCGGTCGCGACGTCGCTGGCCTGTCGGGGTCGCCGACAGGCGATCGGCGTCGGCCTCGGGGCGACGGCGGTGACCGCCATCGTGAGCCTGCCGGTGATCCGGGGCTATCACTTCTACGGGATGGGCGACGCGCTCTCGCACCTGGGCTGGACCCGGGACATCGTCGAGGGCGAGATGGCGGCCCACGAGCTGTTCTACCCGGCGATCCACTCGCTGGGCTCGATCTTCCACCTCCTCGGTGGGGTGTCGGTCGAACGCGGGCTACTGTTCGCTCTCGTCGTCGTGTTCGTCCCGTTCCTGGCGTTCGTTCCCCTCGTCGTGCGCGATCTGAGCGGGAGCGCCCTCGCGGTCGGCGCCGCGGCGGTCGTCTCCTGGATGGTGCTGCCGATCAACAACGTCGCGACCCACATGGGCGTTCACACGAATTCGAACGCACTGTTTCTCGTCCCCGTCGTCGTCTTCGCCGTCGTCGCGTACCTCCGCCGACGCGCGACGGTCGAACGGCTCCCGCTCGGCCTGTCGCCCTTCAGCGTCCTCGTCTACCTCTCGGGGATCGCGCTCCTGCTGGTCCACCCCCAGCAGATGGTCAATGCCGTCGTCTTCGTGGCTGCGGTGAGCGGGGTGCAGTACCTCGTGCGCCGACGGTACGCCGACCACCCGCTGCTCGAGCAGCCGACGGTGTACACCCAGACGGTCGTGCTCGGGGCGATCTTCGTCGTCTGGGCCGCGACCAACCGGCGGTTCCGCGAGGCCGCCGAGGGGTTCGTCGCGGGGATCTTCGCCGCGGACGTCGGCGCGGGCGGGGAGATCGACCAGCAGGGGAGTTCGCTCACCGAGATCGGCGGGAGCCTCTCGGAGCTGTTCGTCACGATGTTCCTCGACGCCGCGGTGATCGGGCTCGTCGTCGGCCTCTTCGTCCTGCTGGCCGTCATCGGCCGGACGAGCCTGGACGAGGAGGGGCGCTCGCTCGTGACCTACTTCGCCGCCGCCCTGGTCCCGCTGGGCGCGATGTTCCTCCTGTACTTCCTCGGCACCCCGAACATGGCGTTCCGGCAGATGGGATTCATCTACGTTCTGCTCACGATTCTCGCGGGCGTCGCGATCGCACACGGCGTCGGCGGCTGCTCGCGGCTCGTCCCGCGCTCGGCCGCGACCGCCCTCGCGGCGGCGGTCCTCGGCGCCTGTCTCGTCCTCGGGCTCATGACCGTCTACGCCTCGCCGATCATCTACAGCCCGGGACAACACGTCTCCGAGGCGACGTTCAACGGCTACGAGACGGGGATGGACCGCGGCGTCGAGGACAGGCCCTACGCGGGCGTCGGCTACGACCCGTACCGGTTCGATCACGGGATCAACGGGCTCGAGGGCGAGGACTCGCTGACGGGCGGAACCGCCGCGAGCGGCGAGGTCGACGCCGACGCGTTCAACGCGGGGGACTACGCGGGCGCGTACGGCGGCGCCGATCACTACCTCGCCGTTACCGCCTTCGACGAGACCCGCGAGTTCGACGTCTACCGGGGGATTCGCTACGACGAGGCCGACTACCGCGGGCTCGAGTCCGACCCGTCCGCGGACCGGGTCGTCTCGAACGACGACTTCCGAATGTACGACGTCTCGGGCGAGGAGTAGCGGAGCGATCCGACGGGCGATTCTATCACGATAATCCATGATTAGCGGTCGACCGAACGGCGTCGGCGTCGCGTTTCGTTCGGAACGAGGTGATTACTCGAGCAGTGCGGATCGGCGCCGTCCCCGGAAACGACCCGTTATCGCGACGACTCTGGCGCGGACTGTCGTCCTCGCCGGACCGACAGTTCTCGGAGACTTTCGTAAGTTTGTAACGAATTCGCCATAGATTCTGACCGTATCTGCGTAGCTAGCAATATAATCTGTAAATTTAACCCAAGATAGCAAGGAAAGGTTTATGTCTCGTAAGGCCAGGTTACGAAACTGTATGGCGCAGAATCCCCGTACGACCGATGCGAGTGAATCGACGAATACCGGAAGTAACCGGTCCTTAACCCGTCGAAACTACGTGCAGTCGCTCGCGGCGGTCGCCACGGCAGCGGTCTCGGTCGGTGCGACGGGCACCGCCGCTGCCGACGAGGAGTACGAGGTTATCGAAGCCGACGGCCAGACCGTTACGATCAGCGACGGCGAGACCTGGGAGAACAAGCTGATCGACATGACCACCGGCGGCGACATCATCGTCACCGCCGAGGGAACCGGCTGGACGATCCGAAACGTCGGGTTCCACGGCGAGAACGCCTCCGGAACCGGCTCCGCCACCTTCGGCGTCGCCGACACCGGCGGCGACACGAGCACCGTCGAGAACGTCTACCTCGGCGACGGCGCCGCCGAGGGAAACCAGGCCGCGAACGGTCACGGACAGACCGCCTTCTGGGTCAACCCCGAACACTCGGGCCACCTCGACTTCGCGAACCTCAACATCCAGGGGTTCACGGACAACGCGATCTACGCCTCCGCGCCCGGTACCGGCGGCGGCGGCACCGTCCACATCGACGGCTGCTTCGCGGCGAACTGTTACGTGTCCCACTACCGCGTCGCGACTGAGGGCAGCCGGATCACGAACTCGAGCGTCCTCGTCGACGACGGGGGACACGACGGCCGCGGGATCTGGGCGTGGTCGCCCGGAACCATCGAGGTCGACGGCTGCCAGATCGAGATGAACGGCACGAACACGGCGATCGACGCCGGCGCGAACGGGAACGGAACCGAGGTCGTCGTCAGCGACACCGACTACGACGAGAAGGCCGGAGTTGCCGAGCACGCCGGCTCGACGGTCCAGCTCGAGGACGACGTCGGGACCGACCCCGAGGCGTTCATGCCCGACGGCGTTCCGACCAGCGCCGAGGAAGCCGCCCGCAAGTAACGCCACTCTCGCGCCGAGAGAGGAATCGGCGCGACTCGACCCGCTGACGCAGCCTTCCACCCGCTGACGCAGCCTTCCACCCGCCCTTCACCGCGGCCCGATCGCCGCCTTCCCTCCGCCACGGGCCGTTGTTCTCGCCGTCTCGACGCTCGAGTCCGAGTCGCGATACCGGCGATAACCGTTTCTTATTCCGACCGATCGTCGGCGCGATCGACGGTCACGCGCCGGTAACGACCGATTACCCGAGAGCCGTCGGAATTTTGCGTATATAATATTCCGTGGCATAAAATGAAAAGTATACGTGACTAATCGGCACCGACAATTGAGTGTCTGTTAATTTTAGACGAACTAGAGGGGAAAATTTATACGGGTAGTGTGGAATTACTCGGGTGCAATGGCACGCGAACCTTCGGTATCGGACGCGGAGCGGTTCGGCAGTGACGGCGACGAGCCGTCGGAAACGGGCGGTAATACCGGATTACTGGATCGACGAACGTACCTCCGACTGGCCGGAACGACGACCGCCGCGGCCGCCTTCGCCGGCGTCGCGAGCGCGGACGAGGAGTACGAGGTCATCGAGGCCAGCGGACAGACGATTCAGATCGGCGAGGGGGAGACCTTCGAGAACGCGCTGATCGACGTCTCGAGCGGGAACGGAATCCTGCTGAACGTCACCGGCGCCGGCGCCACGATTCGAAACGTCGGGTTCTCCGGACTCTACCGCGGCGGGGACTTCGCGATCACGATCAACGCACCCTCCGGGGACGTGCTCGTCGAGAACCTCTACCTCGGCGACGGGGCCAACAAGAGCGGCGCCGGGTTCGTCCACGGTCCCGGCGCGGTCTTCCTGCACAAAAGCAGTAACGCTAACGTGACCTTCCGGAACTGCAACGTCCAGGGGTGGCCGAACAACGGCTTCTACTGTTCGAACACGGCAAGCGGCGGCAGCGTCCGCTTCGAGTCCTGCTACGGCAAGAACAACGGCGTGTCGACGTTCCGGTGTGCGAGCGCCGACGACGCCATCGTCGACTGCGTCGCGTACAACGACGACACCGATTACTCCACCGAGAACGGGAGCTGGGGCGGCTACACCGAACAGCACGGCCGTCCCGTCTGGGCCTGGTCGCCGGGTCCGGTGACGATCGAGAACTCGCAGTTCGCGGCCGGCCCCTACGCCGCCGCGTTGCTCACCCACCAGGGCGGCACGATCGAGTTCGAGTCGGGCGCCTACAGCGGCGGCACGCAGGGACAGGTGCGAACCGCCGACGTCGGCGGCGATCCCGACCTCTCGGTTCCCGAGGGAGTCCCCACGTCGGCCGAGGAGGCCGCATCCGGAGGGGGAACGCGGGGATCAAGACGCTCGTCCGACTCCGCCGACGAGGGATCCGACGCGTCGCACACCATCGGCTTCGAGGGCGAGGACTCGAGCGCGACCCGCTACGAGTTCGTCGTCGATGGCGAGGTCGTCCCCGCGGGCGAGGACGACGCCGCGGCCGACGAGGCCCCCGACGACGGCACCGTCCACGGCGTCGTCGGGAACTGGACGGACGCGTTTCAGTTCGACGGCGACCTCGAGACCGTCACCGTCGACGGGCCGGCCGCGGTGGTCCTCGACGGCGAGGAGATCGATCCCGACGAGTACGGTCCGGCGCTCCCCCACGTTCTCGAGGTCGAGGGAACGGGCGAGCCCGCCAGCTACGAGATCACGGTCGACGGCACGATCGCGGCGGACGAGGAAGCCGACGCGCCCTCGACCGCGGGCGCGACCGTACAAGACTCCGTCACCGACGGCAGCCAGACGTTTCGCTACTCCGGCACGCTGACCGACGTCACGTTCACCGAGGGCGAGGCGCGAGTCCTCGTCGACGGCGGGGAGATCGATCCCGACGAGTACGGCGACAGCGAGTTGCTCCCCCACGCGCTGGTGATCGACGGTACCGAGGCCGACGGGCCGAGCTCCTACTCCTTTACCGTCGACGGCGCGCTCGTCAAATCGGAGTACCGAAACGCTTCGGTCGACGACGACGACGTCCTCGAGGGCGCGACCGTTCGGGGCAGCGTCGCCGACTGGATCGACGCCTACTGGTTCGAGGGCGAGATCACGGCGTTCCAGCTCGTCGGCGACGCCGACGTCGACGTGCAGTACAACGCTCGCGACCAGTAGAGCCGCTCCCGAAGCGGTGTGCGCGGCCGACTCCGCCCGGGCGGCGCCGCCGCTCGAGAACGTGAGAGCGGCTCCCGTGCCCGGAACAGCAGCTGGCACGCGAACTGTTCCGATACCGGAGCGGATTCGGGAGCCGGGTGTCGGTACGGGATCGGTCCCCAAAAGCCCTTCTCGAGCGGACGCCGTCGCTCGAGGCGCTCGCGTTCGGATCACGGAGGCGGCGCGGCCGGGTCGCCGAGCGCCGTGATCGCCGCGAGCCGCTCTCACTCGATCCGGGAGAGTTTGCCGTTGACGGTCCGCTCCTCCTGACGGTTCGTGACGACGTGGGCGACCGTCAGCAGGGAGAACGCGCCGACGACCGCTCCGGAGAGCGCCAGCGTCGGGACGGCGGCCAGCGGCGGAACCCCGACCGTCGCGGCCGCGACGACGACGATCCCCAGGACGCTCAACGCGGCGTACCACCGATCCCAGCGGTCCTGCTGGTGGGTGTCGGTATCGAGATACATCATGAGCAGGTCGGCGTTGTCGGCCAGCGTGATGAGCCCCCGATCCTGGTCGTACTCGACGATCCCCGCGTCGTCCATCTTCGGCAGGTGCGTCTGGTAAAGCGCGACGTACACCCGCTTTCGCTGGTCGGAGCTCAGGGCGTTGACGTCGGTATTGTTCTCCCAGGCGGCGATCTGTTCGGCGAGTTCGCCGAGCGTGACGGTCTCGTCGGCCTCGAGAAGGTAGGTGAGAACTTCGCGTCGGCGCCGGTTTTTCAGCAGTTCGAAGATGACGTCCTTCGAGAGTCGGCCGTCGTCGTCGGCGTCGGTAACCGACGCGATCTCGTCGGGAAGCGAGCTGTCGATCGAGGACATTATGGGGTGCCTCCACCACCAGTCAGTCCGGCTCCCGTCCGTTTCGCGCGGAACCGGTGCTCGTCGGGACGGTCGGGCTGTCGCGCCGACAGCAGCCGCTGTCGATCCGAGGGGGACGTTGCGATCACGATTGACACACCAGGTTGTACGCCAACAGTGATTCTCTTAAGCACAACCACGTTTCGCACCGTCTGCAAAGGCCCCGCGAACCGGCGTTCGATCGGTCGCCGCGGCCGGCGGAAAACCGACGGCGGACGGGACGGTCCGGGCGCCCGAGCGACCGCGGTATCGATCGATTGGCAACGTGTAGTGACCACGTACACCGAGGGCGGGTGCGTCCGCGACGGGGTGAGGCGGATCGGTAACGGGACACTGGAGTGGGGCTTTCGGTTGCAAGGCTATAAAGTCGGCCGACGGTTCGAACCCGCAAACGGGGGTTACGCGGTGAACGCCGGATTACCTTGTGTCCCCGCCGGAACGATAGAATCGGTTCGGCGCCGACGCGGCGGCCGTCGGTCCGGACGGCGCCGCCGACCGATCTCGTCCGATCGGGCGATCTCGAGGGGGTAGGCCGCTGTGACGCCGCCGTTTCGCGCGCCGATCGACGGAGCGAGCGATCGGTCGCGCGGCGGTTCCGGCGGGCGAATCAGTAAGTCCCGGTTTCTCGCGAAACCATGTGACCCCCTTACAATGACCGGACCGCTTCTCCCGATACTGATGACGCGGTCCATCATCGAGCACACCAGAGCCGAATCGGAGTCGCGAGGCCGAGAGGCTGGGCTGTGTCCCGACTGTGAAACCGAGACGATCGTTCACGATCCGGACCGCGGCGAACGGGTCTGCGAGGAGTGCGGACTCGTGTTGACCGAGGATCCGATCGACTACGGGCCGGAGTGGCGGGCGTTCAACGCCCAGGAGCACGACGAGCTCTCGCGGGTCGGCGCGCCGCTGACCCAGTCGATGCACGATCGCGGACTGACGACGACGATCGACTGGCGCAACCGCGACGCCAACGGCCACTCGATGTCGGCGGACAAACACGGCCAGCTCCACCGGCTCCGGGTCTGGCAGGAACGCATCCGGACGAAAAACGCCGGCGAGCGCAACCTCAAGTACGCGCTCTCGGAGATCGATCGAATGGTCAGCGCCCTCGGCGTCCCCAAACCCGTCAAGGAGACGGCCAGCGTCATCTACCGCCAGGCGCTCGACCAGGACCTCATCCGGGGTCGGTCGATCGAGGGCGTCGCGACGAGCGCCCTCTACACCGCCTGCCGGAAGGAGGGAATCCCGCGCAGCCTCGAGGAGGTGACCGGCGTCTCCCGCGTCGACCAGCGCGAGATCGGTCGCACCTACCGCTACATCGCCGACGAACTCGACATCAACCTGGAGCCGACCAACCCTCGACAGTTCGTTCCGCGATTCTGTTCGGAGCTCGACGTCGACAAGAACGTCGAGTCGAAGGCGATCGAGATCATCGACGAGACGACCACCCAGGGGCTTCACTCCGGGAAGTCGCCGACGGGCTTTGCGGCCGCGGCCATCTACGCCGCCGGGTTGCTCTGCGAGGAGACGATTCCCCAGCGGGCCGTCGCCGACACGGCACAGACGACCGTCGTCACCGTCAGAAACAGGTATCGAGAGCAACTCGAGGCGATCGACCAGCAGCCGGCTACATGATCGACCGCTCGTTCTCGCTGTAGACGTCGTCGTCCAGCAGCGCGTGGAGGTTGTCGTAGGGGACGAACGCGACGAACTCGTCGTCGGCGTTGTACAGCTCGAGACCGTCGTCGGTTCGGTCGTACCGTTCGCAGACGACCTGTCCCTCGGGAAGGATCGCACGGAGCATGCGGAGTGTGTTACGGTGTCGATCCGCATATACTGTGGGGGCGATTCCGGCCGCGCCGAACGCAACCGGTTTATCCGCACTCCCGCTAGCCTCGCCAGTGACCGACGACCCCTCGAGCGACGCCGACGATCGCACCGAGCCCGAGGCGCCGACCGACCCGACCGACGAACGTGAGGACGCCCCCGACCGAGGGGCCGACGAAGCGCCGACCGATCCGTCGACGACCGGTTCGGAACCGGGATCCTCCGGGACGGCCGCCGACGGCGAGGAGCCGACGATCGCCGAGTTCCACGACGCCGCCCAGCGGGAGGGCTCCCCGGTGTTGACCGCGGCCGCGGTCGCCCGCGCCCTCGAGATCCCCCACGAGGACGCCAGCGAGCGCCTCGAGGCCCTCGCCGACCGGGGCGACCTCGAGCGCCTGTCGGTGTCGACGGACCCCGTCGTCTGGTACCCCCGCGAGCTCGAGGACCTCACCGACCGCGAGCGCGTCGTCGTCTTCCCGAAGCGCCACGAGATCGTCGTCGATCGGCCCGACCAGTTCACTCGCGCCCAGCTCTCGCAGTTCGCCCACCTCGCGGACGCCAACGGCGAGCAGGGGTACCGCTACGTCGTGCGACCCGAGGACGTCTGGGGGACCCCGCACGACTCCTTCGAGGGGCTCGCGCGGACGATGCGCCAGGCGCTGGGCCAGCGCAACGAGGACCTGGAGGAGTGGGTCCACAGCCAGTGGGATCGGGCCCACCAGTTCCGGCTGGCGACCCACGAGGACGGCTATACGGTGCTCGAGGCCCAGACGCCGGAGATCATGGGCAACGTCGCCCGTCAGAAGTTAGACGAGGAGCACGTCCACGCCCCCATCTCGGAGACCGAGGACTGGGTCCGCGAGGGCTCCGAGGCCGCGATCAAACGGATCCTCTACGAGGCGGGCTACCCGGTTCAGGACCACCGCGACCTCGAGTCGGGCGAGGCCCTCGAGATCGAACTGGCGGTCTCGCTGCGCGAGTACCAGCGCGAGTGGGTCGATCGCTTCGCCGAGGCCGGCGAGGGCGTCTTCGTCGGTCCGCCGGGCAGCGGCAAAACCGTCGCGGCGACGGGCGCGATGGCCCACGTCGGCGGCGAAACGCTCGTGCTCGTGCCGAGCCGTGACCTCGCCCGCCAGTGGGCCGAGACGATCGCGGAGTACACCTCGCTCGAGCCCCACCAGATCGGCCAGTACCACGGCGGGCAGAAGAACGTCCGCCCGGTGACGATCGCCACCTACCAGATCGCGGGGATGGATCGCCACCGCTCGCTGTTCGACGACCGCGAGTGGGGGCTCGTCGTGTTCGACGAGTGCCAGCACGTCCCCTCGGATATCTACCGGCGGAGCACGCACCTCCAGTCCCGTCACCGCCTCGGACTGTCGGCGAGCCCGATCCGAGAGGACGATCGCCAGAAGGAGATCTTCACGCTGGTCGGCCCGCCGATCGGCACCGATTGGGAGGCGCTGTTCGACGCCGGGTTCGTCGCCGAGCCCGAACTCGAGATTCGCTACGTCCCGTGGGGCGACGAGGAGCAGGGCAACGCCTACGGCTCCGCCGAAGGACGGGAAAAGTACCGCATCGCCGCCCAGAACCGCGGAAAGATCGACGAAGTGCGCTACTTGCTGTCGGCCCACCCGGGCGCGAAGTCGCTCGTCTTCGTCGACTACTTAGCGCAGGGCCGGGCGATCGCCGACGCGCTGGACGTCCCCTTCCTCAGCGGGGAGACGCCCCACCGCGAGCGCCGACGCCTGCTCGAGGAGTTCCGCCGGGACGAACGCGACCTGCTGGTGATCTCCCGGGTCGGCGACGAGGGGATCGACCTTCCGACCGCGGACATGGCGATCGTCGCCTCCGGGCTCGGGGGGTCGCGCCGCCAGGGTACCCAGCGGGCCGGGCGGACGATGCGACCCGCAGGCGGGGCGCTCGTCTACGTGCTGGCCACCCGCGGTACCCGCGAGGAGGAGTTCGCCCGCCGACAGCTCCAGCACCTGGGTCGGAAGGGGATCACGGTCCGCGAGCAGACCGTCGACGCGGCGGGGACCGAGGAGTAGTCCGCCCGTCCTCGCCCGGCTTCATCCCCAAGTGCGGGCGCCTCGAGGCGTCCGCGACCGAACCGATAGCGCTGACGTGAAGAAAGTATTCAAGGTCTCGCATTCGAACAGAGAGACAATGAGCGAGTCGCGTCCGCGGGTGGTCGGTCGGTGAGCGACCAGCGGGAGGTCCTCGTCGGCGAGACCGCCGACGGCACGGAGCTGACGCTGCCGGTGATCGAGCTGCTGACGGGTCGCGGGTTCGCGACCGGGAAGTCGGGCTCGGGGAAGTCGAACACCGCCTCGGTGATCGCCGAGGAGCTGCTCGAGGCGGGCTTTCCCCTGCTGATCGTCGACACCGACGGCGAGTACTACGGGCTGAAAGAGGAGTACGAGATGCTCCACGCCGGCGCCGACGAGGAGTGCGACGTCCAGATCGGTCCCGAACACGCCGAGCAGATGGCGACCCTCGCTCTGGAGGAGAACGTCCCGATCATCTTAGACGTCTCGGGCTATCTCCAGGAGGACGCGGCCGACGAGCTGTTGCGCGAGGTCGCCCGCCAGCTGTTCGTCAAGGAGAAGAAACTCAAGAAGCCCTTCCTGCTCGTCGTCGAGGAGGTCCACGAGTACATCCCCGAGGGCGGGGGCGTCGGCGAGACGGGGAACCTGCTGATCAAGATCGGCAAGCGCGGGCGCAAGCACGGGCTCGGCATTCTGGGGATCAGCCAGCGCCCCGCGGACGTCAAGAAGGACTTCATCACGCAGGCCAACTGGCTGGTCTGGCACCGCCTGACCTGGGACAACGACACGAAGGTCGTCGGACGGATCATCGACACCGAGTACGCACAGCGGGTGTCCGACCTCGACGACGGCCAGGCGTTCGTCCAGACCGACTGGACCGAGACCGACGTCCGGAAGGTCCAGTTCCGGCGCAAGCGGACCTTCGACGCCGGCGCGACCCCCGGCCTCGAGGAGTTCGAACGGCCCGACCTCAAGTCGGTCTCCGATACGCTCGTCGGAGATCTTCAGGAGATCTCCGAGCGTGAACGGCGGGAAGCCGACCGGATCGACGAACTCGAGGCCGAACTCGAGAACCGCGAGCAGCGAATCGGGACCCTCGAGGACGAACTCGAGTCGGCCCGCGATATCTCGACGGCGGCCCAGCAGCTGGCCGACGCCGTCGCCGGGGTCGGGACGGCCCAGACCCAGCTGCCCGGAAACGACGAGGAGCGCCGTCGGCTCCACCAGGAGGTCACCGAGCTCGAGGCCGATCTCGAGGACCGCGAGGAGCGCATCGAGGAGCTGACCGAACGGGTCGCCGACAGGACCGACGAGCGGGATCGGCTACGCGAGGAAGTCCGGCGGCTCCGCGAGCGCGTCGCCGAACTCGAGGACGCCGAGGGTCGGGAGTTCAGCTACGCCGAGGACGACGAGCCCGACTCGATCCCCAGCGACCGGGGGCTCGACGCCGGCGGGCTCCTTGAGGACGGCTCGGTCGCCGACTCCCTCGAGCGCGCCTGCGACGGCTCGCTGTGCTCGCTCGAGACCGGTGAGCGGGTCCTCGAGACGCTGGCTCGCGAGGGGCCGCTCGCGACCGAGACGCTGGCGACGCGGGTCGATCGCTCGACCATCGCCGTCCAGAGTCTCGTCTCGGAGCTTCGAACGCGGTCCGTGCTCGAGCGTACCGCGGACGGCGCCTACGGGCTCGCAGAGGGCGTTCGACCGACGACGCCGGAGCCGTCCGACCGGCGCTGAACGGAGCTATCGGGCCTCGAGCCCGGCGGCGTCGGGCCGTCGGCGGATCGGGACGACGACGACTTCCTCGGCCAGCCGTCTCGCGGTCGCGTAGGCCGGGTCGGCGCGGACGGGGCCGGCGAGGCGCGGCCAGGTGTGCGCGCCGGCGACCCCCGCAGCCTCGAGGTCGTCGAGCAATCGCTCCGGCGCCGAGGTTCGGACGGGTACCGCCTGGGGACAGATCCCCGCCGAAAGCTCCGGCCGAAGGAGCTGGAGCCCCTCGCGCGCCGAGAGGAACCGGAGCCACTCGCGGTAGCGGGTCCGCCGCTCGGCTCGGATCGCGTCCGGGTCGGCCGCCTCGAGGAGCCGGACCGAGAGTTTCGACATCGGACGCTTGCCGGCCTCGTAGCGGGCCGACGCGCTGGGCGGGGCGGAGCCGTCGCGTCGGCTCGCCAGCAGCGTCTCGGCCGAGCGACGCAACCGGGCGTTCGACTCGAGCGCGCCGGTCGCGACCGCCTTCGCGAGGAACAGCCAGTCGGAGCCGTCGAAGCGCTCGCGGACGCCGGCGATCGCGGACGGTTCGAACCGCTCGCGGACCGCGTCGCCGCTGCAGTACAGCACGGCGCCGTCCGGAACCGCGAGCAGCTTCCGCAGGCTCGTGATCCCGAGGTCGCCCCGCGTCCCGAGCAGCGTCCCGTCGGCGACGCTGAGCGGGGCGTGGGCGTTGTCGTCGACGTGGTAGCAGTCGCGGTCCGCGAGCAGCGAGGCGAATCCCGCGAGGCGCGGCTGGGGGAAGCCGAAGTAGTCGACCGAGACGGCGGCGACCGTCCCGTCGTCGAGGCGGCGCTCGAGGTCGGCCAGGTCGGGTCCGAGGTCGGGCCGGACCCGGTAGTACCGCGGCTCGAGGCCGAGCTCGTACAGCGGTTCGGCGACGCCGTCGGGGAGGTAGGCCGGAAGGAGGACCGACCCGGAGCCGTCGGCGATCGCCGCGAGTCCGTCCCGAAGGGCGGCCTTCCCGGACCCGTAGCGGGTGAGGTGGGCGTGGCGGCGCTCGAGGGCGGAGAGGACGCCATCCGACCGCGGAGGTGCGAGCGCCCGAACGAGCAGCGACGATCCCACGGTTCACTCCCCGCTGGCGGACCGGTCGACGGTCGGCGTCGGCGGAACGATCATGCTGAATCGAGTACCGGAGCGACGGGAATAACCGTATCGGCGGTACGGCGGCGCTTCGGGCTGCAAGTGCCGCTTACAGTCGAACAGCGAGGGGACGACGACGCCGCGAAGTCGACGGCAGCGACCGCCTACAGCTCGCCCAGCGGTTGCATAACAAAGCCCGGACGGGCACAGCAGTCGCCCATGGATAGTTCGAACGACGGAGACGGTCTCCGGCTACTCGTCATCGGGCTCGACGCCGGCTGTCGGCCGATCCTCGAGCCGCTGTTCGAGGCGGGGGTGACGCCGACGCTGCGCGGGCTGTTCGAGGCGGGCACGAGCGGCCCCCTCGAGTCTCAGATTCCGCCCTGGACGGCAAGCGCCTGGCCGTCGCTGTACACCGGAAAAAATCCCGGCAAGCACGGCGTTTTCGACTTCCTTTCCTTCGACGGTTACGACTGGACCGTCGTCAACGCGACCCACGTCCGCGAACGCCCCGTCTGGGAGCTGTTGAGCGATCACGGGCGCTCGAGCGTCGTCGTCAACCTCCCCGTCACCCACCCCGCACGGGAGTTCGACGGGGCCTTGATCCCGGGGATGACCGCGCCCGAAGAGCCCGACTGCCACCCCGAGGGGATCCTCGAGGACGTCGAGAAGGCCTGCGGGGAGTACCGAATCT
>NZ_AOIA01000135.1 GCF_000337695.1 Natronococcus jeotgali DSM 18795
CTTCGAGCCCGACTTCGGCTTCCTGCAGTTCCAGGGAACGGACTCGGTCTTCCACGAGCGGGCGGGGGAAAAGCGGGCGGTCGAGGCCGTCTACCGCGAGGTCGACCGTCAGATCGAGGCGACGATCGAGCGCCACGACCCCGAGAACGTCCTGGTCGTCAGCGACCACGGGATGGGGCGGGTCTCGGGTCACGAGTTCCGGCTCAACGAGCACCTCCGGGAGGAGGGGTTGCTCGCGGCGCGCCGGGGCGGCGAGGGGATGCCCGACTGGTCGCGAGCCTGGGAGAACGACCTGCTCGCCGGCGAGGACGCCGCCGACCACGAGGCCGGTCCGCTCGAGCGGGCGCTGAACGCCGCCGCGACGGTCGGGCTGACGACCCAGCGGGTCGCCGCCGCGCTGGATCTGGTCGGGCTCGCGGAGCCGATCGGCAGCCGCGTCCCCAACGACCTGCTCCGGGCGGCCAGCACCCAGGTCGACTTTCCGGCGTCGCGGGCCTACGTTCGCTCGAAGAGCGAGCTCGGGGTTCGGATCAACCTCGAGGGCCGCGAACCCGACGGCCTGGTGTCTCCCGCGGAGTACGAGTCGGTCCGGACCGAACTCATCGAGAACCTGTCGGCGGTTCGAACCCCCGACGGGGAGCCGATGTTCGAGACCGTCGCGCCCCGGGAACGGTACTTCAGCGGTCCGCACCTCGATAACGGGCCGGATATCGTCACCGTTCCCGCGGGGTTCGACAACGCGATCGTCGGCGACCTCGACCGTCCCCGGTTCGGCGATCCCATGGAGCCCTGGAACCACAAGCGAACCGGGGTCGTCGCCGCCGCGGGGCCGGCGTTCGACGAGTCGGCCGCCCTCGAGGGAGCGACGATCTTCGATATCGCGCCGACGATCTGCTCGCTGTTCGACGTGCCGATCGACGCCGAGATGGACGGCACCGCCCTGCCGATCGTCGAGGAAAGCGCCGTCGCCGACTACCCCGACTACGAGCCGACGGCGGTCGCGGCCACCGACGACGGCGCCGTCGAGGAGCGCCTCTCGGATCTCGGGTACCTATGAGTATCGACATTACCGTCCTCGATCCGATCGCGGACGCCGACGAGTGGAACCGATACGTCGAACGCTCCGACGGGACGAACCCCTTCAGCCGGGCCGAGGCGGTCCGGCTGCAGGCCGCGGACACCGATACGACCCCCCACCTGCTGGCCGGATTCAAGGGTCAGGAGGCCGTCGGCATCTTCCCGGTCTTCGAGTACGCGAAGGGGCCGATCACGGGCGCGTTCTCGCCCGCGCCGCGGGCGTGGTCGTGTTACCTCGGGCCGTCGGCGCTGAACGTCGACAAACTCAAACAGCGCAAGGCCGACAGGCGGATCCAGCGCTTTCTCGAGGGCTGTTTCGAGTGGATCGACCGCGAGATCGCCCCGCAGTACTCCAAGTTCGTCGTCGCCGAGTTCGAGGACGTCCGCCCGTTCGTCTGGAACGAGTACGACGTCGAACCGGGATACACCTACGTCGTCGACCTCGAGGGAAGCGAACAGGAGCTGTTGGATCGGTTCAGCAGCGACGCCCGGAACAACGTTCGTAACGCCGATCCCGACGCCTACGTCGTCGAGGAGGGCGACAACGACGACGTCGAGCGGATCGTCGACCAGGTTGCCGCCCGCTACGAGAGCCAGGGCCGATCGTTCCAGCTGAACCCCGAGTTCGCCCGGGCGGTCCACCGCGAGCTTCCCGACGGCGCGATCCGCCCCTACGTCTGTCGGGTCGACGGGGAGTTCGTCGGGGGCATCCTGGTCGTCGAGTCGCAAACGACCCGGTACCGCTGGCAGGGCGGGGTGAAACCCGATACCGACGTCGACCTCCCGATCAACGACCTGCTCGACTGGCACGTGATGCGCGACGGGCTGGAGGCGGGACTGGATCGGTACGACCTCGTCGGGGCCGGCGTCCCGAGCATCAACCGCTACAAGGCGAAGTTCAACCCGCGACTCGAGACCAACTACACGATCACGGCGGGCTCGTTCGGGCTCGACCTGCTAATCGATCGCTACCGGAAACTCCGGTAGGGAGTCCGAACCTCCGTTTCGCTTCCGAAACGGCTAGTCCGAAATCCGGTACATCGACCGCCTGGCGTCGGCGAGGCAGGCCCGGCTGTCGACGACGCCGCGGTCCGCGAGCGTCCCCAGCGCGTGTCTGACGGTTCGGGGACAGAGCCGCGACTCGGCGGCGATCTCCGCCTGGGTCATCGCGCCCTCGTACTCGAGCACTTTGTAGACGAGCTTCGAGCTGGGCGGCAGCTCCGAGACGACGGCCTCGTCGTCGGGCTCGAGTCCGCTCATCGGCGGTCGCGTCCGTCGACGGTCGTCTCGGAGCGAACGATGCGAGTCCGTTCCCGATCGGCTGAACGTGATCCCATTCCGTCCGGAGCGCCACCGAGAGGACCTATATACGACGGCGACGGTTCACGCGGATAGGGTGTGACTACCGAACCGGACTCGAGTTCGAGCGCTGACGGTCGATCCCGAGGCCCTCGCCCCGGTCTCCGGAAGTCGACACATATTAACCCCGGGCCCGTCGTCACGAACTGTATGTTCGGGACCAGTGGTATCCGTGGAACCGTCGGAACGGACGTGACGGCCGCGCTCGCGCTGTCGGTCGGCCGCGCGGTCGCCTCCGACGGCTACGAGCGCGTCGTCGTCGGGCGGGACGTTCGCGACAGCGGGCGCACCCTCGTCGACGCGGTCGCCGCGGGACTCCAGGAGTGTGGCGCCGACGTCCTCGAGGTCGGCGTCGAGGCGACCCCGACGGTCGCCCGATCGATCGAGCGCCTCGACGCCGACGCCGGGATCGTCGTCACGGCCTCGCACAACCCCGAGACCGACAACGGAATCAAGCTCTGGACCCCCTCCGGCAAGGCCTTCGGACCCGAGAAACGGGAGTCGATCGCCCGCCGCGTCGGCGAGGGTGACTACGAGCTGGCCGACTGGGACGGCCAGGGAAAGCGGGAGCGCCGCGACCGCGTCCGAGAGCACCACGCGAGCGCGCTGGCGGACGCGGTCGAGCTGGGCGACCCCCTCGAGGTCGTCGTCGACGTCGGCAACGGCGCCGGCGCCGTGACCGCGGCGGTCCTCGCCGATCTCGGCTGTACGGTCCGGACGCTAAACGGCCAGCCCGACGGCTCGTTCCCGGGCCGACCCAGCGAGCCCAACCGGGAGACCCTGGGCACGCTCATGACCGTCCTCGCGGAGACCGACGCCGACCTGGGCATCGCCCACGACGGTGACGCCGATCGCATGATGGCCGTCGACGAGACCGGGGAGTTCGTGCCGAAGGACGCGCTGCTGGCGCTGTTCGCGCGCAACGCCGCCGGCGAGGGCGACCGGGTCGCCGCCCCCGTGGACACGAGCCTGGCGGTCGACGACGCGCTTGCTGCTGTCGGAGCGTCGCTCACCCGGACGCAGGTCGGCGACGTCTACGTCGCCGAACGGACCACCGAGGACGACGTCGTCTTCGGGGGCGAACCCAGCGGGGCCTGGATCTGGCCGACCGAGACCCGCTGTCCGGACGGCCCGCTCGCGGCCTGCAAGCTCGCCGAACTGGTCTCGAGCGAGGGGCCGCTCTCGGAGCTGGCCGCCGAGATCGATCGCTACCCGATCCGGCGGACGTCGATCGAGGTCGAGGCGAAGGAAGCCGTGATGGAAGCGGTCGAGGCGACCGTCGAGGAGGAGTACGCCGAGGTCGACACCCTCGACGGCGTCCGGGTCGAGACCGACGACGGCTGGTTCCTGATCCGCGCGAGCGGAACCGAGCCGGTCGTCAGGGTGACCGCGGAGGCGCGTTCGGAAACCGACGCGGATTCGGTGTTCGCGACTGCGACGGGGATCGTCGAGCGGGCGACCGAGGCGACGAACGCGCTCGAATAAGAGGCAGCGGACGAACCGTCAGCGGGGGGTCGGGGGAGCTATCGTCGTTCCTCGGGAATGAAATCGGACGTCTTCATCTCTCGGTACGTCGCACACTCGGGGCATGCGTGGACGACGTCCCGGTTGTCGCCGAAGACGCGAGCGAACTGCCGTGTCACCTGGTTGTCGCAGTTGATACACCGCGGCGAGGTCGTTTGCTTCCCGGACGACATCGGCGTCCACTTCACGTCGGTTGGTTCCGTCGACATCACCAGCGGCTAATCACAGAGCGGTATTTAATATAGGCAGCATAACGATCGAAGTGAAATTTAGTCCCGTATTTCGTGGTCGATACCCCCCTCGAGGGTGATCGAGAGGGGGTGTTCCGATATCGACGGCGTCGCACGCTGCAACCGCGGAAATTACACATTTCTGAACAGTAATGGGCCGATTAACGTGGCATAAACACCGTTCTCGATCGTCGGAGTCGACGGACGACCGGCGTTTTCGGGCGGTTCCCGGAGTC
Organism: Natronococcus jeotgali DSM 18795; assembly: GCF_000337695.1. Classification (GTDB taxonomy): domain Archaea; phylum Halobacteriota; class Halobacteria; order Halobacteriales; family Natrialbaceae; genus Natronococcus; species Natronococcus jeotgali. The sequence continues at coordinate 4,427 of NZ_AOIA01000135.1, forward strand.
TCCGGCCGGAGCCGTCGACCAGTCCGATCGATCCCGCCGTTCGGTGGGCCGAATCGACCGAACGAACCGCCGAACGATTATCGGCCGTATATTAATCGGGGGGATCGAACAATGCGATCGTAATGAAAGCTGTCGTGCTTGCAGCCGGACAAGGGACGCGGATCCGACCGCTTTCCTCGTCAGTGCCGAAACCAATGTTGCCCGTCGCGGATCGTCCGCTCGCCGCCCACACCGTCGACGCCGCGATCGACGCCGGCGCCGACGAGGTGGTCCTCGTCGTCGGTTACGAGGCCGACACCGTCGAGGAGTACTTCGGCGAGGAACACCGCGGCGTCCCCATCTCCTATGCGATCCAGGAGGAGCAGTCGGGGACGGCCCACGCCGTCAACGCCGCCAGCGACCACCTCGAGGGATCCTTCGCCGTACTCAACGGCGACAACCTCTACGACCAGGCGGCGATCGACCGACTCTTCGACGAGTGTCCGGCCGTCTGTGCGATCGAGGTCGAGGACCCGCGCAACTACGGCGTGCTCAGCACGACCGACGGTGCGGTCACCGACATCGTCGAGAAACCGTCGGATCCGCCGACGAACCTTGCGAACGCGGGCGCCTACGCGTTCCCCGAGGAGGCGATCGAGTGGCTCGACGTTCCCGCCAGCGAGCGGGGCGAACACGAGATCACCGACGTCCTCGCGCAGGTGGTCGATCGGTTTACCGTCACGCCCGTCACCCTCGAGCGCTGGATGGACGTCGGCCGCCCCTGGGAGCTGCTCGAGGCCAACGAGTGGAAACTCGGCGAACTCGAGGGCCGCGTCGCGGGCGAGGTCAGCGAGGACGCCCACCTCGAGGGGCCGGTCGTCGTCGAGGAGGGTGCGACGGTCAAACCCGGCGTCGTGATCGAGGGTCCCGCGCTGATCCGCTCGGGCGCGACGGTCGGTCCGAACGCCTACGTTCGCGGCGCGACGCTGATCGACGAGGGTGCGAAGGTCGGCAACGCCGTCGAGGTGAAAAACAGCGTCCTCTCCCGGGGCGCGACGGCCGGCCACCTCTCCTATATCGGCGACAGCGTCCTCGGCCGCGACGTCAACTTCGGGGCGGGGACGACCGTCGCGAACCTCCGTCACGACGGCGACGACGTGCGGTTCACGGTCAAGGGCGATCGGGTGTCGACGAACCGCCGGAAGTTCGGCGTCGTCGTCGGCGACGACGCCAAGACCGGGATCAACACGAGTCTGACCCCCGGACTGAAACTCGATACGGGAGCGACGACGGCGCCCGGCGAGGTCGTCGAGCGGGATCGGTAAGCGGGCGAGCGACGGCCCCGTCGATCCCTACTCGACGGTGACGCTTTTCGCCAGGTTCCGCGGCTTGTCGATCGGTCGGCCGAGCAGGTCGGCCGCG
>NZ_AOIA01000136.1 GCF_000337695.1 Natronococcus jeotgali DSM 18795
TGAGCATCCGCTCGGTGTTCGCCCGCCCGCTCACCAGCGCGATCACCGGCGTCTCCGGGGTCACGAGCGCCAGCGGCCCGTGTTTCAGCTCGCCGGCGGCGAACCCCTCGGCGTGCTCGTAGGTGATCTCCTTGAACTTCAGGGCGCCCTCGAGCGCGACCGGGTACGCCAGCCCGCGGCCGATGAAGAAGTACGACCGACTGCTGCGATACCGGTTGGCGATCGCCGCGGCGTCGGAGGACTCGAGGACGGTCTCGACCGCGTCGGGCAGGGTGGCCAGATCCGGGAGCAACGCGTCGAGCTCGGCCGGGGGCTCACCGCCCCGACGGTCGGCGGCGATCCGCCGGGCCAGCAGGACGAGCATCGCGGCCTGCGAGGAGAACGTCTTGGTCGCGGCGACGCCGATCTCCGGCCCCGCGCGGATGAACAGCGCCTCGTCGGCCTCGCGGGCCGCGGTCGAGCCGACGACGTTCGTGACCGTCACCGTCTCGGCGCCGTCGGCGTTCGCCCGTCGCAACGCCGTCAGCGTGTCGGCGGTCTCCCCGCTCTGGGTGACCGCGATCACGAGCGTCCCGTCGTCGATCGGCGGCGCGGCGGCGCCGTACTCGTTGGCCAGCAGCGCGGTCGCCCGAACCCCGGACCGGTTGAGCGCGATCGCGCCGTACAGCGCCGCGTGGTAGGAGGTGCCACAGGCCACGAGCTGCACGTTCGAGACGTCGGTGAACGCGCCCGAATCGAAGTCCGCCAGCGCGGTCCGTCCGTTCTCGGGATCGATCCGCCCCTCGAGGGCCTGCGCGAGCGACGTCGGCTGCTCGTGGATCTCCTTGAGCATGAAGTGGCCGTACTCGCCCTTACCCGCCTCCTCGGGATCCCACTCGACGGTTTCGGGCTCGCGCTCCACGGGCGCTCCCGCGAGGTCGGTGAACTCGACGCCGTCCGCGTCGACGATGACGACGTCGCCGTCCCGGAGGTAGACGACGCTGTCGGTGTACTCGAGGAAGGCGGGGACGTCGCTCGCGAGGAAGTACTCGTCGTCCTCGATCCCGACCACCAGCGGCGACCCCTGGCGGGCCGCGTAGAGGACGTGCTCGCCCGAGAACATCGCCGTGATCGCGTAGCTCCCCTCGAGGTCGGCGATCGCCTCCCGGAAGGCGGTCTCGGTGTCGGCGCCGCCGTCGAGGTAGGACTGGATGAGGTGGGGGACGACCTCGGTGTCGGTGTCGCTGGTGAACTCGTAGCCCGCCGCCCGCAGCTCCGCACGGAGGTCGGTGTAGTTCTCGATGATGCCGTTGTGAACGACCGCGACGTCCTCGGTGGCGTCGGTGTGGGGGTGGGCGTTCTCGTCGGTCGGGGGCCCGTGGGTGCTCCAGCGGGTGTGTCCGATCCCGACCTGCCCCTCGATCGAGCCGCGCTCGATCGAATCGATCAACGCCTCGACCTTCCCGGAGCGCTTCTCGACGTCGATTCCGGCCCCGTTCTGGACCGCGACGCCCGCCGAGTCGTAGCCCCGGTACTCGAGGTTCTCCAGTCCCGTCAGCAGCGGCTCGAGGGCGTTCCCGTCGCCGACGCGGCCGATGATTCCACACATCGTCGGATCACCGCCCCTCGCCGGATTCGCTCGGACGGCCCGACGGTGCGTCGGTCGGACGGTCGTCCGCGGACGGCGGACCGGGCTGTTCGTCCGCGGAAACTGTTCGACAGAACGAACGGTGCGTGAACATAGGACACGCTAAGCGCTCCGGCGCTCATTACTATAGACGGACTATCGGACCCCGTAGCGAACGGATACTCGAGGCGCCCTCGCCGTCGACTCCACGGGTCTCGACGGGCGCGCCCCGCGGCGACGGACGGCGGTGTAGTCGTCGGATACGGGCTCGAGCCCGCCGTCCGGACGGATCGCGGTCGACTCGGCTCGAATCGGAACGGGAGAAGGGGTTCCCTTCGACGCCGATAATCGACCGAACGGCCGCGTACGGGGTGGTTATCCGCACGATCGAACGCATACGACCGGGTTCGGGGCCGTCGGTCGACGGTTTCCTGGACGAAGCGGCGCCACCCCGCTCGCGTACAGACCGCCGTCCGGTTCCGCGAGCGATCGGCGCTCCCGGTGCTCGTCTCGCGGGCGCGCCGCCGGCGTCCGATGGGAGCACCTCCGACGGAGGGAGTACCCGTCTGCGTGAGACCGCAGTGCAGAGGCGGGCAGAACCGTCACCCCTTTCCCGCGGCCGTTCCTCGGTTCTGACATGGGTTTTGGTAGCTACGACGAGTCCGAGCAGCAGCAACCGCAGGACGACGACGACGAGGACGTCGAGGCGGTCAACGTCCACGAGCACGATCACGACGGACAACTCGAGTTCGAATCCGACGTCACGACCGACCAGCTGGTCTCCCAGCTGGGCTCGATGAAAGACGACGACGAGGAGTAGCGGCGATCGCGGCGGGGACGATTTTTCAGGCTAGGGTCGACCCGCAAAGCTGCGCGATCGCCCGTCTGAGCCGCTGGGAGATCGCCGACTTCGAGACCCCGAGCCGATCCGCGAGCTCGTCCTGGGAGATCCGACGGGGGACGTCGAAGTACCCCTCCTCGTAGGCGACGGTCAGCAGCTCCCGCTGTTTCTCGGTCAGGGGAACGAACGCCTCGGCGTCCGCGTCGGCGGGACGGAGGTGGTCGACGCTCACCGAGACGCCCCTGTCGCGACACCGGTCGTTGAACCCGACGAGGGCGTCCCGATCGGGAAACCGGATCCGGAACCGCCAGCCGTCCCGACAGCTCGAGCACTCCCGAAGGCGGCCGCCGACGATCGCGCTCGCCTCGACGAGGGTGATCGCCCGATCGGTAAGCTCGAGGCGGTAGCTCCGACGGTCGGCGCCCCGATCGACGAGGACGGGGTCGGCGACGGTCGGGTCGGTTCCGAGGGCGGTCTCGAACGCGCGGAACTCGGCGCCGGACGCGGTGACGAACAGGAGGGTTCGGTCGTCGCCCGCGTCGGTCCAGTACTCGGGTTCGACGGCCACCTCCGGAGCGCGCCGCAGCGACGGCTGCAACACCAGCTCCGGGTGGGAGAGGGTGAGCTGAGCGAGGACGCCGCCGTCGGCCTGCGTTCGGACGCCGACGCCGTCGGACTCCGCGGCGAGGTCGAGGCTCACCGCTCGACCCGCCGTCCGCGGGGACGACAGCGATAAGCTCTCGTTACCGGGATCGTGATCATCGACTGGTCGATTCGGGCGCGAACGGATGGCCGTAGGGGCTAGATACCAACGCCGACCCCCGAGTCGTCGCTATGCGTATTCATCGGTCGCTCGAGGCGAGTGTCTCCGATCCGTGGTCGTTCCGGACGTAGCAGCCGACTATCCGCGGTAACCTCCCGCTACCGGCTCGCGTGCGACCGCCCTGCTCACTCGAGGCCGTCGAACTCGTCGAACAGCACCGAGAGCACCGTTCCCTGGGCGACTCTGAGGTGGCGGCTGAACGTCGGCTGGGAGATCCCCAGCGAGTCGGCGACCCCCTCGCCGGTGGTCTCGCGGGGCCACTCGAAGAAGCCGGCGTAGTAGGCCGCCTCGAGGGTCTGGCGCTGTCGCTCGGAGAGGCGCTCGCGAAGCGCCGCGTCCAGCGCGACCGCCTTCTCGGGCGAGCGCCCGCGCTGGCGGCGGGCGACCAGTTCGAGGTCCCACTCCCGTTCGAGCGCACCGACGAACGTCCGGACGTCGTTCGGCCCCGCCAGTTCGAGGACGAGCCGCGTTCGGTCGTCCGTCGGGGTCAGCGTCCGGACGCCGCCGCCGTGTGCGGCGACCGCCGTCGCGACCGACGGCTCGGCGACCCGGAACTCGAGCAGGCGCTGCCCGCCGACGGTGCCGACCGATCGGACGCTCTCGAGGCCGTCGACGGCCTCGAGGGGCGCCCCGTCGGGCTCGCCCCCCTCGTCGGCCTCGTCGGGAACCGTCGCGAACACGGTTCCGCCGCCGTCGGTCGGAACGACCGACCGGATCGTCAGCGGTCGGCCGATCCGGTGTGCGATCGACGCGAGCGGTTCGGACTCCCGGAGGACGAATTCGAGCTCGGCGACGGCGTCACCCCGAAGCGCGCGCCGGCTCTCCATCGCGTCGATGGCGACCCCGGCGACCCGTCCCAGACGCTCGAGACCGCGGCGGGTCGGTTCGTCGAACGCCGCGGGCGCCGTCGAGTAGAGGACCAACGCGCCGTACCGGAACCCCTCGTATCGGAGCGGAACGCACAGCGCGGAGCGGATTCCCGCCTCGAGTGCGCGCTCGCGCCAGGGCTCGTCCGCCCCTTCGGTCAGGCGGTCCGCGGACGCCGACTCCGGGATCGCCCGCCCCATCGTCGAGGCGTGTCGTCTCGCGAGCGACCCGAGGCGACCGTCGCCCGCTCCGGCGACCGCTCGCGGCTCGAGGGTCTCACCGCCCTCGATCGCGCCGACCCAGGCGAGCTCGATCCGTCCGTCCTCGCACTCGAGCGACGCCGCGCCCCGACAGAGCCGGCGGTACACCGCCTCGCGGTCGGTTGCGCCGAGCAGATCTTGCCCAGTTTCGCCGAGCCGTTGGAGTCGCTCGAGAAGCTGCTCCGCCTCGGTCGCGGGCTCGGCGGCGACCGTCGCGACGATCCCCTCGAGGCGGTTGCTCGCCCGAAGCTCCGCCGTTCGCCGGGCGCCGTCGGCGCGACCGAGGCGGACTCGAACGCGCTCCGACGCTCCGAGCGGTCCGTCCGCGGCGGCGGCGACCGCCTCGCGGACGGCATCGCGGTCCTCGGGGTGGACGACCTGCGAAACCGATCGCCCCTCGAGTTCGTCCGGCGAGATCCCGAGCTCCTCGTCGGTCGCCGGGCTCGCGTACGCGACCTCGCCGTCGCCGTCGAGGAGCCACACGACCGCGCTCGAGCCCTCGAGGATCGAGCGGTAGTCGGCGGTCGACTCGTCGGTCGGTCGATCGCGCTCGCCCGCCGCGAGTCGGCCGAGCCGGGCGACCACGAGCGGGTCGGGAGCGGCGGGATCGACGACGTCGGTCGCGCCCGCCTCGAGCGCGCCGACGGCGTCGGCGGCGACCGCGAGGATCGGGACCGACTCGCGTTCCGCCCGAAGGCGTTCGACCGGCGACCGTCCTCCGGGATCGAACCCGCAGACGACGCAGTGAGGATCGACCGTCTCGACGCGGGCGACAGCGCTCGAGAGCGCGCGCTCCCTGACCAGCGAGACCGAGTCGAACCCCCGCGTCACCGCCTCGGTCACCGCCTCGAGCGGGTCGGCGTCGCCGACGACGAGTACCCGGAGCAACGGATCGGCCGCGGCGCTGGTCGTTCGGGTCACGCGACCGCCTCCGGATCGGCGTCGCTCTCGATATCGGAACGGGCGGGTGCTCGAGGAGGGCCTGCGCGGCGGGACACGGTGGCACCTCCTCGCGCTCGTCGGGGTTAACTATCGGTCTCGTAGTCTCGAGTAGCGATCCATTACGACCGGGCGCGGACGGCAGATCGGCCGCCTCAGGACTCGTCTCGAACCGTGACGACCGGAACCGACGCGTTTCGGACGACCTCCTCGGCGACGCTGCCGACGATCAGCTGGTCGAGCCCGGAGCGACCGACCGTTCCGACGACGATCAGGTCCGCGTCGTGGGCCTCGGCGGCGTCGACGATCTCCTCCTGGGGGACGCCGTGGCGGATCGTCGTCCTGACGTCGATCCCGTTCCCGGCCGCCTTCTCCTCGGCGTGCTCGATCGCTTCGGCGGCCTGGTCCTCGAGGTCGGTCCGCATCAGGTCGCGTTTCTGCTCGGCGTGGGGGCCATCCTCGGAGACCGAGAGGATGTGCAGACTCGCGTCGAGCTGGCGCGCCAGCTCGATCGCGTGGTCTGCGGCCCGTCGAGCGCCGTCACTACCGTCCGTCGCGAGTAGGAGCTCCTGGTACATCTCGTCTCGAGGTTCGGGAAGCCGTCTGATACGTTTCCTACCTGCAGTTGCCGGCGGAGTCGCCCGGGTGAGCACGGGGCGAACGCGGCGCGAGCGTCGACGCCCGTCGATCAGATCACGTCGAGGACGAAGATCGCGAGGTAGAGCTGGCCGAGTCCGGCGAGGATCATAATCGCGCCCGCGATCCGCTCGATGGTCTTTGTGTGCGCGGAGAGCCAGCCGCCGCTGGCGACGAGTCCCACGCCGGTCGCGACGGTCAGCGAGACCATCAGCAGGGTAACGGTGCCGGCGTACGTTCCAAGCGCCAGCGCCGCCGACGTCGTCGACAGGGTCAGCGAGTACGACGTCACCGCGATGAACACCGGCGCGACACAGCCCGCCGCGGCGAGCGCGTAGCCGACGCCGAAGATCCCAAAGCCCAGCGCGCTCGAACGCCGCTTCGGGAGCGCGATCGACAGCGAGGGGGCGCGATCGAGGACCACCAGAACGCCGAAGACGATCAGGAGCCCGCCGACGATCGGCTCGAAGACGGCGACGTTCGACAGCGTCGAGTGTCCGATCAGGAAGGTCGCGCCGAAAAGCGCCGCAAACGTCGCGAGCACTCCAAGCCCCGCGATAACGCCCCTGACGAGCGATCCCGACAGCGACGCCGTCTCCTGATCGGTTTGGCTAGCGTAGAACCCGACGTAGCCCGGCAACAGCGGGTACGCACACGGCGAGAAGAAGGTTCCGACGCCGGCAGCAAGCGGAAACGCGACCACCGACAGCAGCGACGCGTCGATCATGGGTCGGCCTCGAGCGCCCGCTCGATTCCGGCGACGAGCTCGTCGGCGGTCTTGACCCCCGACTCGGACCACCGCAGCCGGCCCGTGGCGTCGATCGCTGCCGCGGAGGGGTAGCCGCTCTCGAGGTACCGTTCGGTGACCGCCGCGGTCGGGTCGAGCCCGATCGTCCAGTCGCCGCCGTGTTCGTCCCACCAGTCGGCGAGTTCGGCCCGCGTGATCGAGCCGTCCTCGCCGACTGACTCGCTGGTCACCGAGATGAACAACACCTCGTCGCCGATTCGGTCGTTGGCCTCGGCCAGCGCCGGCATCTGCTCGACGCAGGGCGGACACCAGGTCCCGAAGATGTCGACGAACGTCGCGCGGTCGCTCGCGGGCACGGTCGCGGTTCCGGCCTCGCTGCCCGGCGCGTCGACCGTCTCGACCTCGAGGGGCTCCTCCGGCTCCGGTTGGTCCGACTCGCGGCCGAGCAACTCGTCGACCGACGGAACGCCGGAGGCGGCGACCGCGCCGGCGCCGGCGATCACGCCCGCGCTTCCGACGCCCGCGAGCAGCTCCCGGCGGCGCATGGTTATCCGTCCACCACCGTCTTGGTGTCCTCGACGAGCTCCTCGGGAGTGACCCCGCCCTGCGGATCGATCGCGCGGGGATACGCGCGCTCGACGACGCCGTCCTCGTTAACGAGGACGATCAGGTTGTAGTGGGTGAAGGCGTACCCGTCGCCGTGGCCGCCGGTTTCGCTTTCGTTTCCGTGCGTTTCGTTCCCGTTCGTTCGGTTCTCCCCGTGCGATCCGTTCGCCTCGGTTTCGTTTCCGTGCGTTTCGTTCCCGTGAGTGCCGTTCGTTTCGTTCCGACCCTCGCTTTCGCCCGTCCCGTTGCCCCCTCCCTCGCCGTGACCGAGCGCGCTGTGGTCCTCGACGCGCTCGACGGGCATTCCGACGTCGTCCTCGACGAACGTCTTGGCCGCTTCGTTGTCCTCGGGCCGGAGGAAGTGCCAGTTCCCGACCTCGAGGTCGACGCCCTGTTGTTTGGCGTACTCCTCCAGGGCCTCGGGCGTGTCCCGGTTCGGGTCGAACGTCGTCGCTAACAGGCCGACGTCGTCGGCGTAGCCGCGCTCGATCGCGTCCTCCTGTACGCGTCGAAGCCGAAGAAGCAACGCCGGACAGGCGCCGTCCGGACAGGAGGTGTAGAAAAACGTCATCAGAAACGGTCGATCGTCCGTGTAATCCTCGAGCGACACCGTCTCGTCCGCCAGCGGGTCCGGAAGCGAAAACGACGGGAACTCCTCGCCGTTGACCGGGTGCGACGGATCGCCCCGCGCGTTCCCCTCGAGGACGGTCCGATCGTCGCCGCCGATACCGGGTACGTCGCCGAGACAGCCAGCGAGACCAGCGACGCCTGTTCCCCCGAGCGCCCGAAGATACGTCCGCCGTTCCATACCGGAATCCTGGGAGCGCGCGATCAAATGCTCGTTGGTTCGATTTCTGAAAGCGAAAAACGTCTCCGAATCGGAGAACTGGTCGGGAGACGGTACTGTTTAATCAGTCACTAGTTCACGATTCGAGGAATGTAGCGCCGTCGGTCGTCGACTAACAGCGTCATAATCGCCTCGAGCGTGAATCTCCCTCTCGAGGCTGAATCGCCGAAACCGTCCTCGAGACGCTCCGTCGAACCGATCGCGGTCGCTCTCGCACGACTCAGTCCGGCGTTTCGTCGGGCTAGGCTCGAGTTGCGTCCGGAAACGACCCGCGATCGGTCGGGCGGGCGGGCTTACGACTCGGATAACTATTTGGGGATGTCGGGTACACCCGATTATGTCACAATCTAACAACCCAGCAGTGGACGTCGGGTGCCCGGAGTGCGACGGTACCGTACGCGCGTCCGTCCCGCCCGGCCCGGGCCGCTCGGACGGTCAGGGGCGAGGCCACCTCCGCGGAACCGAAACCCGCTGTCGGAACTGCGGACACGAACTCGAGTTCTACTACTACTGAACCCCCCGCTCGGGGATTCTCCGCGAAACGTCGCGGTGTTACGTTCGCTCGAAAAGTGCTCCGTCTGGGATTTGAACCCAGGTCATCGGCTCGAAAGGCCGAAATGATTGGCCGGACTACACCAACGGAGCGTTCACTTCGTTCATGCTCCGAGCCCTACGTCACTGCGTTCCGTAGGACAACGGAACTGAACGCATTCACTGCTTGCCGAGGCCTAGTAAAAAACGTTCCGTTCCGCGGCCGTCGTGAGACGGCCTGCCGCACGAGCGTGCGAGCCGCCACCCGTCCTCGAGAGGGTGGTGCGATACCCGCCGCCATCTCAATTCTTTTGGAGGCGGGCTACGACCCATCGGCCATGAAATACGTCCGATTCCGGGACCCCGCGGGCGCCGTCCGCCGGGGCGAACTCGAGAGCGGTCGCGTCCACTTCGCGAACGAGAGCTACGCCCTCGAGGACGAGGCGATCGACGTCCTCCCACCCTGTGAACCCTCGAAGATCGTCTGCATCGGTCGCAACTACGCGGCCCACGCCGACGAGATGGGCAACGACGTGCCGGATCGCCCGCTGCTCTTTCTGAAGCCGCCGAACGCGCTCGCGGCCCACGGCGACACCGTCACCGCCCCCGCGGGCAAGGAGCGAATCGACCACGAGGCCGAACTCGGCGTCGTGATCGGCGAGCAGTGTCGCCACGTCCCCGAGAGCGAGGCGATGGACGTCGTCGAGGGCTACACCTGCGTCGACGACGTCTCGAACCGCGACGACCAGCGCGAGGAACAGAACTGGATCCGCGGGAAGGCCTTCGACGGCGCGGCGCCGATGGGGCCGGTGCTCGCGACGCCCGACGAGGTGCCCGACGACGCGGCCGTCCGAACCCGCGTGAACGGCGAGACGAAACAGGACGGCTCGCTCGACCAGCTCATCTTCTCGGTGCCCGAGCTGATCGCCGAGATCACGACCTACATGACCCTCGAGCCGGGAGACGTGATCGCGACGGGCACCCCGGAGGGGGTCGGCCCGCTCGAGGACGGCGACGACGTCGAGATCGAGGTCGAGGGCGTGGGGACGCTCGAGCACTCGACCCGCCGTCCCTGAACGCACACCGCCAACGCTTTTCGTTTCGGCTCGCCAATCGCCGCCCATGACTGTTCGCTACGGCGCGGTCGATATCGACTGGCTCGGCTACGCGACGGTTCGCCTCGAGGGCGAGACCGGAACCGTCGTCTACATCGACCCGGGCCGATACGGCGTCCTCGACGACTACGACGCCCGGGACGGCGACCTGGTGCTGGTGAGCCACGACGACCACTACGATCCCGAGGGGATTCGACGGGTGGCCCACGAGGACGCCGTCGTGGTCGCCCACGAGGCCATCGACGCCGACGAGATCGACCGCGTCGACGAGTCCCTCGAGGAGCTTCCCTACGAGGTCGAGCGGGTGCGCGGCGACGAGTCGTTCGTGCTCGGCCCGCTCGACCTCTATACGACCCAGGCGTACAACGAACCCGGCGGGCCCTACACCGACGACGAGGGCGAGCCCTACCACCGCGAGGGTGAGGGCTGTGGTTTCGGCGTCACGATCGACGGCGTCACCGCCTTTTGGCCCGGCGACACCGACGCGCTCCCGGTCCACGAGGAGCTGGCCGTCGACGTCTTCCTGCCGCCGATCGGAGGGTCGTTCACGATGGATCGACGCGACGCGGCCGAACTCGCGGGACGGATGCGCCCGGGACTCGTCCTGCCGATCCACTACAACACCTTCGAGGCCCTCGAGACCGACCCCGACGCGTTCGTCGTCGACGTCGCGAGGCGACGGGTTCCGGTCGTCCTCGACGAGTGACCGCGTCCGCGCCCCACGGCGGCGGGAGTAGGCCCCGGAGCGCGCTTGAGTGCGGAAGCCACACGCGGCGCTGCGGAGCTACCGACTCGCGCGTCCGAGCCGACTCCGGTCGGTATCGCTTTCGTGACTGATAGCTCCAAAGAGTTAGTGTCGCTCTCGCCCTTTCCCCGCGTATGCGAAACGACCGTCGGAGGGGGAGTCGCGTCGACGGCCCGTACTGCACGCACTGCGGCGCGGCGCTCGAGCCGTCGATGAACTTCTGCCCGGACTGCGGCCGTCACGTCGACGGGGCCGACGGCTCGGCGTCGCGATCCGCCCTCGAGCGACGCGTCGCGGCCGCGACGGCGGACGGGTGGACGCTCGAGCACGACTTCGGCGACCGCGTCGTCATGGTCCGTCGGACGGTCGGCGGGAGGGACGAGCACCTCGTCGTCGCGGCGCTGTCGGTCTGGTGGACGATGGGACTGGGCAACGCGCTGTACGGGCTCTACCGCTACGTCGGCGACGCCGAGCGGACGGTGCTGCGGGCCGACCCGTCGACCGACGAGCGCGACGCCGGTTCGCGGTTCGAGACCGTCGGGCGGATCGCCGGCGCCGGCTGTCTGGCGACGGCCGTCGCGCTGGCGGGGTTCGCCGCCGCCCCGGCGAGTCCGACGCTGACGCCGCTGCTGGCCGCGATCGCGGTCGGGCTCGCGACCGTCGGGCTGGGGCTGTTTCCCGGGGTTCGCCGCCGCCTCGGGAACCGCCGTTCGCCGTCCGCGAACGGCCTCGCCAGGTCGGTCGAGGAGTCGACGGTCGTCGACTACGAGCGGTCGTGTACGGCCTGCGGCGGTCCCGTCGGTCGCGGGCTCGAGCGAACCTACCGAAAGGGGGTCTACGTCCTCGGCGTCCCGTTGACGCTGTCGGAAGGGCACAACGCCTACTGCGGGCGCTGCGCGAACGGAACGACCGAGGACTCGCGGTCGGTCGGCGAGACGACGATCCCGATCGCGGACTCGAGCCCGGCCGAGCGCGAGTCCGAGCCGCGGCGCTGATTCGGATTCGAGAGCGAGGACTCCCGCCATAGTCGGCCGTCGAACGGGTCGAGCGCTCGAGAAGCGACCGTTTGCTCTAGAGGACGCCCATCTCGTCCAGGCGCTCGGGCAGATACGTATCCGTCACGAAGTCCAGTCCGCGGGAGGCGAGGGACTGCTGTTCGGACTTCTTTCCGATCTCGAGCTGGAGCTCGATCTGTTCCTCCCAGTAGTCGGTCTGGAATCGGGGGTCCTCGAGTTCGCTCTCCAGGGCGTTGACGTCGGAGTCCGAGAGGGGATCGGTCGGCAGGTCGTACTCGACGATGTCGGCGGGCTGGATGCCGATGAACTTCGCCTCGGGCGTCGCGAGGTACTCCGAGAGGTGCGCGGACTTGATCGATCCGTACGCGACCGAGCCGTAGATGCGGTAGGACCACGGGTCGCCGTCGGTAAAGACCACCACGGGGAGGTCGAGTTCGTCGTGGAAGCGCTTGGTCAGCCGGCGCGTGGCGCGTGCGGGCTGACCTCCGAGGTGGACGACGATGGCGTCGTACTCCTCGTCGAAGCCGTTCTCGACGAGGCGGTCGCGCATCCCGCCGGTCTCGACACAGAGGACGAACTCGGCGTCGTTGTCGAGGAATTCGATCATGTCCGGGTTGTTCGGGATCTGGTAGCCGCCCTGGCCCACGTCGAGCTGGCAGTGGATGGCGCGGTCGCCGCGGTTGGTCTGCTCGCGGATGTGCAACGGCCCCATCACCTTCGCGCCGGACTCCTCGGGGCGCATGTGGAAGTCCTCGCGGGTGACTCCCGAGACGATCTCTAAGTCCTCGATCAGACCGTTGGACTCGTCCTGG
>NZ_AOIA01000137.1 GCF_000337695.1 Natronococcus jeotgali DSM 18795
ATTTCATTCTTGCGTTATGCCAAGAGTTCGAAGATGATTTGATTATCGTGCTGGATGGAGCTCCGTATTTTCAGGCATCGGCCGTCACGGACCTAGCGGCCCGTGACGACCTCACCTTCGTAAGGTTACCGGCGTATTCTCCCGAACTCAATCCAGTCGGGGAATGCTGGAGGCAGCTCCAAGCAGCCCTTAGCAACCGGTTCTTTGACTCGCTTCTTGAGCTCACAACAGCGATTGATACCGCTCTTGATCAACTATCTCTACCAAAGGTGAGTAATTACTTCTAATGACCACTATAGCTATGAGTGATGAAGATCTGTTCAGAGTTGACAGGGTCGTCCGAGTTCTTGTTCGTACTTCGTTTTGATCTGCTCGAACAAGTCCTCGCCAAACTCCGTCTGGAAGCGTGGCGCGGCTGTGGCAAAGAACTCGTCCAGGTTCTCGAATTCGGCGAAGTGATCGTTCGCCTCGGCGTCGTCGTACCGATTTTGGCGCTCGTACTTGAGCGCCTGGAGACAGTTATCGATTAGGTCCATGTCCTTGACGAACTGTGCGGTCGGGGTATCACGGGCTTCGTACTCCTCCCAGAGGGACAGCAGCTCACTGTCCTCGAAGGGTTCCACGAGGTCAGATACTGCGCTGCGTTCAGCCAACTCTTTTTCGCACGTTGGGATGGTCTGGCGTCCGTCCTCCGCGCGGGTTGCGATATCGCCCGTGCGAGCTTCGCCGAGGTCGTGGATGAGTGCCATCGTCACTGCCTTCTGGCGGTC
>NZ_AOIA01000138.1 GCF_000337695.1 Natronococcus jeotgali DSM 18795
TCAACCGATCAACCAAAACAGCAATCAGCTGTGACCTCTCAATTGAGGCTACCAGAGGGAAACTCTAGACTGCTTTGCGACGCGACCAATCGATTGAAACGACTCACGAGGCCTACAGTGACCTCAAAACGAAAGACCTTGCTGAGTCGATCGACGAGATACGTGGGTAATAATTTCATCCCTATTTTGATTCTATATTAATAATAGTCTTTCAGCAACTGTACTACATAGAGATTTGAACCTAATAGGCTCTGGTGAATCACTAGGCGGCGGCGACTTACCGTGGAGATACGTTGTTCAAGGCGTCAGGAGAGATCGATTATGAACTGCAGCCTCGAGGAATCCAGCTGTGACGAACCGATTGGGCAGTCTGAGGACGACAGCGAGACACTGAAACCCGGTGCAGTATGGCGATTCACCGGAGCCCTTTCTCCGTATACTATACTCATCCAACGTGAAGGATCTGACTTTATGAGAATCCTGTTTAAGCCCCTAGTCGGTGAACGAACGCGCAGGGGTTGAAGGAGACCGTCTTTCAACATGTGTCCTAGAACACGAGGCTCTGACTGGTCCCTTGCAA
>NZ_AOIA01000139.1 GCF_000337695.1 Natronococcus jeotgali DSM 18795
TTGTCGATGAATTCCGCCTCTCCCATGGCACCGAGCGCGCCGAACTCGAAGAGTTCGCGCGCGAGTATGCCGGGTCGGCGGTTGCCATCGGAGCAACTGGGCACTACCGCCCGATCTACGAAACGCTTGACGAGCACACGGACGTTACGCTCGTCAACCCGAGCAAAACACGTGTGATCGCCGATGCGAAGGTCAAAACCGATCGTGTTGATGCGAAGATGCTTGCGCATCTTCTGCGTGCAAACCTCGTCGCTGAAAGCTACGTTCCACCCAAGGATGTGCGCGAACGACGTGACCTCGT
>NZ_AOIA01000140.1 GCF_000337695.1 Natronococcus jeotgali DSM 18795
GACTTCTCTCTCGAATCGGATGAGAAGGAGAAGACGGTCCTTGCTTCGTTCCTCGACCAACTTGTCTCTGAAAACCGTCGCTAACTCTCGAACCGAAATTACTCAATAGACTACTGTCTTTCTCAAGAATTGGAATTCAATCTGGCTAGTAGGTACGATAGAAATAACAATACTCGGTTACAAGGGCAAGTCACCATGGACGATCTTACAGGCTTTCAGCGGGATCTCCTGTACGTCATTACAGGCGCTGATNATAACAATACTCGGTTACAAGGGCAAGTCACCATGGACGATCTTACAGGCTTTCAGCGGGATCTCCTGTACGTCATTACAGGCGCTGATCAGCCGTCGGGTCAGGACATCAAAGACGAGGTCGAGTCGTACTATAGTAGCGAAATCAATCACGGACGACTGTATCCCAATCTCGACACCCTCGTCAACAAGGGATTCGTCGAGAAGGGAGAACTCGATCGACGAACGAACTACTACGCGATCACCGATGAAGGGAACACAGCCATTCAGGAGCGCCGTGAGTGGGAATCACAGTACGTTGACCTCTGACTCAGACGGATTTGGTCCTCAATGAGTACGAAAGTGACGCATATATCACCACTCTATTTTGACATAGGAGGCACATAGATCTATTGAATAGTCAACAAGAGGAGTAGTGTGAAACACTCCTCCAAATGGATACGTCAAAGATAAGTAAAACGGCCACAGATATGAATCTGTCCAATTACTCGTGATATCCGATTAGGAGTCGATACCGTACTCAACGAGTTGTTCGGCTTGGGTCTTTAGCCCATCTGTACTATGTACCAGTAGTCTTCGGAAACCCCCAGAGGAGGGGGATCGACAGGTACAACCGACCTACCGTGCTGGCGATCACGGCAGATCCTCGCCATTGGCGAGCAACATACTATTCAATTCCTAGAACGAAAAGGTACCGAATGAGGCAGGGTTTCTCGCTATTGTTTACGAAATCGCTTTGCGGGAATTTCTCTCCGTAGCCGGAAGTTGCTCTCGGATTACCGGCCTCTACGAACACCTGCTCTACAGAGTGTAGTTTGATACTGGTCCCTGGATATCATAGAACAGTTCCCAGGGTGATGGATTTCAAGACTGACGGAGCTGAATCACCTGCTCAGTGAGTATGCGAACGTAACGCTGCTATCCGTTAGCCGTTACCAAATTATCGGGGGAAAACACCAAAACCGAGAGAGGACATNCCTGCTCAGTGAGTATGCGAACGTAACGCTGCTATCCGTTAGCCGTTACCAAATTATCGGGGGAAAACACCAAAACCGAGAGAGGACATAATTTCGCTCGATTGGAGCACCTTAGTGAATGCCAAGGTTGCGGATTTGTTCTGCGAGCGATAAGTGATGCTGATCCTAACCCACTAAATTGGGATTCCTGCCCCGAATGTGACGGCACAGACTTCAAACTCGTCGATACGTGACTCACCTGTACGTAGCGGCTGTTACTCTTGGGCACAGTTGCGTTCGTAGACGAACACGCGTTACGTAGAGCTGCCTACTTTACAAGGAGTGGCAATCTACTTGGATTTCTTCAAGACTGTCGAACCCATACGATTCCGAGTGCCGGTGAGCCTGAGAACGTGATTGAACACTTATCATTATGGGGCGTATTGTCCCGGTAGATGCCAGTGATTCCAACAGAGTGGGGTGAGCCGGATTCTCGGCCAGACATCTACTACGAACTCCTCTGGATAGGGCTGGCGGTTGTCGTACTCGGTACGCTCGTGTACTGGGAGCCGTTCTTAATCACCATCTCGATTACACCACAACGACTTGCCGGCGCGACAACCCTCGGNGTGATTCTCGGCATTGCTGTGACGTACAGCTCGTTCGTGAGTGAGCGGTTCCAACGACTCTGGGCAAATTTTCGCATCCGGTTCGCCGGCCTCTTCGTACTCAGCATGGGCGTCCAACTCGGACTTGCTGTTGCCCCCACGTGGACGGTGCTCACGATGCTAGCGACATTTCTCATACTCATTCCACTTCGCGTCGCTGTCTACCTTCGTACACGGTAAGT
>NZ_AOIA01000141.1 GCF_000337695.1 Natronococcus jeotgali DSM 18795
CTCTCTCTCTTTGAGTTCGTCTGGTGATTTCTGCCGACAAATAACCATTATTAGTATAGAAAGTGTCACTGAGATATGGGTAATGACGCGGACCAACGAATACGAGCCAGCAAAGAGGACGAGTACGGACGATGCAGCAATCGTGGGTTGCTCAAAGTGTGCGTGGAGCTACAGTGGTGGGTCCTGGGGAGCGATCGTCCAATTCTTCAAACACCAGGTTGGGCATGCGAGTGAGAGGCTGCAGTGATTGTCATCCCTTAACGCTATTTGCAACCCAANCCAAGATGCGAGGAAACGATCCTCGCCATTGGAGACCCCCACTATCCAAGGCAGGTCACCAAGACCCATAGGTCCAGAGCAGACCTCACTCCCCCACCGTCTACCTTCGTTGGAGGCCTTCCCAGGTCTCCGCGTTTTCGGACAACTAATCTACGCGGACGGATCAAAACTCGTCATCACGAATTTAAGATAGAGACATGAACTCACCCTTTCGTAACACGTGCTAGTAGGTAGCCCCACAGTCTGATATACCGCTCTCGAGCCGCCAGATGAGATTCAAACAGTGAGGAAACCTACTACACCGAATCAAATCCCCTGAGTGACGAATCCAGAAGTAGTCTCACTTTCATTCCTACGGGTGTTCCTCAAATATACGGTGCCTATGGGTAGACTTCTCTGATACCCTCGGTAGTGAGAATNCCGCCAGTCAATTCCGTATGAGGATACGGCATGTCGATGCCCTCCTCGTCAAACCGGCGTTTGACAGCTTCCCGGAACGCTGCTTTGATTGCAACAGCACTGTGTTCTCGAGGAGAAATCCACACACGCCCTGTCAGTACAACTGCTGAGTTCCCAAGCGACGTGACTGGCGCAGTTGGTTCAGGATCTGCAAGAACTCCCTCCAAGTTCGAAGCCACATCGATTATCGCTTCTCGTGCGATCGTAATATCATCGTCGTACCCAATACCAAAATCACAAGAGACGCGCAGTGACTCGTTTGCGACGTGGTTGACCAAAACAGCGTTCGCTAACTGATTATTTGGAACAGTCACTAATTCGTTATCGAANGAGACGCGCAGTGACTCGTTTGCGACGTGGTTGACCAAAACAGCGTTCGCTAACTGATTATTTGGAACAGTCACTAATTCGTTATCGAAAGTCTCTAACTGCGTAACACGAAGGTTGACTGCTTTCACGATTCCTTCATTGCCATCCCACTCAATCCAATCACCGACCTTGAACGGTTCGTCTTTAATAATGAATATCCCAGACGCAAAATTGCTGAGCAAGTCTTGTGCTGCAAAGCTCAGGCCAAGTGCTAATGCACCAGACAGAGTCGCAAACGCGGTCAGTACCGCACCAAAGCCTGCAACCGTGGCAGCTACTGAGACTGCTGCGATCAGCACGAGAATACTGACAACACTCACTGCTAAGCTCACAAGTCCCGCCTTGAGCCCGCGTGATTGCAATGACTGGCGAGTAGCCCTGACAACCACCTTCTTGCCAATGATGTATGTCAGAGTAAACATCACGAGAAACAGTAGAACAGTCGTTANCAATGACTGGCGAGTAGCCCTGACAACCACCTTCTTGCCAATGATGTATGTCAGAGTAAACATCACGAGAAACAGTAGAACAGTCGTTATAACACTAATGACTGCTGGGCCGTATTGAGAGACGACCTCATTAGCACTCGTTGGAAGTTCTGTTTGGAGTATTGTATAATCCATTCCAATTCCGAGTAGCAATCCAATCGTTATCAGCGTTGTGAATATCATAGCTAAGCAACAGGTACTCTCATTCTTGAATTATGATTTAGTAGTGAGTGTTACATCCGTAGAGATAACAAGAGATGATTAGAAATATGAGTCATCATGGAGGATCTTACGGGATTCCAGCGAGACTTGCTATATGTCATTGCAGGCGCTGATCAGCCATCGGGTCAGGACATCAAAGACGAGGTTGAGTCGTACTATAGTAGCGACATCAATCACGGACGACTGTATCCCAATCTCGACACCCTCGTCAACAAGGGATTCGTCGAGAAGGGAGAACTCGACCGACGAACGAACTACTATGCGATCACTGATGAAGGGAATACAGCCATTCAGGAGCGCCGTGAGTGGGAATCACAGTACGTTGATCCCTGACTCAGAGAGATATTGCGTCGATCCGAGCCAGTCGACGTCACCCACATCCTGAACAACCACAATCAGTACCACGACAGTAGTTGAAACGTGATTGTGACGTTGACGTAGATATCGGCCTCGGTTGTCGCAGGGAGATAGATGATGTCGGTTGAGGGCTATTGTATGACACGCTCTGATCTAATAGACGACTGTCCCAGAAACCCCCTTTCTGGGACACCTGATTTTTCTCGTCTGTAACCATTATTTTATACACTCGTATAAGGTTAAATCAGAAATACCAGAAACGACCCTCTCCGTGACTGAGTCGACGACGACTAACCCCAACGGCGACGACTACCACTGGAAACAGTACCAGACTACGATTCCGAAAGATCTCGCCGAGTTCTTCGACACGGATCGAGAGACCTCCCTCGAGTGGAAGGTCGGCGGCGCGAGTAACAAACTGGAGATCACCGTTCACGACAACAGTGAGGATAACCCATGATCGGAAACAGCGAGGGCGTCGTCTACGTCCAGAAGTCCCCACCACTGGAATCAGACGACGTCCTCGCACTTGGATATGTGCGGCTCTCACAAGAATCTGACCACTCGATCACGGTTCAGAAGCGAGACAGTCGGGAGTACTGTGCTGACCGAGACCTCGAACTCCTCGGGATCCTGAACGAAGAGACCGGAACCAGTGGCTTCAACGAGACCTGCGAGAAGTACGACGAGCTCTAGTGCCTCGTTCGGGAGGACGACGTCTCGGCTGTCGTCGATCGGGACTTGTCTCGCCTCTCGAGGGATCAGAACGACCGGATCAGACTACTGCTCTCGGTAGATGAGAGCGGCGTCGACCTCCATTCGGTCGAACGTGGCCTTGTGGATACGTCCGACTACAAACTCGCTATCGAGGCCGCCATGGCCGCGAGTGACGACGTCGGGAAGCGCAAAGAGATCGAACGGGCGAAACGAGAGACTGAGCGGCGCCTCGAGAAAGGCGACTATCAGGGACGGCCATCCTACGGGCACACATTCGACGACGCCGGCGAACGCCTCGTTCCTAGAGCGAAGTTCGATGTCGCCGTTCGGGTTCTCGAGCTGAGGGACGCCGGCCGCTCCTATCGGGAGACCGCCAATGGGCTTGATCCCGCTACGTATTCACTATAGGAAAGGATGAAATCAACACCATGGGAAGCGCCTATGACACCCTCGAGGGTGTATAACCTAACCAAGCAAACGTTCTCTCTAAGCCGATGTGATCGACTGAGGATTCAATACCTCTGGTGTGATGCACCCTGTTAGGAGTCCTTATGACAAAAGAACATCTGCTGAGTGAGGGCCTGATGGAGTCAATCGGTACTGAACAAGGAAAACGTAGCCGGGTGTTGTTACCAGCTCTAGATAGAGTAATTAATGTACTAGATTATATAGTTCAGCTGCAAGGGGTGAAAAATGAGTTTGATCGCTGAGTTCAGCATTGTCTCTCCACTCATGAGAGAAGCCGAAGCAGCCCCAGAGATGGTGTTTTACACTGAAGACATTCATCTAACACAGTCGGGAGAGGGAAAGCACGTTTTCTGGGCTTCTGGCGACGATTTCGAGACTTTCGAATCAGCTCTCCAAGCTGACCCAACTACCAAAGAGTATACCTGTCTTACTGAGCTTGACGATCGTCGTTTATACCGTGTGACGTATCCCGAAGACGCTGTACAGGAGTTATTGTATCCAAAAGCGGCTGAACATGATATGGTCTATCTCGACGTTACAACTACATCTGAAGAGACCCGCTTTCGTGCTCGCATCCCAACTCTGGAGGCGCTCAAAGCGTACCGTCAAGCGTGTGAAGAGGAAGGAATTCCATTTCGCCTTCACCGTCTCTATCAAGAAGAGCCTGATGAGCCGGCTGAACGGTTCGGATTAACTCCTGCTCAGTATGAGATACTCGTTCGAGCACATGAACACGGCTACTTTGATCAACCACGCTGTATTACGCTTGAAGAGTTAGCTGAAGAGGCCGAGGTTACCTCATCTGCACTTGGGCGGCGTCTACGACGAGCACTAGACACACTCATTGAACAGACGGTTCGTTCAGACGCTGAAGAACTCAATGATCACTTCTCGTCTGAACGGGATACCACTTAAACACGTAGCTACTGACTACGGAGACTCACACGTATGGAGCACTCAATAGGAAATGGATGTCGAGTATAGATTCCCCTGTTCAGTATACTTGTCGTGAGGATGACCCCGTCAGCCAGACAGTCATAACTGCTGTTGCAGAGGCGTCAAATTGTGATCCATGTGAGTTGGATCCCCTCTACGAATATATTGATCCTGATGCCCTGAATACTCTCTTTCATCTCCACTCCAGTGATGAGGCGAATCAAGACGAAGTGTCTCTCGAATTCACCTATACAACATACCGCGTAACAGTGACTGCCAACTCCGTTCATATCTCTCATGTAGAAGGAACGTAGAGCAGCAGTCCAGTTGACCTGTGAGATAATTCATGGAAAATAATAAGTCAATCGATAACACTGAATCGCTTCGTTCTGCTCTCCGAACGATCTTAGAAGAAGCAGATGCCAACAATGTCGAGGTAGAAGGAAGCCTAAGGATTCAAGCAACGACTGATCATCCGAACTGGGAAATCCAAATTTGGCAGATCGAATGATCGATAAAATCCACACAGGTCAAGCAGGCGAAGTGTGATATCAACCAGTGTCTTTAGACCAAGTTTCACACCATCGACTGCCGTTCGGTCTCACATTCGATGACGACGGCGAGACGCTCATTCTTCGAGTGCAGTACGACGTTGCCGTTTGGACCCACAAACTTCGATACGTCGGCCACACCTCTCACGAGATCGCCGAGTGAGTCAGTCTGAAATGGTCGTCTGTCACTCAAGCTGTCAAGAAGTAGTAGCAGTATGAACGGATCTAGTGAAGAAGTGTGATAAAGAGATACCAGCTACTCACTTCCGCTTGAGAGGACCTCTACCCACTTCTTCCTACGCATAATGTAATTCACGGAGTTAGGGATCTACCATGAGATTGATAATGGTCCACCCCAAATCTTGGGTGTCGCGTACCATCCAACGCGACAAGAAAACAACCGTGTCCATTTAATCGGGCCACCGGTACTAGCCCCACCTGATGGCCCTTCTGCCACTCCCATCCTCCTCACTCGCACAGCCTTTCCCAACAGTTGTGCTTCAGTCATTATCTTGAGGAAGTACATAGGTGTTAACAAGACTCGTGCAATTGTAACATTGATCAACCGCTTTCGAACCGGAGCTAAACGGAAGAATACCGTCCCTTACGAGGTTATAGCTCAAGACTGGTAACTGTATACGTGAGTAATAACAATATTAAGAATCAAGAATAGGTCACTATGGACGACCTCACAGGTTTCCAGCGAGACCTCCTATACGTCATCGCAGATGCTGATCAACCATCCGGGCAGGACATAAAAAATGAGATTGATATCTACTACAGCGCCGAAATTAATCACGGACGGCTGTACCCGAATCTCGATTCCCTTGTCAATAAGGAACTCGTCGAGAAAGGCGAACTCGATCGACGAACGAACTACTACGCTCTCACCGATGCAGGAGACGAAGCCATTCAGAAGCGCCGTGAGTGGGAATCACAGTATATCGACCTCTAACTCAGACTACTGCTCGCGTTAGAGAAGCGCGACATCAAGGCCGCCATGCCGAGGGATCAAGTGCAGCTTCCAGCACCAACAGGAGGTTCTCTTTGACCACGATTCATCAGATCGTCCACATTGGTTCGATCGCCACTCACGCATGACTGCTACATGTTATCTCGACTTAAGGACACCACTTGGCGGGACGGGGAACGCTAGATCGTTGTCAGGCAAGGCTAACCCCTACCCGTACGTAGCGAGTACGCTCGTCCGAGACACGTGGTCGTCGCTACCGAAGTGTTGGTCGCGCTGGTCGCCCTAGCCTTCTTGGCGGGATTATCGTTGCTACGATTGGACCCGGCGGTATCCTCATCGTCACCGGGCTCTACCTCATGACGTCGCTCTCAAGCGCCGAGGTCGCAGGCACCTCAAGTGCCATCTTTACAATCGGTGCAGTGCTTGGCAGTCTCATCTACGCGCGCTCGGGCGAGATCAACTGGTGGATCGCGAGTGTCGTTAGCGTCGCCGCCGCAGCGGGCACTGGGTCGGCGTCCAAGCCAACGCCTACCTCTCGCGGACGCATGGGCTCGTGCTGGCAGTGCTGCTGGCCGTCGTCGGCATCACGGTCGTCTACCGCGAGTACCATGATCTCGAGCCCCGCGTCGAGCTCGGCGACGAAGGAACTCCAGAGTCAGAGCCCGAGCCTCAGTTCGAGGTGATCGATCTCCCCGAGGACGGCCAGGGTCAGACGGGACATAGTAATCTCTGCGGCGTGGCGATTGTTCCCGATCGAGATCTCAAGGCGCTCGAGGTCCGGCTGGGTGGCGATCGCCACGACGGGGCGAAGGTCATCACTGCGATCCACGTCTACGACGACGAGGAGACCCCGCTTGCCACCAAGCAGACAGCTGGTCTCGACCACGGCGACTGGGTTGCGATCGAGTACGACTTCTCCGCGGGCCAGGAGTATCGGATCCTGCTCGACGGCGAGGGTGAGCAGTACGTTCGTTACCGCGCCGAGGCGAGCTGTCCTTACGAGGGTGATGGCCTGACGGTCATCAACGGGAGCTACTCGCCCAGCGACGACTCGCAGACTGAGAACTACGTCTACAACATCGATCGGATTCGCGGGAGCCTCGCTGAGGGGATCGACGAGTCCGAACCCGACTACCGTAACATCGAGCTATCCGAGGTCGCGTCTGATGAGAACGCCAGCATTGCGGATGATCCGGCTGGAGGAATGCGTCCGGTCGCGAGCATCGACTGCCAGGAGGGGAAGCCAGAGCACTATTCCGTCGAAACCCGCTGGGAGCTCGAGGATCTGGTCGGGCACGAGCCGGATGTCGTCCACTTCCGGTATCAGATCTACTTCCCAACGCACTTCGAGTTCCACCAGAGCATGAACCACGGTGGGACGAAGCTTCCCGGCCCTGCTGATCACCGAGGCGGTGGCGCGGCTGGCGGAAGTCACAACCCCGGTGAGGCGTGGTCAGCCCGTGGGTATGCGACAACCCACGGACCGAACGATGCGACCGAGGACGGGTCAGACATCCCGCTCGGGAAGCAGGTCTACGATGTAACCGGTGCCTCGAAGGACTACGGTCACATGCACTCGTGGAAGCGTGGCGCAAACAAGGGCGAGTGGGTGACGATCGACGAACGCTACGAGATGGGCGAGCCCGGTGAGTTCGACTCGCGGATCGCGGCATGGATCAACGCCCGCAAGGCGTTCGATCGCGACGACTACCAGTTCGTCGACGAGGATCACGGCTACAAGGGCGTCCACGAGTGGCGCTGGCACTTCTACTTCGGCGGTCGGTGGGGCAGCCCGAAGGAGCAGAGCAAGTACGTTCGTCGATTCGGAGTCTGGACGGGGGACAACTGCCCCGAGCTTGAGGACCTCGAGTAAGTCAACTTGATCTTCGATTCGAATATATTTCACAAAATCAATACGATTGAGACAACTGTATTTTGGAAGTGGTGGAGTATAAAATTATTAGTAGAAGGGGATAGAATACTAGGTGGCCGGTCGGCAGGAATGAGTTCCTCTGTAGGACTGATCGACGAGCAAAGCGCCGCCGGCCACCGCTGGTCCGCACCTGTCACCCATCGGATGGTGGGTTAGCCTGTACCACCGCCCACTATCTTCTGTGGATATGGTAGACTGGTTTCCTCCCGGAGAAAATTGTACACGTGTTGCCTAGATATAAGTAATCAGTCTGGTCTATGATTTCGAACTGTATATATGTTAAGCGTACGAAGATAGCTATAACAGTAATTTACTGACTTACTTTACAACATATATTATAACAGAAAACTATTAGTGTATAGAATTACTCATTGTAGATGATCGGTTGGCACCTGAGACATCCGATAGTGTCAATTATTAACAGCCTTGGTGCCTCCGATCATTTCACCACAACAGGGAATTAGGATCGTGGTGCGATTCTTTCGCCATTTTTCACGGATAATTCTTACTCGAGAACGACGATTACTGAGAGGTGGAACAGCTTGGTAGTGGCCCAATCTATTCCGGAAGATCATTATAGTCTCGTCCAGAACTAGCGGGCTGTCGGTGCGGCTGTCCGAACTCAATCGTGTAGCGGAACATCTCCACTCACGAACCGCGCCGATATCCGAATCGTGGACATTCAGGAGAGTCAGTCCCCTGAACTCTCCTGTTCGATCTAACGGTGCAGAATTACAGATACAGCGTAAAGCCCACGACTAAAGTTTTGAGAACATTAGTCTAATCCAATGTCTTCTGGACCGAACTCAGGATTAGCCAATTTCCTGTGAATAGCGGTCCAACCACCCTGATTTTTGCCTTCTCCAGTGCAAATGGAGCAAAGTTCGCTATCGCTAGAATACACTGACCGCGGCTTTGGACCATAAATCTCGTTTGCCTTCTGTAGCGCCGCGCAGTTGGGTGAAGTATGGAGTTGCGTCTGCCCTCCTGACCGACATGAGGCAGTCCAGACCTGCTGTTCGTCGTTAGTCATATAGTCACCCAAAATGTTTGTTCAGATATCGTGACTCATCATATTATATCCTTCCGATGCACCTTGCTTTAGGGCCCCTCTCAGACCTCATAGGTCGCCTTTTGTAACTATCGCTTTAGATTACCTTTACGGGCAACTAGTAGCGACGCTACTTTCGCCGTTCCGTCTACACAATCATGTAGAGATATCGCTGGTACTGGTGGCTGACTTGAACATAAGTGTACACTACCTACTATGGTTGTCCAATGAATTGGGGAGTAATTGCCGAAAGTAAGCATAGTGGACGCACAATCAAGCTTTGATGTTATCTGTCTATGGGCAGTAAATCAGTCGGCGCCAATAGTGGATGATAGATTATGGAAGATAAGGTCTCAGAGACCTTATCCAATACTACTCGGTGCCAGGTATTGGAGACCCTCAACGATCGGAATCGGCCGGTTCAGGTTGCCGCTCTCACCGAGCCGGATAACGCCGAAGAACAGCTCCGGGTGCAAAAAATAGCACTGGTTCACAATCACCTCCCGAAACTCCATGACCTAGATTTCGTGGAGTGGGACCGTAAGCAAGGGATCATCAAGAAGGGGTCACAGTTTGATGAGATTCAACCCTATCTCGACAACGTTAGCTGGGATGATCCCGGAGGGCATTCTGGCGGATGCCCGTAGGAAACTAGATTCGGTCGTGTGTCTCGAGGCTATACTTTAGAAGCCGGTTGGCAGCGAGTTCTGGGTTTAGTCGGTGGACAAGCGAGTCAGTGCAAAGTGGTGAGGAGATCGTCCTCGCAAGCGCGTCGGAGTCCGAAGTTGCGTGATTACTGCTCTACCCCTAATTCCGCAGTGAACTGGGTGAAGAACTCTTCCATAAACTCCCATCGCGATTCCCCAAGTCGGCGGCCAGGCGAGGTATACAGTCTATCCAGACGTTCCCTCGCCCACTCCTGAAGGAGCGCTATATCTGGGACTCCCGAGGTCTCTATTCCAGACGTCGACGAACTATCGATCACAGCGTATTTTTCGCCTGCTTTGCCGGAGCGTTCACCTACAATACAGGCTAATCGAACGATTCCACGGGCACCAGCAGCTTCCAGCTTATCTGCATCAAAGAGCAATTTCGCCTCGAGCATCTCTGGTTCTGGAGAACTCGATCGAATACTGTGTGCTTGAATACAGTGTGTGATTGATTCGATTTGGTTCGGTGGTACCGCTTCGCTTTCGAGGAGTTCTCTCGCTTCTGCTGCGCCCCATCTGTCGTGGTGGTCGATCTCTCCGATGCGCTCTCGAGGGCGGCCGACATCGTGAAGCCACGCTGCAGCAGAGAGAACGGCTTTGTCAACGGGCTCCTCGCATTCGTTTGCTAGCCGTATCGCAAGATCCCGAACTCGATTCGCGTGATACCGGTCGTGTGCTGGAAGTGCCTCTTCATAATACGGGGTGGACAGTTCTCGTGCGAGTTTGCCTAACTCCTGTGTCATGGAAGCTATCAGAATGCTACTGTCGGCACATGATTGTTATGGAATTCTACTAATACAGTGGTACGATGATTACCGAGATCTACACCTTACGGCCTATTTCGTCGGGTTCGGGGTCGTACTCGAGTAGTCTATCGGCGGCGAGTTGCCAGGCCTGTTCGGCGAGCTCGGGATCGGCCTACTCGACGTCAACCGAGAAGCGGGTCAGTGCGACGGCGATCAGCAGGTCGTCCTCGCGATCGTGTAGAGGCATCGCTGATGCTGGCCGCGGCTTCGTATATAAAGCTGCGGTCACTTCTCGTCGCCCTCGTCACGATCGTGACGACTACCAGTTCGCCGACGAGGATCACGGACACAAGGGCGTCCACGAGTGGCGCTGGCACTTCTACTTCGGCGGTCGGTGGGGTAGCCCAAAGGAGCAGAGCAAGTACGTCCGTCGATTCAGTGTCTGGACGGGCGACAACTGCCCCGTGCTCGAGTAGCTGTTTCTCTCGCGATGATAGTGTCGCTCCGGCGGTTTTGGAGTGGTGCGTCTACAACTCGTTAATAAGTAGTGGCGACGCTACTTCTCGTCGTCCTCGCTGTCGCGATTGCGACGAGCCTGCCGACCGGCTTCCGTATCGTGCCAGTCCTCGCATTGGTACTCGCCCGGATGCTCAGTGAACTGATTGCATCTATTTCTTCTGTACAAACGGCTATTAATATTCCTTGAAAATGAGTAGAAAGAACTTCCAACTCAATTGAGCAATCTATTAGACCATGAATAATTTAGTAAATATCTGAATATTTTAATTAACTGAGTTCTTCTCCATATGATAGATTATATTAGTTGCTTTTATTATTAATGGTGATCCACTATGGCTTGTGACAGATACATCCATTGAGAAAGAAAGGCTTGAGACTGCTCTTCAAATGCTTCCTATCCAAGAACTGCGGAAAATTATTGAAGAGCGAGGTCTGGGCGTCAGGAGTCGCTCGTCAAGCGAGTTAATAGATGCGATTCTCACTGATCGTTGGACGGTAGATGAGTTTGATGACCTCTTAGATCGAATCGCCGACATAGAGAGAGAAACAGAGCCACTTGGGTATTATATTGCTGACATAGAATCCATAGAGCAACTCACCAGTCGGGATTTGGATGAAGAATTAGCAGAAAGGTTTCTGACTGAAGAGGTTTCGTTCGATGATGATAACAACCTAATTGATGAAGGGTTCGAAATCAACAACCACAGCTCCAACGAGATTGCAGCTACATATTGGACTCAAACAATAAATTATACTCTTGATCCTCTTAATGAACTTCGGCCCAGAAAGACTCTATATGATACCGGATTTAGAATCGATCTTAAAACAAACCGGGTATTCATCCAGACAGATATTTACGGCAAGGCTCGCGGCCTTGTATCCGCACTAGAAGATAAGGGTTTACAGTTAGAAGAAGTTGGCCATCAGTCAGTCGACAATTCGTATGCAAACGATCAAGTCGAAGAGTTTGTAAAGGAACTAGAGGAGGATCTGGAAGAGCAGAGGGATCAAGAACAGAGTTCTCTGGTCGACTCAAATATAGACCTTGACGTTATCACTATCGACACTGTTAAAATTCTAGTTGATGGGGCAGAAGTCAAAGATGTCCGAATCGGCGGTAGATCTGATATCTTCACCCACAAGGATGTGGAACATTTCATTAATAGCCGGGATGGTAAGATAGTCCAAATTGAAGGTGAAATTCTATATGAGGGGACATACTTTGCTTTCCAAGCAGGATATAATGAGAATCTTGGAAGAGTGAAAGTCAGGAAAAAAGGTGGTGCAACGGGCGATATTGGACTTGTATTTGAATTTTACAACTACTTATACGAGAAATACAAACACTACTTTATAGTCGACTAAATATAATGGGACGGGACCACCAATTCGAAATTCAATATTTAATATCACTCACAGTTGCAGTTTTAGGAATAATATCTGCAGATCAGATTAAACCATTTATCAACCAATGGATAGGATTTGGTTTTTTACTACTAATATCCATACACTTTGTATTATTTAATGTATATTATACATTTGGTGAAGCTATCGATGTAGATATTAACTGGATTGCTTGGCTCCGCAGAGAGACAAGATGGATTTGGGGGGCAATCACTGCAGGATTCCTATTTTTTGTGCTACACACAGTCTCCGCACTCTTTTTTGTTTATTTCTCATATTGTGGGACAGAATCTCCAGTCTTTGTTTTTCCTGTGCCGTTTTCTGCCTCTTGTGAAATGGGGAAAATTCTTATACTGTACGGCCTCCCAATGGTAACTGTTGGAGCAATGGGGATCCCATATCGGCGCAAGATTCAATCACCACTCCAAACCCTTAGAGACCTCAATATCAAAATCGCGCCGACTGAGCTCAAGATCTTCTCAGTTTTCCAAGAGAGTGAACCCCTTTTTGTCAAAGTAGAGAATCAAGGCAGAGACATTCACAAATACACACTAAGGGTAGATCTTCCTGAAGAGGTGATAGCAAAATATGATGGTCAAGAGTTTGCTGATGAAATAGTGAATGAGGGTGAGGTCAAGCCAGAGGGGAGACCTGATTCCGCCGCACGTTACAATATACGGCTCAAGTATTCAGGAAACGAGATCCGGTCCGGATTGATTGAGGTCCAGATAGAGCACAGTGCCGGTTCTGTTGAGAAAGATGTAGAAACCCTCCTCGTTCCACAATAGGGATCTATCTAAGCGGTAAGCGGGTAGTATTTTGGTTTTCTGTCCTTAGAGACACTATCTGTCCATCGTCATCGAACGTGTCCAGTGTTGTCTTGAGTTAGGTAACCGTACAATACAAACCACCTGGATTCTCAAGGAGCGGCTGCTGGCGGTCAGGTTATCCCTCATGCCGCTCGTAAGACGTGACGGTCGTAAGTGAACTTGCCGCAGTATCCAATATAGCGCAGTGGTTGGCCGCCGACCACGTCGGCCTTCCAGATAGAAATTGAAGGTATGTTTTCACTTTGCATACGGGGTGTAGGGGCTAGGAATCCCACACCCCGAGCGAGTGCTGATCGACGTCGCGGGGCTGCTGTTGCTCTTCGCGCCACTCGGCACAGCCCTTGCACAGCGGATCGTCTTCGAGCGTCCGTCTCGACGTCTTGGTTCCACATCGACGGCAGTCAGTCACCGGTCGCAACCACTCGGATCGAGCTTCAGACACAGCGAGTTTCCCAGCGTTTCGTTCGGCTCGTCGACGATCACCCCCCGGAGCAGCGGGACACCGTTGTCAGATCGGATCTCGAGCTCGCACTCCTCCAAGTCGACCTCCGATGGGACGCTACGCTGCTTGATGTCGACGTTGTAGGTCCCATCGAGGTGCTTCGCCCAGAGATACACTTCGCCGGCGGGGTGTGTCTCGCCGTTGGATGTGTGGATCGTCGTGTTCTGGTAGATCCCCTCGTCGATCTCGAACTCGAGGCGCTGGCGGTTCCCCTGTTCCTGTCTGAGTACTTTGACGATTCCGTCTAGTATGTTGCTCCAGGGCCCTACCAGGTCCTCGTAGACATTTGGGTGGTCATCGAACCATCCCCTCCGTTCGTCGTCATCGAGCGTGTCCAGCGCCGCTTCGAGCTGCCCGACGGTACAACCCTTTGGATCCTCGAGGACCGCCTGCGGGCTAACGTTATCGAGCTCGTCGTGATCGGCAGGCAAGTCAGTCATTAGAATCACCGCCCTCTCGAGGATCGTCGACGAACGCGAACAGACGCGTCGGCTCGTGGATGAGTCGAACATGACCATGGCCCTCGAGGACTTCGAGGCGCTGGTAGACGCTGTTTCTCGAGAACTCTGTCTCGTCGACGAGATAGCCTTTCGTCGCGATCCCCCAGGGATCGTCGCCGCCGCGGCCAGCCTTCAGCGTATCCAGAATCGCACGATCCGTCCGAGTGAGTCGGTCGGCATCCATGTCTGGCTGTTGTGACAGTGCCATACGACAAATAGGCTCGCAACTGCAATAAACATTCGCACAATGCAATTCGACTATGAGTGTGCAGTGTGCATAGTTTTATAATGTCGTAGCTCGTACACTGTAGTAGAGTACGGGACGCCTCGGAAAATCTGAGGCCGGTGTTAGAGCACCGACCCCGTGCCTGGATAAGGCAATGACAGCTACTACACAGCAGAACGAAAACGTTGCGGACACGGTCGACTCGCTCGTGACGAAGATCGGCTTCGTCATCGGTGTCGACGAGGAGAACAGCGCTCACCTGCACTACCCCGCGACGGACACGATCAAGGTGTTCCCCGTCAGCGAGGGGTTCGACCTCGAGACCGACGACGTCAGCGGCGAGCCTGAGCACGTCGAAGAACTCGACGGTCGGCCGTTGGCAGCGTGGTGCGAGTACGTCGAACACAAGCGAGGCTGGACGTTCACGACCCACCGCGCGCCGGAGGGGTTCTGATATGCAGGGTATGGTCGACCTCATCGAGCGTACCGAGAACCTCGAGGACGAGGAGGTGCAGTCGCTCCAAGAGTTCGCGGCCGACCTGACAGACGGCTCCGAACCGACACCGCACGGGCTCCCGAGCGGCCCCGGCATCTCTCCAGCTCGCGAGCGCAAGCTCGAGATCGAGGCTCAACGTGACATCGAGCTCCTCGAGGAGGCCCGTGTTGTTGCTGGGCCCGAGGACGCCGGCCAGAATGGCGAGGGTGATCGCGAATGACAGTTTCGATGGCGCTGATCGGTAGCGGGCTCGCGTTGATGGCAGCCTCGGCAGTCCCCACGATGGCCCGTGAGGTGGGTCGCTGATGGCAGTCACACAAACCACGACCGACGAAATCGAGATTATCGACGAGGTCGCGGCGCGCGCTCTCACAGAACCCATGACCGTCATGAGCTCGGTCGGGATCGTCCGCGGCACCAAGGGTATGTACGAAGTGACGAGCGAGTCGGAGTACATCGTCGATCTCGAGGCGCCTAGCGGAGCGCGGTGCCTCTGTCCCGACCACAAGTACCGCGGGAGAGAATGCAAACACATCAAACGAGCCAAGTTCGAGACAGGGCGCGAGCCGATCCCGGCGTGGGTCGACCCCGACGACGT
Source organism: Natronococcus jeotgali DSM 18795 (assembly GCF_000337695.1). Taxonomy (GTDB): domain Archaea; phylum Halobacteriota; class Halobacteria; order Halobacteriales; family Natrialbaceae; genus Natronococcus; species Natronococcus jeotgali. The sequence continues at coordinate 15,335 of NZ_AOIA01000141.1, forward strand.
CGACGATGTCCTCGGAATGTGGGTTGAGGGCGAACCGCGGTGGTCGCGATGAACGCCGACAGCTCGATCACGCTACGGTACACTCCTCGCGAGGGCAATCCGCGACGTATTCGCCTCGAACCCGCCGGCTTCGGCGAGTACGATCGGATCGTTGAGGAACGTCGCGACGGGCACTGGTGTGTCGTTGGTCACGAGCTGGTCGACGGCGTCAAACTCGAGGCGCCGGCGGCGATCGTCACCGGAAACCCGGTGTCGTTCTACAGGGGGCCCTAACATACGGGACGCACTCGACCCAGACACCGAGTCCCAAGGAATCAAAAGCGAAACGTCGATTTGAACGACGGGCTTCGGGAAGAAGAACCGACTGGCGAGATTCGGTGCGGAGAGTATCGCTAGTCGACCGAGAACATTGGCGGGAACCCGCATGAACCTGATGGCAGCCACCGCTTTCAAAAACTGGCTACTGGCGAGACCAGTTCCTGCTCGAGTGGTTGCAACTCCATTGTTTCTCGCTTCACTTTCGGAATTACAAGCAGCCTTTATAACCTATCAAACAGACCAGATTGGTATGATCGCTGATACACGGGTCTTTGACGATTCTTTTTTGCCGCCAGATCCGTTGCATCGGGAGGCCGAAACCGAGCAGTTACTCCGACGCTTTACCACGACACACCCCCGAGCATCGGATGTTCTGATTTCCGGACCCAGTGGTGTGGGGAAGACACTGCTCGCACGGAACGCAGTCAACCACCTCGAGACACAGACCGATATCACGCGAGTGTTTGTCGACTCACTCGGGAAAACGACCGGCGACGTGCTCCGGTGCGTTCTCGAGGAGCTCCCGCGAGGCTCGAATGACGTCCCGCAGACACTCCCAACGACCGATGCTTGTCGACAGCTTCGCGATGCGATCACCGATGAGACGATCATCGTCCTGGACGAAGGTGAGGACCTCCCGCAGACGAATGCGATCAGTGAGCTACTCGCAATCGAGAACGTGACCGTCGTCGCTATCGTTCATGATGGAACTGACTGGCTCTCACGGCTCGACGTCACAGACGGGCACCGTCTTGATCAGGGTCACCTCAAGCTCGACCGGTACGGTGTCGACGAGCTTGCGGATATCCTCGAGCGTCGAGCACGACAAGGGTTGCACGGCGACCCTGTGATGCGAGCGCAGCTCGAGGCGATCGCCGACGAGGTCGCCGGCGTTGCTCGCGAGGGAATTCAGTCGCTGCGGGCTGCTGCCGAGCTCGCACACGAGCGCGGGCACCGGCGGATTCGCGATCGCGATGTCGACGACTCCTATGAACGAGCGAAGCGCCGGATTCGTCAGTTGAACCTGCAGTCGCTCCCGTACCATCACCAGGTTCTGTACTCGATCATCCATGACGCTGGGGAGATCACAGGTGAGAAGTTGCATGATCGCTACGAGGTGGCCGCCGAAGTCGTGTACTCCGGGTCGCCGGTACAGCCACTCGGGAAGCGGGCGCGCCGCGGAAAGCTGCCGAAGCTCCAGGCCTACGATCTTATCGATTACGATGGGCCGACTCGCGATCGGCTATACTGGGTCGTCGATGAGAAGATTGAACCGGTTGCGAGAATCGGAACAGAGACACTCAACTCAAAGTAGTATTCGGAATTCCAAGGGATCTTTAACAGACTTCTCATCGAAGTGGAGAATGCATGTTGACGACGAGTCCTCTGGTGTTAGGATTCATCGGCTCTCTCGTCGATAATCGCAGGCGGGCGAACCTCGATCAGCTCTGCGCGTTCTTCGACAAGGTTCTCGAATTCAGGCCCCTCCTCGTATTCGTCGATCAAGCGCAAGGCAGCGACTCCCTTCGGCGTGATCTCGTAGAGCCCGGTTCCCTCAACCGGACCAACCTTCGCCACGAGCCCGTAATCGTGAAGCAGTGCCATCCGCTGATTGAGGTAGTTTCGGCTCCGGTCAACACTTTCGGCGATGTTCGCAGCTAGGTTCCGACCTTCAAGTAGCGTTTCGAGAATGAGCCGATCGGTCGGGAGGGAGAGCCGCATTGGCTCGTACTTGGTCATAAGGATATATGTTACCAACGGTATGGTATCATATAGTACCACCGTTGACTTAGCGGAGGTACCTAAGCGTCGGTAATATTAAGTCATCACAGTAAAAACTGCTTAATGGAAGCCGCCCCTCCGGACGCGAAAACGTGTCCGGCGTGTCATCAGCACGCCGGGGTGGCTTCCGACTCCCCTCACACGGGATTTCGCAAGCCATGTCAAACGAAGACAGCAGGGCAAATAGGAATTGCCCCACGGAAAACGGAATATCCGGCCGTCCGAATGGTTGGGATGACACTCCCGAGACGAACTGTTCGCGAAAAACGCTCCCGCGCGAGGACGCGACAGCACAGACGAGAGGTTGTGCAGGAACGGATCCTCATCCAGTCGAATCGTCCGCACGCGAGGAGAATAATCTTTCCGGCGCGATCGCCGGTGTCCTCGAGCGCCTCGAGAACGGCCAAGTCGCCCGCGAGTTCGACGAGGTTGAAGACAGCCAGCCTGATCTCGAGATCTCCGAAGGGAAGCCGGCATTCGGCGGCCAGCGCTACCGGGTCGAAGGTGAGACTGACGAGAAGTGGGTCGAGACCGGCTACGTCATCGCTGTCGGAGGTACCGGCCGATGACGGTCCGCTACGAGGTCGTTGGAGCGCTCGATCGCGGTGTCGCGGACGCGATGGACGACATCGGTGACAATGCGATCTTTGTCGACGACGGTAACGACGAGAACCTAGTCACCCAACCCACGATGGAGGGAGAGAACGATGCGTAGTTGCTCGACCTGCGGGAACCGCGAGTATCTGTGCGAGTGCTGCCGAATGGAGGAGCTCGAGGACCGACTCGGCACTGCTGTCGACCGAGACGTCAACCACTGGATCCTCGAGACCGATCTCTGGCACGCCTCGGTCGCGTTCGACGGCGAGACCCACGAGTGCGCCTGCGGTGTTGACATGGAAACGCCACTCGAGCGCAGCGCAGAAGATCTCCGCTATGTCCCCGAGGAGTACAACGCCCCAGTCTGCGAAGATTGTGTCGCCGAACTCGAGGGGGCACGTCGAGAGACGGTTCCCGCGGACGCGGCGTTCGAGCGCGCGAGCAAGCTGGTGACCGACGGCGGGATCGACGTTGACGCCGTCCGCGCCGAAGTACCGTTCTGGATTCAGTTTCAGGGCCGACGAGCGTCGGCGATCCACATCCCCGCCGAAGACTGCACTCGCGACGATCCCGACTCAGCGTGTCAGTACGAACGATCGGCGACGCCCTGGACATTCGATCCCGATAACATCCCTAATCCAGAACTTCACGCCCGACTCTGCAAAACCTGCGCAAAGCAGGTGCTCGGTATCGAGGAGGATCAATCGAAGTACGGCCGATCGCCGGCCGATGTCCTTGCCGAGAATGGGTTCAACCAGGACAACGACGATCGCGAACTTCGGACAGACGGCGGCGGTCTTGAGGAGGTCTTCCGACGCGAGACGATCACCAAAGGGCCAAACGGCAGGCTCCAGATCGGTGACCGCGAGATAGTCGAGGAGATCGATGACGTCTGCTCGATACTCGAGGCACTCCAAGAAGAGATCGAGAACCCGGAGGTCGACGAGGCCCTCCAATCAGCAGTCAGCCACACCTGGCGTGCGTCGATCCTTCAGCGCGTCGACGAGAACACCGATGTTCGAATGAATACGAGCTCCGGAAGCACCGGGGTGGGAGCCCATGGGTCTGATTCAGTAGAGTTCAAACGCGACGGGGGTGACTCACAGTGAACACGACTCCCGATACTGAACTGGCCGAACGCTGGGACAACCACGTCAGTGAGATGTGGTTCGACCGCTCGCAAGCGCCCTGGACCGATCCTCGTGGCGCATTCGACGAGGCGGAGCCAGTCCACTATCCGAGTGCCGAGGAGGGAAGCACAGCCTACTGCTACCCCGAAGGGGACGTTGTTTTCATCGAGTATGACGGCCATGTTCGAACCTGTCTTGCCCTCAGTGACCGCCCAGAGAGCGAGCAAGCGTACGTCCGCGATCAGCTCGAGGACCCACGATGAACACGAAAATTCCAGATCCCGAAGCCGAAGCGAAAGAGACCGTCGAGGAGAACCGAGAGCTATTCGAGCGAATCGCCGAGTCCGACCTTCCGATCGCGGATGACATCGAGCGGATCCTCGAGATCGCCGATGGGGGTGACGATTAGATGTCGACCTCAGCCGTCACCAAGGAGCAGTCGCCGGAGCGCAGCGTTGTCGTCGACGGCGTCCCGCGCCTCCATAACGTCATCGAGCGAGAGGCTTTCGGCCTCGCTGACAGAGCCGGCGGACTCCATCCAGCGACGTTCGAGTTCGTCGTCCTCGTCGATGGCACGCTGGCTGAGCGCTGCACCACACCAGACGCAGACGTCGTTCTCTCGTGGAGTCTCTCGGTCACATCGGTGACAGACAGCGGGCGCGAGGTCGTCATGCTCGTCCTCCTGGACGTCGAGTCCATGCGCCTTTGCAATCTCGCGGTCGTTTGCGTCAGCGAAGACCGAGACATACCGAGCAGCGATGTCCGAGCCACGCGTCCACCCGTGATGATCCTCGAGGTGAGCCTGGGAGACACCCTGGCTGGCGAGATGGGACGCCGAAGACTTTCGGAAGTTCGAGGGCGTCACCGGTCGGTCGACGTCGGCCTTTCGTGCCTTCTCTTTCAGGATGTCTCGGACGCGATTGTTCGAGATCGAGTCGCCGGTGTTGAGGTTGCACCACAGCGGATCGCTCCCGCTTCCTGGATGAACCTCGAGCCAGCGGTTGACGTAGGGGACCGACGGGATCAGGACGGGCGATCGCCGGCCCTGCTTCCCGTTGACGGTGACTTGGAGCCCGTATTTGTGGTCGGAGATCTGCTTCGTCGTCAGCTCAAACAGTTCGAAGGGTCGAGGACCGAGGTCCCAAGCGAGGGCGATCAGTGCGCGATCGCGGAGGTTCGCACAGGCGTCGATCATCGGGAGGATGTCCTCCTCCCAGCGAAGCATGTCGCCGGGATCCGGGGCGGGATCGTAGTTGCTCGGATAGCCACCGGGGATCCACTCGAGGCTCTCCGGGATCTCGTCGACGTCGTCGCTGGCGAGTTTACCGAACTGCCGGAGCGTGACGCGATAGTCTTTGTTCGTCTCGGCGGAATCGGCCTTCTCGGTATTGATCCAGGCGACGAGGCGCTCGGCAGCGTCTCGGTCCTCGAGGGCGTCGGCGAGACCACCGACCTCCTGGGCCATCTTCACGGCTCGCATGAGGTACTTCTCGTGAGCGAAGTCGGAGTACTTCGAGGGCCCGAGGATACGGATGCGATCGGACATGCGCCGAAGGATCTTGGCGTCAGCCTCGCTCATGTTCTCGGCTTCGTCAATCCGCTCGCGGAGCCGTTTGATCGACTGCTCCGGATTCGAGGTCATGACTTATACTATTTGTACGGGCATGTAAAGGTAGGATTTGGATCCCTCCCCGGGCACTTCCATTCTACGCGATATCACGAACGTAGTGAGTGACGAGTCGTAGACGAGTGACAACTACGGAACGGTCCTCGAACTCCCGCAGTGTCTATCCCGTAGCAGATAGCGGTTTGTAGCGTCCTCGAGCCGCACCAACGGAGTGACAGCGTGACGTCGGAATCGACGACCGCGATTCGACGACCTGGTCCGTTCGGAGGCGCAGCGAGCTCGGGAGGTCACGCCGAGAAGCGGTTCCCGCCGATGCTACCTTCGAACGTGCGAGCGGGTTCGTAGCCGACGGCGGGTGCTCGTCGAGCGCGGCTCGAGTAGCACGCGAGCGCGTCGCACTCTCGAAAAGGGGAGTCGGTTGTCGCCCGGTTAGACGTACTCTCCAGGCTGCTCTTCGAATTCGTCCCGATGGTCGGTGGAGCAAAAGCGGAACTCCTCCGAGTTATGTCGGGTCACGATCTGTTCGTCGTCCTCGTATAGCTCTTCGCCACAAACGGGACACTCGTCCATGGGAATTCACCTCACAGTATTGTGAGGGTACCAGGCAAGGAATGCTCGCCCTGCAAACACAGGGGAGCGGGCGAGTCGGTCAGTAGAGGCGTGCGGCGATCGATTCGGATCCCTCCACGCGTGCCGACTTCAGATCCGTCACGGTCGGAGAGGGTACCGCTGCGAAGAAAGTCGATACCCGAACTCGAGTGACGTACCCGGAGCGAACGTTGCGGGGCGCTCGCGGCCCGGGAAGACGAGCGGCGAGACAGCGAGTGAAACTGCGCTCGTAGTCACCCGCCCGATCGGCGGTCGTCGATGTGGGTGCGAGAAAGCTTATGGCAGCGGCCTTCGGTGTGCTACTTGCAGGGTGCGTGGTACGGCGCGATTCGATCGGCCCTCCGTTTTTCGACGGGAGTTCGTGCACTATCCCGTCGGCTCGAGTGCTGTCGCGAACCTTGGTGCAGCGATCGCAAGCGATGGCGCAGTTCGCACTGTCAGCAGTCTCCACAACGCGATACCGGACTCGTTCGGTTCAACCGTTCTATCGCGAGCCGTAGACTATCGCCCCGGTACTCCTCTCATCGGCTGCTCTTCGAGAGCGGTACTGATGAGTTGAATAACTCACCCACCCGTTTCATATTACTCGAAGTCAGCCAAAGGTAACCATCAGGCAGTTGTACTAATCAGTACGAGTTACTTTTTAAGATATAAATAGGTAGCTACGGTAATTCCCGGTGGCTTTCACGTTCCCACCACATTACGTTTCGGCGGTGTATCCCGTGTCACAGCGGGCGAGGCGTCTTCCCCATGTGGGGGATGTAGCAACAATGACGGATCTAACACGACGAAAGGCGATTATAGGGGTCGGTGGGCTGACGACTGTCGCACTCGCTGGCTGTACTGGCGATGAGCCCCAAGATGTCGAGGGGGGTACACGGGACGACGAGAACGGAAATGCCTCCGCCAACGGCGACACCGAAGGGGACAACGGTGGGGAGGCCGCAGTCGAGATCGTCGACCACGAGTTAGTAGTCGACGAAGGCGAGTTTTCGACCGACGTCTACGTCGAAGCCACGGTCGAAAACACCGGAGATGCGCTATCTGGAAATATTGAGATTCAGTCGGACTGGTACGACAGCGACGGTAACTATCTCGATAACGATACACAGTACCTCATCACACTGCCGGCAGGCGAGACCTGGGAAGCTCGCGTGTACTATCTCGGCAGCAGCGCGGAGAGTATCGAAGACTACGAACTCGAGGGCGAGTTCAACGAGCGCGACGGCTCCAAACCGGACGGGATCGAGCTCGCCAGCAGCGAGATGGAAGTCGGCGAAGACGAGGCCGTCGTTCGCGGCGAAGTCGACAGTACGACCGATGAGGACGTTGATTACGTTGCTGCGACCGCAACCGTTTACGACGAAAACGGCGTCGTTCTCGGAGACAACTGGACCAACGTAACCGACCTCCGGGCCGGCGAGACGTGGTCGTTCGAGATCTCCTGGCGTGGTCGCGATCGGACCGATCGTGCCGCAGATCACGAGGTGACTCTCACGGATAACTGAACTGCCGGGCCTGGAATCGTTTCGGATCTTCCCAAAACGCTACTTCTCTTATAGAAGTTGAAGCGATCCGATGCGATTACTGGTGGGTGGGTGTTCGACGACGAGTGAACACGGAGCTCCGCCGCCGAAACGACGCACCTCACGATCCACGGCCCCTCCGACGTCGGACAGCGGACCCAGCCGCACGACGGACTGCTCGAGACGCTCGCGAACGTCACCGAGCCGTCTCCCCTCGCTCGCGGGGCCAATACGATCGTCGACGGAACGTTCCGCAGTGGCTCCCCGGACGCTTTTCCGATTCGTCACGGGTCGTAGACGAGCGACAAGGCGTTCGGGTGGAGAGGAGTCTACCGTCGGCCGTCCCCGGGGCGGACGCGATGCCAACGACTATGTGCACCTGGGAACTGCGTCGAACCGGAACCCACCGATGCGGGAGTATCTGATCGCGATCGTCGCGGGAGTCGTCCAGGGGATCGTGGAGTGGTTGCCGGTCTCGAGCCAGGGGAACCTCTCGATGGTGCTCGCGATCATGCGGGTGGACCCGGAGGCGGCGGTGCAACTTGCGCTGTTCTTTCAGGTTGGAACGACCCTCTCCGCGGCGACGTACTACCGGGACGACATCGCGACCGCGCTCGCAAGCGTCCCGGACTGGCGTCCGACGTCGGCCTACGACGGCGACAGTGCGATCGCGACCTACGTGATCGTCGCCAGCCTGATGACCGGTGTCATCGGCATTCCACTGTACGTCTTCGCGGTCGATCTCGCCGGCCAGGTGTCGGGCGGGCTCTTCGTTACCGGGATCGGCATCCTGTTGATACTGACGGGCGTCGTCCAGCTCACCTCGGAGTCGGTTTCGATGGGCGGGCGCGACGACCCCACCCTGGTGGATTCGCTCGTCGTCGGGAGCGTACAGGGGCTCGCGATCCTCCCCGGGATCTCTCGCTCCGGCGTCACGACGAGCGCGCTCCTGTTCAGAAGCTACGAACCGCCCGCCGCGTTCCGACTCTCGTTTTTGCTCTCGATTCCCGCCAGTCTCGGGGCGGCCGCGCTCACGATGGCGGACGCCGGCGGGGTGCCCGGAATCGGCGTCGGGCCTGCGGTCACCGCGCTCGCGGTGAGCGCCGCCGTGGGATACCTGACGATCGACGCGTTGATGCGGGTCGTCGAGCGGATCCCCTTCGCGGCGGTCTGTTTCGGTCTCGGTGGGTTGGCCGTCGTCGGGGGCGGGCTGGTCTCCGTGATCGCGTAGGTCGACCCGCGCTCGAGCCGTCCGTCTCACCCCCGAACGTCGGTCCCTTCCGAGTCACTTCCGGGAGTCGAAAAGGCTTCGAACGTCGTGCAACCGCAGGACTTGCAGCCGCCGGGACTGCCGATCGGCATCATGCTGCCGTCGGCGAGCTCCCTGGCCGCGTATGTCCGTCCACACGTCGCACAGACGGCGAGTCCGCGTGATTCGTCCACCATACCGTACCGGGGCGCGCGAACCGGATAAGCGACGTGTGAGTGTAGCCGTAGTAACAGCGGTCCCTCGAGCGGTCTTGCGGCCGATCGGTCGGCGCGCCGTCCCCGAGGCCGCGACCGGAACTCGACTCTCTTTTGGACGGGGCGTTCTACTGGCGGACTATGGCCGACTCCCAGGGGCTCGCCGAACAGACCGCACTCGGGATCGTCGCGGCGGTCAGCGGCGTTCTCGCGCTGGCGCTCGTCCTGCCGTACCTCCAGTACGTGTTGCTCGCCGTCGTGCTCGCGTACGTCCTCGCGCCCGCCCAGGCCGCCCTCGAGCGGGTGCTGAGTCCGACTGCGTCGGCGGTGTCGCTACTGGCAGGCTCGCTACTCGCGCTGGTCCTGCCGGTGTTGTACGTCCTCGTCGTCGCCGTCCGCCAGGCCGCCGCGCTCGCGGACACCGTTCAGCGGCGGGGACTGGACGCGGCGGCGGTTCAACGGCGACTCGAGGCGTTCGGCTACCGGTTCGACCCCGAGGCCGCGCTTGCGGCGTACGAGGCCAATCAGAGCCAGATCGACGACGGCCTCCACGGGCTTCACGGGGCGGTGACGGGCGCCCTCGAGTTCCTCGGCGGGCTCCCGTCGATCGCGTTCGGGCTCACGGTGACGGCGTTCGTCCTCTTCGGGTTGCTCCGGGACGGGGATCGCTTCGTCGACTGGCTCCAGACGGTCGTGCCGATCGGCGACGACGCCAGGGACGAACTGTTCGCCGAACTGGATCGGCTCATGTGGGCGTCGGTGGTCGGCAACGTGATCGTCTCGGCCGTTCAGGCGGCGCTGCTCGGTGCCGGCCTGTGGGTGCTCGAGGTGTCGGGCGTCGTCTTCCTGACGGTCGCGGCGTTCGTGCTCGCGCTGCTCCCGCTCGTCGGTGCGTTCGGCGTCTGGGTGCCGGCGTCGGGCTACCTCCTCGCCGTCGGCCGCCCGCTGGCAGCGCTGGGGTTGGCCGGTTACGGCGCGCTCGTCAGCGCCTCCGACATGTACCTCCGACCGGCGATCATCGGCAAAAGCGGCGCGCTCAGCTCGGCGGTCATCGTCGTGGGCATCTTCGGCGGCGTCGCGGTGCTGGGCGCCGTCGGGCTGTTCGTCGGTCCCGTCGTCCTCGGCGCAGCCAAGGTCGCGTTCGACCTCTACGGTCGGGAACGACGCGACACGTCGGTGTAGGATCTCGGCCGTGTGTCGCCGGCCTCTCGCGTCGAACGATTCGCCACTCCTGTACGAGCCGACTCCGGTGGCCGGCTACGCCCCCTCGTCCCGACCTCGAGACCAGACGTTCGTCACGGAGTCGCCGTTCGGGGGCGTGTGGCTGACGTCTTTCATCGTTTGGGTGGTGTGTTTCGACATGGCCCGCCGTTCCCATCGAGAACGCATAGCCGTTTCGGTGGTGGAATAATTACAATATAATGTGTTTATACACCGTGGTACGAGGTGGCTACGAGCGGTCCTCGGTTCGGGTCGAGAACGCGACGGGATCTCGTCGAGCGAACGCGGCGCCGGAACTAGGCGGCCGTAACGCGGATCTCGCCGTCGGCGGTAACGGTGACCGAACAGTCGTTGTACTCGAAGGTTACCGAGCCGTCGCTCCGGAGGCCGTCGGCCCGGGGCTCGAACAGGCGCTCGAGCGCCTCCGGGTTGACCGCGTAGTACAGCGGCTCGAGATCGATCGGATCGGCGTCGCGGTAGGTCGCGACCGCCTCGGCGACCGCGACGCTGAGCGGCGCGTCGTCGAGTCGGTCGTACTGGGTGACGTAGCAGTCGGTCGTCGATACGGAGATCGATTGTGGCGTCGTTTCAGTCATAGTGCCCCACTGTGAGTCGACGACGATCCTTCTCGACTCCGGGCAAAGAGTCTGATCGTTAACCGTGTAACGGGTGGTCGGATCGGCGGTTAAGATATTAACCGTCGGTCGTCACGCCCTCGAACAGCGTCCCGAAGAGCTTCCCCTCGACGTACCGCACGTGCTTGTGAAAGGCCGGCGGCGAGATCGACAGCGAGTCGGCGACCGCCTCGCCCGTCGTCCGGCGGGGCCACTCGAAAAAGCCGCTGTGGTACGCCGTCCGGACGACCTCCCGTTGGCGGGGCGTGAGCTGTTCGAGGAGCGCCTTGCGCGCCGGCCCGCCGAGCGAGGGGCCGTCGTTCGAGGGGCGGTCCCGCCGCGCGATCATCGAGGCCGAGAGACCGCGGCGCTCGAGCGCCGAGAGAACGGTCCGGAGTTCGAGTCCCGCGGGGAGATCGACTGTCGCTCGGCGGTCCGTCCCGTCGCAGACCAGCTCGCGCAGCGTGGCGCCGTGGTTCCCGACGACCGTTCCGACGAACGGTCCCGTCACCCGGAGCTGGACGAGCGTGCGGTCCGCCGAGGCGGTCAACACCGTCGGGTTCTCGACTCCCTCGACCGACGCCTCGAGCTCGTCGGCGTCGATCGCGGGCTCGAGGGAGACGAACGCGAGCGCGGCGCCGTCGTCCTGCAGGGTCGCTCCCTCGAACGCGAGCCGGCGGTCGAGGCGGTCGGCGAACCGACACAGCGGCGACGCGGTCGTCAGCGCGAGTTCGACCTCCGTGACCTCGTCCTCGAGCAGCGCGTTCTTTCGCTGCACGGCGTCGATCGCGTACGCGATCGTCTCTCCGAGCTCGGCGAGGACCGACTCGAACGACTCGTCGAAGGCGTTCGGTTCGTCGCCGTACGCCGAGAGCACGCCGTAGAGGTGGCCGTCGTACACCAGCGGTACCGAGAGCACCGACTGGAAGCTCCGCGAGAGCGCGTCGGTTCGCCAGGCCCCGTCCTGGACGTTGTCGGCGACGTTTCCGACGACGACCTGACGACGGGTTCGGGCGGCTCGGCCCGACGGCTCCGCGGCGGAGTCGTCGACGGCCGTCGCCGTGATCGCCTCGAGGTAGCCCCGCTCGAGGCCGGCGCGGGCCCGGGGTCGGATCCGACTCCCGCTCGGGTCGGGGTCGCCGATCCAGGCGAACGAGCAGCCGTCGGTCTCGACGAGCGTGTTGCAGACCCCCCGTTCGATCGCCTCCCGCGAGTCGGCCCGCAGCAGGTGTTCCTCGATTCGCTGGCGCACCCGACTGGCGGCGTTCAGCCGCTCGAGGTGACGGTTCTGTCGTTTCAGCTCGCGCTCGCTGTCGTGGAGGCGGCGGGTCTGCCCGATCCGGTCGAGCGCCGCCTCGGCGGTGGTCGCGAACAGCTGGACCAGCTCGACGGTGTCCTCGTCGTACCGGTCGGCGGCGGTCGACACCGCCGCGAAGACGCCGTGTTCGCCCAGCGGGATGTAGAGGCCGCTCCGGACGCTCGTCGAGGCGTCGTAGACGTGTTCGGATTCGCGGACGTCACGGAACACCGACGGCTCGCCGGTAGCGAACGTCTCCCAGGTGATCCCCTCGTCGGGTTCGAGGTGCGGCGGCGTGCCGACCGCCCGCTCGAGCTCGCTCGAGTACGCCGCCGGCACGAGTTCGTTGCGGCACTCGTCGAACCGGTAGACGATGCTGTCGAGGTCGAGGATCTCGTCGGCGACGTCGACGATGTACTCGCAGGCTTCCGCCTTGGAGTCGACGGTCAGCAGGTGACTGGTGGCCTCGTGGAGCGCGTTCAGCGCGTCTCGGTACTGGGCGCGCTCGGTGACGTCGATCGCGACGCCGATGACGCGGGTAACCGCGCCGTCCTCGACGACGGGGCGGTACCACGACTCGAACGTCCGATCGCGGATCCGGCGCTCCTCGTGGACGGACTCGCCCTCGAGGGCCGCCCTCGCGTCGGCGCGGATCTCGGGGTACGCCTCGAAGAGCTCGAAGAAGGACTCGCCGAGGGCCTCGGTCGACTCGAAGCCGATGTTCTCCAGGCCTCGCCCCTCCGAGAGCGTAACCGTCCCCTCGTCGTCGAGGACGTAGTGGATGACGGGCGCGTTCTCGACGACCATCCGTAGACGCTCGGTTCGTTCGGCCAACTTCCGCTCGCGCTCGATCCGATCGGTGATGTCCCGGAAGTAGACCGAGAGTCCGGTCTCGGACGGGTAGGCGTGGATCTCCATCCAGATACCCAGCGACTCCGAGTAGCGGTCCCAGGAGACCGACTCCTGTCGGTCCATCGCCTCCTCGAACCGCTCGAACAGCTCCGAGCGGAACCCGTGGGGGAACAGCTCTCGGACGTCCTCGCCGAGCAGTGCCGACCGGGGAGAGCCCAGCAGCTCCACGGCCCGGTTGTTGACGTACGTGAACCGCCAGTCCGAGTCGAGGGCGTAGAACGCGTCGCTGACACGCTCGAGGGACTCGGCCAGTCCGCGCTCGAGCCGGTAGTAGCGGGTGACGTCCCGAACGGAGGCGACCACCCCGCCGACGTCGGGATCGTCGAGGTGGTTCGCGAGGGTCGCCTCGTGAACGCGCCAGGAGCCGTCCCGGCGATAGCGGTAGCTGACGGTCCGCGTCTCTCCCGGCGGGTCGGCGCGGACGGCGTCGAACGCGTCCGCGACGACCGCCCTGTCCTCGGGGTGGACGGCGTCGAAGATCCGATCGACGTCGAACGGGGTCGCCTCGAGCCCGGTGACGCGCTCGAGGCCCGGTCCCGCGTCGGCGAGTCGTCCCGCGTCGTCGAAGACGAGCATCAGGTCCGAGGAGTGCTCGAGCAGCGACCGGTACCGCGACTCCGGGCGGTCGCCCGACGCGACCGACAGCCGAAGCCGCTGTGTAAGGACCGACGGGCGTTCGCTCTCCCGCGCGCCGACGACGTCGGCCGCGCCCGCGGAGAGCAACGCGTCGACGTCGGCCTCGAGGACGTCGTCGACGACGAAGACCACCGGGAGCCGCTCCCCCGCCTCGCGGAGGACGTCCCGATCGTCGGTCAGCACGCAGTCGACGGCGGCGAGTCGCTCGGACGCGAGGTCGCGGGACGGAGCGGCGTCGACGCGGACTGCGTCGCGGTCCGCGAGGGCGGTCGCCGCGCGCTCGGTCCAGGGGTGCGAGCCGACGACGAGCGCGCGAACGGGCGTCGCCCCCGCGGGCTCGAGTCCGGAATCCATACCTCCGCTGGGGTGGGCGCGGGTAAAAACGTCGCGACGGTTCAATCGTGCGCCGGCGTCGGGGTCGCCGACGGCTCAGAAGCCGATCGGCGAGCCGTCCTTACGGGGTTCGGTCGCGCCGGACAGCGTCCCCCCGTTTCGACGGACGGCCTGGGCCCCGCCGAACATCACCGGCGGGAGGACGGGGACGTCGTGGCCCTTGCGGGCGAGCTTGGCGGCACCGGGCAGCCGTTCCTCGATCGCGAGCTGGCCGTCCTCGCGGTAGCGCCAGCGCGGGCGGTCGAGCGCCTCCTGGAGGTCCATGTCGTAGTCGACGAGATTCGAGAGCACCTGGACGTGGCCCTGGGGCTGCATGTACCCGCCCATGACGCCGAAGGCGAGCCAGTCGTCCGCCTCGAGCTTCGCGATCGCGGGGACCAGCGTGTGAAACGGCCGCTTGCCCGGCTCGAGACTGTTGGGGTGGTCGGGGTCGAGCGAGAACGACGCCCCGCGGTTCTGGAGCGCGATCCCGGTGTCGCCGGCGACCAGGCCGCTGCCGAAGCCGGCGAACCGCGAGTTGATGTAGGAGACGAGGTTGCCCGCCTCGTCCCCGACCGTGAGCAGGACGGTGTCGGCGTCCTCGGCCGCGCTCGTCGGCACCCCGATCTCGGGATCTCGGATCGGCGCGTCGCCGATCGCGTCGGCGCGCTCGCGGGCGTACGCCTTCGAGGCCAGCGGCGGGACCTCCTCGAACTCGGGGTCGGCGACGTAGTGGTGGCCGTCGACGAACGCCAGCTTCATCGCCTCCGCGAAGGCGTGGACCCGCTCGGGCGAGTCGTAGTCGTGCTCGCCCGCGCCGATCTCCTCGGCGATGTTCAGCGCCTCGAGCGCGACCAGCCCCTGGTTGTTCGGCGGGAGTTCGTACACCTCGCAGCCGTTGTAGGTCGTGCTGACGGGCTCGACGAACTCCGGCGAGAACTCGGCGAGGTCCTCGCGGGTCAGAAAGCCACCTGCGGACTGGATCTCCTCGACGATCTCGTCGGCGATCTCGCCCTCGTAGAAGGCGTCTGCACCCTCCTCGGCGATCCGCCGGAGGGAGTCGCCCAGCCGCGGCAGCGTGACCGTCTGGCCGACGTCGGGCGCCTCGCCGCCGAAGAGGTAGGCCTCGCGGGCGTGCTCGTCGGTGAAGAGCTCCTCGGCGCCCGCCCAGTGGCCCGCGACGATCGGCGAGACGGGATATCCCTCCGTCGCGTAGTGAATCGCTGGCTCGAGGGCCTCCGCGAGCGAGAGCGTCCCCAGCTCCTCGATCGTCGCCTCCCACCCGCGGGCCGTCCCGGGCACGGTCACGGCGTGGGGACCCAAGAACGGCATCTCGAGTTCGTCGCCGCCGGCGCCGCCGTCGACGGCGTATCCGCGGGACTCGGGGTAGTACGCCGAGACGTCGTCGGCGTCCGCGAGGGCGCCGCGGACGTTCTCGATCGTCGCGTCGGCCGGCGCGGGACCACACGAGCGCATCGCGCCGACCTCGCCGTCGGCGGTGCGGTACAGCGCGAAGACGTCCCCGCCAAGTCCCGTCGAGGTGGGTTCGACGACGTTGAGCGCGGCCGCGGTCGCGACCGCGGCGTCGAAGGCGTTCCCGCCCTCCCGCAGGATCGACAGGCCCGCCTCCGCGGCGAGGGGCTGGCTCGTCGCGACCATCCCGCGGTTGGCGTAGGCCGTCGAGCGCCTCGAGTCGAATCGGTCCGGATCGACTGCGGTATCCATCGATCGTACGGGCGTTGTCACCATGCAAAACGCTAGCGGTCCCGGAAGGTTCGTCGGGCCCGCCCTCGAGACCTCACTCGAGGACGAGCGGTTCGTGGACCGCCCGGTAGCCCTCGCCGCCCTCGAGGGGCTCGAGCCCGCCGACCTCGCGGAACCGTATCTCGCGTTCCATCTTCGTCATCACGGGCGTGTCGTAGTGAACGGCCTCGTAGGAGAGCTCCTCGCCCTCGCGGCGGCGCTGGGCGACGAACTCGCGGTGGCGCTCGAGGCGGCGTCGCCCGATCGTCCGCGACAGCTCCGGCGCGTCCTCGATGCGGTCGGCGAAGACCTCGCGGAAGGCGTCCTCGAGTTCGTACCCGATCGAGTTCCGCCCGGCACACAGCGCCGCCAGCGAGGTCGTGCCCGTCCCCCAGAACGGGTCGAGGACGGTGTCGCCGTAGGTCGAGTACATACAGCACAGCCGGTAGGGGATCTCGAGGGGGTAAGCCGCCGAGCGCTCCCGGAGCTCCTCGTGGTCGTCCTCGAGGGCCTGCAGCTCACCCCGGACGTCGGTCCAGACGTCGGTGAACCAGCGGTTGCGCTCCTCCCAGAAGTACGCGGCCTCGTAGCGTCGATCGGCACCCGGTTCGAACGAGCGACTCTCCCCGCCGTTGCGAAAGAGCAGGACGTACTCGTGCTCGAGCGTGACGTAGGCGTTGGGCGGGATCATCCCGCTGCCCATGAACTTCGCCGCGCTGTTTGCGGGTTTGCGCCAGAGGACGTCCGGCAGCGGGTCGAACCCGCGGGCCTCGAAGGCCTCGAGCACCCGGGCGTGGTTGGGGTAGACCCGGAAGCTGTCGTCGAGCGTGCGGGTCGCGTCGCCGACGTTGATACAGGCGATACCGCCGTCGACGAGGACGCGCTCGAGCTCGTCCCAGACGGCCTCGAGCTGGGCGTGCATCGCCTCGAAGGCGGCCCGTCCGTCGCCGTCCTCGAGGGCCGTCCCGATCGCGGGATCGAGCGTAGTGAAGAGGTCGTCCCACATCTCGATCATCGGATACGGCGGGGACGTAACGACGAGCTCGACGGAGTCGTCGTCGACCGCCGAGAGCTCGCGGGCGTCGCCGACGACGACGCGGTGGGTCGTCTCCATCGAGTGGAGTGTGTCGGCGTCGCCCCCTTAGCTCCTTCGTCGAGGGCGTCCGAAAGAACGAGTCCGCGAGTTACTCCTCGTCGGCGTCGCCGGCCTCGGCCTCGAGCTCCTCGTCCTCGTCTTCGTCCTCGTCGGCGTCGGCGTCGATCTCGGTCGCCGGCTCGAACTCCTCGATCGGCTCCCAGTCCTCGTCGGCGTCGCCGCCGAAGCGACGGCGCAACGCGGCGATTCCGACGAGCAGCCCGGCCGCGAGCAGCAGCCGACCGAGCCAGCCCGAGGAGCCGCCGTCCTCGAGTTCGGCGTCGGGTTCGGCCTCGGCCGATTCGGCCGCCTCCTCGGTTTCGGCCTCGGTCTCGGCGTCCTCGGCGCCGCCGGTCACGTCCTCGATGATCTCGGGCTCCTCGACGTCCTCGAGGGAGACGTCCTCGAGGTCGGTCGATCCCCGACCCGCGAGGTAGCCGATCGCGGCGCCGACGCCGACCAGCGCGCCCGCGATCGGGAGGTTCTGCGAGCCGCCGTCGCTCCCCTCGGCCTCCTCGACGGCCTCGATGATCGACTCCCGCATCGAGGAGTCGAGTCCCTGTCCGACGAGTTCCTTGACGACGAGTTCCGACAGCGTCTGATCGGATTCGGTCTCTTCCATACACCGGCCATTGGCATCCCGATACATAGGTCTATCCAACGGGACGGTCCATCGTGACGAATAGTAACAGACCACAAGGGGTAGTACTCGCCGACTGTCCCCGCGCTGCTCGAACATCTTCGGCGCTCGAGTGGGGGCGGAGAGAACGTCGGTGCGAGACGGAACTAGCGATCACATAACGAAAGGGGATGGACCGAACGAACGGGTATGAGCGTGTTTCGTCGGTCGGGCGTCTTCGGGCGGACGACGCGGCGGCGCGTCTTCGACGCCGCCACCGCGGTCTCGGCGGGCGCAGTCGAGGCCGTTTCGGTCGGCCTCTGGTTCGCCCTGGTCGCCGGCTCGCGGACGACGGCGACGGCGCTCGGCGGCGTCGCCGTCCTCGTCTGCGGGACGCTCGTCCGGACGCGGATCGTCGCCGCGGCCGTCGACGGCTGGCGAGTCGGTCGCGGCCCCCGCCGAATCGGGCTCGCGCTCGCGGTCGCGGCGGGCTGGATCTGCTGGCTGTTGGCGGCGGAGAACGTCGGTTCGCCCGCCGGAGCGATCGTCTCGACGGCGCTGCTCGGCGCCGGACTCTCGGTCCTGTTCGCGCTCGAGGACGCGGGCTGTCGACCGCGATCGGCCGACGCGGATCGGCTGGCGTCGATCGTTCCGGGATTCCTGCTGGCGCTCGGCGCGGGCGGGCTGCTCCGGGCGAGCTGGGCGTCCGGCTGGACGATCGTCTCCCCGCCGCTGCCCCTCGGCGCGACGGCGGTCGTCGTCCGGATCGGACCCCTCCAACTCGGCCTGCTCGGGTTCGCCGCGCTCGCGGTCACGGCCCACCGGCGACGGCTGCGGCGGCTCACCGCGTCCTGACGGCGGTCGTCCGCGTGCGAGATCGAACGGTAGAAGGATCCCGATCGTCTCGAGCGCGTATGGAGGTTCTCGGTCGGCTGTTGGGAATGCTCGCGGTGTTGCTGGTCGGCGCGGGGTTGCGATCTACGGGCGCGCTGAACGCCACCAGAACCGCCCGTCTCAACGCGGCGGCCTACTACGTCGCCCTCCCGGCGCTCGTGTTCGTCGGGACCTACGACCAGTCGATCGCCGATCTGCTCTCCGCAGAGCTGTTCGTCGGCTCGTTGATCGTCCTCTTCGCGACGGGTACCATCGCCTGGATCGCCTCCCGCGACCGACTCTCGACCGACCGCCGGAGCGTCGCCATCATCCAGTCGTACCACTCGAACCTCGGCTACCTCGGGCTGCCGCTGGTCGCCGCGACCTTCGACGCGCGGGTGACCGCGATCGCGAGCGTGCTCTTAGGGTTCGTGACGCTCGTCCAGCTCCCGCTGACGATCGTCGTCCTCAGCAGCTTTGGACGGGCCGACACCGATATCGGCCGCGAGCTCGCCGCCCTCGCGACGAATCCCGTGTTGCTCGCGCTGCTCGCCGGCCTCGCGGTCGGCTCGGTCGGCGCGACGTTCCCGGACGGCGTCGCGGCCGGACTCGACGCGCTGGGATCGCTCGCGCTCCCGCTGGCGCTTTTGTGTGTCGGCGCCGCCCTGCAGATCGACGCCGACGCGGTCGAGCTCGAGGCGGTGGGTTCGATCGTCGCGCTGAAGCTGTGTTGTATGCCGCTGCTGGCCTGGGCGGTGTTCTCGGCGCTCTCGGTCGACGGCGCCACCTTCACCGCGGGCGTCGTGATGTTCGGGATGCCGACGGCGGTGTCGACGTACGTCTACGCCAGCGAGCTGGGCGGCGACGCCGAGTTCGCCTCGCTGAACGTCTTCGCGACCACCGTCGCCTCCGTGGGCAGCCTGTTCGTGCTCATCACGCTGCTGGGTTGACCCCGCCAGCAGCGAGGCCGCGCCCTCGAGGGGCTCGCTACGGCGTCGGGGGTCCCGCCGGTTCTTCGGCCAGCGCCGGGCGAACGAGGACGACGTTGATCACCGCCCCGAGCAGGATCAGGATGCCGGCGAAGTACAGCCAGGTGACGAAGAGGAGGACCGCGCCGAGGGCGCCGTAGGCCGCGTACCGGGCGGCGTTCGCGGCGTAGATCTGAAAGCCCGCCTGCAGCACCGTCCAGCCGACGGCCGCGAAGGCCGTCCCCGGAACGATCTCCCGGACGGTGACGGGGATCGGCGGCAACACGTAGTAGATCGGGAGGAAGACGAGGAAGAGACCGATCAACAGGGTCACCCAGCTCGCCAGTCCGGCCAGCGGGACGACGTCGGCGGCGATCCCGAGGACGGCGCCGACGACGAGCATCAGGACGATCGCTCCGGTTCCGGCCAGGAGCACGGTAAACCCGTCCCGGATCTCGTCGGCGAGCGTGTCCTCGGCGACCTCGTCGTAGACCATGTCGAACGCCCGGCTGAGGCCACGAAATACCTTGAGCGCGCCCCACGAGGCGACGGCGAGGGCGACGGCCGTCGCCTCGCCCCGCCCCGATTCGGTCGTCAGCGCCTCCGCGACCAGCTCCTGGCCCGCCGGCGGAAGGAAATCGCCCGTGACCAGAACCAGCCGTTCGGCGGCGTCTTCGCCGCCCAGCAGCGAGCCGACGACGAGTGCGAGCACGACCAGCGGGATCAGCGAGACGAACGCGTAGTAGGCGAAACCGGCCGCGAGAAAGGTGATCTCCCGGTCCCTCGTCGTCCGATAGATCGAACGAAGCACCGTCGAGAGCCGCGTCGTGTCCATACGCCTGCTACGGGCGTCGACGCCAAGAGTATGGGACTTGCCTCGGGGTCACCACTCGTGACAGAAGTTGTGCGTCGCGAAGACCTGCCCGTTCTCGGCGACGTAGATACCGACGCCGCCGCGGTCCCAGCCGTAGGGGACGTTCTCCTCTAAGATCGCCTCGCGGTGGTCCGTGGAGTTCATCCACTGGTCGACCAGCCCCTCCGCGAGCCCCTCCGCGGTCCGGTGTTCGACGGTCCCGTTGCCGTCGGCCGCCTCGACCGGTCTGTCGACCCAGGTCATCGCGATGTTCTCGCCGTAGCCCCGACAGTAGTCGTCGACGTCGCGAAACCGGTCGTAGGGTCGCTCGCCGTCGGGGTTCGAGTGCGAGAAGTACTCCCGATCCGCCATGTCCTCGCTGTGGGCCCGCGAGACCGACGCGACCGTCCCGTCCCACTCGATCGGCTCGAGGTCGTGGGCGGCGCGGCGCTCGTTGACTTCGGCGTGGACGAAGTCCTCGACGTCGTTCGAGGGGATCGTCTCGACGTCGGTCTCGTAGCTCGACTCGTTCGGATCGTCGGGGTCGGTCACCTCCGGGTCGCGCTCGCCGGTCGGCGGCGGCTCGGAGCTGGGCGAGGGCTGGGTTCCGACGTCGATCTCGTCGACGTCGTCGAACCCGTCGAGATCGTCGACCAGCGCCGGACCGTAGGTCGCGCCGGCCAGCGCGATCGCGCCGACCAGTGCCACCAGGACGACCAGCCTGACGACGCCGCGCAGCAGTCCCCGGTCGGCGCCGGTCGGGTCCGCGCTCGGACCCGGAGGAGGGCGATTGCTCATGGTTCCTAGGCAAGCGGTCGGGAACCAAGAGTGTCGCGGTTGCACACATCCCGTAGGGCGAGCCTACTCCGAGCCGAACAGCGTCTCGTGGAAGGCGACCACCAGTCCCGGCACGACGGCCATGAACAGGTGTTCCTCGAGCGGGATGCCGGCGACGTCGATTCCGGTCCGAAGCTTGATGTCGAAGACGCCGACCTCGAGGGTGTAGCGGTCCCAGGCGTACGCCACGGGATACAGCGCGAGGATCGTCGCCCCCGCTCGCCGGAGCGCGTTCGCCCGGCGAAGCAGGAGAAACGCGATCGCGCCCCAGAACAGCTCGGTCGCGAGGTAGGTGTACCGGCCGAAGACGCTGATATCGGGTACCATACGCCGGCTACGGAGTCGGCGTCGAAAAATGGTGTCCCTGATCCCAGCCGGCAGCACCGTGCAGTACGTTAAATACGCCGGCGTGAGTAGACCGACCCGAACGATGAATATCGCTGATATCGCGACGAAGGAGTTTATCGAGGTCGACGTCGGGACGCGGATGGGTAAGGTCCGTTCGACGTTCGAAGACGGCAACCCGAAGGGGATCATCGTCACCGACGACGGCGAGTACGAGGGCGTTCTCAGCGAGCGTGAGGTGCTCCAGTCCCACGTCGAGGACGACGCGAAGGTCGCGGCGCTGATCAAACCCAGCCGCAACTCGCCGGCGCCCCAGATCGACCGCCAGGAAGACGTCCGCGAGACCGCGCGGATGCTCATCGAGAGCAACTCGAAGGTCGCGCCCGTCTTCGAGAACGACGAGCTCTGGGGGGTCATCACCGACGACGCGATCCTCGAGGCCGTCCTCGAGAACCTCGACGCGCTGACCGTCGAGGACGTCTACACCTCCGACCCCGTCACGCTCCAGGAGAAAGACGGCGTCGGCAAGGCGATCAACCACCTGCGCGAGCACGGCATCTCGCGGCTCCCCATCCTGAACGAGAACGGCTACCTCACGGGCGTCGTCACGACCCACGACATCGCCGACTTCGTCATCCGGGAGAACCACAAGACGACGACCGGCGACCGGGTCGGCGACACCCAGCGGCTGCTCGACGTCCCGATCTACGACATCATGAACAGCCCCGTCAGGACGACCTCGCTCGACACCTCCGTCGAGGCCGCCGTCGAGACGATGCTCGGGGACGACTACGCCGGCCTGATGGTCACCCCCGAGGACGACGACCGCGTCGTCATCGGCGTCATTACCAAGACCGACATCCTGCGGGCACTGACCTTCACCGAGGAGGAGCACATGGACGTCCAGATCACCAACATCTCGATGCTCGATACGATCACCCGCGAGGGGATCACCGAGAGCATCCAGGACGTCTCCGACAAGTACGCCGACATGCAGGTGATGCACGCCCACGTCCGCTTCTCCGAGCACAAAGAGAAGCTCCGCGGAACGCCGCTAGTGCAGTGTCAGATCCGCCTGCGGACCAACAAGGGCCAGGTCGCCGGCACCGGCGAGGGCTACGGCGCCGAGAACGCCTTCCGCGTCGCGCTGGACAAACTCGAGCGCAACGTCTTAGAGCTGAAAGGCGTCACCAGCGACGAGGAGTACCGCGGCCAGCTGCTGCGGAAACTGAACGAGCTGTAGACCGGCAGTCGTAGCTGTTTTTCGGACCGAGTCGACGGAACAGAACGCTCGTTTCCGTCGCTTCCGGATGATCAGCGAAGCGCGTCGCCGTCCCCGCCCTCGAGGCCCGTCTCCGTGATCCGGAACTGGGCCGACTCCCCGGTGGGTTTCGAGCGGTGCTTCTCGAGGGTCGCCCGTCGGTTCCCGCCTCGGAAGCGCTCGATCCGGAGGACGGTACCGGTCCAGTGCTCCAAGGTGTTGCCTCCGAGCGGGCGCGTTCGGTCGGCGTCGGGATCGGCGAAGACCTGGTTGGTGAGCACGACCGCCAGATCGTGCTTGCGCGCGAGCGACAGCAGGTGGGTGATCTGGCGGGCGACGCCCCGGAGCGCCTCGCCGTCGTCGCTCTCGCCGGTTCGCTCGAGGCGGTAGAACCCGGTCGCGCTGTCGAGGACGATCAGCGAGGCCCGGTCGGCGAACTCCTCGGCGTCCCGGACCGCCTCCTCCTGTTGCTCGAAGTCCAGCGCGTCCTCGACGACGATCCGGGAGGCGACCCGCTCGACGTCCGCGGCCTCGTCGACCCGCGCGGAGAGCAGTTGCTCGAAGCGGTCGACCGAGAGCCCTTCGGTGTCGATGTAGACGGCGGTCCCGTCGGCGACGGCGGTTTCGACCGCGGCCGACAGCGCGAGGTTGGTCTTGCCCGCGGCCGGCGGTCCGTACAGCTGCGTGACAGTTCCGCGCTCGAACCCGCCGCCGAGCAGCTCGTCGATCGGCCCGCACCCGGTCGGAATCGCCTCGTCGTTCACGGGCGATATTGCTCGCCACCCCGCAAAAACCCCCGGAAATCCGCCGCGCGCAGAGGGGTTCGCGTACGTTTATTCGGATCGAAAGCGAACTGCGACCGTGATCGTCGTCGCCACGTCAGATTTCGAGGTGTACCACGGCGTCGTCAACGAGCTGCGCGAGCGCGGCGCCGCGTTCACGACCGTCGAGCCCGAGGAGCCGATTCCCGAGGAGGCGACCGTCCTCGTAACCGACGAGGCCCACGCCGACGCGTTCTCGAGCGTGACGACGGTCGTCGCCGACCCCGACGGGGCCCGACGGGCGGTCGATCAGGCGCTGACGACCGCCCGCGGCGAGGGCGGACGAACGATCGTCGGCGTCGATCCCGGGCGAAAGCCCGGCATCGCCGTGCTGGCCGGCGAGATGGTGGTCGCCGCGTTTCAGGTTCCGCTCGCCGACGCCGTCGACGTAGTCCAGCGGGAGGTCGCCGACGCGACCTCGCCGGTGGTTCGGATCGGCGACGGCGCCCGACTGCAGAGCTCGACGCTAGTCAACGACCTCGAGGACGTCCGCGTCGAGCTCGTCGACGAGACGGGAACGACGCCGTACCTCGGTACGGGTTCGCGCGGGATGGGCGACGTACTGGCCGCCGTCAACATCGCTCGCCTCGAGGGTGAACCCGTCGAAACTCGAGAGATCGAGCCGACCGCGGGCGAACTCCAGATGATCAAGGACCGGGCGCGCGAGCGAAGCGAGACCAACCGGGCGATCGACGAGGGATTAGCCCGGCGGGTCGCCGCCGGCGAGCTGACCGTCGAGGAAGCGCTGGCCGAACACCGCGACCGCGACGCCGACGACTCCTCGAGCGGCGAGTCCGGTTCCTGACGGAGCGCCGTCGTGGCCCGCCTCGAACCGACCCCGCCCGCGGCCGTTCTCGAGCCCGCTGCGCTCGTTCGTTCGCTCACCCTCAAGTACCCTGTAATTTCAAAATCCATAACAGTAATTTAGTTAGAAAATATGACTATCTGTATGGGTGAATGGAATCGGCGATCGGTGATCGTCTCGAGTGCGGCCCTCGCGACCGGTACCGCCCTCGCCGCAGCCGGAACGAGCAGCGCGAAGGAATCCCCAGCGACCCCCGACGCGACCGAACCGAGCGGCTGGTCGTCCCACGGTGGAACGATCGGCAACTGTCGGAGCGTCCCCTCGAGCGACGGGTTCCGCCGACCGAACGGGGTCGCCTGGCGGTACGACCGTAGCGGACCCGCGGCGGTCGTCGAGGACGCCGTCTACCTCCAGACCGACGGCGAGGTACACTCCCTCGCCGCGAGCGACGGGAGTCGTCGGTGTATCGCCGACGGGATCGACGCGTCCGGAACGCCCGCGGTCTCCGGGGACCGCGTCTACGTCGCGGGCGAAGCGGTCGCGGCGCTCGAGGCCGACACCGGCGACGTGCGCTGGAGCGAGTCGCTCGGCGGAGCGGAGTCGGTATCGTCGCCGGTCGTCGCCCTCGGCGCGGTCTATGTGAGCGCCGACGGCGTCCTTCGCGCGTTCGACGCCCACACGGGCGACCTGCGCTGGGAGCGCGAGACGGTCGACGTGCGCCTCGACGCCGACGGCCGGCCCGGCGAGGTCGCGTACGGCTTCCACTCGAGCGACGGGACGGTCGCCGTCGCCGACGGGACGGTCTGGGCGGTGTTGGACGGCGCACGGAGCGAGAGCGGGATCGACGTGGACGCGGTCGTCGCGCTCGATCCGGCGACGGGCCGGACCCTGCGGACGACCCGCCTGCCGTCGGGACGGGCCGCGAACGGGCTGGCGGCCACCGAGGACGCGCTGTTCGTCGAGACGCCGGGCGAGGAGGGAATCGTCGTGCTCGATCCCGCCTCGGGGGCGGTCGTCGACACCGTCAGCGACGCCCTCCACAGCGCCGCCGTCGGCGATATCGCCGTCACCCACGGGCGCCACACGCTCTCGAGCACCGGCGCCGACGCGCCGTGGAACGACCGGGAGGCCCACGCCTACGGGAAGCCGACGATCGTCGGCGACGTCGTCGTCGTCGCCCACAGTAGAGGCGACCGCACATCGGCCGACGAGCTCGTCGGGTTCGACCTCGAGGACGGCGCCGAGCGCTGGCGGTTCGCCTTCGACGACCGCCACTGGTCCGACGGGTTCCCGATCGACGCGATCGTCGACGGGGAGACGGTCTACGTCGACAGGGGCGGCGAACTTACCGCGGTTCGGTCGTCGTAGTCCGTCCGGGCCGAGGGCGGACCCGCAGAGCGGAAGAACACGTACTTCTACCCTCCCCCGACGTAGACGACGGTATGGACGGAACTGCGCCCGACCGCACCGCCGAGCTCGCGCTCCTGCTCGAGGTCGCGGGCACGCCCAAACCCGGAAACGTCGACCGCCACCGGGACCTCGAGGACCTGCGTTTCGAACACTTCATCGCCGGCGCCGTCGGCGCCCGCGACGGGCTCGAACTGGCCGCCAACGGCGCGGCCGTCGGCCCCGCCTTCGAGCGCGCCGTCGAGGGGATGGCGACCCAGGAGGGCGGCAACACCCAGTTCGGCGCGCTGTTGTTGCTCGTCCCCCTGGTTCGGGCCGCCCGCCACGAGCTCTCCCAGCCCGTCGTCGAGGGCGTCCTCGAGGGGACGACCGTCGCCGACGCGGCCGCCTTCTACCGGGCCTTCGAGCACGTCGACGTCTTCGTCGCCGACCCGCCCGAGGGAATGGCCCCGCTGGACGTCCGCCGCGGCGCCGACGCGATCCCCGCCCTCGAGGAGCGCGGGCTCACCCTGCTCGACGTGATGGATCGCAGCGTTCCGGGCGACGACGTCGCCCGCGAGTGGGTCACCGGGTTCGAGCGCTCGTTCGACGCCGCCGAGCGCCTCGCCGCGGCCGACGGCCCGATCCTCGATCGAACCGCCGCCGCCTTCCTCTCCCTGCTCGCGGAACGGCCCGACACCCTCGTCGCCGACCGCCGCGGCGAGGCGGTCGCCGCGGAGGTGACCGACCGCGCCGCCGCGCTGGTCGAACGCGACGCCCTCGAGACCGACCGCGATGCCGTCGAGTCGTTCGCCGACGAACTCGTCGACCGCGGGATCAACCCCGGAACGACGGCCGATCTGACCGCGGCCGGACTGTTCATCGCCCTCGAGCGCGAAGCGGTCGAGCTATGAGCGAGGACGCGAACCGAGACGGCGATCGAACGGCGGACGAAAGCGCCGAGTGGCCCGTCTCGCTCGAGGGGGTCACGGAGTCGGTCGTGACGA
Source organism: Natronococcus jeotgali DSM 18795 (assembly GCF_000337695.1). Lineage (GTDB taxonomy): Archaea > Halobacteriota > Halobacteria > Halobacteriales > Natrialbaceae > Natronococcus > Natronococcus jeotgali. Next base: position 42,093 of record NZ_AOIA01000141.1, read on the forward strand.
CGCTCGGACCGAACGACCGGTGGAACGCCGCCGCGCTCGGGCTGTTCGCCGACGAGGACGACGGCTCGGTCACCGCCACGACGTGGGGCAACACCAGAACCCGACGGAACTTCCGCCGGCGGGGCGAGGGGTATATCCAGTTTACCGTCGATCCGGTCACCTTCGCCGACGCCGCGCTCTCGATCGTCGAGGTCGACGATCCCGTCCTCGAGTCGGCCGACGCCTGGGCGCGGGTCCGGGTCGAGCGCGTCGGCGCGGACACCGAGGGCGACACCCGCCGGGAGGAGTGGGCGCTTCGTCCCGTCGAGTCGCGGATCGTCGCCGAGCGGGTGCCGACGATCGACCGTGGCTTCGGCGCGGTGATCGAGGCGACCGTCGCCGCCTCGCGGCTCGGAGTCCCGGCGTACGATCAGGGGGAGCTCCGGGACCGCCTCGAGTACTACGCCTCCGTCGTCGACCGCGCGGGGAGCCCGCGAGAGCGGGCGGCCCTCGAGCGCGTCCGGGAGCACGCCGACTGGTAGGTCCCCGGCGAAGAACGAATGGCTTTAGGGCGCGCTCGGAAAACCCATCGGTATGGCAATCAAACCGGCCTACGTCAAGAAGACCGGGAACCTCCTGCTGGAGCGGTACCCGGAGGCGTTCACGACCGACTTCGAGCAGAACAAAGACAGCGTCACGAAGCTGACGAACGTCGAGTCCAAGGGCGTTCGCAACCGCATCGCCGGCTACGTCACGCGCAAGAAAAGCGGCGAAGCGGCGGCATAGCTCGAGTTCTCGCCGGCAGACGACTCGGTCAAAAAGATCAGATAGCGACGCGACGGGTCCGTGTCAGCGGTCTCGAGAGTCCGTTCAGTGGCCGTCGTCGAAACCGGGCTCCATGTAGGCCGCGGCGACGAGCGCGACGAGACCGAAGAAGAGCCCGAACAGCAGCCCGACCGCCCCGGTGACGATCGAGAGCTCGCCGGCCAGGGGGATACTCATCTGCTGGAAGCCCATCACACCGAGGGCGATCCCGAGCAGGAACAGCAGCGCCGAGACCGCCGTCGCGCCGATGCTGAACCGGGTTCCGAACAGGTCGAGACCGTCCGTACCCGCGGTCGAGTTCGTCACCGAGACCACCCCGTGCGAGGCGAACGGAGCTGGCTGCCCCCGGCGGCCGGGCCGCGAGCCGGATCGATACCTGAACCGCGTCGGTTCTGGTGGAAGCGCATCGATCGATACCATCCACTCCGGTTTCTTAATCCCTTCTATGCGATCGCCCCGAGGACCGCTCCGGCGATCGGCCCCGACCCTGCAGCAGTCGCGGGAATCCAAACCGTTTTGCGCACACGACTCCGAGGACGGGAAAATGGCAGTACGAGTAGGCGTACTCGGCGCAACCGGAGCCGTCGGACAGCGACTGATCCAGCTTCTCGATCCCCACCCCGACTTCGAGATCGCCGCGCTAACCGCGAGCGACTCGAGCGCGGGCAAGACGTACAGACAGGCCGCGAAGTGGCGCGTTGAAGGTCCGATCCCCGAGGACGTCGCGGAGACGACCGTCACGGCGACCGACCCCGACGAGGTCCCCGACGACGTCGATCTGCTCTTTTCGTCGCTCCCCTCGAGCGTCGGCGCCGAGGTCGAACCCGCGTTCTGCGAGGCGGGGTACGTCATGTCCTCGAACTCCTCGAACGCGCGGATGGACGACGACGTCCCCCTCGTGATCCCGGAGGTCAACGCCGACCACATCGACCTGTTGGAGGTCCAGCGCGACGAACGCGGCTGGGACGGTGCGATGGTCAAAAACCCCAACTGCTCGACGATCACCTTCGTTCCCACGCTGGCCGCGCTCGCGGAGTACGGCCTCGAGTCGGTCCACGTCGCCACCCTCCAGGCAGTCTCCGGAGCGGGCTACGACGGCGTCTCCTCGATGGAGATCATCGACAACGCCATCCCCTACATCGGCAGCGAGGAGGACAAACTCGAGACCGAATCGCGCAAGCTACTCGGCGAGTTCGACGGCGCCGAACTCAGCCACAACGGCGTCGAGGTCGCCGCCTCCTGTAACCGGATCCCGACGATCGACGGCCACCTCGAGAACGTCTGGGTCGAAACCGAAGAGGAACTCTCCCCCGAGGACGCGGCCGACGCAATGGCTTCGTATCCCTCCCTCGAACTGCGGTCCTCGCCCGACCAGCTCATCCACGTCTTCGAGGAACCCGACCGTCCCCAGCCCCGCCTCGATCGGTCGCTCGGCGACGGGATGGCCGTCGCCGCCGGCGGACTGCGCGAGTCGTCGTTCGGACTGCAGTACAACTGCCTGGCACACAACACGATCCGCGGCGCCGCGGGCGCGAGCGTTCTGAACGGCGAACTGCTGCTCGAGAACGGCTACCTCTAGGGACGCGATCGCGTATTTTCCCTCGCCGAGATCGGACCGCGAGCGCCGCCTCTCACTCTCGGCTCCGGGTGTCCCGGACGGCCGGGTATCAGGGGACGACCTGGTTGCGGAGCTCGTCGGCTCCCTCGTCGAACCGGCGAACGTTCTCGGCGACGATGTCGGCCAGCCGCTCGTAGTACCGGGGCGTCTGCCCGGCGTTGTGTGGCGTGATCTGGACGTTCCCGAAGTTCCACAGCGGGTGGTCCTCCGGCAACGGCTCGGGGTCGGTGACGTCCAGCGAAGCCCCGCGGATCCAGTTCGATCGCAGCGCATCCACGAGCGCGTCGGTGTCGACGACCGGTCCCCGCGCGACGTTGACGATCACGGCCTCGGGATCGAGCGTGATCATCGCCTCCCGGTCGATCAGCCCCCGGGTGAGATCGGTGAGCGGACAGGCGAGCACGAGGTAGTCGGTCCGGGCGAGGGCGTCCTCGAACGGCTCGGCCTCGAAGCCGACGACCTCGTCGGTCGGACCACCCTTCTCCGGCGTGTAGCGCACCCCGATCGTCTCGACGTCGAACGGCTCGAGGCGCTCGGCGGTCGCCCGCCCGATCGCGCCCAGGCCGACGATCGTCACCGTCGACCCCTGAAGCTCGTGGGCCCTGTAGTGGCGCCACTCCCGGCGGCGCTGCCTGCGCTCGGCGACGTGGAACCGGCGGGTGAAGTGTAAGATCGCTCCGAGGACGTGCTCGCCCATGTTCGGCCCGTGAACGCCCGAGGCGTTGGTCACCGCGACGCCGCGTTCTCGGAGTCGATCGAGCGGGAGGTGACCGGTACCCGCGTACGCGCAGGCGAACGCCTCGAGGGCGTCGGCGTCCTCGAGCAGCTCCTCCTCGAGGGTCATCCCGGTGACGAAGCGGGCGTCCTCGATCAGCTCGCGCTCGGCGGTCGGGGTGCGAGCGAGCTCGACGGTTCGGTCGGGGAGCCGCTCCCGGAGCGTCTGGGCGTACCGTTCGATCGGCGTTCCGTGGGTTCCCTTGCGCAACACGAGAAGGTCCGTCATATCAGGTGCCTCGAGCGGTGGCGGCAAAAACGTTCAGTTCGCGGGGAGTACCGCCGCCGGCGGTCGATCCGAACTTCAGGCAGTTTAATACGGGCCGTCCAGTGCCAAGGAAGTATGGAACGCGTTGATGTCGCGATCGTCGGCGGCGGGCCCGCCGGCGCCTGTGCGGCGGAACGGGCCGCCGCACACGGCGCCGAGACGGTCCTGTTCGAGCAGGGGGTCCCGCGGGAGGACCGCGACGGGCTCGGTCCGGACTCGACCGACGCGGCCGGCATGCTCGATTACTGGATCGATATCATGGACTTCGACTACCGGGAGATTCCCGACGACGTCATCCTCCGGGAGCTCGACGCCACCGAGTTCGTCAGCCCGTCGAGCCGCCTCGAACTCGCGACCACCGGGATCGACACCGACTACCCGCGGTTCGGCTACACCTTCAACCGCGCCCGGATGGACGACTGGCTCCACGAGCGCGCGAGCGACGCCGGCGCCGACCTGCGGGTCGGAACCGGGGTCAAATCCCTCGAGACCAACCTGCGGGCCTCGAGTCCGAAGGGGCCGACCCACACGCTGACGCTCTCGGACGGCGACCGACTCGAGGCCCAGTACGTCGTCCTCGCGGACGGACCGCAGCGCCGGATCACCCTCGAGGCGCTGGATCAGTTCACCCCGCCCGGACGGAGCGTTTCGGATCACCTCTCGCCGCCCGAAGCGAACCACATCGCTTACCAGGAGTACCGGGAGTTTCCGCCCGAGCTGTTCGAAGAGAACCGCCTCAAGTTCTGGTGGGGATATATGCCCGGCGAGACCGCCTACCCGTGGGTGTTCCCCAACGACGGCACCGTCGCCCGCGTCGGCCTGACGATGCCGATCGGGATGGACCTCGAGGACGTCTCCAACCCCGGCGCCTACGCGCTCTTGGAGCCGACCGACGACCAACTCCCCTCCGGCGCCGAGTACGTCCGCCGACTGCTCGAACTGGAGTACGGCGACGAGTACGACGTCGAGACCGACATCCCGATCGTCGAGGACCGCGGCAAGTCGAAGGGAACCGAGACGTACCCGATCTCCTCGACGCGACCGATCGACTCCCCGGTCGGCGCGAACATCGCCGTCGCCGGCGGCGCGATGGGGACGACCTCGGCGTTCCACGAGGGGGGATACCACGTCGCCGTTCGCACGGGCAAGATCGCCGGCCGCCTCGCCGCGACGGACTCCCTCGAGAACTACAACGAAATCTGGAAGCGCGCGATCGGCGACGAGGTCGTCCGGAACGTCGCCTTCGCCGACATCGTCGCGGAGTACGAGCCCGACGACTGGGACCGCGCGTTCGAGACCGTCGCGGACATGCAGGGCGCCGAGAAGGGCAACGCGATCCTCGAGCGGACCTACGCCGCGGGGATCGGCGCGACGAAGCTGCTTGCAGCCTACAAGAGACGCAAGTTCTCCTACCGCGACGGGCGCTACGTCCAGCTGACCGAGGACGAGTACTTCTACTGAGCGACGGCCCCGTCGAGTCGGCGTCGCCGCCGCGTCGACGGCTCACCGCGTTCCGGAACCGCCCGGCTTCCCAGCGTCGAGACGACGGTAACGAGGGGGCGATTCGCCTCCGACACCGCTTCTCGTGGCTCCCTCAGCGCGAGCGAACGATCCTCCCGGAGCGGAGCCACCGTCAACAGGATCGCTCGCAGCGAGGGGGCGTGATCGTAGCGGACCACGCTCGCCCGGTCGTGGGACGCGATCCCCTGGGGCCGCCACCCGACGTCTCGCTCGACGACCGTCACTCGAGACCCCGGAACCACCTGATAGGGAGCCATCATCCCCTCCTCGAGTTTCGCCCGTTCGGAACCGTCCTCTCGAGGCGTTCCCGCGGTCGACCCCGAGCCGCCGACGAGCAGGCTCGTCGAGAGCGCGGCGTACTTGCGAAGGTCCGCCGCGACATCGATCGAGCGTTGGCTGGATGCATCGAACTCACGTCCGCGGTAGCATCACCGAGGGGTTCGTAGTCGTTCGCCGTGGCGATACGGGCCCGAACCGTTCGGATATCCGTTCAGGGGCCGGTTTTATTCCGTTCGCTGTGGCCCGATAAGCCGATGTTCTTCCACGAACCGGAACTCCAGTACGAGGTTACCGTCGAAGAGCCGGATCCCCACTTCGCGAAACTGCTTCAGCAAGCCATCGGCGGGCAGGAGGGCGAGATGCGCGTCGCGATGCAGTACATGTTCCAGGCCTGGGCCCTCCCCGAGGAGTACGAAGGGTATCGGAAGCTGTTGATGGAGACCGCGACCGAAGAGCTCGGCCACATCGAGATGCTCGCGACGGCCGTTACGAAGAACCTCCGGGGCTCGTCCAAGCAGATGAGCGAGGACGCCGAGAACGTCGCGTCGACGGCCGCGGCGATGACCGGACAGAACCCGCGACAGTTCCTCTCCGCCGGCCAGTCGGCGATGCCCGTCGACAGCAACGGCGTCCCGTTCACGGGAGGGTACGTCGTCGCATCGGGGAACCTCGCCGGCGACCTCTACGCGAACGTCATGGCCGAGGGCACCGGACGCACCCTCGCGACCCGCCTCTGGGAGTACACCGACGACCCCGGCATGAAGGATATGCTCTCGTACCTTATCGCGCGCGATACGATGCACCAGAACCAGTGGCTCGCGGCCCTCGACTCGCTCGAGGACCCGCTTCCCGTTCCGGCGAGTTTCCCGCAGGAGGAGGAAAATCAGGACGTCAACTACGCGTTCATGTCGACCAGACGGGGGCAGCAACCGGACCCCGAAGCGCCCTGGACCCAGGGAACCGCTCCGGACGGCACGGGCGAGTTCTCCTACCTCGCCGAACAGCCCGGCGACGGCGACGGCGTCCCCCCGGCGCCGGACCCGAGCACGTACAGCGTTCCCGAAGACGAGTAGCGTCCGCGCTCCGCCCTCGACCGATCGCAGATGCGGTTGCGCCCGGGCGAATAACCCCTGCTCCGGCGACTCGAGCGAGCGTTCGGACCGCCCGCGAACAAGACTTAAAGGACCCACCGCCCTACTACCGATGCGTGCCTTTAGTCCCCGTCCGAGCGAACCCGTTCCGGGTGCGATGACAGCACGGCGAACCCGGGCACGCGACAGCCGAATTCGATCGTGACGGACGCCGTCACGTCCGGGGACGAACGTCCCCCGCCCGGCACGAGGGTTAGCCAGCCGACGCGGCACGCCGCCACGGAATGAGGCTGGACGTTAGTGTTCCGGGCGACACTTCCGCCTTCTCGAGCGACGCGACCCGAGCGGTACTCCCCGTACGGACCGCTGCGCGCCGGCTTCGGCACGATCGCAACCGTCCCGCGATTACACCGGTACCTCGATACAGCAGCCCCCACCAGTCAGCCCGAGGATCGAACTCGATACCGTATCGGCGCGTCCGAGCGCCTCTCGGCGTTCCGTCAGTCGTTCGAGCTCGCGAGCCGGGCCGCCGACGGCTCGGCGTATCGAACCGACTCGAGCGGGCCCTCGTCCCGTCTCAATCCCTCGTCGAGCGCACGAGCGCGTTCGATCTCGTCGCGTCTCGCATCGAACGCTTCCGTCCGCGTGACGCTTCCGCTCCGGGGATCGAACTCGAGAAGCCCGTCCTCCTCGAGTCGGGGAAGAAGATCGTGTATAAGCGACGTTCGTACTCGACGCTGCTCTCGCTCGGGTGTAACGTCGTGCTCCTCGGCGGTCAGCCGTCGACTCAGCGTTTCGACGGACATCTCGCGGTTTTCCAAGAGGTAGTACGTAATCTCCCGACAGCAGGGACGGGATAGGAAATTAAAGATTGAGGCCGCGTCGGATTGCGTCGACTCTGGCATATGTGACACGTCGCTCTCGTGCTCGCATAAGATGCACTCCAAATATATTAGCGGTTATCGAAATTTGGTTCAGATTTTGATAGTATTGTGCACTACGGTTCCGGAACGGACTTGCAGTAAATACGGAAAGCCCACACAGCGGGCGCTGTGCGGGCTGAAACTGAGTATGAGTGGTGGCGGCGAATCGGTGTTTCCAGAGGGTCTCC
>NZ_AOIA01000142.1 GCF_000337695.1 Natronococcus jeotgali DSM 18795
GATCCCATCTGTACGGCGGACCGCAGGGGTAGGATCCTCATTTCCTTCGGACGTACTCGTAATCCCCGAGGAGTACTTAACCCCTTCGAAGATGAGCCGTCCGATCCGACGAGCCGTCGAACGGCGTCGTCGGGTTTCGAATGCGTTCCATCCGAATCCTCGTATGTACTTAAGGCCGTCGGATCGATCGTGGCCGGTAAAGCACACACCGTTCGGCGAAGAACGGCTGAGTATTCGGATGGAGTACCTGCCTTCGCGCCGAAATCGGCCGAAGGGGACGCGACGAGGACGTCACGTCGTTCGCATTAGTGACGAGGACCCGGTCCATACATAAGGCCGTCGTCTCGTCCGGAGCGTGATCCGCGTTGATCGTTCTCGAGCGGACGAATCACACGGGTAGCGAACGATCCGTCTCGAGAGGGAGGCAACCGAGCGAGAGGGCGTTCGGCCCAGCAGTCGCCGTGAGACCAGAAACGTCACCGCCACGAGCGGTAGTCGTTTCCGACCGACACGATTTAGCGGAGCTGGGTGGTACGGTCGTGCATGGATCGTTCGGGGTTCGTCAGGCTCGCGCTGGTCGCGCTCGGGCTCGTCGTGGCGAGCTTTTTCGTTCGGGGTTTCAGCCAGCTGGTGTTTGGTCGCGGCGTCGCGGACCTGCTCCAGGCGCCGTTCGCAGTTGTCGGATTCCTGCTTTTAGTCTATCTCTTCGTCAGGGCGACCCTCGACGCCGTCGGACTCTGGCGGCTCGAGGACGCGGAGTCGTGATGAAAACGGTTTTTCGACCGCCGCGCCAAGGGCGAAGTATGACAGTCGAAACGCGGGAGCTCGCCGACCTCGGGCCGGACAACCGGGCCGCGTTCTTCGAACGCGACGCCGGCATCGAGGCGGTTCGAGGAGACGTGCGGGAGATCGTCGACCGGGTTCGCGAGGAGGGTGACGTCGCCGTCCGCGAGTTTACGAGCGAGTTCGACGGCGTCGAGATCGGCAACCTCGAGATCACCGACGACTGCGAGCGGGCGGTCGAGGAGGTCGACGACGAACTGCTCGAGGCCATCGAGACGGCCGCGGCGAACGTCCGCGAGTTCCACGAGGCCCAGCTCCCCGCGGACTGGCGCGAGTCGTTCGCCGACGGGCGGGAGCTCGGACGGCGCTTTCGCCCGCTCGAGCGCGTCGGCGTCTACGTCCCCGGAGGGTCGGCCGCGTACCCCTCGAGCGCGATCATGGGCGTCGTGCCCGCGGTCGTCGCGGGGGTCGACCACGTCGTCGTCGTCACGCCGCCCGCCGAGGAGCTGAACCCGGCGACGCTGGCGGCGATTCACGTCGCCGGCGCGGACGAGGTCTTCAGCGTCGGGGGCGCTCAGGCCGTCGCGGGGCTCGCGTACGGAACCGAGACGATCACGGGCGTCCAGAAGATCGTCGGCCCCGGGAACAAGTGGGTGACGGCGGCCAAGGCCGAGGTTCGGGGCGACGTCGAGATCGACTTCCTCGCCGGACCGAGCGAGGTCGTCGTCCTCGCCGACGAGACCGCCGATCCGGAGCTGGTCGCGGCCGAACTCCTCGCCCAGGCCGAGCACGATCCGAACGCGTCGGTCGTGGCCGTCACCGACGACGAGGCGACCGCCGACGCCGTCGCCGACGCCGTCGACGAGCGGGCGGGCGAGCGCGAGCGCGAGGACGTGATCCGCAGTGCGCTCTCGAACGACGCCAGCGGCGTGTTGCTCGCGCGTTCGATGAGCGAGGCGATCCTTTTCGCCGAGTCCTACGCGCCCGAACACCTCTCGATCCTCGCCGCGGACGACGAGTCGATCCTCGAGCGCATCGACAGCGCCGGCAGCGTCTTCCTCGGCCCATCGACGCCGGTGGCGGCGGGCGACTACGCCAGCGGCACGAACCACGTGCTCCCGACGAACGGCGGCGCGCGCGTAACCGGCGGACTCTCGGTCGAGACCTTCCTGCGGTCGACGACGGTGCAGCGACTCTCCGCCGAGGGACTGGCCGGGCTCGGCGACACGGTGACGACCCTGGCCGACGCGGAGGGGCTCGAGGCCCACGCCGAGAGCGTTCGGCTTCGACTGGAGCGGGAAACGGACCGATGACGTCGCGGGCCGTCGGACGGGTTGCTGTAATCCGATCCTACGCTCGGTAGGGGTCGACGATACACGTCACTAATCTGTAATTGGTTTTACGTAGCTGCGGGACACAGTACCAGACGAGATGGAGCCGCGTCAGGTCGACCCGACCGATGCACGCGTCCTCGAACGAAACTACGACTACGCGCAGAAAAACGTTCGACTGCTCTCGATGTGGTACGAGTGCGAGCTCGAGCGGATGATCGAGCTGCTCGCGGAGAACGGCGTCGAACTGTCGGCGAACGACGAACGACTGTTCGGGACGTACTATCGATCGGTTCAACAGCGCCCGCGCGTGTAACGCGAGATATCGGCGATCGCGAGAGGACCAGGGAGCCGTGCGTTTCGGGTATCGGAGGCGGCGAGTTCAGCGTCAAGGTTAACACCGTCGCGCGGGAAGAACGGGTATGAGCACCGACAGCGCGGACGGCGCAACCGCGGAGACGCGTCCGGAGATCGAGGTAACCGAGTCGGCGGCCGAACAGGCGCTCTCGCTGCTCGACAGCGAGGGGCTCGACTCGAGCGAAGCCGGACTGCGGCTGTTCGTCCAGCAGGGCGGCTGCGCGGGGCTGTCCTACGGGATGCGATTCGACGACGCACCCGACGAGGACGATACGATCTACGAACACCACGAGCTGCGGGTGTTCGTCGATCCGGCGAGCCTGAAGTACATCGAGGGCAGCGTCCTCGACTACGAGAGCGGACTGCAGGCCGAGGGGTTCCACGTCGAGAACCCGAACGTCGTCAGCGAGTGCGGCTGCGGGGAGTCCTTCCGGACGTAGCCGCGGTCTCGCGGTCGCGAGCGAACCCGCTACTCCTCGAGTTCGAACGCGACGGTTACTTCGGCCTGGTACTCCCGATTCTCGGCGTTCGCGATCTCGACGCCGAGCTCGTCGACCTCGACCCAGTAGACGTTCTGGAGCGTGTTCTCCGCGCGGTCGATCGCGTCGTCCGCGGCGGCGTCGAAGCTCTCCGTGCTCGTTCCGATCAGCGTGATTTTCTTGAAGACCATCGCTCGAGTCCCTACACCGCGGGGCGACGTAAAGTTGCGTGCAGCGATGGAAGGCCGGCGTGCGGTTCGAAGCGCGGCTCGTTCAGCCGTCCCGGTGATCGAGGAGGTCCCGAAGCGCGCTGGAGGCGCCCGCGAGGTAGGCGCCGCCCCAGAGCGCGACCAGCAGTCCTCCGATCGAGTTGAACACGAGATCGAGCATCGTGTCCTGGAGGCCGTACTGCGTGAGGACGGCCTCGACGCCGAGCGCGGCAGCGGCGAGTGCGATCGCGAACTCGAGGACCTCCCAGAGGACGCCGAAGGCGAGGACGAAAAGCAGGATGAAGACGGCGGCGAATCGGCGAGGAATGTGAATCCCCTCGGCGTGTTCGTGGACGGCCCGGACGGTGGTGTAGCCGACGGCGGCGACCACCGACGCCGACAGCGCGTGGGTGACGTGGTCCCACCACCAGACCTGCGAGTAAAACGTCGCGGTGCTGCCCGGCAGGCCGACGGTGCCGAAGGCGTGAAGAAACACCGCGCTGGTGATCCACAGCGTCAGTCGGGCGTCCATCGGAATACCGTAGTCGCGCTCGAGGACCGCCGGAAGCTGGGTGACGAGCAGGGCCACGACAGTGTTGATGACGATCCCGCCGTTTCCCCGATCGATGCCGATAAACAGCATCCCGATCAGCCCGATCTCCATGAGGTAGGTGAGCTGGCGCTGGCGCTGCTCGGAGGGGAGCAAGGCCCTGAGGTTACGCATCGTCGCTCCCCCCGGGCGCGCGACGGCTCCGCTCGAGACCGCCGAGTCGCCTGAAGTAGAGCTCGAAGACGGCGCCGGCGCCGAGGCCGCTGACGGCGGAGTAGACGAACTCCCACATCACGTCGTCGTGATCGGCGGTGAACGGGACCCCGAGCACGCCGTCGGCGGTCCACCGGAAGAGCGCCCAGAGGGCCGCGGCGGCCATCGTGGCGACGGCGACGAAGACGACCGCGAACCCGGGAGTCATCCGCACCGACGTAAACGCCTGCAACTCGACGGCGAGAACGAGCGCGATGGCCGCGACCGAGAGGTACGAGGTGACGTGGCCCGACAGTCGGTCGGCGCCGAAGGCGGCGCCGAACACCGGCAGCGCCGCCAGCAACAGGACTTCCCAGGGGAGCATGACGAGCGGCGATCGCCGGGAGAGCGGCGGAAGCAACGCGAAAGCGAGGAGGACGACCGCGAAGGTGGCCCAGAGGATCCCGCCGGTGACCAGCGCACCGAGCCCGATACCCGCGATGGCGACGACCAGCAGCCACGAGATTGCGGCGTTGGTCCGTCCGTCCCCGAGCAGCGTTTCGAGTGAGGTTTGGGACACGGCCGTCCGTACCGAACGGTACCACAAAAAGGGTGCGTCACGGCCGTCGCGTACGTCAGGGACCGTCTCAGGTCGGCGTGACCGCCAGCAGGTAGACCGCCGCATAGGTCGCGAGCGCGATCGTTACCGCCGCCAGCGCCGTGAGGCCGGTCTCGAGCAGGACCGTCGCCGACGGCGTCCGCGAGGGGAGTCCGAGCGTCGGCGAGGGGACGGTCCGAACCGCGCCACAAAGGAGTCCAACGCCGAGGATCGAGAAGACGAAGTGGTACGAGAGCTCGAGAGTCGGCGGCGTCACCGCGAGGGCGGCGACGCCGTAGGTCGCGCCGACCGCCGCCCGTCGGTTGACGGCCGCGGCGAGCGATCGATCGGTGAGCCGGCAGACCGCGACGGCCGCGAGCCAGACGGCGGCGAGTTCGATCGCGAAGGCGGCGAGCAGGTGGACGGTCGGATCGGAGTGGAGGACGACCCGGGACGCGAACAGCGGGGATTCGAAGGGGAACGCCCAGTCGGGCGGCGAACCCGTGACGAGGTCGCCCCACGGATGCGACCACAGCCCCCAGAGCGCGGCCAGGAAGATCGTCGCTGGCGAGAGGGGGGTCAGTCGGACGGCCGTCCCGACCACGAGCGCTCCGCCGACCGCGAACAGCGCCGTGACGAACGCGGCCAGCGTCCCGTCCGCGACGAGCGCGAGCGCGACCAGTCCGGTCAGCAGGAGTCCGCCGGACGCGCGGGCGGCTCGAGCGCGGTCCGATCTCCGCACCGCGAGCAGGCCGAACGCCGGAGCCGCGACCGCGCCGACGACGACCGAGTGGGTCACCGACCGGTGGACGGCTCGGCTCGCGTCCCAGAACGCCGTCGATGCGCCGAGGGCTCCGTCCGCGACCTGCCACTCGGCGAGTCCGACGAGCGCGTAGGCGACGTCGACATCCGGAAGGGCGGCGAACGCGCCGGCGACGGCGCCGACGGTCAGGGCGCCGCGAGCGGTCCAGCCGCGTCGCTGCGCGACCAGCGCGGCGACGGCGAACGCGAACAGGGCATGACCGAGGAACACGGGGAGATCCGGTAGGAAGCCGAGAGTATTAAGCGGTACGCCTCCCCCGACGAGGGTGGTAACGGTCGTCTCTCCGCGGGATCGGTGCCGAGGGGGCCGCGCCGACCGCCGCCCGTCGATGTCGGTAGCTCTTTTTCCGATCGCGCTCGAGCACACGACGATGAGTCAGGAACCCTCGAACGAGGCGGATCGAGCGCCGTCGATCGGCGAGCTGACGCCCCCGGACCGCACGCTGATGGGCCCCGGACCGAGCGACGTGAACCCGCGGGTGCTGCGGGCGATGAGCACGCCGCTGGTCGGCCACCTCGATCCCTCGTTCGTCGAGATCATGGACGAGGTCCAGGAGTTGTTGCGGTACACCTTCCGGACCGACAACCGGTGGACGATCCCGGTTTCGGGAACCGGATCGGCCGCGATGGAGGCGGCGATCGGTAACGTCGTCGAGCCCGGCGACACGATGCTGGTACCGACCAACGGCTACTTCGGCGGACGGATGGCCTCGATGGCCCGCCGCGCCGGCGGCGACGTCGTCGAGGTATCGGCGCCGTGGGGCGAACCGCTGGATCCGGACGACGTGGCCGACGTCCTGGCCGAGCACGACCCGGACGTCTTCGGGTTCGTGCACGCCGAGACCAGCACGGGCGTCCTCCAGCCCGACGTCGCGGAGCTCACCGCGGCGGCCCACGACCACGACGCCTTGGTGATCGCCGACACCGTCACCTCGCTGGGCGGGGTGGAGCTGCGGGTCGACGAGTGGGACGTCGACGTCGCCTACTCGGGACCCCAGAAGTGTCTCTCCTGTCCGCCGGGCGCGAGCCCGCTGACCCTCTCCGACGAGGCGATGGAGAAGGTCCTCGCCCGCGAGGAGGCGCCCCGGTCGTGGTACCTCGACCTGTCCCTGCTCGAGGGCTACTGGGGCGACGAGCGCGCGTACCACCACACCGCGCCCGTCACGAACGTCTACGCGCTGCGGGAGGCGCTGCGGCTGGTCGCCGAAGAGGGCATCGAACAGCGCTGGGCCCGCCACGAGCGGCTGGCCGGCGCGCTCAAAGCCGGCGTCGAGGGGATGGGCCTGGAGATGAACGCCCCCGAGGAGTACTGGCTGCCGAGCCTGAACGCCGTCCGCGTCCCCGAGGGGATCGACGACGGCGCGGTCTGTGACGCGTTACTCGAGCGCTACGACCTCGAGGTCGCAGGCGGACTCGGCGATCTGGACGGCGAGATCTTCCGGATCGGCTGTATGGGCTACTCGGCGCGCCCGCAGAACGTGGTCTACACCGTGACGGCGCTGGGCGACGTGCTCGAGTCGATGGGCGCCGACGTCGATCCCGGTGCGGGCGTGACGGCGGTGCGGGAAAACCTGGATTGACGGAGACTGCGGGGAGTCAGGCGGAGGCCCGCGGTCCGGGCGGAACGCGTTCGACCTGATAGTCGTCGCCGTCGACGACGATGATCGCCCACTCGTAGCTGGGGTTCGTGCGCTCGAGTTCGCGCTCGAGCGCGTCGGCGTCGTCCGGGCGGGCGACGAAACAGTGGAACTGACCGGGAGCCGACGGGAGCTCGCCGGGTTCGACGACCGGACTGACGTGGACGACCTTCCACTTTCGTTCGGCGCGGAACTCGGGGCCGGCGCCTTCGACGGTGTACCCGAGGTCGGCGAAAATCGACTTGGCCTGTTCGACGAGACGCATGTTAACAGGTCCCATTCAACGCGTAGTATGCGACCAACCCACATAAGTCTTGGTCTGGCACTTGCATCCGGGGTATCGACGGACAACCGCGAACGAATCCGGAGAATCGGACGACGAGTGCGAGCCCGTGACCCGCGCAGGTGGCGGTACGCTGTCGGTACCGTGACGGTACGACGCCGCTACGCCCTCGAGCGCGGCGCGGGCGGGGGCGCGATCACTCGTGAGCGGCGTCCCACTCGGTGGGCTTGCGGAAGTTGCCACACCGGTTGCACTGGATCCGTCCCATCGAGTCCATCGCGTTGTCGAAGCTCTCGCAGTTGGTACAGAACCAGCCGTACCGTCGCTGGGCTTCGGGCGACTCGTAGGCGACGAGAAACGGTCCCTTGGATCCCCTGTCGCCGTCCGTCTGCGAGACGTAAACGGTGTCGCCGTCGGCGGTCGACCTCGTTTCCATACCACCCGGTAGCGGTGCTCCGAGTAAAGGACTGTCTCTCCGGACCCCTGGGTGTGTGTTCCTGCCGCGGGATAGGTTCCCAATCGGAACAGTCCCGACTGAAAGGTTTACCCGGGCGGGTACCGTTTGATTCGCCGATGACGCTGGTTGTGGTCCCCGTCCGGTATCCGCTCACGAAACACTCCAGACGAACCCTCGAGCGGGCGATCGAGGTCGCCCGGGAGCGCGAGGCGGCGCTAACGATCCTGCACGTCGACCTCTATCAGAACGGGAAGAAAGTGAACCGCATCGACCTCAAGGAGGCCGTCGAATCGACGTTCGGACCGCTGGAGAACGCTCGGTACGTCGTCCGATCGGGGTTTCTCGTCGAGGAGAGCATCCTGGACGAGGTCGCTGCCGAGGACGCCGACGCCGTCGTCATCGGGACCAAACAGGCGAGCCGGCTGCGACGCCTCTTCCGTCGGTTCACCAACAACCCCGACATCGACGGCTACCTCCGCCAACACCTCGATTGTGAGGTCATCACCGTCGAGGGAGCTCCCGCGAAGTGACGGCTACCGATCGGGGTCGGCGCCGTCTCCGTCCGCATTGACGGAGCGACCGATATCCGGACGGCTCGGCTGCGAGTCGTCGAGGGCCACCCTCGCGGTGCCGCTGTCGCCGTCGAAGACGTGGTGGCGGTGGGGGTAGGCGAACTCGACGTCGGCGTCGGCGAAGCGTGCGCGGATCGCCGCCCGTACCTCCGATCGGGCGACCGCCTGTTTGTACGGGTGTTGGACCCAGAAGAACAGCTCCAGCAGGATGCCGTTGTCCGCGTACTCGCGGACGTTACAGAGGGGGGCGGCCGCGTAGCGCGCACTGCCGATCCGAATATCCGGTCCGCCGGTGATAACGACGTCGACCGATCGGGCCCCCCGCTCGGCGAGGTTGCGCGCGGCCTCGAGGTCGCTCTCGTAGGTGATCTCGAACTCCAGCGAGAGCCGCGTTCGCTCGTCCTCCGCCGAGTAGTTGATCACGTCCCGCTGCTGGATCTCGGAGTTCGGGATGACGATGAACGTGTTCTGAAGGGTGAAGACCTTCGTGTACCTGATCGTGATGTCCTCGACGAAACCGACGTGTCCCTCGTCGGCGATCTCGATCATGTCGCCGATCTCGTACGGTCTGTCGTTGAGGACGAACAGGCCGTTGACGAAGCTCCCGACCAGCGGTGCGAGCACGACCGCGACGATGGCGGAGATGACGGTCACCGAGAGGAGGATCTGCGTGTCGCCGACGCCGAGGATGCCGGCGGCGACGACGACCGTCACCAGCAGAACGGAGAACCTGACGCCCCGTAGGACCGTTCGCGTGACGCTTGGTCGCTTGATCCGGCGTGCGACGGTCCGGCCCGTCAGGCGGACGACGAGCTTCGAGAGGTACCAGCCGACGACCAGCACGACCGCCGCGAGGAGGAGCTGGCCGACGATACCGGGGACCGATCCGGGGAATACCTCGTTGGTCCGCTCGAGGACCTCGTCCTCCGGGATCGGCGCGACCTCCAGCATGCCATCACACTCACCGTCGGCTTGGTTAAGGGTTCTGACCGACGTCGTCGATCGGGGACTCGATTTCCGAACCCGGTAGTACTCGCGTTGTAATAAATCATTTACCCGTCCGAATCCTGCGACCGAGTATGGCACCAGACGAGCTTCGCTCGACCGTCGAGCGAGTCGGGGATCGGTTCAACCTCGGCGAGTACGAGATCGACGCCTACCTGACCGTCCTCGAGCAGGGACAGCTGACCGCCAGCGAGATCGCGGATCGCACCGAAATTCCCCAGCCCCGCGTCTACGACACCGTCCGCAGCCTGAGCGATCGGGGGCTGGTCGAACTGCGCGAGTCCCGCCCGATGAAGGTGGTCGCGATCGATCCGGCCGACGCCTTCGACGAGGTCCAACACTCCCTCGAGCAGATGATCGACGAACTCGAGGCCCGCTACACCGCGCCGGCCCGCGACACGGAGGCCGTCTCGCTGGTGAAATCCCGCTCGACGATCCTGCGCTACCTCGAGGAGATCGTCACCGACGCCGAGTACGAGCTCTCGCTGTCGCTGACGCCGGATCTACTCGTGCGATTCGAGGACGAACTCGCGGCCGCCCTCGAGCGCGGGGTCAGCATCGACCTGATCGTGACGCCGGCCGCCGAGGCGCCCGCTCCCGACGACTTCGACTACACCGCGATCGCGACGACGACGCGGGCCCGTCGCGGGATCACGACGCCGGTGCTAGCCGTCGCCGACGGCAACTACTCCATCTACGCGACCCAGGGCGCGCTACGGGATGACAAGGACCGCTACGGCGTGATATTCAACCGGTCGGCGCTGGGCTTTCTGGTCTCGGGCTTTTTCGGCACCGTGCTCTGGACGACCGCCGAGGAGACCTTAGGCGAGGATACCGATCCCCGCGACTACCCGCGCAAGTACGCCTCGATCCGGCGCTGCGTGAAAGACATCATCGAGGAGGGCGGAGAGTTCTACGCGACGATCGTCGGGCGGGACGTCGAAGTCGGCGGCCAGCGGATCGTCCGCGGCCAGATCATCGACGTCTCCTTCGAGGTCAGCGAGGAGGTCGCCGCGATCACCCTCGAGAACGAGGACGGAACCGAAGTGACGGTCGGCGGACGGGTCGCCGCGCTCGAAGACGTCGAGGCCCACGAGATCCACATCGGACGCCGGGAGCCCCCGGAGTTCGACGACTAGCGCCGACGCGGACCCGGCGGGGCGGGTAACGGACAGTTACCGGACTGTTGGCTTTCGCTTCCGCGCTCGAGGGCACCCGGGGCGCGGTTCGGCCTCGCGGCGGAGCGTCGCCGTACCCGAACTCGAGGGTCGCCCCGTCGAAGCGACCGGGGTCGACGCTCCGCGATCGACGACGATCACCTTATTTTATAGATTTACCAGGAAATAATTAAGTCCCCGATTCCCGTTTCGGTGAACTGAATGGGGGGTGATAGCATTCGGCGGTATCGATCGTCCCGCTCGGGCGTCGCCCGGCGAGCGTTCCTGGGAGCGGCGTCGGCGTCGGTCGGCTCGGTCGCCGTCGCCGGCTGTCTCGGCCGCGGTGGGCAAGGGGGGACCGTCGTGATGACGGCGGCGACCGACATCGAGAGCCTCATGCACGGGGACGGCGACGAACCCTCGATTCAACGAGCCCTGTGGGACGCCGGCCTCGACGAGGACGTCCGCGTCGAGATCCAGACCGTCGTCAGCGACTCCGCACAGCGGATGCAAAGCGCACAGTCGGCGCTCCAGGCGGGTCGCGCGCCCCCTGATATCCACATGATGGACAGCGGGTGGACGATCCCGTTTATCCTTCGCGAACAGACGGTCAACCTGAGCGACCACCTCGGAGACGAGGCCCTCGGCCGCGTCGAGGAAGAGTACCTCGACGCGATCGTCGAGACGGCCCGCCACCCGGAGACCGACGACGTCCACGGCGTCCCGCTGTTTCCGGACTTCGGACTGGTGCTGTACCGACGGGACCTGATCGAGGACGCGGGCTACGACACCGGCGGCTGGGGGACCGATCCACCCGCCTGGGAGGAGTTCGCGAACGCCGTCGGCGACGCGATGGACGGCGGCGACGTCGACTACGGGTTCACCACGCAGGGGGCCGCCTACGAGGGGCTGGCCTGCTGTTCGTTCAACGAGGTGATGAGTTCGTGGGGCGGCGCGTATTTCGGCGGCACCGAGAACCTGTTTACGGCCGGCGACCGCCCGATCACCGTCGACGACGAGCGCACGATCGACGCGGTACGAATGATGCGCGCGTTCGTCGACGGTGACGACCCCGACGGACTCGAGGGCTACCCCGGAATCAGCCCCGCCGCGATCGTCCAGTGGACCGAACAGGAGTCGCTCAACCCCTTCGTGGACGGGAACGCCGTCGCCAACCGCAACTGGCCGTTCGCGATCGCCGAAACCGGCGCCGAGGACGCCTTCGGCGAGGATCTCGGCGTGATGACCCACCCCTACGGCGTCCCGGAGGGGGAGTCCGAGTTCGAGGGGGTCGGCGGCACGAGCGCGGCTCTCGGCGGGTGGAACCTCACCGTCAGCCCCCACACCGAGCGCCGAGCGGAGGCCCTGCAGGTCCTCGAGGCGTTCACCAGCGAGGACGTCCAGCTGACGATCTTCGAGCTGGGGGGGTTCCTGCCGCCGAACGTCGACCTGATCGAGGAGGCCGACCCCGACGAGATCGGCCCGTCGGCGCGGTACACGGAACAGCTCCGGGCGGCCGGCGAGAACGCCGTTCCGCGACCGGTGACCGACCTCTGGCCCGAGCAGTCGGCGCTGATCTACCAGGAGCTCAACGCGGCCTACCGAGGAGCGAAACCGCCCGAAACGGCGATGAGCGATCTCGCCGACCGACTCGAGCGGAGCGAGGCGGAGGTGTCCGAGAGTGACGACTGATCCGAACCCCGACGGCGGGACGACGATCGGCGAGACCGAACCGACCCGCGAGCGCGAGCGGACCGGCAACGCGCTCGTCAATCGAATGGAGAACCTGAGCGAGGCGGCCTACGCCTACCTGTTGCTCCTGCCGGCGTTCGCACTGCTGGCGCTGGTCGCGTTCTACCCGCTGCTCCGGACGTTCGTCACGTCGCTTCGGGCCGACGAGACGCGGGGTATGGACCCGCTGGGCGGGTTCGTCGGGCTCGAGAACTACGTCGACATCGCCACCGGGAACGCGCGCCTGGCCAGGCAGTTCCTCGACGTCTCGCTGACGTCGTCGTTCCCGTTCGTCGAGCTCGGGGTCCCGTTCTTCCAGCAGGCGCTGTTCGTCACCGTGGCGTTCGCGGTCGTCAGCGTCACCGTCGAGACGGTGATCGGGTTCGGACAGGCGTACGTGTTAGATCAGGACTTCCGTGGCCGTCGGTGGGTCCGCGTGGCGATCATCCTCCCGTGGGCGGTGCCGATCGTCATCCAGGGGATGATCTTCTTCCTGATCTTCCAGCCGGAGGTCGGGTTCGGGACCGATCTCATGCAGTGGCTCGGCGTGTTCGGCGCCGCCCCGCTAGCCAACAGCCGCGACGCGTTCATCATCATCCTCGTGGCCGACATCTGGAAGTCCTCGGCGTTCATGGCGCTGTTGATCCTGGCGGGACTCCAGAGCGTCGACCGCAGCCTGTACGACGTCGCGCGCGTCGCCGGGGCGACGCCCTGGCAGCGGTTCAAGCTGATCACGCTCCCGCTCGTGATGCCGGCGCTGTTGGTCGCGATGCTGTTTCGCACGATGGACGCGATGCGAGTCTTCGGGCTGATCGAGTCGACCGCCGGCTGTACGACCGTGCCGTCGCTGACCTGCCTGGTCGTCGAGGCGATGTTCGGCGGCACGCGGATCTACGCGACCGCGGCGGCCGTCGCGTTCGCGACCGCGCTGGTGATCGGCGTGATAATCTCGCTGTACGTCGTCCTCTTTCGCGACGCCGAGGGAGGTGAGGTCCGATGACCGACGACCGCGACGGCGGTCGACGCGAACCGGCCCCGAACCGCCGCGCGAGCCGACGGGTCGGAGCCGACGGGCTGCGGTCGGACGGCGGCGACGCCATCGCGGACGGCCGGGAGGCCGACCTCGACCGCGGTCCGTTTCAGCGGTGGGTCGCCGACTCCATCTCCCGTCCCGAGCGGGTCTACCGGGCGATGTTCTACGTCGCCGCGATCTTCTTCCTCGTGACGACGCTGTTCCCGTTCTACTGGCTGCTCATGGTCGCGCTGACGCCGGAGGGACAGCTCCAGAACATCCTCTTTACGCCAAACGGGTTCAACCCCGGAGCGTTCGTCGAGGTCTTCGAGGTCATCCCGTTTCACTGGTACATGTTCAACAGCTTCGTGATCGCGCTGGGATCGACGATCGTCGTCCTCGTCGTCGGCAGCCTGGCGGGCTACGCCTTCGGCCGCCTCGAGTTCCCCGGGCGGACCCCGCTGATGTTGCTCGTGTTGGTCATCTCCTTTTTCCCGCCGGCGGCGTTTTTCATCCCGCTGAACGACCTCTTCAACACGCAGTTCGCGGCCCTCGAGCCGATCACCGGCGACGGCACCCTCTACAACACGCCGGGCGCGTTGGTGACGCCGCTGTCGGCGATCTTCATGCCGCTGTCGATTTTCATCCTGACGACCTTCTACGCCCAGATCCCCGACGGGCTCGAGGACGCCGCCCGCGTCGAGGGGACGACCCGTCTGGGCGCGCTCTTTCGGGTCATCATCCCGCTGTCGGCGCCCGGCGTCGCGACCGCCGGCGTGTTGACGTTCATCGCGGTCTACAACGAGTTCTTCTTCTCGTTTCTGATGACCGACGGGCAGCCCCAGAACTGGGCGCCGATCCTCGAGGGGATCCTCGCCTACCAGGGCCAGTACGAGGTGATGTACCACCTCATGGCCGCCGCGAGCATCCTCGGGGTGATCCCCGTCGCGATTCTGGTCGTGGTGGCACAGGAAAAGATCGTCAGCGGGCTCACCGCGGGAGCGCTCAAGGAGTAACCCATGGCACGAGTACGACTCGAACACGTCACGAAACGGTACGACGACGTCGTCGCGGTCGACGACATGAACGTAGAGATCGAGGACGGGGAGTTCGTCTGTCTCGTCGGCCCCTCCGGCTGCGGGAAGTCGACGACGATGGAGACGATCGCGGGGCTGACCCGCCCCTCGGAGGGGACGGTCTACATCGGCGAGACCGACGTTACGAACCTCGCGCCGAAGGATCGGGGCATCGCGATGGTCTTTCAGAACATCGCGCTGTTTCCCCACATGGACGTCTTCGAGAACGTCTCGTTCGGCCTCCGCTTGCGGACGTTCGACGACGAGGAGATCGAACGCCGCGTCGAGGAGGCCGCCGAGATCGTCCAGCTCGAGGGGATGCTCGATCGGATGCCCGACGAGATGTCCGGCGGCCAGCGCCAGCGGGTCGCGATCGCCCGCGCGATCGTCCGCAACCCCGACGTCTTCCTGATGGACGAGCCGCTGGCGAACTTAGACGCGAAACTGCGGGTCCACATGCGGACCGAACTCCAGCGTCTGCACAAGCAACTGGACACGACGATCATCTACGTCACCCACGACCAGGCCGAGGCGATGACGATGTCCGACCGGATCGCCGTCATCGACGCGGGCCGGCTCCAGCAGATCGACCCGCCGCTTACCTGTTACAACGAGCCCGCGAACCTGTTCGTCGCCGGCTTCATCGGCTCGCCGTCGATGAACTTCGTCCGGGGGACGGTCGTCGCCGGCGGCCTCGAGACGGAGAACTTCGACCTCGAGTTCGATCCCGCGGGCGTTCCCGAGGTCGGTGTCGGCGACGAGGTGACGCTTGGCGTTCGACCCGAGGACGTTCACCTCGTCGCCGACGCCGACGGTTCCGCCCGCCGGATCGGAACGATCGAGGCGACGACGGACGTCCTCGAGCCGATGGGCGACGAGATTTTCGTCTACCTCCTGCTCGACGAGGAGTCCGAGGGCTCGATGGAAGAGGACCCGATGGCGTCGCAGGATCAGCTGTTGATGAGCGTCTCGCCGGACACCGACCTCCGGGAAGGGGACGCCGTCGAGGTCACGCTCGACGGGTCGAAGACCCACCTGTTCGACGCCGAAAGCGGCGACGCGCTCGTCCACGGGATCGCCGGACGCTCGGGATCGGATCCGGGGACGGCCCCGACCGAAGCCGAGGACTGATTGCCGCGCCCTCGAGACGATCGGCCGACGATCGCTGGCCGATACCTTCACCTACATTGAGGCGAGCTATCAGTAGGCACGGAAAGCGAACCCCGCGTGCGAAAACGCGTCGGTGAACGAGCGACGGAACAAAGGAAACCGACGACGAAGCTCCGATCGAACCCCGATTCGAACCGCCATGGCGAACCACCACACCCCCCAACGGACGACATGACGACAGCACGAGGCGACATCAGAACCGGCATCGTCGGGCTCGGAAACATCGGCCGCTACCACGCCGAGCGGCTCCTCGAACTCGACGTGCCCCTTGTCGGCGGTATGGACGTCGCGACCGACGCGCGGGCCCGGTTCGCCGGGCGCTACGACGTGGACGTCTACGACGACTACCGCGAGCTGTACGACGATGTCGACGCGGTCATCATCACGACGCCGAACAAGTACCACGAGGAGTACGCGGTCGACGCCTTCGAGCGCGACCTGCACGTGCTCCTCGAGAAACCGCTGGCCCACTCCCTCGAGAGCGCCGAGCGGATCGCCGCCGCCGCGGCCGACAGCGACAGCCTCGGGACGGTCGGGTTCAACAACCGGTTCGCGAACACGGTTCGGATCGTCAAAAACCGGATCGAGCGGGGCGAGCTCGGCGACGTCTCCCACGTCGAGGCGAACTACGTCCGTCGGCGGGGGATCCCGGGTCGGGGGTCGTGGTTCACCCGCCGCCAGATCGCCGGCGGCGGGGCGCTCATCGACCTCGGCGTTCACGCCATCGACCTCGCGCTCTACCTGCTGGGGTACCCGACCGTCGCGGAGGTAACTGGGGTCGCCCGCGGCGAGTTCGGTTCCCAGGAGGAGTACGCCTACCTCGAGATGTGGGGCGACGACGCCGGACCCGCCGGATTCGACGTCGACGACTCCGCGAGCGCGTTCATCCGGACCGCGGACGATCGCACGATCTCCCTCGAGGTCGCCTGGGCGACCAACCGCCCGGTGAACAACGAGTTCGTCGTCCGCGGGACCGGGTCGGCGGCGGTGTTCGACCTCCTCGACGGCGACCTCTCGATCCACTCCGCGAGCGCGGCCGGCCCGGACCACCTCGAGGACACGTCGATCGAGACCCGACAGAACGACACCCACACCGAGGAACAGCGAACGTTCTTCGATTCGATCGCGGCCGGCGACGTCGGCGACGAGAGCGTCCGGCAGGCGCTTACGGTCCAGCGGGTGATCGACGGCATCTACCGCTCGAGCGAGACCGGCGGAACGGTCGCGATCGACGAGTAGCGGGCGGTCACCCGCGAAACCGACGCGTGACCGTCTCGCCGGTCGACGGATCGGTCGCCTCGACCCGTCCGTCGTCGGAGACGGCGATCTCGTAGCCGGCGTACTCGAGGGTGACGAGCGTCGTGGTCGGCGTGTCCCCCCGGAAGATCTCGTCGAGCGCTGCGGGATCCACGACGCTGTACAGCGGTTCGTACGCCGGCGGTTCGACGGCCGTCACGTCGACGCCCTCGTGGCGGGCGATCGCCGCGATGATCGCCCTCGACGGACGATCCCCGTCCGGGTCCGGCGTCGGCGTCTCGCTCGGAGCGGCCATACGGGCGGTACCAGCCACCCGTCGATAAGAATGCTGCTCCGTGTCGGTTTCTGACAACACTGCGGTACGGGTCGGTTACACCCCGACGGAGGCTCGTTCGAACGCCTCGACCACCGCCTCGGGAGGTCGGAGAATCGTACGCGGCGGCGAAGAACGGACGGACGCCGAAAGGAAGCCGATTCCGAAAGTCGAACCGAAGAACCCCTCGATGCAGCGGTGAGAGAGCGGGCATCGGCCGCCGAGACGGTCAGCGCGTCGACGCGCCGTAGTCGACGTGTACCTCCGGGGTGTGGGCCGAATTGGGCATCTCGACGCCGTTCCAGTCGACGACGTGAACGTTCGCCATCTGGCCGGAGAACCGAAACCGCTGGACGCCGACCTCGATCGTCCCCTCCGCGGCGCCGCCGGAGACGACCGTTCCCTCCGCGACGGGATCGTCCGCGACCATCTCGAGGTCGCCGTCGACCGCGATCTCGAAGCTCGACGGGACGCCGCGACCGACGATCGTCACCAGATTCGGGAGCCGATCCCGTCGACCACCGGAAGCGTCGTTCTGCACCGAAGTGTCGGATGACATAATTCCATAAGTTGTGTATCTCGGTATAAGCTTTCTTGTCGACTAAACAGCAGCTCAAAATTGGGTGGAGAGAGACGAATCGAATTCGACGACGGCCCCCGATTCCGGTCGGCCGAGCGAAACGTGTCGGACGACCTCGATCTGAACGGACGTTCGACTCGAATCGTAATAAGGATTTCTGATACGCGAGTCCGATCCGCCGGAGCGCGGTATCGACCGCCGGGAGAGTCCGAGATGCAGCCCCGGACCGACGACCTCACTCGATCGGCAGCGACGACGTCTCGAGCGCCGCCCGCCGACCGTCGAGGACCGCGAACCGCTCGTCGCGGCGCCGTTCGAGCCAGTACAGCAGCCGTTCGGCCCACTCGAGCTTGCGCGCTTTCGTCGGCCCGACCGACGGATCGTCGAACGTCCAGCCTGCGAACGAGAGCCGGGCGGCCCCGAGGTGGTCTGCGAGGAAGGCCGCCCGGTCGCCGTCGGTGAAGCCGCCGACGTTCCGAACGGGTCCGCGGGGCGCGACCTGGGTCGTCGGCAGGAGCCACTCACCGCGGCAGTCGGGGACGACGCTCCGGAGGCGCGGAATATTGTCCCCGTGAGCGTGGACCGCAACCGGGGTTCCTCGCCGGGTCAGTCGACGGACGGTGTCGGGGTTCTTGTCGAGGTCGGTGACCATGCAGTCGACGCCGACGCCCGCCTCGAGAAGCGCGTCGGCGGCTGTCGAGGCCGCGAAGACGACGTCGGCCTCGCGGGCGACCTCGAGTTCGTCCGCCAGCGTCGGGCCGGCGCCGACGACGGCGACCGTCGCGCCGGCGGCGGCGTCGAGGCGCTCGAGGTCGAACGGTCCCGTCAGTTCCGCGAGGACGTCCCGGCCGCGCTCGTCGCCGCGTCGATCGTAGCCGAAGTCCCGACGGATCGCGTCGTAGACCGGTTCCCACTCGTCGAACTCCATACGTTTCTTCCGCACCGGCGGGGTATGTGTCTGGTGCGTTCGCGACTGTGCGTTCGGCGACCGGGTGACCGGTCGGTTCGGCGAGAAGTCGTTCGCGCGACCCCGGCCTCTCGGCGTCGCAACTGGTCGACGTAACGCCACAATAATGCCGTGTTGTGGGCCGGGCGTCGCCTCCAAAGTACCCCTACCCGGGAGACCGCCCGGCGTCCATCACGTCCTTTCGGAGCCTCCGACATAAGCTTTCTCTTGACTTACCAGTTCGAGTGAGAGAACCGGAGGCGACGAGACGGAACGATCTTCGCGCCGGAACGAATCGAGACGACCGAGTTCCGATCGATGGCGCCCCGGATCCGGGCTCTCGAGTCCGCCGGTTCGGTCACTCGCTTCGCTCGTCGAACGCGTCGGCGATCACGGACGCGTCCCGCGTCTCGGCGACGTCGTGGGTCCGGACGACGTCCGCGCCGCGTTCGATCGCCATCGCGGTCCCCGCCAGGCTCGCGGGAAGCCGATCCTCGGTCTCCCGGCCGACGAGTTCCCCGAGGAAGTTCTTCCGGTTGATCGAGACCAGGATCGGGCGCTCGAGGTCCCGGAACTCCGGAAGCCGGCGGAACGTCTCCCGGTCGTCCTCGAGGGTCTGTGCCTCGCTCCACCCCCCGAAGGCGGGATCGACGATCGTCCGGTCGGTGAGGCCGTTTTGCTTCAGCGCCTCGTACACCTGGTCGACGTAGTCGGACCGCTCTGCCCACTCCGGCGACTTCCGGGCGGCCCAGTCGGTTTCCTCGACCGCGCCGGGGCGCTCGAGGTCCGGCGGACTCGCCATCTTCGCGACGGCGGCGCCGTGGGCCTCACAGACCGCGGGCAGCCGCGGATCCGCGAACCCGCAGATGTCGTTGACCATGTCGAACCCCCGCTCGAGGGCCGCGTCGGCGACCTCGTGGTACCGGGTCTCGATCGAGAAGATCGCCTCTCCCTCGACCCGATCGATCGTCTCGCAGGCGACGTGGAGTCGCTCGAGTTCCTCCTCGGCCGAGAGCACCTCGTAGCGCTTGTTCGCCGACTCGAGGCCGACGTCGACGATGTCGGCGCCCTCGCCGATCAGCTCCTCGTCCACGTAGGCGGCGGCTTCGTCGGGGTCGTCGTAGACGCTCGGATCGTACGGCGACTCCTCGCTGACGTTCAGGACGCCCATGATCCGGGTCGGGTAGCCGTCGCCGATCCCGAGTCCGGCCGCGTCGACGCTGTGCATACCCGCTCCTGAGGAAGCGAGATAGAAAGGTACCGCGATCCCGGCGAACGACGACGATCGAGGCGGCTCCGGCCCGTCGTCGGGAGGGCGTGCGGTTCGCCCGTCTACGAGTCGGCCTCGAGCGGTGCGAGCCGGGAATCCCGCAGCAGGACCTTCCTGACGATCGAGGGGTTCTCGAGCAGGCGGTGTTTCGCGTGGGCGCCGCGTCCCCGTCCCCGTCCCTCGCGTTCGGACTGGATGACGTTCAGGAAGTTCTGTTCCTGGAGGATCTCCTGTACTCGACGCTCCGAGAGGACGTCGAAGTCGAGCCGACGGGCGACCTCCTTGTACTGGTTGTAGATGATCTTCGTCGGGAACTCCTTTTCCGTGCTGTTCTCGGTGAGGATCGTCAGCGAGTAGAGGATCGCCTTCGCCTGCTGGGGCGAGCCCTCGATCAGCTCGTTGAACCGGTCGGCCTCGGTCTTCTCCTTGGCGTCCCGGACGTGGTCGGCGGTGACGCGGTCGGCGTTTTGTTTTTTCGCGATCCGGCCCGCGTTTCGGAGGATGTCGATCGCCTTGCGCGCGTCGCCGTGCTCCTGGGCGGCCAGCGCCGCCGTCAGCGGGATGACGTCGCCCGAGAGCACCTCGTCGTGGAAGGCGTCGCGGCGCTTCTCTAAGATTTCGACGAGCTGGTTGGCGTCGTACGGTGAGAAGACGAGCTCGTCCCGCGAGAGACTCGACTTGACCCGCTCGGAGAGGTGGTCGGGGAAGTCGATCTTGTTCGAGATGCCGATGATGCCGATACTCGAGTCCGAGATGCGGCGGTTCTCGCCCGCCCGCGAGAGCTTTCGGAGCACCTCGTCGTCCTCGAGCATATCGATCTCGTCGAGGATGACGATCGTGACGTCCGTACAGCGGTCGACGGCCTGCCAGAGCCGCTTGTAGTAGTCGCCCGTTCCCAGCCCGCGGTCGGGGACGGTGATCCCGCTTTGCTCGGGGTCGTTGACCAGCTGGGCGATCGTCTTGACGATCGAGGCCTCGGTGTTCTGTTCGCCGCAGTCGATGAAGGCGTAGTTGACCGTGACGTCGTCGCGCTCGGCCTCCGAGATGACTCGCTTGGCGACCGACCGGGAGATGAGGCTCTTCCCGGTACCGGTCTTCCCGAAGATGAAGAGGTGGTTGGGTTCGCTCCCGAATATCGCCGGGTTCAACGCGTCGGCCACCCGCTGCATCTGCTCGTCGCGACCGACGATCCGGTCCGGACCGGGCAGGTGCGTGATCTCGAGCAGTCGCTCGTCGGCGAAGATCGGATCGTCGTATCGGAAGAGCGGATCACGGTCGTCGTTCGCGGACATTGCAGTACCCCGTTCCTTCCCGCCGAACCGAAATAAATGTGTGGAGATCAGTCGCGGATGTAAGATCCCGGCGAGAGCACCCTAGCGCCACTCTCGCCGTCGATCTCTCGAGATCCAAGATATCAGCCGCCTTCGCGCTTGTGAGGGTGCTCTGGGAGTGGCAACGTTCGACGGGGACCCCCCTCGCGGATGTAACGGTCTCCGAGGGCGCGTGCGGCAGGAACAACGCCGAATCGATCGCGGATCGTCGACCGACGGTCGACGGTCGAACTCCGAATCGCCCGATTAGGGGATCGAGAGCGGTCAGAAGAGGCGGTTTGGATCGTATCAACCGATTCGCTGAGGACACACACCCCCCTCGCGGATGTAACGGCGAACGGGCGGGTGGGGTCGAGCTGAGAGCCGAAATTCACCCATTATCTGTCCTGAAGGCCCGATTTTACAACCGCGACGGAGGTGTGTTGCCAAACAGACCCCCCACCCGTGTACGGCGTTACAAACGCGAGGGGGGTGTGTGTCCTCGAACCCCCGGACCGCTCGAGTACTCGATTCGACGCGGACGGCCGATCGAACCACGAACGAAACGACACCGAGCGAAACGGGGAACGGTTCACGAGGAAAAACGGCTCGAGCGAGCGAAGAACGATACCGAGAGACGAGCGGACAGCGGCTTCCGCCGAGAAAACGACGGGTTCCGCGACGGAGTTACTCCTGACTGTCAGGGGAGCTATCTATAGTACTACTAGTATCTAGTTATCTCTAGCAGTAAGCAGTACAGTTGTCTAGCTACATTAATCACCTCAACCACCTATTCGAATCATCCTATCTACATCAACTACCTCATCTATGTAAACTATCCTACCTTATCCACCTATTGTAGCTAGCACCACTCTTAGTATCCTTCTCCCTCCCTCACCTATCCTCCCTATCGCAACCGTTCGTCGGTCGGCCTTCCTCGTTCCAGGGGCTGTCGGCACTGCAGTCCCGATCACGAGGGCGGCCGGCCTGCGACGACACTCCGAGGAGGTTCCCTCGACCGGAGTCGGCTTTCCAGTCCGGCCCGTACCAGTCGACTTTTGCGATCGCGCCGGCTACCGGCGGTATGGACTCTCCGAATCGCTCTCGCGGCTCTCGATCGCACTCCCGTCCTCGAGAAGCGCCCACGACTGCGCGTTCGAACGCCGCGTCGCATCATGAGTGACGCGTCGGATCGAACGCGGCGCGACGATCCGAACGGGCGCAACTCGAGTTCGGCGGGCGACCGAACGCCGCCCGCGGTCGCCGTCGTCGACGCCGAGACGCCCGGCAACGTCGGCACTATCGCCCGCGCGATGAAGAACTTCGGGTTCGAGGAGCTGCTGCTCGTCGATCCCCCGGAGCTGGATCCCGACGGCGAGGCCTACGGTTACGCGGGTCACGCCCGGGAGGACGTCCTCCCGAACGCGACCGAGCTCTCCTTCGGCGAGCTCGCGGAGAACTACCACACGATCGGCTGCACGGCGGTCACGAACGAGGACGACCGCAGCCACGTGCGCTACCCCTATTCGACGCCTGCCGACCTCGCCGAACGGCTGCCGACCGTCGAGGCGCCGACGGCGCTGGTCTTCGGTCGCGAACGGGTCGGGCTCACCAACGAGGAGCTGGCGCGGATCGACGAGATCTGTTCGATTCCCGCCAGCGAGGAGTACCCAGTGTTGAACCTCGGCCAGGCCGCGACGGTGACGCTGTACGAACTGCGAACGCTCACCGTATCGGAAACCCAGCTGCCGAACCTCGAGCGCACCCGGGCGCCGGAGCCGGCGCTCGATCGGCTCTACGGTCAGTGGGGCGCCCTGCTTGAGGAGCTCAACCACCCCGACGAGAAACGCGACAAGACGATGCGGATGCTCCGGCGGGTGTTCGGCCGCGCCGACCTGACCGAGCGCGAGGCGAACACGCTGCTCGGCGTTCTCCGCCGGGCGACCGAACGCCCGGCCGAAGACTGAGCCGGACGGGCGGTCGCTTCGTAGCGACGACGCGTTACCGCGGCTACCGAGGCGGAACCGATCGAACGGGACCGGGATCGGCGTCGGTGCTCGCTTCCGGAGACGTCGACCCGTACCCGCCGTTTTCGGCGATCGTTCCGGTCCAGCCACACTCTCTGCAGGCGACCAGACCCTGACCGTCGATCAGCTGGCCCTCGCAGTCGGGACACGTTGCGGACCGTGTCCGCGCCTCGGTTTCGACACCCCCGGTGGCGTCGTCCTCGGTCGCGACCGTCGGTTTCGCTCCCGGCGGGGACGGACCGTCCGGTTCGGGCGTCAGCGCCGCGAGTTCCTCGGCCGCCGAAGCGGGATCGTCCGCACAGCGAATGCGGGCGATCACGTCCTCGGTCGTGATCGTCTCCTCGCCGCTCGAGTGCGGGTAGACGCCGACCAGCTCGTCGCCGAGGTAGTACTCGAGACACAGCAGCGGCGTCACGAGGACCGTCTCCGTTTCGTCAGTGATCTGTGACGTCGTCGTTCGCGTTCGAAACGGCGGGCTGATCGACACGCCGCGTCGGTCGGCCCACCGCTGGAGTCGCTCGTAGGTCTCGAGGACCTCCTGGTACGGGCTCTCTTCGGAACGGCTGACCGCCTTCGGCCAGCTTCGCACCAGGAGCTCGTCGATCGTTCCCTCGTCCTCGCAGGCGCGTAGGCTCTCGACCTGGCTATCGACCGGTTCGAGGAGCAACGGCGCCCGCACGTGACAAACCACCGTCAGCGTCTGCGATCGTGCGTTCATACTGAACCCCCTCCGTCGTGTGAGCTAGCCGACGCTATCTCGTATAAACCTTTGTGAGAGTGTTTATCGAGAAGAGCGTTACCAAATAGCGCGCTCGTCGGCCGCGCCGGGGGTTCCTAGTCGGCGCTCGTTTCCGTCCCGACCGCCTCGGATTCACGGGCCGTTCCGCCGTCGATTCTGGCCTCCGTCGTCTCTTCCGAGGGGCGAGAACCGACGCTCGCCCGCCGACCGGTATCCCGCTCGAGCAGCGCCCCCACGACGCGAGCGAGGTGGCGCCGCTGGATAGCGGCGAACCCGGCGAGGATCGTCAGCAGTCCCAGTATCGTCAGCGAGTCGACGACCTGACCCAGCAGGAGCCCTGTCTCTTATACACATCTCTG
>NZ_AOIA01000143.1 GCF_000337695.1 Natronococcus jeotgali DSM 18795
AGATGTGTATAAGAGACAGCCCCGAAGCGGGGCGCCGACCAGCAGGACCGCCGCGCCGACGAGCATCGCCCAGGCCTGGAGCGTCTCGAGCGGGAGGCCGGCGTCGAGCGGTCGCGCGAGGACGGTTCCGACCGCGAACGCGATCGCGGCGCCGAAGACGAGTCCCGCCCCCAGCAGGAGTTCGGTCTCGAGTCCCGTCGGCGAGGGGCGGACGACGACGACGACGCCGATCAGACCGAGAACGAGCCCGACGACGCCCGCAGGTGCGAGTCGCTCCCGCGGGAGGACGGCGCCGGCGAACGCGGCGGTGAGGATCGGGGCGGTGCTGGCGACCGTCGCCGCGATCGCACCGGGCACGTACAGCTCGCCGACGTACAACAGCGCGTGGTAGAACGCGATGAGGAAGACCCCGGCGACGCCGACCGAGAGCCACTCGGTCCGATCGGCGGGACGGAACCGATCGGTGGCGACGGCCGCGTACCCGAGGACGATCAGGCCCGCGACGCCGTACCGGAGGCCGGCGAACAACAGCGGCGGCACGTACTCGAGACCCACCTCGATCGCGACGAAGGAGGTTCCCCAGCACAGCGCGAGGATCGAGAACAACACCAGATCTCCGTATCCGGACCGAAAGAGCGCGCGTCGAATCATGAAACGTTCGAAATCAGTCGCCGTACTTAGACCCTTCTACAACAGCGCTCTCGAGATCGGATGCAAGATCACACATATGAACCCGATCCGAAACGGTCCCCGGAATGAAGGGCTACTATTAGAGAAAGATCCAACTTCGAGTTCACGATTCGAAACGCCGATGACGCTCTCGGCCGAACTCGAGGTATGGACGACCGCGACGTGCGCCTGCTGAAAGCGATCGCCGAACGGGAAACCGGCAGCCCCGAGGCGCTCCACGAGGCGACGGGCATCCCGGTGTCGACGATCCACTACCGGCTCAACAACCTTCGCGAGGAGGGGATCATCGCCAACGACCGCTACGAGATCGACCTCGAGGAGCTCGGCCTCGACGTCACCGTCATCGTCGAGATCCACGCCGACTACCGGGGCTCCTACGAGGAGTTCGCCGACCGCCTGCTGACCGTCGAGGGGGTGACGAACGTCTACTTCACGATGGGGGAGACCGACTTCATCGTCGTCGCCCGCCTCAGCGAGAGCGGGATGGTCGAGCGGTTGATCGCCGAGTTCGAACAGCTCGAGGGCGTCGACCGCACCGACTCGACGTTCGTCATCTCGGCGATCGAGGAGCGCGAGGCCCTCCAGAGCTACGAACTCGAGACGCTGCTCGAGGAGCTGGTCGACTGAGCGAGCCCGATATCACGGCGGGGCGTTCGTCTGCGGGTAAAGGCGGGGTTACGCGCGCTTCTGGATCTCCTCGCGTAGCAGCCGACTGACGAGGTCGCCGTCGGCCTTCCCGCGGAGGGCGCCCATGCACTCGCCCATCAGACCGGAAAAGGCCTGCATGCCCTCCTCCTCGACCTGCGCCTCGTTGCGCTCGACGACCTCGGCGACGGCCTCGCGGACCTCCGCCTCGTCGGCCCCGCCGAGGCCTTCCTCCTCGGCCGCCTCCTCGGGCGTTCGATCGGGCTCCTCGGCGAGCGACGCGAGCAGATCACCCACGCCCTCGTTGGGCAGGTCGCCGTCCTCGACCAGCTCGAGCACGCCCCGCAGATGCTCGTCCTCGAGGTTCTCGACGGGAACGTCGTCCCGTCGCAGCTCGGTCAGCGTCGACTCGAGGGTCGACGCCGTAAGCGTCGGATCGACGCCGTCGGCGACGACGTCCTCGAACAGCGGCATGTGCTGGCCGTAGGCCACCTGCTCGGCCAGCCCCGCGCCGAGGTCGTACTCCTCCTGGTAGCGTTCGACCTTCTCGGTCAGCAGTTCGGGCTCGGGCACCTCGCTCGGATCCGGCTCGACGGGCGGCACGTCCGTCTCGGGGTACATCCGCGCCGCCCCGGGCAGCGGGCGCAGGTACCGCGTCGTCCCGTCGTCGTTCGCGCCGCGGGTCTCCTCGGGGACGCCCTCGAGGGCGGTCGCCGCGCGCTCGGCGACCGCCTCGATCGCCGACTCGGCGGTCGCGGTGTCGTCGGCGACGATGGCGACGGCGTCCTCGGGGTCGGCGCCGACGGCTTCCCGCAGGTCCGCGACCTCCTCGTCGGTGACGCCGTAGGCGGGCAGCTCGTCGGTGTGGAAGATCCCGCCCGCGCCGTGGCGCTTGGCGTGATCCGAGAGTTCGGTTCCCAGCCGGCGGTCGGGGGCGATCTCGCGGCCGACGAGACCGTCGAACCCCTCGAGGAGAACCGCCGTCACGGATCCGCCCGAACGCAGCGCACCGCCGATGACGCCGCTGTCGGTGTCCTCGAAGACGTCGGTCACGTCCCGCGACTCTCCCACGACGGCCTCGCGTTCGGCCAGTTCGTCGGTGATCTCGACGAGCTCGACCTGTCGGGCGACCTCGGTGCGGACGATGTCGTCGATGTCGTCGAGACTCTGGACGCCCTTGATCTCGACGCGGGCGCCCTCGGCGATCGAGACGTTGACGTCCTGGCGGATCGTCCCCAGGCCGCGCTTTACCTTCCCCGTCGAGCGAAGCAACATCCCGATGCGCTCGGCGGCTTCCAGGGCTTGCTCGGGCGTCGAGATGTCCGGACTGGTGCCGATCTCGACCAGCGGAATCCCCAGCCGATCCAGGCTGTAGCGAACGCCGTCGTCGGTCTCCGCGACCCGCTGAGCGCTTTCCTCCTCGAGCAGGAGGTCCTCGATCCCGACCGCGCCCTCGCTGGTCTCGATCTCGCCGTCGGTGGCGATCAGCGTCGAGCGCTGGAAGCCCGACGTGTTCGAGCCGTCGACGACCAGCTTTCGCATGACGTGGGCCCGATCGACCGGGCGCATCTCCAGGAGCTGGGCGATCTCGAGGGTCGTCTCGAGCGCTTCGTCGTCCAGTTCGTGGGGCGGCTCGTCGTCTTCCTCGACGAGGCAGGTCGAGTCGTACGCGAGGTACTCGAACTCGCGGTCGACCTTGCTCTCCTCCAAGGCGGCGTCGTCGATCTCGCCCAGCTCGCTGCGCGTGGGGTGGAGATACCGGGTAAAGCGACGCGTCGACTCCTCGGGTTCGCGCAGGTCGGTCGGACACTGGCAGAACAGCTTCGTCGCCGTGTCGAGTTGCTGGTGGATCTCCAGCCCGGCGACGAGTCCGAGCTCGTCGTAGTCGTACTCGGTCATTGGCCCCCACTCGGGGGCGCGGGGGTAAAAAACCGTTCAGTCCGGTTCGGTACGGACCGTTCCCGGCTAGCGGTCGTCGTCGGATCGGTTGCCGTCGTGTTCGTGGTCGTGGTCGCGGTCGCGATCGCGGTCGTGCCCGTCGTCGGAATCGCCGTCGTCGTCCGACTCGTCCGCCCCGTCGTTGCGCTCGCCGACGTCGCCGCGCATCGAGTCGGGGTGGTGTTCGCAGTAGTACTCGGCGGCGGAGCCGTCGGCGTCGACCGTCATCGAGACCGCCTCGCCGGGCGTCTCCGTCTCCTCGGAGACCTCGAGCCGTTCGCCGTCCGCGTCCTCGAGGGCCAGGTTGTGCAAAGCGCCGTCCAGATTGATCCAGACGATTTCGACCTCCCCGTCGGATCCGAGGTCGAGCGTCGGGTTCTCCTCCCCCTCGATCTCCGGGGGCTCGAGGCCGTACCAGTACGAGGAGCGGGCGCCGAGGATGACGGTCCGTTCGGCCTCCTCGCCCGCGTCGTCCTCGGAGTCGTCCTCGTCGTCTCCCCCGTCCTGTGCCGCGGCGACCCCGGTTCCGCCCGCCGCGAGCGCGAGCGCGGCGAGTTGAAGCGTCCGCCGTCGGGTCTGACCGGTGTCGAGTGCCATACCAGTATTCCGGGATCGTCGCTCCAAAAGGGAGTACCGTCGTTTCGGGAACAGTGCATCGTTGGACGGTGAAACCGCCGCGATGGTGATCGGGTAGCGGCCGGTTGTCCGGTGGCTCGATCGAGGGCGTAGCGCGGTCGAACCCCGCTTCCGTCTCCGGATCCGAACCGCAACGACGGCAGTGAGATCGGACCGCCGGAGCGACGGCCGTTCGGAGCCGTCCGCCCGCTACCCCGCGGTAGCCCGGCCCGCCCGGCGCTAATCCTCCGTTGCGCTGAGGACCGACGACGTCGCGCGATCGGCGGCCTCGCGTACCGCCTCGAGCACCGCGTCCGGCGACGACTCGATCGCGCCCCGACTGCAGCGCTCGTAGGCCGATCTGGCGCGCTCGCCCGCGTGATTGCGCTCCGCGAAGGGGCGTCGCTCCACGACGATCAGTCCGGGCGTCCCGATCAGCTCCTCGAGCAGCGCCAGGTTTCCGGCGCCGACCTCGAGGTCGGCGACGACCGTCGCGTCGGCGGTCGCCGCCGCCCGACACACCGCGTCGATATCCCCGGCACCGAGCGGAGCGAAGGGCTCGACGTCGAGCGTCTCGAGGCCCTGCCCGCGAGCGACCTCGGCGGCGACGTCGCCGCCGGAAACCGGCCCCGCGGTGCACTCGAGGCCAGCGGCCGTCAGCCGCGAGAGGACGTTCGCGGCGGTCGCGCCGCTCCCGACGACGTGGACTCGCGCCGGTTCGGGCGCCCCGTCGGCGTCGGGAAGCGCGGTCACGGTCGGCGATCCCGTCACGGGGTTTTCGGTCACCGCCGCGGTCACGTCGAACGCGGCGGCGAGGACGTCCCGGTTCAGCACCGCCTCGGGCGGCCCCGCCTCGAGCACCCGTCCGCCGGCGAGGGCGACGAGTCGATCGCAGTAGCGCGCGGCCAGGTCCAGGTCGTGGATCGCGGCGACGACCGTGCGCCCCTCCGAGACGAGCTCGCGGACGAGCTCGAGGGTCTCGACCTGGTGGTTGACGTCGAGGCTCGCCGTCGGCTCGTCGAGCAGGAGAACGGGTGTCTCCTGGGCGATCGCCCGCGCGAGCACGACCCGCTGGCGCTCCCCGCCGCTGACCTCGTCGATCGGACGGTCGGCGAACCGGGTGGTACGGGTGCGCTCGAGGGCGCGATCGACCGCCGCGCGGTCGTCCTCGTCGGGCGGCGAGAACCGCGATCGGTGGGGGTACCGCCCCATCTCGACGACGGTTCGGACGTCGAACGAAAAGGAGAGGGTCGTATCCTGCGGCACGACCGCGACCAGACGGCTCGCGGCCTTCGACGGGCGGTCGTGGAGGGCGGCGCCGTCGACGGCGACCGACCCCCGCGTCGGCTCGAGCGCGCCGCTTACCGCCCGCAGCAGCGTCGTCTTTCCGGCTCCGTTGGGACCGACCAGGCCGACGAACTCCCCCGGCTCGACGGTCAGGGAGACGTCCTCGAGGACGTCGACCTCGCCGAGCGAGACGGCGACGTCCTCGACCTCGAGGCGCGCGCCGTCGGTCGCGGGTGGCGTCTCGACGTCCTCTGTCACAGCGCGTGCACCTCCCGGTTCGTCAACAGGTAGAGGAAGAAGGGCGCCCCCACGGTCGCGGTGACGATGCCGACGGGGACGATCGGCAGTCCGAAGGCGCCGACGCGGGCGGCGGTGTCGGCGATCACGAGGAAGGAGGCCCCCGCGAGCGCGCTCGTCGGCAGCAGGATGCGGTGGTCGGGGCCGACGATCAGGCGCATCACGTGGGGGACGACGAGGCCGACGAAACCGACGACCCCGGCGACGGCGACCCCGGCGGCGGTGACGACACTCGCCAGCGCGAGCAGGAGGAGCTTGGTCCGCTCGACGTCGACGCCGAGGTGGTGGGCGTCCTCCTCGCCGAGCAGGAGGACGTTCATCTCGCGGGTGTAGGCCCCCAGCACGAGCACGCCGCCGACGGTGACGGGCAGCGCGAAGCCGACGTCCCCCCAGGTGCTGCGATTGAGGTGGCCCATCATCCAGACGACGGCCTCGCGAAGGTTCTCGCCGCTGTGGACGACCAGAAACGAGATCACCGCTCCGAGGAACGCCTGGATCGCGACTCCCGCGAGCAGCAGGGTCGCGACCGGCGTTCGGCCGCCCTCGGTCGCGATGGCGTAGACGAGGAAGGCGGTGACTAGCGCGCCGACGAACGCGGGCAGGTGGACGCTCCCGATCGGCACCAGCGCCGGAAACGCGATGGCGGCGACGGCCCCGACGGCGGCCCCCGAGGAGACGCCGATGATCGACGGATCGGCCAGCGGGTTCCGGAAGAAACCCTGCATGACCGTCCCCGCGGCCGCGAGCGCGAACCCGACCGTCGCGGCCAGCAGAATGCGGGGCAGACGGACGTCCGCGACGATCGTCTGGTGGGTCGCGGGCACCTCGTGGACGCCCAGGCCCGCGAGGTTGAGAATCGCCCGCGAGACGGTCAGGGGATCGATCCGAACCGGTCCGAGCGCGGCGCTCCCGACGACGGCACAGACCAGCAGCGCCGAGAGCGCGATCGACCACGAGGCGAGACGGCCCGGACGGAACACGGCTGAAATCTCGCTTGCAGTAGGCAAATATTTGTTGGAGTAGGTGGCACGCTTCGATCGATGCGAAACACACTGATCG
This sequence comes from Natronococcus jeotgali DSM 18795, assembly GCF_000337695.1. Taxonomy (GTDB): domain Archaea; phylum Halobacteriota; class Halobacteria; order Halobacteriales; family Natrialbaceae; genus Natronococcus; species Natronococcus jeotgali. The sequence continues at coordinate 6,532 of NZ_AOIA01000143.1, forward strand.
TACTCGTCGCCGCGTTGACCGCGCTCGCCGCGTTCGCACCCGCCGCAGCCGCGGGGGGAACGACGGCGACCGCCGCACAGATGGACCCGACCTGCGAGTTCCCGTTCGAGGGAACGGACGCGACCGGGGAGACCGTAACTGTCGAGGAAGAGCCCGAGTCGGTCGTCGCCCTCCAGCCCAGCGACGCCCAGGTGATGTACGAGATCGGCGCCGAGGAGAAGGTCACGGGCATGCCCGTCGGTCAGTACACCGACTACCTCGAGGCCGACGAGAGTCTGGACATCACCGAGGACGACGGCGTCACGCCCGTCGCCGAGGAGGTCATCGACCGCGATCCCGACGTCGTCCTCGCGGCCAACGCCCTGCAGGGCGACGACGTCATCGATCAGCTTCGCGAGGCGGGGCTGACGGTCTACGTCTTCCCGACCGAACAGTCCCTCGACGGGGTCGCCGAGAACGTCCGGCTCACCGGCGAGATCGTCGGCGAGTGCGAGGGCGCCCAGGAGAGCCTCGAGGGGATGAACGACCGCCTCGCGGTCATCGAGGAGGCGGTCTCGGACGTCGACCGTCCGCTGGCCTACTACGCGATGGGCGGCGGGTTCACCGCCGGCGAGGGAACCTTCCAGCACGAGATTCTGACGACCGCCGGCCTCGAGAACCTCGGCGCGGAGGCCGGCCTCGAGGGCTGGGCGGAGATCAGCGCGGAGACCGTCGTCGAGGAGGATCCCGAGTGGATCGTCTACGGCGACTCCGCCGAGGAGCCCCCGGTCGCCGAGGCCGTGCGGGGAACGACCGCCTACCAGGAGGACCGACTCGTCGCGGTCGACGACCAGTTCATGAGCCAGCCCGGCCCGCTCGTCGTCGAGGCGATCGAGCAGATCGTCCAGGCGGTCCACCCCGACGCCTACGCCGACGCGGCCGAGCAGCTCGAGGACGACGGGAACGGGACGAACGACGCCGGAGCAGACGGATCGAACGACTCCGGCGACGGGAGCGACGCGGGCGGTGACTCGATCCCCGGCCTCGGGGTCCCGGCGGCCGTCGCCGCGCTCGTCGCCGCGCTCGCCGGGCTCGCCCGCCGTCGGTAACGTCGATCCGGTCGCCGGCGACCGAACCGCCCGCGCTCGCGGCGAGTCCTCGAGCGCGAACCGACCGTTTTTGAAAAGTGTTTACCGGGAGGGGTTCGGAGACGGGGATATGGTCGAGAACGTCATCTGGCCCGCCTATCTCGACGCGGAGCTCTCCCGGGCCGAGGGCAGACGCGTCGCCGAGGATCTGGCGGTCGAGGAGCCGACGGTCGACGAGATCGCGAAGGCCGTCCAGCAGATCGGCTACGACGCGACGATCGAGCGCGAGAAGTCCTACTCCCGGGAGCACTGGGCCGACCGGGGCCGGGTCGTCGTCCGGGGCTCCGACGACTCGAAGAACGACCTCGTCCAGGCCGTCGCGGCGTACGTCGTCGCGATGCGAGAGTGATGCGCCGGGTCGGTCAGGTCGTCCGCACCGCCCAGGGGCTCGCGATCCTGCGGGCGAACCCCGACGCCGACGACGACCGCCTCCGCGAGGAGATCGGAACGATGGTGCTCGACGACTCCCTCGAGTCCGTCGGTCGCGTCGTCGACGTCTTCGGCCCCGTCGACGACCCCTACCTGGCGGTGACGCCCGACGACGACGTTCACCTTCCGACGCTGGTCGGGGCGTCGCTGTACGCACGCTGAGTCGCGGGACCGAGCCGAGCGTCCGTCGCCGCTCGCTCGGTGACCCAACGAAAAGCACCAAGAGGAGCGGGTGCGAACGCCGCGGCATGGACCACCGGACCCGGGTGCTCGCGGCCGTCGGAACGACGGTGTTGCTCTTTCTGGCCGTCCAGATCGGCGCGCTGGCGCTGATCGAGCCGTTCCACGACGCCGACCGCCAGGCCGTCGAGGATCCCGAGAACCCGACCAACAGCCTCGTCTACTTCGCGGTCATTCTCGTCGCGACCGGGTTCATGCTCGCGACCTTCCGGTACGACCTCGAGTGGATCGTCAGGGCGCTGGTCGTCGGCGTGAGCGTGATGCTCGCCTGGTTCGTCCTCACCGAACTCGTGCCCCCGGTCGTGACGGCGGGGTCGATCAACGTCCTCGCCGTCGCAGCCGCCCTCGGCGTCGGCGCGGCGCTGGTTCTCTACCCGGAGTGGTACGTCATCGACGTCACCGGCGTGTTGATGGGAGCCGGCGCCGCGGCGCTGTTCGGGATCAGCTTCGGACTCTTGCCCGCGTTGCTGTTGCTCGCGGGATTGGCGATCTACGACGCTGTCAGCGTCTACCGGACCGAGCACATGCTCGACCTCGCCGCGGGAGTGATGGACCTCAAGATCCCCGTCGTACTGGTCGTCCCGACGACGCTGTCGTACTCCTACCTCGCGGACGGCGAGGGCGCCGATCCCGACGCGTCCGGCCCCGATACGAGCAGCGGCGTCGAGGCGAACTCGAACGGTGGAGATTCGATCCCCGAGGACGATCCCGCCGCGGACGGCGGCCGCGACGCGCTCTTCATCGGACTCGGCGACGCCATCATCCCGACGATCCTGGTCGCCAGCGCCGCCTCCTTCCTCGAGGCCGGAGCGCTGTCGGTACCGGGCATCGCGCTTAACCTGCCGGCGCTGGGCGCGATCGTCGGCACGCTCGCCGGGCTGGTCGTGCTCATGGGAATGGTGCTGAAGGGCCGTCCCCACGCCGGCCTGCCGTTGCTCAACGGCGGCGCGATCGGGGGCTACCTGCTGGGTGCGCTCGCCAGCGGCGTCCCGATCGCGGCCGCGCTCGGCCTCTAGCCCGCCAGCGGATCCGACTCCTCGCGGCTGTCGACGATCTCGGCGTCGACGTCGTCGCCGTGTTCGAGCCCCTGGACCATGACGTCGATCCGATCCCGCTCGGAGTCGATCGGCAGCCCCTCGAGGTCGGGATAGACGCCGACGATCACGAGGTGGTCGCCGCCGGTCTCGTGGCGGGCGACGTCGAGCAGGATATCGACCGTGCGCTCGCCCTGTAGCTCGGCTTCGCCCTCGAAGGTCTCGAGGACGATGGTGTCCTCGAGCGCGGCGACCGAGCGCTCGCCGGTCGAGTCCCCGACGCTGAGCTCCTCGTACTGACCCTGGACCTCCCGGGCGATCTCCTCGGCTCCCATCTCGCCGACCGGGTTGAACTCCTCGCCGGCGACCCCGACCTGCGGCGTGGTGATGACTCCGAAGACGCCTGCCTCGACCTCACCGCCGAGGATATCGAGCGGTAGGTCGATCATCCGGACGTACTCGGCGCCGTAGCTGGTCACCTCGATTTCCTGGCCGGCGACCGACTCGGTGGTGACGATCTCCTCGGTCCCCTGGTACTCGTACCCCGTCTCGTCGGTCGCGCTCTCGGCGACGATCGCCGGCGACGCCGAAAACGTCGTCGCGTCCTCGAGGAGGCCGCCGAGACACCCCGCCGAGAGGGCGACACCGCCGACCGCGCCCGCGGCGACGAACTGTCGTCTCTGCATGGTACCCCGATAGTTCGGCCTCGCGGCAATAAGTGGCGCGGCCGGCTCGAGCCGGCCGGTTTCCGGGAGGGCTCCTCGGCGCTCGAACGACCCACGGAATTCGGTATCGCGGCCCGGAGTTTACGCGGTGCGAAACGGACGGTCCTCGAGCGATCGCTCGACGGTCGCGGAACACGATCCCGGGAATCGCTGCGGCGGGAGAAACGGCGATCGAGGCCGGCTACTCGCCTGGGAGCCGGAAGCTCGGTCCCTCGTCGGTGTCCTGAACCTCGACGCCGAGCGCCTCGAGTTCGTCCCGGAGCTCGTCGGCCCGCTCGTAGTTGCCCGCCTCGCGTTCTCGCTCGCGCACGCCGAGAACGAGTTCGACGACGTCGCCGGCCAGTTCCGCGCTGCCGTCGGTCTCGCCCGCGAAGGAGAGGCCGAGCACGCCTCCGAGTTCCTCGAGGGTCTCGACGGCCCGGCGCAGTCCGCGGTAGTCCGCCCGCTCGTCCTCGCTTCCCTCGAGGTGGCGGTTGATCGCCGTCGCGACCTCGAGCAGGGCCGACTGGGCCTCGCGGGTGTTGAAGTCGTCGTTCATCGCCTCGACAAAGGCCTCGCGGGCGTCGGCGACGTCCTCGCGGAGCTCGTCGTCTGTGACCTTCGCGCTCGCGTTCGGCGAGTCGATCGCCGCGGTCGCGGCCTCGTGGGCGCGCTCGAGTCGGTCCCACCGTTCCTCGGCCTCGGCGATCGTCTCGTCGGAGTACAGCTGCTGGCTGTTGTACGAGCCCGCGGTGAGGAACGTGCGCACGACGTTGGTTCCCCAGCGGTCGACGGCCTCCGCGACGGTGACGAAGTTGCCCAGGCTCGAGGACATCTTCTCCTCGTCCATCTGAAACAGCTCGCAGTGGAGCCAGTACTTCGCGAACTGCTGGCCCGTCGCGGCCTCGGACTGGGCGATTTCGTTCTCGTGGTGGGGAAAGACCAGGTCGCGGCCGCCGACGTGGACGTCGAGCGTGTCGCCGAGGTGGGTCGTGCTCATCGCCGAGCACTCGATGTGCCACCCGGGTCGGCCCTCGCCCCACGGCGACTCCCAGGTCTGGGCGGTCTCGCAGGCCTCCGCGGCGGGCGCCGCGTCCTCATGGCGGTGTTCCTCGATCGCGTTGGCGTCGACGCCGTCGGCCTTCCAGAGCGCGAAGTCCGCGGGGTGGCGCTTCTCCGAGCGCTCGTCGGGGTCGCCCTGGGACTCGATCTCCTCGAGAGCCTGGTTCGAGAGCTTGCCGTACTCCTCGAAGCCGGTGACGTCGAAGTAGACCGACCCGTTGGACTCGTAGGCGTAGTCCTTCTCGATCAGGGTCTCGACGAGGGCGACGATCTCGGGGACGTGCTCGGAGACGCGGGGGTAGACCTCCGCCCGCAGGAGGTTTAGCGAGCGCATGTCCGCGAGGGTGCGCTCGATGTAGTTCTCGGCGACGTCGGCCTCGTCGGCGCCGTCCTCGCCGACGCGGGCGACGATCTTCTCGTTGACGTCGGTGAAGTTCTCGACGTGGCGCACGCCGTAACCGAGGTGTTCGAGCCAGCGGTGCATGACGTCGACGTGGACCCACGAGCGGGCGTGGCCCAGGTGGGGCGGATCCGAGACCGTCAGGCCGCAGTAGTAGAGGAGGACGTCGTCGGGATCCTGCGGCTCGAACGGCTCGGTATCGCCCGTCAACGTGTTCGTCACGTGCAGGGTCATTGCCCCGAGTTTTCCCCGGACGGCAGTTAAGCAGTGCGGTGACCGCCGACTCCGAACCCCGTTACCCGTCGGTCCGCTCCTCGAGGAAGGTCGCGGCCCGCCGCTCGCCCTCCTCGACGAGGGCTTCGAGAAACGCCGGATCGCGGTCGAGCTTCGTCGTCCGGTCGTACCCGGAGAGTTCGATGCGTTCGATCGCCGTCGTCGTGTAGTCGGGGTGCTCGAGGTAGCCACCGTCGATCCACTCGTTGACCCGCTCGATCGTCCGGAGCTCGTTGTTCAGCGAGATGTTGCCCGCCAGCTCGTTTCGTCGGTCTGCGATCTCGGGGAGCGAGGACGGTCGTTCGGGATCGACCTGCGGGTTGATCTGGATCACCCACAGCTCGTCGGGGGTTCGGTCCCCCGGAACCGAGACCAGGTCCTTGACGGGCGGGTTCTGCGAGAGCAACCCGTCCCAGTAGTGACGGCCGTCGATCTCGACGGCCTCGAACAGCCCCGGTACCGCCGCCGAGGCGAGGACGGCGTCGACGGTGACGTCCTCGTTGACGAAGGTCTCGAACTCGCCGGCGTTGAGGTCGACGGCGCCGACGACCAGCTCCGGAACCTCGGCGACACAGAGCTCCGGAATCGCCTCGAAGTCGACGTGGCGCTCGAGGATGCGCCCGAGGCGTCGCTGTCCCGCCCTCGCGGCCGGCGAGTGGCGCGGGTTGACCTCCGGTAGGCCGACGCCGGTGCTCGCGATCCGGGCGTACGCTCGAACCCAGCCGTTGAGCAGCCGATCCGCGGGGTCGCTGGCCGCGATATCGTCCCACAGCGCGTCGAGGGTCTCGATCGCCGTCGACTCGTCGCCGACGACGGCGCCGTACCAGACCGCCAGCGCGTTGAACGCGCCGCCGGAGCTACCGCTGATCCCGACCAGCTCGAACGTCTCGTCGCGTTCGGGCCACTGCTCGAGCAGCTCCCGGAGCACGCCCGCGGTAAACGCCGTGTGGCTCCCGCCGCCCTGGCAGGCGATGGCGACCCGCGTTCGATCGTCACCCATCCGCCACCACCTCGAATCCGGCGCCGTCGGGCGGTCCATCGAGCGATAGACTGCGACGGTCGGATCGCGGTCCGTTCGGTACCATCGACGAACGTCCGCCGAACGGGCACAAATAGGTTTCCGGCAGTCGAACCTACGCCTCCGGAACCGCCTCGAGCGCCGCCTCGACGGTCCGCAGGGCGTCGACGCCGTCGCGGTCGTCGACGACGAGCATCATGGTGCCCTCGCCGACGCCGGCCGCGATCGGCTCGATTCCGTCGCTCTCGAGGCGCCCGAGCGCGGCCCCGAGGGCGGTCGCGTCGACGTCGCCCGTGGCCGCGATCGCCGTGAGCTCCCCGCCGTCGGATCGAAACGACGTGCCGCCGACGGCCAGCAGCGCCGTTTCGTGCTTGGCGCCGTCGATCGGAGCCGGCGTGATTCCTCGTTCCATCCTGACGCGCACGTCTCGAGCGTCGGTCTCGTAGGGCGGGAGCTCCTCGGCGTAGCGACGGATCGCGGTCGCGACCGCGTCGGTCTCGCCGTCGACGTCGAGGTACCGGGCTGCCGCGGTGTAGTTGACGACTCCGGCCCGCAGTGCGGTGACGAGAAACGGGTTCCCGTCGACGGCTCGGCGCGTTTCGCTCGCGAGCGACATAACTGTAGGTGTCACACGCGACCGGGGAGGGATAAGCGTCGTGGTCGCGCCGGAACGGTCCTCGACCGCGGCGCTTTTGCCGCGAGCCCCCCTCGAGTCGGATATGCAACCGGAGGACGTCGAGGCGGTGATCGAGTCCGAACTCGAGGGTGCGCAGGCGACCGTTACGCACGCGCGGGACGAACACGACGACGACCACCTCGCGGCGACGGTCGTCTCGCCGACCTTCGCGGACCAGTCGCTGGTCCAGCAACACCAGCAGGTCTACGACGCGCTCGAGGACCACATGACGACCGACATCCACGCCCTCGAACTGTCGACGTACACGCCCGAGGAGTACGACGAACTCGAGTAGCCCGCCCCGGAGACCGCGGAAGCGACCGACCCGAGCGACGGCGCCGTCGCTCGGTCCCACGCGAACGAACCCCGGCCGACGCCGTCCCGTCCGCGGACTCCGCTTCGTTCCCGCCATTTTTGTCGAATAACCAATGGGTTTATTGAGCGGTTGAAAGAACGACTCGGCATGGAACCCCTCCACCCGCGAATCAGGATCGTCTGGGTCGTCCGCGCGGTGCTCGTCGCCGCCGCGCTCGCCGTGGCCGTCGCGGCCGCCCAGCGGTGGCTCGTCGACTCCCTCCCGTCGGCCGCGGCCGTCGGCGTCGGCCTCCTTTTGGCTCTCGTCGGCGTCGCCCACGCCCTCCTGCTTTTCACCAACTGGGGCTTCGAACTCCAGGACGACGCGCTCTACCTCGAGCGCGGCGTCGTCACGTTCGTCGAGACGTCGGTGCCGTTCGTCCGCGTCCAGCACGTCGACACCCAGTTCGGCCCGATCGAGCGGGCGCTCGGCCTCTCGAGCGTCGTGGTCTACACGGCCGGCTCGCGCAACGCCGACGTTCGGATCCCCGGCCTGACGCCCGACCGCGCCCGGAGCCTGCAGAACACGCTCCGCGAACTGGCCGTCGAGAGCGAGGCCGAGGACGCGGTATGAATCGGCTCCACCCACTCAGCGGCGCCGCGACCGCGCTCCACCGCGGCGTGGCCGGCGGTTCGATCCCGTTCTTTCTGGTGAGTATGCTCGACGGCGTCTTCGACGCCGTCGAGGTCGGCTGGGTGTTCTTCCTCGCCCCGGTGGGTTTCGTCGTCGGCGTCGCCTACGGCGCCGCGTACTACTACCGGTTCGGGTACGAACTCGCCGCGGACACGTTCGACATCCGATCCGGCGTCCTCTCGCGGCGCTCGCGCGAGATCCCGCTCCGACGGATCCAGAACGTGGACATCTCGCAGGGGATCGTCCAGCGGCTTCTCGGAGTCGCCGTCGTCCGGATCGAGACGGCGGGGGGCGGGGAGACCGAGGCCGAACTCGCCTTCGTCGCCGACGACGAGGCGACCCGCCTCCAGCGGGAGATCCGCCGTCTGACCGCCGAGCAACACGCCGAGGCCCCCGACGCGCGATCGCCCGAGACCGACGCGTCGTCGGCCGCGGACCGCGCGGATTCGACGGGGGCCGACCCCGACCCGCGGCCGACGCTGCTGTTCGACCTCGAGGGGCGGGAGTTGCTGTTGCTCTCGCTGTCCTCGGTCAGTCTCTCGGGGGCGACCCTGCTCCCGCTCGTGTTCGTCGTCGCCGGCGACGCGGTAGTCGACCTGCTCGTCTCGCTGGCGGAACCACTGGGCGGGCCCGCGGACCTCGACGACGCGTCCGCACCCCAGTACGGCCTGTTCGCCGTCGTCTCGATCCTCTACGGCGCGCTCGCCGCCTACCTGCTCGGTGCGGCCTACACGTTCGCCACGTACTACGACTTCCGGCTGGGGTCGACGGGCGACGACCTCGTCTACGAGCGGGGGTTGCTCCAGCGCTACAGCGGGTCGATCCCGGTCGACAAGATCCAGACGTTCTCGATCGCCGAGAACCCGATCCAGCGCGCGATCGAGTACGCCGGCCTCCGGATCGAGACCGCGGGTCACGGCCCGGACGGGAGCGCGGGGAGCCAGTCGGCGGTCCCGCTGGCCCGGCGCCGCCGCGTCGAGGGCTTCCTCGAGCGGGCGACCGGGCTCGAGACGCCGTCGTTCACCCGCCCCCCGACGCTCGCCCGTCGGCGGTACGTCGCCCGCTACTCGCTGCTGGCGGCCGCGGTCGTCGCCGCCGCCTTCGGCGTCTCCCGCGTCTGGACGATCCCCTACTGGTACGCGAGCGCGCTCGCGTTCGCGGGCGCACCGATCGCCGCGCACCTGCGCTGGCGCAACCTCGGTTACGCCGTCGCCGACGACCACCTCCTCGTCCGGGCGGGGTTCTGGCGCCGGCGCACGCACGCGATCCCCTACTACCGCGTCCAGACCGTCTCGACGCGGCGATCGATCTTCCAGCGCCGGCTTGGGCTGGGATCGGTGGTGGTCGACACCGCCAGCTCGCGGACGTTCGCCCGGGGAACGCCGACCATCCACGACCTCGAGGTGACGGACGCGCGGGCGATCCACGAGGAGACGCGGGCCCGCCTCGAGGCGGCCCGCCGGAGCCGCGGCGCCGAGGGGCGCGAACTTTCGGTTACTTTTTCCTGACCGGTCGCGACTCCCCGCACATGGCAGAGGACTTCCGCGTCGAGGAGGACAGCCTCGGGGAGATGCAGGTGCCGAGCGACGCCTACTGGGGCGCCCAGACCCAGCGGGCGATCGAGAACTTCCCCGTCTCGGGGATCAGCTTCGGCCGGCGGTTCGTCCGCGGGCTCGGCGTCGTAAAAAAGGCCGCCGCGCAGGCCAACCGCGACCTAGGGTTGCTCGACGACGACGTCGCCGAGGCGATCGTCGAAGCCGCCGACGAGGTCATCGCCGGCGAGCACGACGACCAGTTCCCGGTCGACGTCTTCCAGACCGGGTCGGGAACGTCCTCGAACATGAACGCCAACGAGGTCATCGCCAACCGCGCCGCCGAGATCACGGGCGCGGAGATCGGCGACCGCGTCGTCCACCCCAACGACCACGTCAACTACGGCCAGTCGAGCAACGACGTCATCCCGACCGCGATGCACGTCGCCGCCCTCGAGGCCGTCGAGAAGGACGTCATCCCGGCGCTCGATCAGCTTCGGGAGGCCCTCGAGGCCAAGGAGGAGGAGTTCGACGACGTCGTCAAAACGGGACGCACCCACCTTCAGGACGCGACCCCGGTCACGCTGGGCCAGGAGTTCTCCGGCTACCGCACCCAGGTCGCGAAGGGTCTCGACCGCGTCGACAAGGTCCGCAACCACCTCGCGGAGCTCGCGTTGGGCGGCACCGCAACCGGGACGGGGCTGAACACCCACGAGGAGTTTCCGGGACGGGTCGCCGAATACATCACCAAGGAGACGGGCGTCCAGTTCCGCGAGGCCGACAACCACTTCGAGGCCCAGGCGGCCCACGACGCCATGAGCGAGGCCCACGGCGCCCTGCGGGTCGTCGCGGGCTCGCTCAACAAGATCGCCAACGACCTCCGACTGCTGGCCTCCGGTCCGCGCAACGGCCTCGGCGAGATCGAACAGCCCGAGAACCAGCCCGGCTCCTCGATCATGCCCGGGAAGATCAACCCCGTCGTCGCCGAGGCGGTCAACCAGGTCCACAAGCAGGTCGTCGGCAACGACGCCGCGGTTTCGGCCGGCGCCGCGGAGGGCCAGATCGACCTCAACCTCTACAAGCCCGTGCTGGCTCACAACTTCCTGCAGTCCGCGGAGCTGATCGCCAACTCGAGTCAGGTCTTCGCCGAGCGCTTCGTCGCGAAACTCGAGGCCAACGAGGAGTACTGCCGAGACCGCGTCGAACAGTCGATGGCGATGGCCACCTCGCTCAACGTCCACATCGGCTACGACAAGGCCAGCGAGGTCGCCAAAACGGCGCTCAAGGAAGGGAAGACGGTCCGCGAGGTCGTCCTCGAGAAGGGGTACCTCGACGAGGACGAAGCCGACGAGGTCCTCGACCCCGAGAAGATGACCCGGCGGGGCATCCTGGGCCGGGAGGAGTAACCGTCCCCGCGGTTCGGACCGCGACCCCCAGCTATCGTATCACGGCCCTGTCACTGCGTGACGGTGTCGACTCGGCCGTGCTCGCGAGGTCGCGATCTCTCACGAACCGAAGCACACGGATCCGAGTACTCTCGGCCGGTGGTCGTTCTTTCTTGTCTGCCGGTCGGATCTAAATCGGCAGAATGAAGCCGTATCAAGCGCGATTCGTCCGCAAGAAAAGAACCCAAGCAGTTTTTACGAATGCTCGCGTCAGACGAAATATGCACACCTGTCGTAACTGCAACCAGTCGTTCCAGACCGAGCTCGCCCTCGAACTTCACCGGGACACCTGCGAGAAAGCCCAACTGTTCTGTCAGGTATGCGGCGATCGATTCCGGGAGCGAGACGCGACCCAGGACGGGTGGCACTACGAGTGTCCGAACGAGAGCTGCGACGGCGAGGGGCTTCGAGAGGACCTCTATCAGATCGACGACGTTCGAGCGGCGACACACTGAACGCTCCGGGCACCCACCTCCTCTCAGCGTTCGCGGTTTCGACCGTTCTGGCGCTCGGATCCGTTGTCGGTCCGAGATCCGACTTTTTATTCGCACACCACCCCTTCGCACCCCATGGAGCGACTCACTCCTCGGGTTCGCGTCGTCTGGCTGGTGCTGGCGCTGTTCCGAGCCGTCGTCCTCGCCGGACTTCTCGTCGGCGCCGCGGTGGCACTCTCCGAAACCGGTCTCTGGGCGGATCCGCCGGAGGCGCTCGTTCCGGGCGCCGCCGCGCTCGCCCTCGCCATCGGACTCGTCCGTCTCGCCGTCGCGTGGCGGCGCTACGCGGTCTGGCGCTTCGAAACCCGAGCCGATTCACTCTACATCGAGCGCGGCGTGTTCACCCGAACCAAGACCGTCGCCCCGTACGTCCGCGTCCAGCACGTCGACTCGAGACGATCGCCCCTCGAGCGGGCGACCGGACTGGCGACGGTCGTCGTCTACACCGCGGGCTCGCGAAGCGCCGACGTCGCGATCCCGGGACTGACTCCGGATCGGGCGGAGCGGCTCCGCGAGGAGCTTCGAGCGCTCGCGATCGAGAGCGAGGGTGAGGACGCGGTATGAAGAAGCTCCACCCCCTCTCGGTCGCGGCCAGGTCGATCTCGCGAAGCGTCAACGTCGGCCTGTTGTTTTTCGTCGCCGGAGTTGTCGCCTCCCCTGGCGGCGCGGGGGCGACGCTCGTCTCCGTGGGCGGGATGGTTCTGCTCGGGATCGTCGCCGCGGTCGTCTACGAACTCGCCTACTACGAGCGGTTCCGGTACGAACTCACGAGCGACACGTTCGACGTCGCCTCCGGCGTTCTCGCAAGACGCGACCGCGAGGTCCCGCTAGGACGGATCCAGAACGTCGACGTCAGGGAACCGATCCTCGCCAGGCTCCTCGGGCTCGCGGCCGTCCACGTCGAGACCGCCGGCGGCGGCCAGACGGAAGTTTCCCTGCAGTACGTCGGGAAGGAAGAGGCCCGACGACTCAGACGCCAGCTCCGTCGGGGCGCCCGGACCGAGGGCGAGACGTCCGCGGAGTCCGCGTCGTCGGACGAACGGGCCTCAAGCGACGACGAGGAACTCCTCTTCGAGATTCAGCCTCGAGAGCTGGCGATCCTCAGCGCGTTCACGATCGACCCGGGAGCCAGCCTGCTGGGCGGGATCGCGCTGTCTTTCCTTAGCGGACTCGACCCGACGGCGCTGGTTCCGGCCGACCTCGTCGACGGACTTCCCGGCGCCGAGGCCGGGCTCGTCGCCCTCGCGTGGCTGGTCGCCCTGTTTCTGGTCGCGGCCTGGATCGTCAGCGCCGTGTTGACGTTCGCCCGCTACTACGGGTTTCGACTCACCCGCGTCGACGACGAACTCTACTACGAGCGGGGACTCGTCCAGCGCTACAGCGGCACGATCCCCCTCGAGAAGGTACAGACGCTGACGATCACCGAACGGGTGCCGTTCCGGTGGTTCGGCTACGGCGCGCTCGCGGTCGAAACCGCGGGGTACGCGCCCGGCCAGGACGGCCGCGGAACGGAATCGGCGATCCCCCTCGCGGGGTACGACCGCGTCCTCGCGCTCGCGCGATCGATCGAACCGTTCGGCGAGCTCGCCCTCGAGGACCCGCCGACGCGTGCGCGCGAGCGCTACGGCGTCCGGTATCTGCTCCTCGTCGCGGTACTGGTCGGGGCAGGCTACCCGCTGGCGATCGTCACGCCCCTCGAGCGGTGGTACCTCCCCGCCGCGCTGGTCGTCCTCGTCCCCGTCGCGGCCCACCTGAAGTGGCACAACCGGGGTCACCAGCTGGGCGACCGGTACTTCCTCACCCGAACCGGGTTCTGGAGCCGATCCACGAAGGTCGTCCCCTACTACCGCGTTCAGGCCGTCCTCCACACCCAATCGATCTTCCAGCGACGCCGCCGCCTAGCGAGCGTCACCGCCGACACCGCCAGCTCCGCGACGCTTCTCGGCCGCGCGGCGACCGCCTACGACGTCGACGCCGACGCGGGCCTCGAGATGCAACGCGAACTCGAGGAGCGACTGCAGGAGCGGCTTCGGGCGCGAAAGCGAGAGCGGACGGTCGGGGAGCGGTTCGGAAGTCCGGACGAGTCGACACTCGACCTCGATCCGAACTCCGATACTCCTCACGACAGCTCGGAGGAGGTCGACCGATAGATCCGTTTCCGTCCTTGGGTCATCGAACAAAAGGTGCCGAGTCACTAACCAGTAGCCAGAATCGATATAGCGACATACAGTTCATCTGGCGAGGTTCGAACAAGCTATTATGTATGTCCAACAGCTATTTCTAATCTAAATCGATCAGAACACGTCTTCTCCGGCGATAAACAGCCGAAAACATGGAACGAAATCCTACCGAGGACCAACAATCCACGAACTCAAGAGCGGGCTCGAATTCTCCGAAATCGAGCAGGCTCGATTGGTCAACTTGGAAAACAGTTCGGAACGAAGTACTAGAACGAGACGGTTATCGGTGTATGAACTGCAGTTCGGAACAACGGTTAGAAGTTCACCATATCGTACCCCTCTCGGCTGGTGGATCAAACGAGCGTTCCAATTTGATAACACTGTGTAAGAACTGTCATACGAAATCCGAAGGCAAACGAATCCAAAACGAGCCCGCTGCGCTACAGCATACGAACTCGTCCCAACTTTTGCTTACCCCGTCTGAGGCGCGTCGTGCCCTCGAGACTGTCGAACATCCCCTTTGGCGTGCTGCGACTGTCTCTTCGTGTATTATGGTATCGGGTCTGGAGAACTCTGTAACCTGGAACTGAACGATTACAACTGCTCAGACCGAACTGTAGCGGAACAGTTCGAAATTGAACATACTACGGACCAAGCACTCGAAGTCGTTCCGGGTCGAAAGAACGCGTCCTCCCGTTCCCGTTCCTGTTCTCGAGCGACTACATTGCCCTTGCTCCCCGAGGTAGAGCAAGAACTGATTCGATATCTAGCTATCAGGCCGGATAGTGGATCTGATAAGCTCTTTCTCTCCACGGCAAAAACTGGGGAGAACCGATAACAAGAGATATGTTGGCACACTCGCTGAAAGACCGAAGTGGAGAACGTCCGCAAGCTTTTGTCAACTGTTTCAAAAAACACTCGCGACTTGCTGAGAATCTCGAACGGTATCTCCTCACCGGCGACGAATCCAGCCTGGAAGATAGCGTGAACGAATCGAGTACGTATACGGATACTACACAGTATCCCTTCTCTCAATACAAAAAACAAATCTACAGGCTCTGTTAGACAGACACGTACGGAGTAGTTTGGCCGTAGATCTATCTAAATCGAATGTATATACTACTACTGAAAAATACACGGAGTCAAACGAGTGTCCCAGATCCAACGGGCACTCTTCCCGCCGAATCTACGACAATCACTGAAAGAAGTTTCGGAGTGAGTACTGCAACCGCATGCTGTCGCTTCGGCCCCCTCCGGTCTTGTTGATCTCTTCGACGCCGCATTTCGCGTTCGTGATCGACCGAAAACCCGCTTGATGGTAACTCGAGGTATACTCCAGCTCGGCTATCTCGATCTGCAATAGCCGTTCCTCTTTTAAACCGTGGCACATTTGCTTGCATTCCAGCCGTTATGCTCCGGACAGCAGGCGACCGAATTTTGGACTATCCCAACAGCCATATCGATCACTTGAACGAGGGGTGATTTTCATCACTTCGCCACTACATATCGTCTTCGTAGACCGTTTCCAAAACCTGGCCTAAGTCGATTCCTTATATTCACCTCTGGAAACGCTGCTACCTACACGAATCACCGTTTGAGATGAAATGATTGCGCCGTCCCGGGATCTGCTGCTCTCCCAACCGATAGGTGGTCCCAATCGTGATGCGGTGCGGTCGCTGTCTGGCCAAATCGGTCGCTCTCGGAGGGCCTCGGCCGGCCACTGAGGGTCGCCGACCGGGCGACCCTCAGTTCCCTCGCCGCTGCGATCACACGGTGGCCATCACTGCCGGGGTAGATCATCTCGTGACTCGGGACGCCAGCACGTGAAACAGAGATTCACCTATACGGGCTTCCCGACTGCCGCTCCTGGCGGCAGTCAGGCTGTAATGCTCAGGATTCGGCTTCCTACGCATTCAGACCAGACACACCACGTGCTCGGTGGCACGGAATACAGGTCGGTCTCTTGTGTCCCATGCTTACTTCACGTTCTTCTAGGGTAGCAGCGTTTCCGTCGAGTCAGCATGCCATCCTTGGCAGCTATCAGTGAAGCTGTAGGTACTTTGTTAACTACTCGCCTTACGTGTAAGGGGTATCCCACCAACTGTGTCATCCGAACTAACGACACGAGGACGCTGTGTCCTCCTCAGCTGATTCGTTACTCAGGTCGTTTCCTGTAGCTCCGGTGATTCCCTCACCTCGTATGGCTAGATGACAACGCACGCACAACTCAAGATGGAAGTTCCTTCCGAGGGAACCAGTAGACTCGCGTTCGAGGACTTGACCCCTCGTGTGCCCCTCCAATTATCCTAACTCGTGGTACTACAGCGGTGCAGGCTTAGTATGTCGATCTATAGGACCATAGAGATCTACAGATGAAAAATTATTACTATCTACTCCCCTATCTTCGGCCTATATTTGGACATAAGGCTACTTAGACCGAATCATGGTCAGATTGAAGGTTTTGGAGTTTGATTGGTTGTGTATGGCTGATTCTCAGGACACCTCTCGGACTGCGGTCAAAACCTACGTCCCCGCGTATCAGAAAGCGGAGTGGCAGGATCACGCCGACGATCTCGACATGAGCCAGAGCGAGTTCCTTCGGACGATGGTCCAGGCTGGACGACGGGGTTTCCAGGGGGGGACCGAGGAACCCGGTTCTCCGGACGCAGACCCTGGGGGTAACGGTCTCGAAACACGTCTCCTCGAGTTACTGTCGGCTGACACCTACACGTGGGACGAACTCCTCGAGGCGGTCAGCGACGACATCGAGTCCCGACTCGACGAGACGCTCGAGGAGCTCCAGGCCGAAAACCGGGTTCGGTACAGCGGGCGCCACGGCGGGTACACGATCGTGGGTGACGATGGCGAGTAGCGCCGACGCCCCCGACGCGATCGAGGATCCGATCGCGTACTTCCTGGACGACCAGCGTTACCACGGCAAGAGCGAGCGCACGCTCGAGGCCTACCAGCGAGTGCTTCGCCAGTTCGAAGCGTTCGCCCGCGAGCGCTTCGACGTCGAGGCGGTGTCGGTGGTCGGTCGGCGCGAGTGTATGGCCTGGGTCCACTCGCTTCGCGAGCGCTTCGAGCCGAGCACGATCGCGACCTACGCCTCCTACCTCAATCGCTTCTACGAGTACATGAATCGTGTCGGCGCGTTCGAGGAAAACCCCATGGTGCTCGTAATGGAGGAGCTGACCGAATCGATCGACGCGAATCCGACCCGACGGGAGATCTCCGTCCCGGAGATGCGCGAGTTCGTCGGCTCGATCGCTCACCCCCTCGAGCGAGCGGTCGTCGTTACCCTGCTGAAGACGGGAATGCGGGTGGGCGAGCTCTGTAACCTCGATCTACGAGACTGTCACCTCGCGGTTCCGGAGCTCGATCTCGAGTGGACGCCGCGGGTAGAACTCGAGCGGCGCCCGGCCTCGCTGTTCGTCGATTCCGAGCCGGCTCGGGGCCGGACGGTAAACGGCGAGGAACGGACGGCCTCGAACAAGCGCGAACGGGAGACGGTGATCCCCGTCGACGACGAACTTCGCCGAGCGTTGCTCGAGTGGCTGGCGATCCGCCCGGATCCGGTGTCTCCGGCGGATCCGCTCTTTCTCGACACTCGCGATAGCTGGGGCGAGCGACTCGAGCCCGCGGACGTGCAGTACGTCGTCGAGAAACACGCCCGGGAGCGGGGCTGGTACCGAACGGGCGGCGGGGCGACTGAGAACGTGACGCCTCACTACTTTCGGCACTTCTTTACGACCCACTTGCGGGATCGCACGGGCGATCGGGGGATCGTCAAATACCTCCGGGGGGACGTCGCAAGCGACGTGATCGACACCTACACCCACAACTGGGGCGATCAGGTCCGGACGGTCTACGATCGGAGTATCTATTCGCTGTGGTGAGCGCCCGGCGATCGAATCCGGGTCGACGTTCGAGCGAGGGGTTTTCGACGCGGTGTGACAGACGTGTCGGAACGGGTCGCGCCGATCGATCTTCCCAAAGTACGGACTGCCAGCTGCTGACTCTCCAGTCGCCGACGATTCCCGTCCGGCAAACTCGCGGATCGATGTGCCGTGGGTACGGACGAACCCGGGGCTCGCTGGGAGATCAGGTCGGAGGCTTACTTCCCCGAGGCCGGTAGTGCATCGGAACGCGGGCGTCACCAGGAATCGACAGGGCGGCCGTTCGCTTCGAGAGTCGTCTCTCCGTCCGGGAACTCGAGGGCCCGGGTTTCCTTCTTCGTGAGGGAGCCATCGAACCTCGTTTCCCTCCCGTTCACGCCCTGGAGACCTCGACGACCCTTCTTCCCCGTAACCGGGACGACGGATTTCGAACGGATAAATCGTATTTGGATATATGAAATTTCGGGATCGCACCCGACGAGTACAGTACGAAATTCGGCCAGAGCTGACGCTCTCGAGCCG
This sequence comes from Natronococcus jeotgali DSM 18795, assembly GCF_000337695.1. GTDB lineage: Archaea > Halobacteriota > Halobacteria > Halobacteriales > Natrialbaceae > Natronococcus > Natronococcus jeotgali. The sequence goes on from NZ_AOIA01000143.1 coordinate 24,555, forward strand.
AGTATCGATCGTCTTCGAGAACGAGGCGGTCAGTTCGGAAGCGCGAGTTCGGTTTCGGGCGCGCCGTTTGCGAGCGCCGACCGCACCGCGGCGACGGCGTCGGTTACCTCCGAGTCGTTCTCGAGCAAGACGGTCTCGCTGGGGAACAGCTGTTCGCCGAGTACGAGTCCGTGCTCGCGGGCGGTGGAGCCGGTGACCGTCAGGTAGACGCCCAGCCCCGCGTCGGCGATCGCGGCCTCCTCCTCGCGTCCCTCCGCGGGGTAGCGAAAGTCGACGCCGTCGAGCGTCTTCGTTCCCAGAACCGCCTGCACCAGCCGTTCGTATCGGGGTTCGATACAGAGCGGTCCTTCGTACTCCTCGAGGAAGTCCCGGTCGATCGCCGCCTGCTGGGGAGCCGTCTCCGGCGTCGCCATCAGGGTGTGGTAGACGGTGTCGCCCAGTCCCGTGACGACCCGAACGTCGGTGTCGACGGGGTTGATCCGGGCGTTGACGTCGGCGATCCGGTTCAGCGGCTCGGGGCGGAGTTCGACGACCTCCTCGAGGACGAGGTCGGCGCTATCGAACCCGAGCGCGAACTCGTGGGTCCGCAGCGCCCGGAACGGCTCCTCGCGGCCGACGAGTTGGATCTCGGTGCCGTTCCCGTCCTCGAGTGGGATCGTGACGCTGTCGAAGACGATCCGACGGGGCTTTCCGGCCCGGTCGTCCCGCAGGAGGGTGTACTCGGGCTCGGTCGGGTCGTCGACGGCGCTGTAGGCGGCGAGACGATGGTAAACGTCCTCCTCGGCGTCGAGGCGTCCCTTGGTGAGGGCCTTTTCGTGTCGGAGCGTCGAGGTGACGTCGTCCGCGAGGGTCGGCACGTCGAGGCGCGCGGCGATGCGATCGAGCACGCACTCGAGCGGGCGACCCTTTCGCGGAACGGCAATCGGAATCGTCTCGCCCATCGCACTGATTTCCGGCGGGGAGCGGTAAACGAGTTGTGTTTCAGGAAGGAGTGTCAGAGAGTCACTCGGTCGCCGATCTCGACGAGTTCGAGCCGGCGCGGGTGGTCGAAGCTCTTGGCGTGGTGGTGAAGCACCTTCGGATCGGACGTGAGCCCGCGCCACATGTCCCAGTGGCTCGGCAGCAGGGCCTCGAGCTCGAGAGCGGCCGCGGTCTCGACGATCTGGTTCTCGTCGTTGTACCACCGCGTCCGTTTGGGCTCGCGGGTCTCTTTGTCGGGGATCCGTCCGACGGTACCGAACGCGAGCGCACCGAGGTCGATGTCGTACGCCGAGCCGAGCCGCTCGAACTCCTCGGACGGTTTGGTGTCGCCGCCGTGGAAGAAGGTGCCGGCCTCGTGTTCGACGACGTAGCTGACGGGGTGGGTCGCGTCGGGATCGTGAGCGACCTCGACGTGGACGGTGAACTCGCCGATCTCGACGGTGTCGCCCTCCGCGACCTCGACGAGCTGGTCGTCCGCGACGTCGTACTCGTCGGTCCAGGATTCGTCCTCCCGGGCGACCGCCAGACTGTCGTCGGGCGCGTAGAACGTCGCGCCCGTGTTCTCGAGGATCGGCGCCTGGCTCGGCCCGTGGACGTGGTCGGTGTGCTCGTGGGTCGCAAGGACGGCGTCGGCCTCGGCGACGTCCTCGGGATCGAACGGAACGGGGATCATTCGGACGGTGCGGGGCGGGTCGCCCAGTCCGACGTACGGATCGATGAAGATCGTCGTCCCGTCGCTGCCTTTCAGTACGAACCCGTTACAGCCGAGGTACCAGACGGCGACGCCGTCCGGCGACGCGTTCTCGACGTCGCGAACGAGCCAGTCGCCCCAGTCGCTTGCGGTCATACTCGAGGGTAGTGCGGACCGATCGGGTAAGTGTTGTCGTCTCGGTCGGGGTCCGTCGCCGAGTCGGCTACCAGGTGCCGTGGAAGGTGTCGAACGAGAGGTCCTCGAGGGGTTTGTTGCCGACGGCGATCTCGTACTCGCCGGGCGTGAGCATCGGCTTGTGGAACTGCGGGCCGTCGTCGGTCGTGATCCGGGGACAGCCGGTGTTGACGAACGCGTCCATGTCGAAGTTGCGCAGGCGGTCGGGCGTGACCTCATCCATCGTGATGAGGTAGGCGTCGTCGTTGTCCGCGAGGATCTCCTGGGCCTGGTCCCAACGGCCCTGTCCGATCTTCGTACAGAAGATGACGCCCCACTTCTGGGCGTCCATCGCCTTGTGGACCGAGGCGTAGCGCTGTTTCAGGAACTTCTCCGTGTCGGCTGCGGTGACGACGTTGTTGACGGGGTCGGCGATGACGACGTGTTTCTCGGGGTGTTCCATCGCCAGCCCGAGCGGGTGGAACTTCCCGCCGCCGACGTACAGCACCTGGTCGGCGGGGACGTCCGCGCTGGCGTAGTTACAGCCGAGCACCTGGCCCTCGTGGGTGAGCCGCTCGTCGCCGCGACGGCTCTGGACCTCGTACCCTCGCTCTTCCAGGAACGCGGTCATCTCCTCGTAGCGGTTCATGTGCTGGGCGGTGGTGACGAGACCGACGCCCTCCGTCTCCTCGGGGTCCTCGAGCGTCTCCAGGGCCTCCTCCATGATCGGCCGGACCTCGACGTTCGAGAACAGCGGCACGTAGATCACCTTGTCCGTGTTCTTCATCGGCGAGTGGCCGAAGTGGACGAACACGTCGGTGCGTTTCATCAGGTACGTGTCGAGGTCGCAGGCGCCGTAACACGGCTGGCCCGAGAGCATGAACGTCACGTCGTCGCCCGCGAGTTCGCGGAGGTCGTCCGCGACCTTCGGGCCGCGCCGTTTCAGTCCCTCGGGGAACTGCAGGCCGACGGTCTCGGCGTCCCGTTCCTCGATCGCCTCGATGATCCGCTCGAGTTCGTAGTCCCACTCCCGGTCGTGCTTGAGGCTCATGCCCACGTTCCGCAGGTCTCCCTCGCTGTACTCCGACTCCTGGCTCATTGTCTCCGGTTACGGCCACGAACGTATAACGACGGCGCTTCGTGGGCCGGCCCTGCTTCCGAACCGTCTCTCCTCCGTACAGTCTCTTTTTCACATATATACTATCCAAAAAGTCATAGTGGTGGAGAAAAAATCAGCGGGGCATGACACCGGAACAGTCTCCCGACGGCTACCTCGTCGACCTCTACCGACGGTACGTCGGCGAGCCCGAGGGATACACCGACGTCTACGTCGGGTTCGGCCTCTTTTTCGGCGGGATCGGAATCGGTGCGACGGCCCTACTGTTGTTCCTGTGGGGAAGCACCTACGAGGCCAGAACTCTCGAGAGCGCCTACTACGACCTGCTCCAGCCGGCGTACGCGCTGGGGCTGTTGTCGCTGCCGGCGACGATGCTCGGCGTCGTCGTCCTGTTGCCCTCCGACCGGCGAACGCTGTACGGTGCGGTCGGGGGCGCGGCGGTCGCCGCCCTCGCCGTCGCTGGCTTCCTGTACGCGTACCCGCGCCACTGGTACTTCGTCGGCGACGTCGACTACACCGTCGAGGTCGTCACGACGTACGCGGTCGGACTCACCGGACTCGTCGCCGCGACGGGAGCAGCGCTGGTCGCCCACTACCTCGAGCTCGCGAGTCGGGCCGAATCGGCCGAGGACGCGAGCGTCGACCCCGCCGAAGACGGCGGGCTCTCGATGGCCGACGTCCGCGAGGACATCGACGAGGCGATGGCGAGCGTCGAGCTCTCCTGGGGCGGCGTCGAGAAGACCGACACGAAGCGTCTGGAGTTTTCCGACGACGGATTCGACGACGTCTCGATGGAGCCGGGTGAGGGGACGACGACGACCCGGCTGTCGGGAGTCGACGAACAGGTTGCGGGGCTGAAAGGACTCCAGGGTCGGGAGACCGCGACCACCGCGTCGAACTCGACCGTCGACGACCAGACGGCGAAGCTGACCGAACTTCGCGAGCGGAGGAGGGATGAGCAAAAGCGGGTTTCCGACGACTCGAACGGCGCCCTCGGCGGGGTTACTGCTCGCGTCCGAGCGCTGCTCGAGCGGTCGTAACCGGCCGTTCATCGCCTCGCATACACTTCATAAATAAATATATTCTTTCCACTAAACTTATAACCCAACGGGTACGTTCGACGGTATGGCCAAAGGCCTAGACGTCGGCACGATGAACATCCTGTCGGCACAGCAGGACGGAAACGACACGGTGTTCGTACAGCAGCGCAACTCCTTCGTGGAGATCGGCTACTCGGATATGGCCGAGCAGATGCTCGCCCGCAGCGAGGTGTTGCACATCCGCAAGGACGACAAGGTGTACGTCGTCGGCGACGACGCCCTGAACTTCGCGAACATCTTCAACAAGGAGACCCGCCGCCCGATGAAACACGGGATCCTCTCGAACGACGAGCAGAGCGCGATCCCGATGATGAAACTCATCATCCAGCAGGTCGTCGGCGAACCCGACCGCCCGGGTGAGAAGGTGTACTTCTCGACGCCCGCGGATCCGATCGACTCGGAGCTCTCGACGCTGTACCACCAGAAGACGATCGAGTCGTTCCTCGACGACATGGGGTACGACGCCGAGCCCATCAACGAGGGGATGTCGGTCATCTACAGCGAACTCGCGGACAACAACTTCACCGGGCTGGGGATCAGCTTCGGCGCCGGGATGACGAACGTCTGCCTGGCGTACTACGCGGTGCCGGTGATGAAGTTCTCGGTCGCCCGCGGGGGTGACTGGGTCGACGAACAGGCCGCCCGCGCGACGGGGACGCCGGTCGACAAGGTCACTTCGATCAAGGAGGACGACTTCGAACTCGACTTCACGACCGACGTCGGCGGGGTCGAGGGCGCGCTGTCGATCTACTACGAGAACCTGCTCGACTACGTCATCGAGAACATCGTCGGCGAGGTCGACGAGGAGGACATCGAGGAGGGGCTCGACGTCCCGGTCGTCGTCACGGGCGGAACCTCGAGCCCGCGCGGCTTCGAGAAGCTGTTTCGCGACCACCTCCGCGAGGCGAGCATCCCGTTCTCGATCAGCGGGGTCTCCCACGCCAGCGAGCCGCTGTACAGCGTCGCTCGCGGCGGACTGGTCGCCGCCCGATCCGACGAGGACGTCGATCTCGACGAGTCCGAACCCGAACCGGAGGCGAAAGCGGAACCGGCACCGCCGAGCGAGTGAGGTGCCCCCGCGGGCTGTCCCCGCACTGAACCTTTTCCTCGAGCCGACCCGTTCGTGCTCCGGGCCGGCTCGGTCCCGCCGTTTTCCTCGACCGAATAGCCTCGGCTGGCGCCGCCTTGCGAAGCCCGCCGTTTCGACGCCGCAGTATTATTATCATGCATCAGAAATGCTTTTGTATGCAGGACATGTATTCGCCGCCAATGAGTACCACGTCCGGACCCGAACTCGAGTCGCCGATCGACCGCTGTCGGCCCGCGGACGTCACGCCCGTGACGATCGAGGCGACGGCGCTCGAATCGACCGCACCCGAGTACCTCCGCGAACTCAAGGGCGAGCTGTACGGCGAGGGACTGTCGCCGACCCGACTCACCCTCGAGACCCGCTTCGACGAGGACTGCTCGCTCGCCACCCAGGAAGAGGCCGACCGCATCCGACGCTACGTCCGCGCCGGCGCGTTCCTCGGCGTCGACGCCGTGACGGTGTCGGCCGACGCGGTCGCGAACGCCGAGAAGGTCCGGCCAGCGCTCGCGGCCTGCGCAGAGCGCGCCGATCGGGAGGGGATCGCGCTCGAACTCGACGCACCCATTACGCTCGAGCGCTGACGCCGGCGTAATGTCCGGCCCCTCCCGGCGAACGCTCGCCCGCCGGCTCGAGTCGCTGTCCGATTTCGCCGAGCCGTCGGCGTCGCTCGAGCAGTACCTGACGCCCCCGGAGATCGCCGCCCACCTCTGTCACCTCGCGGGGCTCCAGGGCGACCTCGAGCGGCAGGTCGTCGACCTGGGTACCGGAACGGGGATGCTCGCGGTCGGAGCCGCGCTGGCCGGCGCGGATCGGGTCCTCGGGATCGACGTCGACGCCGACGCGCTCGCGCTGGCCCGCGAGAACGCCGGGCGGGTCGGCGTCGCCGACCGTACCGACTGGCTCCGCGGCGACGCGACGCGGGTACCGCTGGTTCCCGCGGGGGCGACCGTCGTCTCGAACCCGCCCTTCGGCGCCCAGCGGGGCAACCGCCACGCGGATCGAGCCTTCCTCGAGGCCGCCCGGACGGTCGGGACGGTCTCGTACACGATCCACAACGAGGGGAGCCAGTCCTTTGTCGAATCCTTCGCCGCCGACGCCGGCGGTACCGTTACGCACGCCTTTCGAACCGAGTTTCCGATCGAGCGGCGCTTCGACTTTCACACCGAGGACGAGACCACGCTCGAGGCCGAACTGTTCCGCGTCGAGTGGGATTAGTCGTAAGTTTCCTCGGTCGCGACCGCGACCTCGGTTTCGTTCGATACCGCGTACACCGTTCCGTCCTCGTGCTCGAACTCGAGCCCGCCGGCCTCGGTCGACTCGTTTTCGGTCGGCACCGGCGCGGTCGTCGGCTCGTCGGCTTCGTCCCCGTCGTCGGCTGCGACCTCGAGGACGAACTCGCCGTCCGCGCTCGCGACGGTCACGGTTCGGCCGTCGATCCGGACGTCGGCTCGCGAGGCGTTCGACTCGTAGGCGAGCCGTGAGTCTCCGTCGGGTCCCTCGAGTCGGACCTGGTAGACCGTCTCGTTGCCGACGGGCTCCCAGCCGGTTCGCTCGGCGGTGACGGACTCGCGCCAGCCGGGGCCGCCGACGATCACCGTCTCCTCGCCGCTGAACGCGAGCCGCCGGCTCGTCACCGCGTCGAGCCAGATCTGACGCTCGTCGCTCGAGACGATCACCCCGCTCGATTCCAGCGCGACGGCGTCCTCGAGCGGACCGACCGCGACGGGCGAGACGAGCTGGTTCTGGACGTTTTCCTCGTAGGTGACGGTGTAGCCCTCGATCTCGACGGCTGCCTCGGCGGTCGTCTCCTCCTCGACGACGAGGACGTTCGCGGGGACGGCCATCCCCATCAGGGCGGCGGTGACGAGCAACACGGCCAGAAACGCCGCGTACCGGTGGTAGCGTCGATCGCTCCCGTCGGCTCGCGCCCCGCGAACGATCGCGGCGACCCGGTCGAGCCCGCCGGGGTCGCCGCCGTCCGTTCGACCCGAGCCGCGGGCGAGCTCGAGGACGCGCTCCGACGGCGATCGCTCGCTCGAGTCTCCCTCCCGCCGGAGTCGTCGGGGCACCAGCGGTCGCTCGGAGCCCGTCGCCGCCACCGTGACGACGACCGCGAGGACCGCGACGACGACCACGCCGGGACCCCGAAGCAGGACGAACGTGTTCTGGTCGCCGAACCAGTAGATCGCCCACAGCGACTTCGCGAAGCCGAACAGCGCGACGGCGAGCCAGAGGTGAAACGGGTTCGGTGACCGGTTCCGGCGCCTGAGCACCAGAACGCCGAGCACGATTCCGACGAAAAACCCCAGGCCGTGGCCCTGGATGGCGATCGTCGCCCACGACGGCGGCCCCGGCGGACTCGCCTCCGCGACGTAGACGCCGATCGGGCGCCGGAGGGCCTCGAGCACCGTCAACAGCGCCCCCTGAAGCCCGACCGCGGCGACGAGGGTCGCGATCGGGTAGTGGACGATCGCGAACCCCGCGAACGCGAAGACGACCCCCGAGAAGCCGATCACCGGACCGAGCGCGAAGAGGCTGGTCGTCAGCCCGACGGCGACGACGACGGCGGGGAACACCACCAGCGCGCGCACCCGGGGATCGGCTAGCCGCGAGTCCGCCCGTTCGCCGTCCTCGGGGTAGTGCCCCCAGGCGTACTCGGCGATCGGCGCGACGGCGGCGGCGCCGACCAGGTTGCCGAGCAGGTGGCCCGCGTCGGCGTGGGAAAACGACGCCGTGAGCATTCCGAGCGGGGAGAAGTACGACCAGGCGCGATAGGGGATCGTGACGGGATCGGTGAAGTCGGTGACGCCGTCCTGGACGAACAGGTAGACACAGCAGACGCCGACGAGGACGAGAATCGACCCCCACGGAACGCCCCACACCAGCCGCGCTCGCGCGACCTCGCTCCAGGGTCGTTCCGGACGGTAGAGCAGCCTGACGACCGCCGCCGAGCCCACCAGTACCGCCAGCACGACGAGTCCGAAGCCGACCGCGACCGGGTCCATACCCCGTGATTCGACCGCACCCGTATAGGAATTGTTGCCGTCGCGCCCCGAGCGGGGTCGAAAGGAAAGGTACAAGCGACCGACGACCCCACTAGCGCGTATGGAACTGCGGGTCACCGAGAGCAGCGAGAACGAACTCTCGATCGAGATCGCCGGCGAGGACCACACGTTCATGAACGTCCTCAAGGGCGCGCTCTTAGAACACGAGGACGTCAGCGCGGCGACCTACGACGTCAACCCCGAACAGTCCGGCGGCCAGACCGAACCCATCCTGACGATCAAGACCGAGGGCGACGTCGACCCCCTCGAGGCCCTCGAGGAGGGTGCAGCAGGCGTCCGCACGAAGACGACCGCGTTCCGAGAGGCGTTCGAAGCGGCAGTCTGACACTCCTTCAGGGCTGTTCTCGTCGCGGTACTCGAATCAGGATCCCTCAGCAGGCCGCGTAGACGACGTGGACCGTCCCGTCGACGACGTGGAGGTCCAGCCCCTCGCCCGGCGGCCCCGCCAGGATCGCGTCGCCGTCGTCGGTGCTCGAAAGCGCGGACGCGACGTCGTCGGCCAGCGCGGCCTCGCCGTCGTAGTCGCCGATCGTCGACTCTAGGGCGAACCGAACGCCTATGAACTCCCCCTCGCAGTCGACCCCGAACTCGCCGGGGTCGGCGGGATCGGGGTCGGCGCCGTCGTACTCGCTCGCGACGAACGCTCGGTTCTGGTACTCCGCGAACGCCGCGAGGTCGTCGTCGTACTCGCTCGAGCCGTCGGTTCGCTCGTCCTCGAGTCGCTCGTGGACCGACCGCTCGGTCTCCTCGAGGTCGATCCCGGCAGCCTCGGTTCCCTCGCCCGGCGCCTCGGGCGGCGAGGGCGAGCCGAGTCCCGGCAGCAGCGACGGCGAGAGGACCCCGGTCGCGAACAGGAGCGCGACGAGTCCGACGACCGCGAGCACCGGCAGGTACGGTTTCGCGACCTCGAGCCAGCCCGGGACCTCGAGGTCGCGCTCGACGTCGTCGTAGTTCTGCTCGACCTTCCGGAGGTCGTGGCCGTTACAGCGCGAACACGGGGGGTTGTTCCTGACGTGGTCCCGGCCGCAGTCCTGACAGCGCCAGACGTACGTCGTCCCGGTGTCGACGGTCCGGGACGCCGTTGCCTCGTCCTCGCGGACGACGGCCTCCTCGAAGACGTTGTGGCCGCACTCGTCGCAGGGTGGGTCGTTCTCGTCGTGTGGTTTCCCGCACCAGGTGCACCGCCACTTCACTGATAGAAGGGCACGACTGCGGCGAGATAAGCGTACTGGATCCAGGGGTCCGCCCGTCGACGACGTCGGCCGGACGGGCGCTCGGAACGCCCTCGAGGGCGGCTACCCGGGCTCAGAGCCGGACGGGAACGCCCCGCTCGTCCAGGTACTCCTTGCACTCCCGGATCGAGTGCTCGTCGAAGTGGAAGATCGAGGCCGCCAGCCCCGCGTCGGCGCCGGCTTCGGTGAACACCTCGTAGAGGTCTTCGGGGCCGCCACAGCCCGAGGAGGCGATCACCGGGGTGTCGACGGTCTCGCAGACCGCCTTCGTCAGCGGGATGTCGTAGCCGTCCTTGGTGCCGTCCTTGTCGATCGAGTTAACGAACAGCTCGCCGGCGCCCCGATCTTCGGCCTCGCGAGCCCACTCGAGGACGTCGATCCCGGTCCCCTCGCGGCCGCCCTTCTTGGTGCACTCGAACCAGCAGGACTCGCCGTCGACCTCGACGTAGTGTTCGCCCTCGCCGTCGAAGCGCCGTCTGGCGTCGACGCTGATGACGATACACTGGCTGCCGAAGGCGCGGGCGCCCTCGGTGATGAGTTCGGGTCGCTCGAGGGCGCCCGTGGTGATCGAGACCTTGTCGGCCCCCGCCCGCAGCGTCTCCTTGATGTCCTCGGTCGTGCGGATTCCCCCGCCGACGGTCAGGGGAATGAACACCTCGTCGGCGACGTCGCGAACGACGTCGAGCATCGTCTCGCGGCCCTCCGCCGAGGCGGTGATGTCCAGGAAGACGAACTCGTCGGCGCCGGACTCGTTGTAGGCCTTGGCCATCTCGACGGGGTCGCCGGTGTACTCGAGGTCCTCGAAGTGGACGCCGGTGTACACCGCCGGGTTCCCGTCCTCGTCGAGGTCGACGTCGATACACGGGATGACGCGTTTCGTCAGAGTCATTCGTTGTGCGAGGGTTCGTCCCCGGGGTAGTAAAGCCGTCTGGAACGGGCGGTCGGTGTAGTTAAGACCTCGAGTCGAGAAAGCGCGGGTATGGCAGACGACAGCGAGACGGTCGATCACGACTCGGGAGCCGACGTCGGCCACGACCTCGACGACGAACGGACGACTGCACCGATGAGCGACTACAGCGCCCGCGACGTCGGCGTCGGCTTCGCGGTCATGCTCGTCGGGGCCCTGATCGCGTTCGGGATCCCGCTGGTCGCGTTCTAGAAGACGTACTCGTCGTCGTGGCCCATCATCCCGTCGTCCTCGAGGCCGCCACCCATACCCTCGTCCTCGTCCTCCATCGGACCGCTCGTCTTGTACGCCTTGATACCCGTCGACAGGAGGTCCTCGATCGCTTCCTCTCGGTTGACGAACTCGCCCCGCTCGACCATCTGCGCGATCTGCATCTCGAGATGTTCGGGGATGGTGATCTCTACTTTCGGCATCTGATTCGGCTTTCGGCGAGGGGGTATTTAGCTTTGACGGGGAATCTACGCCGTGGGAAAAGAAAAAGTTCCGCGCGCGTAACTATTGTTTTCGGTCGCGGGCCGGCCCGCGGCTCAACCCGACGACGGGAAGCGGGCGCCGGCGCTACTTGTTCCCCATCATGGAGTCGATGGCGTTCTTGAGGGTCGTTCCGGGCTGGGTGATCGCGTCGAGCTGTTGGCGCATCTTGCGCTGGTTGAAGTAGCTCGCGAACGCGAGGATCGTCGGCGGCCAGAGCCCGACGAACAGTCCCCGCTCTCGATCGCCCCGCACGAAGAAGTAATACCACGAGAGCCCGACCGAGGCGAGAGAGGCCATGAGTGCGGGCCCCATCGCCTGTTGGCCGACGCCGTCGGTCATCTGTCCGGTCGCCTCTCGCTCCATCATCTGTTGTTTGCCTTCCATACGATGCAGTGGTCCACGAGACCGTACTAAGGGGTGACGAGGGTTTCGCGAACGAACCGTCCGATTACCGAGCCGTTTCGACCGTTACGCGATCGTTCCATCGGCGCCGCGTCGAGGGAATCGACGGTTTCCGTCGACGGCTTCGGTTCGCGGTCGCCGGCGTCCGCGCCGGGACCGTCCAGCCGCGCTCGCATCGCCGTCTCGCCCTCGCAGCGTCAGACCTACGTGAACGGACCGCCTGCGTTCGCCCATGAGCGACGCAACCGACGTTACGGACCTCTACCGGGAGTTCGGCGACGAACGCCTGCCGCCGGGCCAGCGCGAGACGACGGCGTTTCCGGTGCTCTCGAAGAGCGGCACGCCGGAGTTCGACCCCGAAACCTGGGAGTTCACCGTCACCGGCGCCGTCGAGGACGACCTGTCTTTCTCCTGGGAGGAGTTCCGGACCCTCCCGACCGCGACCCAGCGCCAAGACTTTCACTGCGTCACGGGCTGGAGCAAGTTCGACTGCGAGTTCACCGGCGTTTCCTTCCCCGAACTCGCCGAGCGAGCGGGGGTCTGTCTCTTATACACAT
>NZ_AOIA01000144.1 GCF_000337695.1 Natronococcus jeotgali DSM 18795
CTCAAGATGTGTATAAGAGACAGCCCCACAAGTACGCCTACAAGGGCGCCAAGTGGGTCGACGGGATCGAGTTCCTCACCGATCCGGAGCCGGGCTACTGGGAGCGACGCGGCTACTCGGAAACGGCGAACCCCTGGAACGAGGAGCGGTACAGCTAGGGGCTCGCGGCACCGATCAGCCGAATAGTTAGGCTGAAGGCGAGCCAGTCCTGACGTTCCGTCGATGGACCGAACGTTGGGCGGGCGACAACTCGCCGGCGACGCGCGGCCCGCGGACGGGCGCGACGGCGTCGGACTGACGAGCCGGAGTCGCGAACTCGAGGACGTCTCCTTCGGCGCGGTCGTCGAGGCCGACGACGCCTGCCGGGTACAGTGGGCGACTCCCGCGGGGCTCGAGGTCGTCGGCCGCGGCGTCGCCGCCCGGCTCGAGGCTCGCGGGCCGGACCGGTTCGACGAGATCCGAACGCAGGCCGAGGCGACGTTCGACGGCCTGGATCACGTCGGTCCGGACGTCGCTCGTCCGCGCGCGTTCGGCGGGTTTTCGTTCCACGACGGCCACGACGCGGGCGGCGTCTGGCGGGGGTTCGAGGCGGCGTCGTTCGTCGTCCCGGCGGTGCTCGTGACCCGCAGCGACGAGGGCACCTGGCTCACCGCCGTCGCCGACGACGCCGCGGACGCGACGCGGCGTCTCGAGGAGTGTCACGACCGCCTGCTCGAGCTGCCGGCGATGCGACCGAGCGGGTCGGGACCGGGCGTCGCCGCGACGCGGCGGACCACCACCCTCGACTCGTGGCGCGCGCAGGTCGATCGCGCCCTCGAGCGGATCGACGCCGGCGACCTCACGAAGGTGGTCCTCGCGCAGGCGCTGTCGGTCGACCTCGAGGGGGCGATCGACGTCCCCGCGACCGTCGAGCGACTGCGTCGACGGTACCCGAACTGCTACCGGTTCCTCGTCGGCGACGGGACCAGCGGCACCTTCTTCGGCGCCCCGCCCGAGCGACTGGTGTCGAAACGCGGCGATCGGGTCGAGACCGAAGCCCTGGCCGGCTCGGTGCCCCGCGGCGAGACCCCCGAGGAGGACGACGAGCACGTCGAGCGGCTGCTCGACAGCGAGAAGTTTCGCCGCGAACACGGGCTCGTCGTCGAGGCGATCCGCGACCAGCTCGCCCCCCTCGCGAGCGAGCTCGCGGTCGACGACCGGACGATCCGCCGGCTGGCGACGATCCAGCACCTGCGGACGCCGATCGCGGCCACCCTCGAGGCCGACCGACACGTCCTCGAGCTCGTCGAGGCCCTCCACCCCACGCCGGCGGTCGGCGGCGTGCCCCCCGAAACGGCCCTCGAGACGATCCGCGAGACCGAGTCCTTCGACCGGGGCTGGTACGCCGCCCCGATCGGCTGGTTCGACGCCGACGGCGACGGCGAGTTCGCGGTCGGCATCCGTTCGGGGGTGGCGACCGACGAGACCGTGACCCTGTTCGCGGGCAACGGGATCGTCGCCGACAGCGATCCCGAGGAGGAGTGGGAGGAGATCCAGTTGAAGTTCCGGCCCGTGCTGGACGAGCTGCGATGAGCGCGCCCAACCGCGCGACCCTGTGGGGTCGCACCCTCGTCGACGAGCTCGAGAAGGGCGGGCTCGAGGCGGTCTGCATTTCGCCGGGGAGTCGATCGACGCCCCTGACGGTCGCCTTCGCCGAGAGCGATCTCGAGGTCTTCTCGCAGCTCGACGAGCGCTCGGCCGCCTACTTCGCGCTCGGCCGGGCCCGCCGAACCGGCGAGCCCACCGCCCTCGTCTGCACCTCGGGCACCGCGGCCGCGAACTTCCACCCCGCGGTTATCGAGGCGAACCAGGCTCGAGTCCCGCTGCTCGTGCTCACCGCCGACCGCCCCCACGAGCTGCGCGACAGCGGCGCGAACCAGACGATCGACCAGGTCAAGCTCTACGGCGACGCCGTCCGCTGGTACGCCGAGTTGCCCGATCCCGAGGCCGACGAGCGGAAGGTCCGGAGTCTGCGGACGACCGCGGCCCGCGCGCTCGCGGAGACGGTCGGCACCCCCGCGGGCCCCGTCCACCTCAACTGCCCGTTCCGGAAACCCCTCGAGCCGACCGAGACCGGCGCCGTTCCCGACTCGTTCGCGGCGACCCCCGCCGGGCGGGGACGGACGGGCGCGTTCGTCGAGACCGACCGCGGACGGCCGACCCTCGAGGACTCGAGCGACGCCGTCGCCGACCTCGCCGACGCGCTCGCGGCGGCCGACCGCCCGCTGTTCGTGGCGGGACCCGCCGACCCCGTCGAGCGCCGCGACCTCGAGCCCGCGACGGTTTTCGCGGTCGCCGAGCGCGTCGGCGCCCCGGTGGTAGCCGACCCCCTCTCGGGGCTGCGGTTCGGCGAGGGCGCCACGGACGGCCCGGTACTCGGCGGTTACGACGCCTACGCCGACGTCGCCCCGGAGCCCGACGTCGTCGTCCGGCTCGGCGCCTCGCCGACCTCGAAACCCCTTCGAACGGCCCTCGCGGCGGCCGACGCCGACCAGTACCTGCTCGACCCCGCCGGAGCGTGGCGCGAGGCGACCTTTACCGCGACCGACCTCCTGGCCGCGACGCCGTCGTCGGTGCTGGTGGGCGTCCGCGAACGCCTCCGGTCCGCCGGCGACGACGCCGGTGCCGACGACGAGTGGCTCGAGCGGTTCGAGCGGGCCGAGCGCGTCCGCTGGCGGTGCCGCGACGAGGCGCTCGAGCCGTCGGCGCTCGCGGACGCCCCCTTCGAAGGCGCCGTCCTCGCGACGGTCTTCGAGGACGCGCCCGACCCCGCGACGGTCGTCGTCGCAAACAGCATGCCGATCCGCGACGCCGACCGGTTCGCCCGCCCGCGGGACGCGGAGCTGACCGTCCTCGGGAACCGCGGCGCCAGCGGGATCGACGGCACGACGAGTACGGCGCTTGGCGCCGGCAGCGCGACCGACGATCCGCTCGTGTTCGTCACCGGCGATCTCTCGCTGTACCACGACTCCAACGGCCTGCTGGCCGTGCAACGCTGCGGCGTCGACGCGACGATCGTCCTGCTGGACAACGACGGCGGGGGCATCTTCCACGAGCTGCCGATCGCCGACTTCGAGCCCCCCTTTACCGACCAGTTCGAGACGCCCCACGGCCTCGAGTTCGAGCGCCTCGCAGCGCTGTACGACCTCGAGTTCGAGCGCGTCGATCCCGTCGACTTCGCGGCCGCCTACCGCCGATCGATCGAGAGCGCGGGGACGCAGGTGCTCGCGGTCCGGTTCGACGCCGAGGCGAGCCACCGCCGTCGGGGCGTCCTCGCGGAACGGACCGAAACCGCGGTCGCGGACGCCCTCGAGCGCGGCCGGTAACGAGCCCGCGAACCGGTCGAGAGGCGACTGACACACCGTATTCCGATATACCGAACTCGCGGTCGGTGCGGGGGTTCCGGAGGCTCCCTTCGTGGGTCGCGTTCTCGCAGCATCCTTTTGTCTCCGAGCGCGCTGAGTTGGATAATGGCTCAGCAAGGGGTATCATCACAGCCAGAGCTCGACCGCGGGAGCGGCGAGTCGCTCGTCACGCCCGTCCGGATGGACGAAATCTGTACCGCCCACGACCACCTCGCGTCGATCTACCGAACCGCCGACCAGCAGTTCGAGGCGGTGATCCCGTTCGTTCGCGCCGGCCTCGACCGGGGCGAGCGCTGTCTCTACGTCGCCGGCCGGCGCAGCCGCGAGGAGGTCCTCGAGGCGATGCTCGAGTACGGAATCGACGTCGCCGAGGCCGTCGAGAGCGGCGCGCTCTCGATCCACGAACCGGCCGAGATCTACGGCGAGGACGAGCCGTTCGACGGCGAGGCGGTTATCGACGCCCTCCGGTCGACCGTGGAGGCGGCCGCCCGGGAGGGGTACGAGGGAGTCCGGCTCACCGCGGAGCTGTCCTGGCTGCTCGAGGCCGACGCGGACCTCGATCGGGTGTGCGAGTACGAGCGCTCCCTCAACCGGTTTTACGCCGACTACGACGCGGTCGGGCTCTGCCAGTACGACCGCGAGGCGTTCCCGGACGAGTTCCTGGACGGCATCATCGAGAACCACCCCCACATCGCCTTCGACGGCACCGTCGGCCGGAACGTGTTCTACGCCCCGCCCGGCGAGCGCCCGGACGACGTCGCTTCGACGGTCGACCGAAAGCTGCGGACGATCGCCGCACGGGCCGAGACCCGCTCGCGTCTGGAGTACCGCGATCGAGGGTTGACGAGGCTGACGACGGCCACTCGGGAGCTGCTACGGGCCGACACCGACGAAATCCACGACTGCGCGAGCGACGTCGTCCGGGACGTCCTCGGCGTCCTCGACGCCGAGGTCTGGCTGTACGACGCCGAGACTGGCGATCTCGAGCCGACCGACGGCGGACGCGCCGCGGGGGTCGACGGCTCGAGCGACGTCACCCCCCGCTGGGACGCGTTCGTCGACCAGGAGTGTCGCACGATCGAACTCGAGGGCGACGGCGCGGTCGGCGAGCGGTCGTCGGCTGGGGGCGGGGTGGCAGTCGTTCCGCTCGGAAACCACGGCGTGATCCGCGCGGCGTCGGCCGACCCGGACGCGTTCGACGACGTCTCGATGGACCTGCTCCGGACGATCGCCGCGAACGTCGAGGCCGCGTACGACCGCGCCGATCGCGAGCGACAGCTTCGCGAGCAGGCCGGGCGCCTGGAGCGCCTCGAGCGGATCAACGGGATCATCCGCGGCGTCGAGCGGGGCGTCGTCCGGGCCGACTCGCGCGAGGAGATCCGGCGGATCGTCTGCGCGGCGCTGGCTCGCTCCGACGCCTACGCGTTCGCCTGGATCGGCGAACCGGCGCTCGACGACGTCGTCGCGCCGCTCGAGTGGGCCGGGGCGGACGACGCCGGCGACGAGCTCGCGGCGACGATCGACGCGTGGTCCGAGCCGACGCCCGCCGCTCGAGCGGCCGACACCGGGCGGGCGCAACTCGTCGTGGACGTCGCCACCGAGCGATCGTTCGACGCCTGGCGTTCGGTCGCCCTCGAACGGGGGTTTCGCTCCTGCGTGAGCGTCCCGATCACGTACGAGGACACGGTCTACAGCGTCCTCACGGCGTACACGCTCGATTCGGCGATGACGGAGCTGGATCGGGACGTCCTCGCCGAGCTCGGCGAGCTGATCGGGACCGCGGTCCACAGCGCCGAGACCGAGACCGCGCTCGGCTCGCCGACCGTCCTCGAACTCGATCTGGCCGTCTCCGACGCCGAGACGGCGCCCGCCCGGCTCGCCCGCGAGATCGACTGCTCGGTCGCCGTCGAGGGGTACGTCCCGGGGGACGAGGCCGATCACCTCTTCGTCAGGCCCGCGGACGACCGCGTCGGACGGGTCGAGGACGCGGCCGCAGACGTCGTCGGGATCGAACGGTGCCGGCGCATCTCGGCCGACGACGGTCGGCTCGAACTCGCCGTCGCGGGGCCGACCGTCGCGGCGGCGGTCGTCGACTGCGGCGGCAAGCTCCGGTCGATCGGCGTCGACCGGACGGGGATCGACGCCACCGTGGCGCTCCCGCCGTCGGCCGACGTCCGCTCGGTTATCGACGAGCTCCGGCGAACGTTCCCGGGGACGGAGCTGGTCGCCCGCCGCACCCGGACGCGGTCGGGCCCGGATTCGGTCCGCAGCGCGCTCGCCGAGGACCTCACCGACCGACAGCGGGACGTCCTCAGGACGGCGTACCTGAGCGGGTACTTCGAATCCCCGAGACGGAGCACCGGCCAGGAGGTGACGGCGTCGCTGGGGATCTCCCAGCCGACGTTCGCACAGCACCTCCGGGCGGCCCAGCGGAAGCTCTGCGAATCGCTGTTCGAGTAGCGACGCCGCGGGGCTCAGTATTGAGGTGTCGGTCGGCGGCCCCTTTCGGTAACTAGGTCCTACGCGTTTCCGACGGGAGCGACGTGTACGGACCGAATGACCTGCGACCGCGATCCCCCCTCGCCGTCGGACGAGCAGCGGTTCGAGCGACTCCCGCGGGAGCGAGCGATCCTCGAGGCGCTCGCCGACCCGGTCCGCTGGGCGACGCTTGCGGTCCTGCTCGAGGACGAGTCGCCTCGAACGGGGGCGGCCCTCGCGAGCGAGGTCGCGAACCGGATCGGTGACGGGACGGACGACGAGGATCCGGTTTCGGTCGAACGGGTGTGCCTCGAGCTCCGCCACGTCCACCTCCCGAAACTTGAGGCGGCGAAGCTGGTCGCCCGCGACGACTCGAGCGGTCGGATCGCCCCGGGCGAGGACGCGGACCGGGTCGCGGCGCTCGTGACCGACCGCGACGAGTTCCCGGAGGCGCTTCCCGTCGCTACCGATCCGTGCGGCCGGGCCGCACTCGAGGTCCTGGCGACGCGCGACGAACCGCTCTCGCTCGAGGACCTCGGCCGACGACTCGACGCGGTCGGCGCCGTCGACCGCTCCCTCGAGACGATCCTGATCGAACTCCACCACCGCCATCTGCCGGCGCTCGCGTCCCGGGCGTTCGTCGAGTACGACGCCGAGACGCGAACGGTAACGCCGCTCGCCAAAGCGGACGACCTCCCCGTCGCCGAGCGGTAGGCGGTCGCCGCGCTCGCGGATCGCCCCGAGCGGTTTTCGACTCGAGAATTTCCAGGGGTTCGGAGGGTTCAGTTTCCGAAACGGTTTTGTCCGAGACCGGTGAGTGTCCGCGTGGCACGACACTCATGCCACGAGATGACACACCACGGCGGGCGGAGGGACAGACGGGAGAACGGGCGGACGAACGGGGGACGCCCTCGAGGCTTCGGCGTCGGGCGTTCCTCTCGAGTGCGGGGGTCGCCGCGGGGGCGCTCGCGTTCGGGACGCCGACGGTCGCGGCCGGCGACTACCAGTCGGTTACCGACGTTCCCGGCTTTAGCTGCGATCACCCGCAGTTCACCTGCGGGCGGGAGGTCACCGCCGCGGACGGAATGGTCTCGAGCGTCGATCCGATCGCCTCGGGGGTCGCGGCGACGGTGCTCCGCGAGGGGGGCAACGCCGTCGACGCGGCGATCGCCCTGCAGTACGTCCTGAACGTGACCCAGCCCCACGGCTCGGGGATCGGCGGCGGCGGGTTCATGGTCGTCTACGACGCCGACTCCGGGACGGTCGAGTGCGTGAACAGTCGGGAGCGGGCCTCGCAGACCGCGTCTCCTGAGCTGTATCGTCACGAGGGCGAGTACGAGCAGGACATCGAGACCGGCGAGGCGATGGGAACGCCGGGGACGGTCAAGGGGCTCGAGACGGCTCGACAGCGGTACGGGACGTGCTCGCGCCAGCGGTTGATCGACCCGGCGATCCGCCTCGCGCGCGAGGGGTTCACCGTCGACGGGTTCCTCGCCGAACAGATCGCGGAGAACGCCGACAAGTTCAACGAGGCGGCTATCGAGACCTACAGCGACGAGCGGGGGAATCCCTACGAGGAGGGCGATACGATGACCAACCCGGATCTCGCCGACACCCTCGAGTGTATCCGGCGTCGGGGCGCCGACGGCTTCTACGACAGTGCCGTCGCGGCGGATCTGGCCGCGACGATCCGGGAGTACGCTCGCGATCCCGACCAGGTCGTCGACGAGGACGACCTGGCGGCGTACGACGTCACGATCGACGAGCCGGTCCGCAAGGAGTGGCGCGACGTCGAACTCGTCGGCCAGCCGATGCCCAGCTCCGGCCCGACGGTCTGTGCGATGATCCTGCGGATGCTCGAGTTCCTCGAGGTCGAGGAGTACGATATCCGATCGGCGGAGAAGTACCACCTGATCGCCGACTCGATCTACTCCGCCTGGGCCGACCGGATGGAGTACATGGGCGACGACGAGTTCGTCGACGTTCCCGTCGACGCCCTGCTCGACGACGACTACCTCCGGTCGCGGGCCGACTCCATCGAGTTCGGGGAGACCGTCTTCCCCGAGGACGGACCCATGGGCCCGGGCCAGCCCGGGGAGACGACCCACTTCTCGGTCATCGACAGGTGGGGTAACGCCGTCTCCTACACCTCCACGATCGAGCGGTTCATGGGGTCGGGAAAGATGGTGCCCGGACGCGGGTTCATGATCAACAACGAGCTCACCGACTTCGACGCCGAGCCCGGCGGACCCAACGAGCCCGGCGCCTGGAAGCGCCCGCTGAGCAGCATGAGCCCGATGATGGTGCTGCGGGACGGCCGGCCGGAGTTCACGGCCGGCTCGCCGGGCGGCTGGTCGATCGTCAGCGCGACGCTGCAGGCGATCCTCCACCGCTACGCCTACGGACTGCGCCCGCTCGAGTCGATCACCGAGCCGACGATCTACACCCACTCCCTCGGCGGCGTCGAGTGGGACGAGGACGTGCCGGCGGAAGCCCGGGAGACCCTCGCGGAGTGGGGCCACGACATGGCGGACGAGCCCGGCGAGATCGGCAACGTCCAGGTCATCGCCAGCGAAGACGGCACGCTGACCGGTGCGGCGGACCCGAACCGCGACGGGCAGGCGGTCGGCTTCGACCGCGCTTCCGGGAAGAGCTGCGACGACTGACGGCTCGGGAGCCCTCGGTCGGACACCACCCCAACTGATCCGGGGGCGAACTCGATCTGGAAAGTCCGTCTTTCTCGATCGGCGACGCGAACCTATTTGGCGAGACGGCGACCACACTCGAGCGATGGTTTCGGAACTTTTCGACGAGGAACGATGGGAACCNTTTGGCGAGACGGCGACCACACTCGAGCGATGGTTTCGGAACTTTTCGACGAGGAACGATGGGAACCGATCGAGGACGTCGATCGGGACTTTCGCGACATCACGTACCACCGGGCGGTCGACTCGGGAACGGTCCGGATCGCCTTCGATCGGCCCGAAGTTCGCAACGCCTTCCGACCGGGGACGGTCGACGAACTGTATGACGCGCTGGATCACGCCAAGCGCCAGACCGACGTCGGCTGCATCCTGCTGACGGGCAACGGCCCCTCGTCGAAGGACGGCGGCTGGGCCTTTTGCTCGGGCGGGGATCAGACGATCCGCGGGGAGGACGGCTACCAGTACGAGGGGGATGAAGAACGCGCGTCGGAGCAGGGCCGGCTGCACATCCTCGAGGTCCAGCGGCTCATCCGTCACATTCCGAAGGTCGTCGTCTGTGTCGTCCCCGGCTGGGCCGTCGGCGGGGGCCACTCGCTGCACGTCGTCTGCGATCTCACCCTCGCCAGCGAGGAGCACGCGAAGTTCCTCCAGACCGACCCCGACGTCGCGAGCTACGACGCCGGCTTCGGCTCCGCGTACCTCGCGAAACAGATCGGCCAGAAGAAGGCCCGCGAGGTCTTCTTCCTGGGAAAGACCTACGACGCCGCGGAGGCCGCGGAGATGGGGATGGTCAACGAGGTCGTCCCCCACGAGGAGTTATCGGAGACCGCCCTGGAGTGGGGCGAGCGCATCAACGCCAAGAGCCCGACGGCGATGCGGATGCTCAAGTACGCGTTCAACATGACCGACGACGGGATGGTCGGTCAGCAGGTGTTCGCCGGGGAGGCGACCCGTCTGGGGTACATGACCGACGAGGCCCAGGAGGGCCGGGACGCCTTCGTGGAGGGCCGCGAACCCGACTTCGACGACTACCCCTGGCACTACTGACTCGCCCGTCGTGAGCAACCGAAACGCTTTGTCCCGTCGCTGGCGGAGCCTCGAGCCGTGACCCTCCCCGATCGATCCGCGCTCTCCCGCCGCGAGTACGGCCGCGCGCTGGTCGCCGCCGGCGGCGCCGCGGCGCTGAGCGCCTGCCTCGACGCGATCGGCGAGCCCGAGGGCGACCGCGCGGTGCCGACGGGAACGGACGACCCGTCGTCGCTGCCGGAGCGCCAGCACGCCTGGAACGAGTCCCTCTCGACGGACGCCGACGGGAACGTGCGGCCGGCGAAACACCACGTCTTCGCCGCGCTGTCGCTGGACATCGACGACGTCGACGAGGACGCTCGAGCGACGACCGAGGACACCCTCGAAACGCTCGAGCGAGCCTACGAGCGCAGCGCGGACGGACTGCTGTTCACGCTGGGGTACACGCCGTCGTACTTCGATCGGTTCGACGGCGAACTGCCCGATTCCGTCGACCTGCCCGAGCCGGAGCCGCTGGCGCCGGGCGAGGAGCCGGCGTTCGACGGGTTCGACGCCGTTTTGCACCTCGCGAGCGACCGCCCCGAGGTCGTCCTCGAGGCCGAGGCGGGGCTGTTCGGCGAGCGCGAGACCCTCGACGGGACCGCCTTCGAGGCGGATCTTTCGGGGGTCTTCGATCGGCTCCCCGAGCGCCGTCGGACGGGGTTCGTCGGCGAGGGGCTGCCGGCCGACCGCGCCGACGTCTCGGGCGTTCCCGAGTCGATCCCCGCGGACGCACCCTTCTTCATGGGATTTCGGTCGGGGTTCGCCGAGAGTCAGGCGGGCGAGGACCGTGTGACGATCGACGCGGGGCCGTTCGCCGGCGGAACCACCCAGCAGCTCTCCTCGATCGGGCTCCAGCTCGAGCAGTGGTTCGGCCAGGAGAACCACCGCCAGCGCGTCGCGAAGCTGTTCAGCCCCGAACACGACGAGGAGGCGGTCGGGGAGGTCGGCGAGGCGCTGGGGGCGACCAACGGGCTGACCGACGAACGCGTCGCGGCGACCGGGGACCACGCCCGCGAGCGGGGCGTCGTCGGCCACGCCCAGAAGGCCGCTCGAGCCCGCGAGGACGGGGAACCGCTGCTCCTGCGGCGCGACGTCAACACCGTCGACGGCGACCGCCCCGGGGTGCACTTCCTCTCGCTGCAACGGGAAATCGGCGACTTCGTCCGCGTGCGCGAGGCGATGACCGGGGCCGACCTCGAGGTTTCGACGGCCAACAGCGGCATCCGTCACTACCTCTTCGTCCGGCGGCGCGGGAACTACCTCGTGCCGCCGCGGTCGCTGCGGGCACTGCCGCCGGCGGCGCCGGACGCCGCCGGGTAGGCCCCGATCCCCGATCGGAATGCCAACGTTGACACTTCCTCGAGTCGGAGTACTCCGACAATGAGTACGGCGGAGCTCGACATCTCGCGGACGAAGGCGTGGGTGATGGCCGCGCGCCCGCAGACGCTCCCCGCGGCGGCGGCCCCCGTTATCGTCGGGGTCGGCGTCGCGGTCGCGGAGGGCGTGTTCGCCCCGCTGCCGGCGCTGATGGCCTTCGTCGGCGCGGCGCTGATACAGATCGGTACCAACTTCGCGAACGACTACTACGACGCGGTCAAGGGCGCCGACACCGACGACCGCGAGGGGTTCACCCGGGTCACCCAGTCGGGACTGATCTCGGCCGAGCGGGTCAAGCTGGCGACGATCGTCACCTTCGGGTTGGCGATCCTCTCCGGAACCTACCTCGTCTACGTCGGGGGCGTGCCGATCCTCGCGATCGGTCTGATCAGCGTTCTCTGCGGGTGGGCCTACACGGGCGGTCCCTATCCGCTGGGCTACCACGGACTCGGCGACCCCTTCGTGTTCGTCTTCTTCGGACTGGTCGCCGTCACCGGAACCTACTACGTCCAGGCCGCGGCGGTCCTCGCCGACCCGCTCGCGACGACGATCCCCGAGAGGACGGTGACTCGCGAGGCCGTTCTCTCGAGCCTGCCGATCGCGGGGCTCTCGACGGCCATCATCGTCGTGAACAACGTCCGCGACCTCGAGACCGACGCCGAGGCCGGAAAGCGGACGCTGGCGGTGCGGCTCGGCTACCGGGGGAGCCGCCTCGAGTACGCCGGGTTGCTCGCACTGGCGTACCTCGTCCCGGCGTGGCTCTGGCTCGGCGAGGGGTTCGGCCCCGCGGTGCTGGCGCCGATCGCGACGATACCTTACGGCGCCCTGGTCGCCCGCACCGTCTTGACCCGCACCGACGGCGAGGCGCTCAACCCCGCCCTCGAGCAGACCGGAAAGCTGCTCGCGCTGTACGCCGTCCTGTTCGCCGGAGGGCTGGTGCTGGGATGAGCCGGTACGACCTCGAGTACCGCTCGTTCTCGCTGTCGCTGGCCGAGCCCCTCGAGACCGCCAGCGGCACGATCGAGTCCCGGGACGGCTTTCTCGTCCGCGTGAGCCGCGCCGACGGCGCGGTCGGCTACGGCGAGGCGACCCCGCTTCCGGGGTGGACCGAGTCGCTCGCGGACTGCGAGGCCGCCCTCGAGCGCGCGCGGGACGCGCTCGACTCCGGCGACGAAGACGGCGCCCTCGAGGCCGTCGACGAGGCCGTCGCCGCCCGCTACGGCGTCTCGCTGGCGCTGGCGGATCTGGCGGCTTCCAGCGAATCGATCCCGCTGTACCGCTACTACGCGCCCGACTCGCTGGTCGCGCGGGTGCCGGTGAACGCGACCGTCGGCGACGGTTCCGTCGAGGAGACCGTCTCCGCCGCGCGGGACGCCGTCGAGCGCGGGTTTCGCTGCTGCAAGCTCAAGGTCGGCCGCCGAAGCGTCGAGGCGGACGTCGAACGGATGCGCCGCGTTCGGGAGGTCGTCGGCCCGTCGGTCGAGCTCCGGGCCGACGCCAACGGCGCCTGGGACTACGAGGAGGCGCTCGCGGCGATCGAGGCCTTCGACGAGGACGACGTCGCGCTCGTCGAACAACCCCTCCCCGCGGGCGCCCTCGAGGGCCACGCCGAGCTCCGCGGACGGGGCGTCGGGATCGCCCTCGACGAGGGGTTGCTCGAGCACGGCGTCGACGCGATCTGTGAGGCCCGGGCCGCCGACGCCGTCGTCCTCAAGCCGATGGCGCTGGGCGGGCTCGACGTCGCCCAGCAGGTCGCGACGTGGGTCGACCAGTTCGGCGTGACGCCGCTGGTGACGACGACGATCGACGGCGTCGTCGCCCGCACCGGCGCCGTCCACCTCGCGGCGTCGCTGCCCGATCCGCCGGCCTGCGGGCTGGCGACCGGAGACCTGCTCGCGGAAGACCTCGGCCGGGATCCCGTCCTGTTCGAGAACGGCGCGGCGGTCGTCCCCCAGGCCAAGGGGCTGGGCGTCGAGGGGGTGTGGGCGGAGTGACGCCCCTCGAGTGGCCCGCCCGCGATCCGGTGAGCCACCGCGTCGCCGCCACCCCGGAGCGGACCGCCCTGATCGACGCCGACGGGGACGCGTCGTGGACGTTCCGCGAGCTCGACCGACGGGTCGACGCGGCCGCAGCCGCGCTCCGGGACGTCCTCGAAACCCCGCGCGAGGCCCGGATCGGATTCCTGCTCGATTCCCGTCCCGCGTTCGCGACGCTGTTTTTCGCCGCGGTGCGGCTCGGGACGACCGTCGTCCCGCTGAACGTCCGCGAGACGGTCCCCGAACTCGTCGGGAAGGCCGAACGGACGGAACTCGAGGCCGTCGTCTGCGAGGCCGACACCGAGTCGAACGCCCTCGATCTGGCCGACGAACGCGGCGAAATTCCGGTTCGGTCCGTCGACGACCCGGGCTCGGATCGGATCCGATCGCTCCCGGTCGGCGACGACGCAGCCGACTCCCCGTCCCCGCCCGCGGTCGAACCGGCCTCGCTCGAGTCCGACGACGTCCAGCTGATCATGTTCACCTCCGGCACCTCCGGGGATCCCAAGGGGGTCAGGCTGACCGTCGGCAACCTGCTGGCCAGCGCGACGGCGTCGGCGTTCCGCCTCGGGGTCACCCGCGAGGATCGGTGGCTGTGCTGTCTCCCGATGTACCACATGGGCGGGCTCGCGCCCGTCGTCCGCTCGGTCCTGTACGGGACCCCGGTCGTCGTCCAGCGGTCGTTCGAGCCGCGGGCGACCGCCGACGCCCTCGAGGCGTTCGCGATCACCGGCGTCTCGCTGGTGCCGACGATGTGCAAGCGCCTGCTCGAGGCCGGCTGGCGGCCCGCCGACTCGCTGCGGTTCGTCCTCCTGGGGGGTGCGCCCGCCTCGAGCGACCTGCTCGAACGCTGTCGCGAGGCCGACGTCCCGGTCCACCCCACCTACGGGATGACGGAGACGGCCTCCCAGATCGCCACCGCGACGCCCGCGGAGACGGAGGCTCACGAGGGGACGTCGGGCCAGCCCCTGCTCGGAACCGACGTCGCCGTCGTCGACGAGGGCGGCGAGCCGGTTCCCGCGGGCGAGGTCGGCGAGTTCGTCGTCTCCGGTCCGACGGTCACCCCGGGCTACCTCGAGCCCGAGCACACCGCGGCGGCCTTCGGCGACCGCGGCCTCCACACCGGCGACGTCGGCTACGCCGACGCCGAGGGCCGGCTCTGGGTGCTCAACCGCCGGAGCGACCGGATCGTCACGGGCGGGGAAAACGTCGACCCCGGCGCGGTCGCCGACGTCCTGCGCTCCCATCCCGCGGTCGCCGACGCGGCCGTCGTCGGCCTCGAGGACACCGAGTGGGGCGAACGCGTCGCCGCGCTGGTCGTTCCCGAGGGTGGCTCGGTCGACCTCGAGAAGCTCCTCGCACACTGCGACGAACGCCTGGCGGGGTTCAAGCGACCGAAGACGCTCGGCCTGACGGCGTCGCTGCCCCGCACTCACTCGGGAACCGTCGACCGCGAGGCCGTACGGACGCGGCTGCTCGAGTCCGGAACGGACGTCTCGACGCGGTCGCGGTCGGGGTGAGCGCGGGCGGTCGAACGGCTTCCGTCGTCGAACCCCCCGCGACTCGAGGTCGACCCCACTCGAGCGCCGATCGCCTCCCCGACGGACGGGTCGTCGAACGCGACGTTAAGGCCTCGGCGTCCCTACCCTCGCCCGTGTGTACGCTCACCCTCGCCTGGCAGGTCTTCGAGGACGCACCGGTAGCGGTCGCCGCCAACCGAGACGAGTCCCTCGAGCGCGAGTCGGTTCCGCCGGGAGTCTACCGCGAGGAGCCCCGGATCGTCGCACCCCGCGACGTCGAGGCCGGCGGCACCTGGATCGGCTACAACGAACGCAGGGTTTTCGCCGGGATCACGAACCGCTGGGGAACCCCCGAGCTCGCCGGCGAGCGCTCCCGCGGGCTGCTCGTGGCCGACGCCCTCGAGGCCAGTTCGGCCCGCGAGGCGGCCGCGATCGTCGACGCGGAGACCGAGAGCCGGGAGTACGACGGGTTCTATCTGGTCGTCGCCGACGAGCGCGACGCCGTCTGCCTGCAGTGGAACGGCGTCCTCGAGCGGACCGAGTTCGAACCGGGCGTCCACGTCGTCGTCAACGCCGCGGTCGACGACGACGTCCGGCTGCCGTCCGACCGGACCGAAATCGCCCGCGAGCAGGCCGACAACGCCCGGAGGGTGCGCGCCGAACTGGCCCCCGACCGCGGGGAGGGCGTCGACGGCTGGCTCGAGCGCGCCGGGGGAGTGCTCGGCGACCACGAGTACGGCGTCTGCGTCCACGGCGACGGCTACGGCACCCGCTCGTCGTCGCTGATCGCGCTCGGCGAGCGATCGCGGTACGCGTTCGCGCCGGGACCGCCCTGCGAGACGGCCTACGAGCCCGTCGACCCGGAGCGTAACCGCGAAGGGCACATTTAAGCGGCTCGCGCCGCCTGATACAGGTATGCACGCACTTGCGCCCGTAGCGTCGCGCACGGGGTGGTCGCAGTGAGCGTCTCCGAGACCGAAGCCGAGCTCACCGAGGACGAACGGGCCGGCCTCGAGCTCGTCCGCGAGACCGGGGGCATCCACCAGAGCGACTTCTGGAAGGAGCTCGACGTCTCCTCCCGGAAGGGGAGTCGCATCGTCGAATCCCTCGTCGAGAAGGGGCTGGTCGACCGCGAGGATACGATCTACAACGGGCACAACACCTACTACATCACGCCGATCGCCCGCGACCTCGATTTCACCCTGTTGATGGCGGGCGATATGCTCTCGCCGTTCATCGGCGAGGACGAGGTCGACCCCAACAGCGACGCCTTCTCGCAGTGGATCATGAACCTCGCTTACGAGGAGTAGTCCGCCTCGAGCGACACCGCGCGCTCTCGTCGTTCGCGATCCGTCTCGAGAGCCGTCGCTACCGGTACCGACTCTCGTCGCGTTCGATCGGACGCTTAGCGTGAGCGATCGCAGCCGTCGCGTCGAAAAACGAGTCGCGTCCGGTTACTCGAGCGCGCTCGCGGCCCGGATCAGCCGTTCCTCGCCGAAGGCGGGACCGACCAACTGCAGGCCGACCGGGAGGCCGTCGGTCTCGCCCGCGGGGACCGAGATCGCCGGCAGGTCGGCGAGGTTGACCGGGACGGTGTTGGCGTCGGCGAGGTACATCTGGAGGGGGTCCTCGAGGCTCTTGCCGCGCTCGAACGGCGGGACGGGCATCGTCGGCGACGCGAGCACGTCGGCCTCCTCGAGGGCCTCGTCGAAGTCCTGTTTCACCCAGGCGCGGGCGTCCTGGGCCTTCTTGTAGTACTTGTCGTGGTAGCCCGCCGAGAGCGCGTACGTACCCAGTAGAATCCGGCGTTTGACCTCGTCGCCGAACCCTTCCTCGCGGGCCTGCGCGAAGGTCTCGTTCCAGTTGCCCTCGGCGTCGGCGTCGTGGCCGTACCGAACGCCGTCGAACCGGGCGAGGTTCGAGGACGCCTCCGACATCGCGATCACGTAGTAGGCCTCGACGGCGTGTTCGACCGACGGTAAGGAGACCTCGTGGTACTCGGCGCCCCGGTCCTCGAGGTCGGCGATCGCGTCCCAGAACGTCTCGACGACGCCCTCGTCGGCGCCCTCGAGCAACTCGGTGGGGACGCCGATCTGCAGGCCGTCGACGTCGCCCGTCGCGGCGTCGGCATAGCTCGCGCCGTTCTCGAGTTGCGGCTCGCGTGTCTCACGGGCGTCGCCCGTTCGACCGTCCGAGCCGCGTGGCGGCTCGCGTGTCGTCGCGTCGTGTTCGTCGTCGCCGGCGATGACGTCCAGCAACTGGGCGGCGTCCTCGACGGAGTTCGCGAACGGGCCGATCTGCTCTAAGCTGTTGCCGTAGGCCACCAGTCCGTACCGCGAGACCAGCCCGTAGGTGGGCTTGATCCCGACGACGCCACAGAAGGCGGCGGGACAGCGGATCGATCCGCCGGTGTCGGAACCGAGCGCGAGGTCGGCCTCGCCGGCGGCGACGGCGGCCGCCGAGCCCCCCGAGGAGCCGCCCGGAACGCGGCCCGGCGCGGCGGGGTTGTCCGTCGGACCGAAGGACGACGTTTCGGTGGTCGAACCCATCCCGAACTCGTCCATGTTGGTCTTGCCGACGATCGTCGCCCCCGCGTCTTTGAGTCGGGAGACGACCGTCGCGTCGTAGGGCGGGACGTACTCCTCGAGCATCCGGGAGCCGCAGGTCGTCCGCACGCCCGCGGTGGAGATGTTGTCCTTGACGGCGACCGTTCGCCCCGCAAGGGGACCGTCGTCGTCGCCCTCGATGCGCTCCTCGGTGATGAAGACGTTCTCGCTCATGAGACGTTCGGCCCCTTGAAGTAGCCGTCCTCGGTTTCGGGCGCGTTGCGCAGCGCCTCCTCCCGATCCAGCGAGTCCCGCTCCTCGTCGGGCCGCATCACGTTCGTGAGATCGGCCTCGCGCTCGACCTCGGGCACCTCGTCGAGGGTCTCGAAGTACTCGAGGACGTCCGCGAACTGGCGGGTGAACTGGTCGACCTCCTCGTCGGTCAGGCCGACGCGAGCCAGTTCCGCGACGTGGCGGACCTCCTCGGCACTGACGGCGTCGTCGCTCATACCAGATCCCACCGGACTCCGGAGAGTAAGGGTTTCGATACCGCCGTCGCGTTCTCGTCGAGACGCCCTGCCCCGGTAACCGCGTGTTACCGATCCGAGCACCGGAAGGACGACCGAAGTACTTAACACCGTCGATCCCGTGGAACGGGAACAGAACGTTCTCCGGTCGGCACTCGCGGCCGGATTCTCACCCCACGATGACAGACTCACGTATCCGGACCGGGAGCGGCGAGCGTCGCTCGAGCGAGCGCGAGGAGGCGGACGAACGGGCCGCCGAGCGCGAGCGGTGTCCGGAGTGTGGCGGTCGCCTGCGCTCCGACAGCGAGCGCGCCGAGACGGTGTGTCAGGACTGCGGGCTCGTCGTCGAGGAAGGCGAGATCGACCGCGGTCCCGAGTGGCGCGCGTTCGACGCCGCCGAGAAAGACGAGAAGTCCCGCGTCGGCGCGCCGACGACGAACATGANCGAGATCGACCGCGGTCCCGAGTGGCGCGCGTTCGACGCCGCCGAGAAAGACGAGAAGTCCCGCGTCGGCGCGCCGACGACGAACATGATGCACGACCAGGGGCTGTCGACGAACATCGGCTGGCAGGACAAGGACGCCTACGGCCGCTCGCTCTCGAGCCGCCAGCGCCAGAAGATGCAGCGTCTGCGGACCTGGAACGAGCGCTTCCGGACCCGCGACAGCAAGGAGCGCAACTTGAAGCAGGCNAGCCGCCAGCGCCAGAAGATGCAGCGTCTGCGGACCTGGAACGAGCGCTTCCGGACCCGCGACAGCAAGGAGCGCAACTTGAAGCAGGCCCTGGGCGAGATCGACCGCATGGCCAGCGCGCTCGGACTCCCGGAGAACGTCCGCGAGACCGCCAGCGTGATCTACCGCCGCGCTCTCGAGGAGGACCTGCTGCCGGGACGATCGATCGAAGGCGTCGCAACGTCGTCGCTGTACGCGGCGGCCCGCCAGGCCGGCACCCCCCGCAGCTTAGACGAGATCTCCGCCGTCAGTCGCGTCGAGAAGGACGAGATCGCCCGCACCTACCGTTACGTGATCCGAGAACTGGGCCTCGAGGTCCAGCCCGCCGATCCCGAGAGTTACGTCCCCCGCTTCGCGAGCGAACTCGAACTCTCCGACGAGACCGAACGCCGCGCCCGCAGCCTCCTTCAGACGGCCAAGGAAGGGGGCGTCCACTCGGGGAAGTCCCCGGTCGGGCTCGCGGCCGCCGCGGTCTACGCCGCGGCCCTGCTCACCAACGAGAAGGTCACCCAGAACGACGTCAGNGGGCGTCCACTCGGGGAAGTCCCCGGTCGGGCTCGCGGCCGCCGCGGTCTACGCCGCGGCCCTGCTCACCAACGAGAAGGTCACCCAGAACGACGTCAGCAAGGTCGCCAGCATCTCCGAAGTCACCATTCGGAACCGGTACCACGAGCTGCTCGAGGCCGAGGACGGTCCCGCGATCTAATTGGGGGAGCCGGATCTTCCGCACTCGAGGTTCTGAACCCTCGTTGCCCTCTCGGAATTCGACTCGCCGGTGAGTCCCCCCGGAGGGAATCGTCGGACGCGTTCGCGGGCGGAGCCCGCCGTCGTCGGCCGGCGCTTGCCGGGCAGTACGCGGATGACCGTCCATCCCGTACGGCTCCGCGTGACCGCATCGAAACCTCCTCTCGAGACGGACGCCTCCCTGCTCGCGTTCGACGGAGCGGCGTCGACCTCGCGGGTCGTCGACGGGGTCCGACTACACGCCGTCGTTGCGGGCGACCCGGACGATCCGCTGGTCGTGTTGTTACACGGCTTTCCGGAGTTCTGGTACGGGTGGCGCGAACAGATCGAACCGCTGGTCGAGGACGGGTATCGGGTCGTGGTACCCGACCAGCGGGGGTACAACCTGAGCGAGAAACCCCGTGCGGTTCGGGAGTATCGACTTCCGGAACTCTCCCGGGACGTGGCCGAGCTGATCGCGAGCGAGGGGCGCGAGCGGGCTCACGTCGTCGGCCACGACTGGGGCGGCGTCGTCGCCTGGGACCTCGCGTACCGGTACCCCGAGCGGGTCGACCGCCTCGGGATCGTCAACGCGCCGCACCCGACCGCGTACCGCCAGCAACTCCTGTCGAACCCCGAACAGCTCAAGCGCAGCTGGTACGCGATGGCGTTCCAGCTCCCGTGGCTGCCCGAACGGCTCTGTCGGTACGACGGCTTCCGACTCCTCGAGTACGCCCTTCGAGGGACTGCGGCGGAGGGGACGTTCACCGAACGGGAGCTGTCTTACTATCGACGCGCGTGGCGCCGCGACGGTGCGTTGCGGGGCTCGCTAAACTGGTACCGTGCGCTCGCGCGATATCCGCCCGAGACCCGTCGGGATCCCCTCGAGCAGCCGACGCTCGTGATCTGGGGAGAGGACGACGTCGCGCTCGTTCCCGAGCTGGGACCCGAGAGCGTCCGATTTTGCGAGCGAGGCCGCCTCGAGCGGCTGCCGGAGACGAGTCACTGGGTGGTCCACGAGCGGCCCTCGGAGACGACGGCGCTGGTGTGTGACCACCTCTCGGGCGCCGACTGACGGGGCGGTTCGCTCCGCGATGGGCGACCGACGACGATCCTCGAGCCCGCCGTCAGACGCCCGGAGCGGTTACGTACACGCCATTCCCACGACATAGGAATCGTGGAGGTACTATTGGCGCTCTCCGACCTAGGTCCGAGCCGAACAGGTTCGCATGGCCCAGGCAACACTCACCGTCACGATGCCCGAACAGATCTGGATCCAGCAGGTCTCGACGGCGTACCCGGAGGCGACGTTTCGCGTCCTCGCCGCCGTCCCCGGCAACGAGTCGGGGTTCGCCCTCGTCCGTCTCGCCGGACCCGCGGTGTCCGAAATGCTCGACGAGATTCGGACTCACCCGCAGATGCTCGAGCTGACGGTCGTCCAGCGCAGCGACCGGGAGGCGACGATCCACTTCGAGACGACGGCCCCGCTGTTGTTGTTCTCCGCGAAAGAGTCGGGCATTCCGATCGAGCTTCCCGTCGAGATTCGAAACGGCGAGGCCACCGTCGAGGTCACCGGCTCGCGCGAGCGCCTCGCGGAGCTGGCCGAACAGCTCGAGCAGTTCGGGCTTCGGTACCGCATCGAACAGATCCGCGAGCGTCTCCATCGGAGCCAGCTGCTCTCCGAGCGCCAGCTCGAGGTCGTCTCCGCCGCCGTCGAGGAGGGGTACTACGACACGCCGCGGCGCTGCTCGCTGACCGAGCTGGCCGGCCACCTCGGCATCGCCAAGTCGACCTGCAGCGAGACGCTCCACCGGGCCGAGGAGGCGATCGTCAAGCAGTTCGTCGAGGAGTTGCCGAGCGAGGACCGACTCGAGGAACAGCTCGCGAGCGGCTGAGAGGGTCGACGGCGACGATCCCCCCATCGTGACGACGAGGTGGGAGCCGTCCGATCCCGCCGGGGAAGTATACGCGAACATGTTCGTATCCGTTCTCAGAAGTTGGAAATCGGCTCGATGGTTCAACACCATCTAGTTGCGAGTGCGGGGTAGAGGATACAGATATGGTTGTATTCAACTACGTACCGACGTGTAATCGAACGGGTTCGAGGAGAGGTGCTCTCGTCGAATGAGTGCGGACGACGATTCGTTCCATCCGCTCGGCGAGGAGTGGGAAAACGACCTCGAGGGGATGCTCGACGACACCGAGTACGACACCGACCTCGGGATGGAGATGGCCGAGGACGCCATGCGGGTCACGAGGGGCGAACTCTCCGAGGCCGAGTTCCACGAGAAGTACCACGACGACGTGATGGAGGAGTTCGGCGAGGACCAGCGCCCGACCAAGGAGGCCTACGAGAAGGCCCAGAAGGCCCAGGAAGAGGCCAAGGGAACGGTCTCCAAGATGCTCTCGAAGTTCGAGGGCGACGGCGAGGAGCCGCGCCGCGACGTGATGAAGAAGATGGGCGCCGGCGCCGCCGCCGTCGGTCTCGGCGCCTGGGGAACCGTCGACGACGGCGGTCAGGAAGAGGAAGCGCTCGCCGCGGCCGAAGGCGGCGAGGAGGAACCCGGATTCGGCGAGGGCGAGGGCGTCCAGTGGGGGATGGCCATCGATCTCGAGCGCTGTGACGGCTGTCTCTCCTGTGTTACCGCCTGTTCTTCGGAGAACAATCTCGACCAGGGGGTCAACTGGATGTACGTCCTCCAGTACGAGGACTCCAGTTCCTCCAACGCGACCAACTCCCAGGTCTCCCGGGGCGCCGGACGAGCTCCGAACCGTCTCGTCCGCCCGTGCCAGCACTGCACCGACGCGCCGTGTGAGAAGGTCTGTCCGACGACGGCCCGCCACACCCGCGACCAGGACGGGCTGGTTCTGACCGACTACGACGTCTGCATCGGCTGTCGGTACTGCCAGGTCGCCTGTCCCTACGGCGTCAACTACTTCCAGTGGGACGAGCCGGACATCTCGACCGAGCAGATCGCCGAGCAACACGACGCCGAACCCGGGGAAGAGGGCGATCACATGACCGACGACCGCGGCCGCTGGGTCGACAGCCGCGCACCGCGGGGCACCATGAGCAAGTGTACGATGTGCCCGTCCCGACAGGACGGCCACAAGGGCGAGGAGATGGTCGGCACGACCGCCTGCGAGGACGCCTGTCCGCCGGACGCGATCCAGTTCGGGAACATGCACGACGAGACCAGCGACCCGATCCGCTACGCCGAGAACCCGGCCCGCGCTCGGACGCTGGCGCGGGTCAATCCGCCGTCCGCGAGCGACCTCGAGGAGAGCCTCAGCGGCGCCGGAACCGACGTCGACTCGGTGATCGAGGCGACCGACCTCGAGCAGGAAGATCTCGAGCTCATGGTCGCGATCGACATCGTCACCGACGATCTGGCCGAGACCGACGGCGACCACGCCCGGTACGAGCAGAACATTCAGGACGCGCTGGACGCGCTCTCCGAGCACGGCCTCGACTTCCAGAGCCAGGAGGTTCTCGCCCAGCTCAACCTCGCCGACGAGCCGGAGTCGTCCGGCGACGGCGAAAACGGTGGCAACGGCGGAAACGGCGGCGACGGCGAGGAGTTCGAACCGGACCAGCAGCAGGCCCAGGTCCGACTCGAGCAGTTCGCCGGCACGCCCACGTCGAACTTCCGGCTGCTCGAGGATCAGGGAACCAACCCGAACATCATCTACCTCGGTAACGAGCCCGGTCCGGACGCCGAACAGGTCGAGCCGACCGGAACCGGTGCCAACTACGAGGACCTCTCCTACGCTCGCGCGGACGGCGAGTCCGCAAGCCTCGTCGACAACCGCAAGGAAGTCCTCGACGAGGGCACGGTCGGCGACGCCGGGGTGAGGCTCGGATGAGCACGAAGACGCCGACCGAAGCGGACATCCTTCGGCCGATCCAGAACGTGTCGAAGGGCTACCTCGCGCTGTTCGCGCTCTGTGCGCTGGCGCTTGGTGCCTTCCTCGTCGGCTGGGCCTACCAGCTCCAGCAGGGACTGATCGTCACCGGCCTCGGCGACTGGGGCTCCGGCGGCGGCGTCACCTGGGGGATGTACATCGGCGCGTTCATCTGGTGGGTCGGGATCGCTCACGGCGGGATCATCCTCTCCGCTGCGGTCCGACTGCTCGGCATGGAGCGGTACATGCCCGTCGCCCGGATGGCCGAGTTGATGACGATCGCGGGCCTCTCGGCGGCCGGCTTCTACATTCTGGTCCACATGGGCCGTCCCGACCGGATGGTCACGAGCGTGCTGGGCCACTACCACATCACGGTTAACAACTCGCCGCTGGTGTGGGACGTGACCGTCATCACCGCGTACTTCGTGCTGACCGCGACCTACCTCGCGCTGACGATTCGGTACGACGTCGTGCGACTTCGCGACCAGCTACCGGACCGGTTCAACCCGATCTACAAGGTCCTGACGCTCGGCTACTCCGAGGAGGAAGACGAGGTCGTCGAGCGGATGGTCTGGTGGCTCGCGCTCGCGGTGATCATCATGGCTCCG
The DNA here is from genome assembly GCF_000337695.1 of Natronococcus jeotgali DSM 18795. GTDB lineage: Archaea > Halobacteriota > Halobacteria > Halobacteriales > Natrialbaceae > Natronococcus > Natronococcus jeotgali. The sequence continues at coordinate 23,630 of NZ_AOIA01000144.1, forward strand.
CTGTTGCTCCACGGCGGCGTCATCCCGTGGCTGTTCGCGCTGCTGCCGTCGATGCCCGCCTGGGAGGGCGGCATTCAGGGGCCGACGTTCCTCTCGATCGCGCTCATGTCCGCGATCAGCGGCATCACCCTCGCCGCCTACGGCTTCCGTCGTGCGTACGACTGGGACCACATCATCACCGACGACATCTTCCGCGGGCTCTTGCTGTGGCTCGGGTTCTTCTGTATGCTGTTCCTCTGGTTCCAGCTCCAGTTCGCCGTCAACGGGCTGTTCAAGGCGCCGATCGCTCGAGCCGAGGCGACCCAGGCGAAGGTCGGCAGTCCGATCTACCGGGTCGCGATCGGCATGATCGGACTCTCGCTGGCGTACATCTTCGCGACGATCATCCGTCCGGCGCTGTTCAGCAAGAAGCGGGCGTTGATCGTCAGCGTGGCCGTGCTCGCGGCGACGTTCACCGAGAAGCTCCTGTTCGTCGTCGAAGGGTTCCTCCATCCAGTCTTCACCCTCTACGAGGCGACCCCCGGCGAGTACTTCCCGAGCGCCATCGAGTGGATGTCCCTGGCGGGAACCATCGGCCTCGTGGTGCTGGTCTTCCTGACGGTCTCGAAGGTCGTCCCCATCGTGGAACTCCACGCGATCGAGCACCTCCGCGGGGGACACGGACACAGTCACGAACACGAGCACGAACCGGTAGAAGAAAGTACGAAGAAACCGGAGGTTGAAGCATGATTCCGGCACTTTCGAGCGGCCTGTCGTACCTGCTGTACCACGGGTACGACGGCACCGAGGGCCTGACCGGTTTCCCGAACATCGGGACCTGGCTGATCTTCGCCATCATCCTCGTTCCGGTCTACGTGATGGTCGCCGCGTGGTTCCTCGGCGCACCCCGCGACACGAGCACCGGACTGCTCGGCGTCTCCTACCTCGTCGGGATCACGGCCCAGATGTGGATCGGCATGTTCATCCTGACGATGATCATCGGAATCCTGTTCTACGGCGGGATGCCCGAGCCGATCACCGCACCCGGCCCGATGTAGGCCGCCCGAGCACCGACCCGTCATTTTTCGCCGTCGATCTCCGTCGTCTCGAGTCTCGCGTCCGCTAGCGTTCGTCTCGAGGGATCCCTTGGGTACCGAACCATCACACGTATCCCGTTGCACCCCTTACCGGTTTTCGAGCACACCCCGACACAGTATGAGCATTACAGAATACGAACTCAAGATCGAACTCGAGGGCATCGAAGATCCGGACATCGGCGAGGACATCGTCACGCTCGGCCTGGTCAACGACGTCACGATCGACGACGAGACCGCCCGGATCTCGCTGGCGTTCAACACGCCCTACGCCCCCTCCGAGATGGAGATCGGGAACCGGATCCGGGAGGTCTGCGAGGAGGCCGGTCTCGAGGCCGATCTGCGCGCCCACGCCGGCGCGGAACACGGTTTCGACGACGAGGTTCTCCCCCGGGTTCGAAACGTCATCGCGGTCTCCTCGGGGAAAGGCGGCGTCGGCAAGACGACCGTCGCGGCCAACATCGCGGCCGGCCTCGAGAAACGCGGCGCGATGGTCGGCATCCTCGACGCGGACATCCACGGCCCGAACATCCCCCGCATCCTCCCCGTCGAGAGCGACCCCGGCGTCACGCCCAACGAGGACATCGTCCCGCCCCGCTCGGACGGCGTCCGCGTGATCAGTATGGGCTTTATGACCGAGGACGAGGACGATCCCGCCATTCTGCGGGGACCGATGGTCAACAAGTTCATGATGAAGTTCCTCGAGGGCGTCGAGTGGGGTCAACTCGACTACCTCGTCGTCGACCTCCCGCCGGGGACGGGCGACGCCACGCTGAACCTGCTGCAGTCGATGCCCGTGACGGGCGCGGTCGTCGTCACGACGCCCCAGGAGATGGCGCTTGACGACACCCGCAAGGGCGTCCAGATGTTCAACAAACACGACACGCCCGTGCTGGGGATCGTCGAGAACATGAGTTCGTTCGTCTGTCCGAGCTGTGGCGACCAGCACGGGCTGTTCGGAACCGAAGGCGCCGACACGATCTCGGAGAAGTACGACGTCCCGCTGGTCGGTCGGGTGCCGATCCACCCCGATTTCGGCGCGGAGGGCAGCAAGGGAACCCTCGTCAAGGACGACGACAGCGAGGTCCAGGACATCCTCGAGGAGATGGTCGCCAACGTCGCCGACCGCGTCGGGGAAGCCAACCGCCGCACCGTCTCGGAGAACACCGCCGACGAACCCGACGACGCCCTGCCGACCGAAGTCGAGGACTGAAGGCGCGCCGAGTGCCGTTTTTGTCGTCGCCGTTCGCTACGCGTCCCCGCGAGCGGCGGCCACGAGCGCCGCGACGCGTTCGCGCGAAACCGGGTTCGTCGTCTCGCCGCCCTCCTTGAGCGCGGTGCCGACGACGACGCCGTCGGCGCCCGCCGCGAAACAGTCCCGGACCGTCTCCGGGGCGACGCCGCTGCCGACGAACGTCGGTACCCCGAGTCCCCGATCTGAGAGCGCGCCGGCGACCCGTTCGACGTCCTCGAGTGCCGTCGCCGCGCCGGTGCCGGGACCGGAGACGACGAGCCCGTCGGCTCGGCCGCGCTCGGCGGCCTCGAGGGCCGCCCGCCGGACGTCGTCGGCGCCGACGGGCGTCGCGTGTTTGACGTGGACGTCCGCGAGAACGGCCACGTCGGCGTCGATGCGCTCACGGAGCCGCAGCGTCTCGTGAGCGCGGCCTTCCAACACTCCCTGGTCGGTCGCCGCGGCGCCGACGTGGCCGTTCACGCGGACGAACTCGGCGCCGACCGCGGCGGCGACCGACAGCGCCGCTTCGGCGTCGTTGCGGAGCACGTTGATCCCGATCGGGAGGTCGACGGCGCCCGCGACCCGGGTCGCGATCGCTGCCATCTCCGCGACCGTGTGGGTCGGCACGTCCTCGGGGTGAAAGGGTGCGTCGCCGAAGTTCTCGAGGACGATCCCGTCGACCCCGCCGGCCTCGAGGGTTCGGGCGTCCGCGAGCGCGCGGCGCCGGATCGACTCCCGGCCGCCGTCCGCGTCGTACCCCGGGGCGCCGGGAAGGGCCGGGAGGTGGACCATTCCGAGGACGGGACGGGCGGCGTCGAACCGATCGAGGAAGTCGCTGTCCATACCCGCACTGTCGTCCCGAGGGGAATAAGCGACCCGTTCTCTCACCCCATACCGGCAAGAGCCTCGGTATTCGGGGTCGTTACCCCTCGAGAACGGCTACCCCCGGTCGATGCCAGAGCTGTTCTCGCCGTTATCGATGCGCGAGCTCGAGGTACCGAACCGGCTCGCCGTCTCGCCGATGTGCCAGTACTCCTGTGCGCCCGACGGGCTGGCGACGGAGTGGCACCGGGTCCACCTGGGCAGCCGCGCCGTCGGCGGCGCCGGGATCGTGATGACCGAGGCGACGGCCGTCGAACCCCGCGGGCGGATTACGCCCGCCGACCTGGGGATCTGGAGCGACGAGCACGCCGACGCGCTCGAGCCGATCACCGACTTCGTCCGCGAGCAGGGCGGGGTCCCCGCGATCCAGCTGGCCCACGCGGGTCACAAGGCGAGCAAGACCCGTCCCTGGGAGGGGAACGTCCCGATCCACCCCGAGGAGGACGACGACGGCTGGGAGGTGCTCTCGCCCTCGCCCGAGGGGTATCCGCCGTTCCCCGGCGACGATCCGGCGATCCGGAAGATGAGCCACGAGGACATCGCGGACGTCGTCGACGCCTACCGTGCGGCCGCCGAGCGCTCGCTTGCGGCCGGCTTCGAGATCGCCGAGGTCCACGCGGCCCACGGCTACCTGCTCCACGAGTTCCTCTCGCCGGCGACGAACCGTCGCGAAGACGAGTACGGCGGGAGCTTCGAAAACCGCACGCGGTTCGTCCGCGAGGTCGTCGCGGCGGTCCGGGAGGTCTGGCCCGACGACAAACCCGTCTTCGTGCGGATCTCCGGAACGGACTGGCTCGAGGACCGACCGTCGTGGGATCTCGAGGGATCCGTGCGGCTGGCCCGCGAACTCGAGGAGCTGGGCGCCGACCTGATCGACGTCAGCTCCGGCGGGCTCCACCCCGACCAGAACCCGCCCGGCGGGCCGAACTTCCAGGTGCCGCTGGCCGAGCGGATCCGCGCGGAGGCGGGGATCGCCGTCGGCGCGGTCGGGGGGATCACCGAGCCCGAGCAGGCCGACGCGCTCGTTCGAAACGAGCGTGCGGACCTCGTCCTCGTGGGACGGGAGTTCCTTCGCGATCCGTACTTCGGCCTCCGCGCCGCGGACGAACTGGCCGACGAGCCCGAGTCCTGGCCGATCCAGTACCGCCGCGCGGTTCGGTAACCGCGACCGTCGGGCGGCTCCCGACGTCCGGCACTCGAGACCGATCGCTCAGTCGTCGGTCGTCGAGATCCCGGCGCCCTCGCGGGGCGCGCTCTCGACCCTGAACCCGTCCCCGCGCGGGGCGTGTACCCGCTGGGGGTACGGGATCGAGATCCCCTCCCGCTCGAAGGCGTCCGCGATCGCGTCGATGACCGCGGTGCGGGCGTCGTGGGTCCGTCGCATCGTCGGGTTTCCGATCCAGACCTGACACTCGAGCAGGATCGACGAGTCGCCGAAGCCCCGCGTGACGACCTGGGGATTGGGCGAGCTCTTGACGATCTCGAGGTCGTCGACGGCGTCGACGACGACCTCCCGCGCCCGGGGGACGTCGGTCTCGTAGTCGACGCCGACCTCGATCTCGAGGCGGAGCTGGTTGTTGCGCGAGTAGTTCGTCAGCTGGCTGCTCGTCACCTCGTCGTTGGGGACGAGGACGTGCTTGTCGTCGAAGGTCTGGATCTTCGTCGTAAAGATCGTGACGTCGGTGACGATCCCCTGGGTCTCGTTGACCTCGATCCAGTCGCCGACCCGGAACGGGCGGGAGAACAGCAGGATAAACCCCGCAAGCATTCCCGCCAGCGTCTCGCGGGCGGTCAGCGCGACGATGGCGGTGATCGCGCCGGCGCCGATGAAGATGTTCGTCAGCTCGATGCCCCACAGCGACATGATCACCGTAATGGCGATGCCGATGATCGTGACGTCGGCGACGTGGTGTGCGACCTCGCTCTGGTGTTTCGTGAGCGCGCGCGTCTCGGCGAGCGTGTCGATCGACCGGTTGACGAAGCGGATCGCCAGGTACGCGGTCGCGACGATCCCGAGCGTGACGACCTGCTGGGCGGCCTCCCACGGCGAGATCGAGGCCGCGTTCAGCGCGAACTCGAGGACGAACAGCACGCTCCAGATCGCGCTGAAGCCGTAGACGGCGATCGCCACGACGACGACCAGGACGAGAATCGAGGCGATCTCGGCGATCCGCGTCCCGCGTCGGCGCCGGAGCGACTCGTAGAGCCGCGACGTTCCCGCGATCCCGAGAACGGTCAGGATCGCGAGCAGCGCCGTCGCGAGCAGCTGGGCGCGAAGCGAGTCGAGAAACGTCTCCTGAATTCGGGTGATCGCCTCGGGTCGGAGCGAGACCTGCAAGGGGAGACGAGACGAGGGACCGCCCGGAGGATCGACGGACATGACGCGGGACCTGTCAGACGAACTGAGGGCCGGAAAGTAAGCTCTTGCGGTCCGTCGAAGCCCGGGTCGTCCGCGAGCGGGATGCTACCGCTCGTCGACCCACTTGATCGAACAGCCCTGGGAGGGCCGCCACTCGAGGTCGACCGCCTCGCCCGCGAGGACGCTCTCGACGGCCTCGCGGACGTGGAACCGGGTCGGCTCGTCCTCCGGATTCAGGGCGTCGTCGAGCCGGCCGTGGTAGACCAGCCGAAACTCCCCGTCCGCCCGCTCGAACAGGAAGGGATCGGGCGTACAGGCCGCGCCGTACGCGCGGGCGACGGCCTGGCTCTCGTCGCGGAGGTAGGCGTCGTACTGGATCCGCCCGTCGACGACGTACTCGCGCATCTTCTCGAGGGAGTCCTCGGGGTACTCCGCGGCGTCGTTCGAGTTGATCCCGACGACCGAGACCGCGTCGTACTCGTCGGCCAGCTCGTTCAGCAGGTCGAACTTCGCCCGCGCGTACGGACAGTGGTTGCAGGTGAACACGAGAAGCAACGCCTCGCTGTCGGCGAAGTCCTCGAGGGAGTGGCTCTCGCCGTCGGTGCCCTCGAGTTCGAAGTCGGGTGCGGCGTCGCCAGCCTCGAGTTCGGAGTCGGACTCCTGGAGTACCATACCCGTCAGTTACGGCTGTTCGATCTTATAGGTGAGTCCCTCGGGAGCGGACTCGAGTCACCGCCACACGGAACGACGCCGGATCAGGAGTCGTCCGCGTCGATCGGCGGGTTCAGGGAACACGCGTCGACGATCGCGAGGATCCCGACGAGTGCTGCCGGAACGAGCGACTGCTCCAGACCCGGTTCGGTCGCGGCCGAGGCGATCGCCGAACCGGCGAACGCCAGCGGGATCAGCCCGAGCGCGAGGTCGTACCGGGTCACCGCGGTGAGCGCTCCGAGCGGTAGTTCCGACGGATTCGAGCGCGAATCGACGGCGTCGAACGACGGTTCGGACGTGCGACTCACCTCGGTGGCCGCCAAGACGAACCGAATCGGAAACCCCGCCCGGCGGGACACTGCAGGGGAGCGACGGGACGGTCGCCGACGCACCGATCTCCTCACAACGCCTCCCTGCACAGTAGTATTCCGAACCGACCACCCAGGAATATATTTGTACCAGCAGGGTGACTGGTTCGGTATGGAGACACTCGAGGTAACCGACGAGCAGTACGCGATCGTCCAGCAGTTACGCGAGGAGATCGGCGAGCACGTCGTCGGCAAGTACGGCCACGTACGGGAACGCGACGCCGTGCAGTTCCTGATCGACAACCTCCACGACGGGCTCGAGCTCGAGCCGGGGGCGGCGGCCGACGGAGACGAGGTCGGGGCGAGCGTCGACGACGACCCGAACCTGCAGACGGTCTCGTACGACGAGGCCGAATCGGTCGACGACGCGGTCGAGGGAGACGCCCTCGAGACCGCCGACGAAAGCGCCGTCGATCCCGAGGGCTCCGCCGATCGGGACTCGACGACGGAGCCGACCCTCGACGGGGCCGAGGGGGCGTCCGCGCCGTCCGGCGACCGTCTCGCCGGGACGCCCGGCGCCCCGACGGACGACGCGTCCGACGACCGCGACCCGTCCGACGGCGAGGACGGCGACGGCGCCGACGACGACGAGATGCTAGACGAGATGATGGCCCTCCTCGAGACCCACGACGACAAGTGGGCGGAGGCGTCTTCGGCCGACTTCAGGTATACGGTGACGCTACCCGACGGCTCGACGGAGTCGGTCCAGACGAAAGACGACGTCCGCGCGCTCCTGTTTAGACACTACCGGTGACCGCCGATCGGGGCGCTCGAGCCCTCGCCGGGCGCAAAAAACCGGGAAGGGACAACGTTTTACTTCGCCCTCGCGCTTGGGTGGGGTATGAGCGAACGCGAGGTGCTCGAGTTGCTCCGTGAGAACGCGCGCTACTCCGCCGCGGACATCGCGCGAATGACCGACCTCTCGGCCGAGGAGGTCGAGGCGACCATCCAGGAACTCGAGGCAGCGGGCGTAGTTCGTGGCTACCAGGCCGTCGTCGACTGGGACGAACTCGAGGACGAGCGCGTCCGGGCCGAGGTCGAGCTCAACGTCCACCTCGACCGCGAGACCGGGTACGGCGAGATCGCCGAGCGCCTCGCGCGGTTTCCCGAGGTGACCGCCCTGCGGCTGGTCAGCGGGGACTACGACTTCGACATGGAGGTCGAGGGCGACTCGATCCGGGAGGTCTCGCAGTTCGTCAGCGAGAAGGTCGCTCCCGTCCCCGAGATCACCCAGACGGTCACCCACTACGTGATGACCTCCTACAAGGAGAACGGGATCGAGTTCGGCGACGACGAGGAGGACGATCGGCTCTCGTTCTCGCCATGACGTTCGAGCTCTCCGAGCGGGTGCGGGAGGTTCCGCCCTCGGGCATCCGGCGCTTTTTCGAGATCGCAGAGGAACGCGACGACGTCATCTCTCTGGGCGTCGGCGAACCGGACTTCTCGACGCCGTGGGCGGCTCGCGACGCCGCCATCGCCTCCCTCGAGCGGGGCCAGACCTCCTACACCGCCAACCGCGGGACTCGAGAGCTCCGCGAGGCCATAAGCGAGTACGCCGCGGATCGGTTCGCCCTCGAGTACGACCCGGCCGAGGAGATCCTCGTCACAGCCGGGGCGAGCGAGGCCGTCGACCTGGCCTTCCGGGCGTTCGTCGACCCCGGCGACACCGTCGCCGTCGCCCAGCCCTCCTACATCTCCTACGAGCCCGGCGTGATCTTCGCTGGCGGCGAGGTGCTGTCGGTGCCGACGACCGAGGCCGACGAGTTCCGGCTCACCGTCGAGGCTCTCGAGAGCGCGGGCGCCGAGGCGGCCGACGTGCTCGTGCTCTGTTACCCGAACAACCCGACGGGCGCGATCATGCGCGAGGAGGATCTCGAGCCGATCGCCGAGTTCGCCCGCGAGCACGACCTGACGGTGTTCTCAGACGAGATCTACGCCGAGCTAACCTACGACGGCGAGCACACCTCGATCGCGACCCTGCCCGGGATGCGCGAACGAACGATCGTCTTCAACGGGTTCTCGAAGGCCCACGCGATGACCGGGCTCCGGCTGGGCTACGCGCTCGGACCCGAAGCGGCGATCGGCGCGATGAACAAGATCCACCAGTACACGATGCTGTCGGCGCCGACGACGGCCCAACACGCCGCCCTGGAGGCCCTCGAGTCCTGCGACGACGACGTCCGCGAGATGGTCGACCAGTACGACCGTCGCCGACGGTTCGTGCTCTCGCGCTTTCGCGAGATCGGGATGGACGTCTTCGAGGCCAAGGGCGCCTTCTACTGTTTCCCCGAGGTGCCCGACGGCTGGACCGCCGAGGAGTTCGCCGAGGCGGTGTTGCGCGAGGAGGGCGTCGCCGTCGTCCCCGGCGACGTCTTCGGGCCCGGCGGGGCGGGCCACCTGCGGATCTCCTACGCGACCGGGCTCGAGGACCTCCGGAAGGCGCTGGCCCGCATCGAAACGTTCGTCGAGAACCACGTCTAACTCGCTCCAGAACCTTCTTTTCCGCCGCCGCCGCGGTCGTTCGTATGACCGACTATCGCCCGATTCCGGACGAGCGGGAGACCTTCCACGAGTACCGTAGCTACGCGTTCAGACCCGAGGGGGGCGTTCCCGCGTACGATCCCGACGAGCACGAGACGGTTCGAGACGCCCGGGGCGCCCGTCGCGGTATCTTCGCCGAGGGCGACGACCGACCTCGAGCCGTCTGTCGTCACTACTGGCTCGAGGCCCGCGTCCGCGGCGACGCCTTCCCCGTCGCCGGACTGGCGTCGGTCGCGACGCCCCCGGAGTTCCGCCGCGAGGGCAACGTCCGGGAGCTACTCGAGGGCTCGCTCGCGGAGTACCGCGAGCGCGGCGACCGCCTCTCGATCCTCTGGCCGTTCCGCTACCGCTTCTACCGGCAGTACGGCTGGGACACCGCCAACCGGATCGTCACCCACGCCGCGTCGCCGGACGCGTTCGCGTTCGCCAGGGGCGCCGACGAGGGCTCGTTCCGTCCCCTCGAGGCCGACGAGTACGCCGCCCTCGAGCCCGTTTACGACGCCGCCGCGTCGGGGCTGGCGATCGAACGCGACGAGGCGTGGTGGCGCCACCGGATCTTCGGGGGCCACGACGCCGAGCCGTTCGTCTACGTCTACGAGCGCGACGGCGAGCCCGCGGGCTACCTCGTCTACCGGATCGAGCGTGAGGACGGCGCCCGGACGATGCGCGTCTCGGAGCTGGCGGCGGTCGATCGCGAGGCGTTGCTCGCGCTGTTTGCCTTCTGCGCCGACCACGACTCCCAGGTCGACCGCGTCGAGCTGCGGGTCTCCGAGACGGTGCCCGTCCGGGAGCTCGCGCGCGACCCCGACGCGATCGAGACGACCCTCGAGAACGGGCCGATGGTCCGGATCGTCGACGTCGCCGCGGTGCTTCCCGAGCTTACGACACCCGAGACCGACGCCTCGCTCACCCTCGAGGTCGCGGACCCGCTGGCCGACTGGAACGACGGCCGGTTCGTCCTCGAGGTCGGGGACGGAACGGCGACCTGCGAGCGAGTCGACGGCGAGGACGGCGAACCCGACGCGAGCCTGGATATCGGCGCGCTCTCACAGCTCGCCGTCGGCGCCCGCTCGGCGAGCGACCTCGCGTACGCGGGTCGGCTCGAGGCCGACGGCGAGACGGTGTCGACCCTCGAGGACCGCTACCCCGCGGTCGAGGTCTACCTCGGTCACCACTTCTAGAACCGGCGCGGAGCGACCCGTCCCCGGACGCGTTTGTCCAGAAGCCCGACCGTCGGCGGCTCCTCGACCGCGATACAACACGGGAGAGCCGCACAAACCCGACCCTTGAGGCTGCTAGACGACGTTCCGCTCGAGTCGCTCGCGCTCGGTTCCGAACCGATCGCTCGAGAGCGCCGCGACGTCGACCAGCGAGGCCTCGCCGTCGACGATCAGTTCGGCGACGATCCGCCCCGTGGCGGGGGCGTGCTGGAACCCGTGGCCCGAGAACCCCGCGGCCGTGATCAGGCCGGGGATCGTCTCCTCGAGGACGGCGTTGTCGTCGGGGGTGACTGCGTACAGCCCCGACCAGCCGCGCTTGATCCGGGAGTCCGGCCCGAAGTAGGTCGCCCACTCGGAAGCCGTCTCGAGGACGTCCGCGGCCCAGTCGAAGTCGATCCCGCGGTCGTAGCCGTCGGGGTCCCGATCCGGGTCCGGACCGCCGAGGTGGCCCCCGACCAGCGCCTCGCCGTCGCGCTCGGGCCGGAAGTACGTGCCCGTCTCGAGGTCGATCGCCAGCGGATCGGTTTCGGGGACGGCGGTGTCGGGGTCGACGACGACCATCTGGCGGCGCCTGGGCGCGATCGGTAGCTCGACGCCGGCCATCGCCCCGACCCGACGGGCCCACGGCCCCGCGGCGTTGACGACGAACTCGGCCTCGAGGGGGCCGTCGGGCGTCTCGACGCCGACGACGCGGCCGCCACCGCCCTCGCGCAGGACGTCGGTGACGGGCGTTCCCGTCCTGACGTCGACGCCCGCGTCGGCGGCCGCGCGGGCGTAGCCCTGCAGCGCGAGGTGGGGGTCCGCGAAGCCGTCGGTCGGGGAGTACGTCGCCGCGACGAACCTGTCGGGATCGATCCCCGGACAGCGCTCGCGGGCGCCAGCGGGCTCGAGCACCTCGCTCGGCACTCCCCGTTCGTTCTGCATCTCGACGGCCGTCTCGAGGGCCGCGGCGGTCTCGGGGGTGCGGGCGAGAAACAGGTAGCCGTTCGTCCGGTAGTCGACGTCGGTTCCCAACCGCTGTTCGAACTCGCTCCAGACGGCCATGCTTGCGACCGAGAGCTCGACGTTCGTCGGCGTCGAGAACTGCGCGCGGATTCCGCCGGCGGCCCGCTCCGTGCTGCCGCTCCCGATCGAGCCCTTCTCGCAGACGACGACGTCGACGCCGCGCTCGGCGAGTTCGAGCGCGCTCGAGAGCCCCACGATACCGCCGCCGACGACGACAGCGTTCATACGGGATACGTTGACACGGGACGGGATAAGCGTTCGTCGTCAGTCGCGAAACCGGGTCGGCGAGAGCCGACGCCGGTACTCGGGATCGGCCTCGTCCGCGAGTAACTCGGCGACGACGTCGGCGACCGCGGGCGCCAGCGTGATCCCCTGCCCGCTCAACCCGACCGCGACGAGGTAGCCCTCGAGCCCGGTCTCGCCGACCAGCGGGCGGCCGTCGGGGGTGACCGTCCGGTAGCCGACCCAGTCGTCGACGACCGTCGCGTTCTCGAGGGCGGGGACGACCGTCTCGAGTTCCCGCGCGGACTCGCGAAACGACGCCGAAACCGACCGATCCGCGAGGTCGTAGCGCTGGCCGGGAACGTAGTCGGTCCGGTAGGCGCCGAGCCACGCGCCTCGTTCAGTGGGTCGGACGTACCGCTTGGACTCGAAGATAGCGGTGGGTCCCTCGTGGGGGTCGCTCGTCTCGACCGCGAGCATCGGCCCGCGGGTGTGACACAGCGGCAGGTCGATTCCGACCGCCTCGTCGAGTTGCGGCGCCCACGGCCCGGTCGCGTTGATCACTCGATCGGCCGCGAGTCGACCCTCGCTCGTCTCGACGGCCGCGACGGCCCCGTCGCGAGTTTCGACGTCCGTGACCGAAACCCCGGTCCGGACGTCGACGCCCGCCGCCCGCGCGCGATCGGCGAACAGCCTCGCCGCGGCTGCGGGATCGCAGACCCGGTCCTCGGGCGTGTAGAGCCCGCCCTCGAGGCCCTCGGGCTCGATCCCGAGCCCGACGAGTTCGTCGGGCTCGAGGACGGAAGCGTCGATCCCGGCCTCGCGAAGCGCCGCCGCGGAGTCCGCGAGGCGGTCGGCGAAGCTCTCGCTTTCGGCGACGTAGACGATGCCGATCCGGTCGGTCTCGAGGCCGTCCTCGCGAAGCTCGCGGTAGCGCTCGCGGGCCCGCTCCCGGATCCGGAGGTCGAACGGCTCGGGGTCGACGACGGTCCGCATCAACAGTCCGGCGGAGGCGGCGGTCGTCTCCGCGCCGATCTCGGCTCGCTCGAGCAGCGCGACCTCGCCGTCGGTCGAACCGAGGCGGGCGGCGACCGCGGCGCCGACGATCCCGCCCCCCACGATGACGGTGTGCATACGCCCCCTTCGCGGGCCGGGGATACAGTCGTTTCGCGCGCTCGCGTCACTGCTACGGTCTGGTGTAACGATTTACCCGCGCAACCGCGAGCCGTCCTCCGGTTGCGCGGTCGACGACGTACAGCAGTCCGTATGAAGTGGGGGCCCGACGATAGACGGACCATGGTACGCGTGCTCTCCGATGCGGACGTGGCGTCGGTGCTCGAGCTCGAGGCGTTACTCCCGGTTCTCGCTGAAGCCTTCGAGAAGCAGTACGCGGGCGAGGTCGAGCGCCCGGAGCGTCCCCACTACCCGATCGGGACGGGGATCGACCCCGACGCACCGACGGAGCCGACCGGGACGGGGCTGTGTATGCCCGCGTACGTTCACGGCGAGCCCTACGTCGCCACGAAGCTGGCGACGGTCTGTCCGGACAACCCCGACCGCGGGCTGCCGACGGTCACGGCCCAGCTCGCGATCGTCGACGCCGAGACGGGACAGCCCCGTTCCTACGTGGCCGGGAATCGTATCACCAGCGCCCGGACGGGCTGTATCGGCGGGCTCGCGGCCCGCGAGCTGGCGGTCGAGGGACCGCTCGAGCTCGGCGTGATCGGCGCGGGCACGCAGGCCCGCTGGCAGACCAAGGCGATCGCCGCGGCGGTGGGCTCGCGGCTCGAGGCGATCCGGGTCTACTCGCCCAGCGACTCGAAGGTCGACTGCGCCGCGGAGCTGGCGGACGAACTCGGCGTTCCGGCGACCGCGGTCGAGACGCCCCGCGAGGCCGTCGCGGAGGCGTCGGTCGTCGTGACGGCGACGACCGCCACCGAACCGGTGTTCCCGGGCGAGGCGCTGGCCGAGGGGACGCTGGTCGTCGCCGTCGGTGCCTACACCCCCGAGATGCGCGAACTCGACGCGACGACGGTCGACCGCGCGGCGACGGTCGTCGCCGACGTCCCCGAGGAGGCCGCCGAGACGGGCGATCTCCTCGAGTACGGCGATCGGGAACTGGTCCCCCTCGGCGGCGTCCTGGCGGGGGCGTTCGGCCGCGAGTCGCCCGACGATATCGTCGTCGTCGCCAGCGTCGGCTCGGCGGTGTTAGACGCCGCGACCGCGGCGTTCGTCTACGACCGGGCCCGAGAGGCGGAGCTCGGGACCGACGTTCCGCTCTGACTCGCGGGCCGCACGTGCGGCCACGAGACTCAAATGGTCGTCCGCCCAACGTCCGTCCGTATCGATGATGCAGGACCGAGCGGGGACGGGCCGCGACGGCTCGCGAGTGCGGAACGGGAGGGATCGGACGTGACGGTGCGTTCGGTTCCGTTCGTCGATCGGATCGCCGACGGCGTCTTCGCGCTCGACGAGCGGCTCCGAGTTACCTACCTCAACGACGAGGCCGCGGCGCTGTTCGGCGCCGACCGCGAGGACGTCCTCGGCGAACCCCTCGGCGAGGCGGTTCCCGGCACTCTCGAGGGCCAGTTCCCCGCGGCGTTCTACCGCGCGGCAGACGGCGGTCTCCCGGCGACCGTCGAGCTGTACCACCACGAGCGCGACGCGCGATTCGAGCTGCGCGCCTACCCGGTCGAGGACGGCCTCTCGGCGTTCGTCCTCGAGCTCGACGACCGGGAGCGACGCGTCGACCGCCGCGCGGCCGTCCTCGAGGCGATCGACGACGGCGTCGTCACGATCGACGGTAACCGACGGATCGTCGGCGTCAACGAGGCGATGACGTCGTTTCTCGGCGCCGACCGCGCGGACCTCGTCGGCGAGGGCGTCGACGCGCTCGCGGCGCTGGCCGGGGTCGCAGACGAAGACCTCGAGGCGATCCGTCGGGGGATCGGCGACGTCGAGTCGGGACTGGCCCGCCAGCGCCGGTTCGAGCTCCCGGTCACCGACGGCGACGGGAGCGAACGCGTCGGGGAGCTCCGGCTCGTACCGATCCGGGACGGCGCGGCCTCGGTCGCGGCGGTCGTCAGGGACGTGACCGACCGCCGCGAGTACGAACGGGTCGTCGAATCGCTCCACGAGGTGACCCGGTGGCTCCTCGAGGCCGACGACCCCGAAGAGATCTGCGCGGTCGCCGTCCACGCCGGCAGCGACCTGCTCGGGCTACCGATCAGCGGCGTCTGGCTGCTCGAGGACGAGCGGGGCTACCTCGAGCCCGTCGCCGGCACCGCCGAGGCCTACGACGAGTTCGGCGGCTTCCCCCGGTTCGGCCCGGGCGAGGGGCTCGTCTGGGACGCCTTCGAGGCCGGCGAGGTCGAGCGGTTCGACGACCTCCGGACCGTCGACGACCTGTACAACCCCGACACGCCCCTGCGGTCGGAGGTCATCGCGCCGATCGGCACCCACGGCGTGCTCATGACCGGGTCGTTCGAGCCGGAGGCGTTCGACGAGACCGACGTCGAGTTACTCTCGACGCTCGTCGAGAACACCCGCGCCGCGCTCGACCGGACCGAACGCGAGCGAGCCCTCCGGGAGCGAACCGAACGGATCGAGCGCCAAACCGAGCGCCTCGAGGCGATCGCGCGGCTCCTCTCGAGGGATCTCGAGTGTCAGCTCGAACGGGTCGGATCCGTCCTCGACGCGGGCGACGGGGACGATCGGGAGCTCCCGCCGGCCGAACGCGAGGTCGAGTCGATCCTCGATCGGACCGATCGACTCGTCGACGACGTCCGGGAGCTCGCCCGCGACGCCGGCGCGGTCGGGGCTCGCTCCCGGCTCGACCTCGCGACCGCGGTCGAGGACGCCCGGTCGGCGGTCGGACTCGAGCCCGACGCTGTCCGTCTCGTCGGCGGAGCAACGCTCCGGGCCGACCGCGACCGGTTCCGCCACCTCCTCGAGTCCGCGTTCGACGCGATCGCCGCCCGAACCGACGACGTCGCGATCGAGATCGGGCCGCTCGAGGACGGCAGCCGCGGGCTGTTCGTCAGGGACGCCGAATCCGTCGCCGCCGTCGACGGCCTCGGTCCGGCCGTCGGCGGCGTCCGCGAGGGGGCCGAGCTCGCGGTCCTCGGGGCGATCGCGCGGGCCCACGGCTGGCGGCCGCTGGTCGAGCGCGACCGACGGGATCGGCTCCGAATCGCGATCCGGGAGATCGCGACGCTCGAACGAACGGAGTCGGGATCGGGATCGAGGCCGTCGGCTAGGTAGTGGTGTCGGGGGCGGCCGAGACGTCTCGGTAGAGCTGTTCGGGGTCGTCCCGCTCGAGCAGTCGGGCGCGGGTCTCGTCGACTTCGGTCCGGAGGACGGCGATCCGATCCTCGAGCTCGGCGTACTCCTGGCTCGACCGGCGTTCGGCCTCGCTGAGCCGTCCGTGGAGCGTCGCCCTCTTCGAGGCCAGTTCGAAGTACGCCTCGAGCTGCTCGGCGTACGTCCGTCGCAACAGCTGGTTCTCGACGCTGCTCCGAAGCTCCGCCCGCGACACCGGTTTGAGCAGGACCTCGTCGACGGTCGGGTTCGGCGAGTCGGGCTCGGCTCCCGTCATGACCACGACGCGGGTCCGAGGGTCTCGAACGAGGGCGTCCGGCTCGACGTCGGCGTCGGCGGGTCGGCCGTCGAGGACGACGACGTCGACGCCGTCGGCGACGGCCGAGTGCGCCTCGGCCCCGTCGCGGACGGTCTCGACGCGGTACGCGTCCTCGAGCCAGGAGGCGTACAGCTCGGCGAGGTCGGGCTCGTTCTCGACGAGGAGTACGGTTGCGGTGTCGCCGTCCATGCGAGATCCACCCCTGTAGATATCAGTTACTCGGTAATTCCGCGCGTGAGTATATCAAGCTACCGGGCGTCTCGCCGTCTAGTCGAGTTCGCGCTCGATCGTCGCGCGCCAGTCGCCGATCGTCGCCGCGTCGACCTCGAGTCGATCGTCCCCGACGTCGATCTCGAGGCGTCCCTCGTCGGTCGCGCGCCCGAGTTCGGTCACCGGCGCGACGCCGTCGAACGCCTCGCGGACGGCCTCGGGATCGTCGGTCTGGATCAGCGCGCGACCCGGCTGCTCGTGGAACAGCGCCCCCGCGGGATCGTCGCCGGGGATCGACGCCTCGAGCCCCGCGTCCGGCGTAACCATCTCGGCCAGCGCGACCGCCAGCCCGCCGTGACCGACGTCGTGGACCGCGAGCGTCGAATCGTCGTCGGCGACGGCCGCGAGCGTCTCGATCAGGGCGGCCGGCTCCTCGGGGAGGGCGGGGAACCGGTCGCTCCCGTCGAAGCGCGCGAGGTACTCGGAGCCGCCGAGCCGGGCGTCGCCCGACTCGAGGGCGCGGTCGCCGACCAGTACCAGTTCGCCTTCGGGCTCGACCGACAGCGGCGGTGCGTCGTACCCCGCCTTCGCGCCGACCACCGCGAGCGTCGGCGTCGGCGGGATCGGCCCCGCGACGGAGTCGTTGTACAGCGAGACGTTCCCGCCGACGACCGGCGTCGAGAGCGTCTCGCACATCTCCGCGAGCCCGTCGACGATCGCCCGGAAGCCACCGTAAACGTCGGACTTCTCGGGGTTGCCGCCGTTGAGGCAGTCGACCGCCGCGAGGGGGGTCGCGCCCGTGGCCGCGACGTTGGTCGCGTTCTCGAGGGCGACCGCGCGGGCGCCCTCGTAGGGCGCGGCGTCCGTCCAGTTGGGCGCGGCGCCCGAGGAGATCGCGACGCCCGTGTCGGCCTCTCTGACGGCGACGACAGCCGCGTCGTCGCCCGGTCCGACGCTCGTCCGCACGCCGACCTCGTGGTCGTACTGGCGGTAGATCCAGCGCTTCGAGGCCGCGTTCGGGCTCGAGACGACCGTCTCGAGGGCGTCCTCAAGGTCGACGTCGGGCAGATCGGTTTCGGGCGCGTCGGGCTCCTCCGCGGGGAGGTCGTTCATCGGCGCGCCCTCGCCCAGGAAGTGGGCGTCGACGTCGACGACCGTCTCCCCCTCGAAGGTGCAGGTGTAGTTCCCGTCGGCGACCTCGCCGATGACCGAACAGCCCAGATCGAAGCGCTCGGCGACCTCTCGCACCCGGTCGACGTTCTCCGGAGCGACCTCGTAACACATTCGCTCCTGGGACTCGGCGAGCAGGATCTCTACGGCGTTCATGTTCGGCTCGCGCTGGTGGACCCGCTCGAGTTCGATCTCGGCGCCGAGTCCGCCCTTCGCGACCAGTTCGCTCGAGGCCCCGCCCAGTCCGGCGGCGCCGAGGTCGCGGGCCGACTCGATCACCCCGTCCTCGATCAGCACCTCGTTGGCCTCGATCAGCAGCTTCTCTGCGTAGGGGTCGCCGACCTGGACCGCGGGGCGGTCCTCGGTTTCGGCGTCCTCCGCTAGGTCCTCGCTGGCGAAACTCGCGCCACCGAGCCCGTCCCGTCCCGTGGCATTGCCCACGAGGACGAGCTTGTTGCCCGGCTCCTGTGCCTCGGCGGTGACGAGACGGTCCGCGTCGGTCAGTCCGACGCAGGCGACGTTCACCAGCGGATTCCCCTCGTAGTCGGGGTGGAAGTCGACGCTGCCGGCGACGGTGGGGACGCCGATACAGTTGCCGTAGTGGCTGATCCCCTCGACGACGCCCTCGAGCAGGTACTTCGAGTGCTCCCGATCGAACTCCCCGAAGTACAGCGAGTCCGCGAGCGCGATCGGGTACGCGCCCATCGACAGCGTATCCCGGACGATACCGCCGACGCCGGTCGCGGCGCCGTCGAACGGGTCGACGTAGGAGGGGTGGTTGTGGCTCTCGATCCCCAGCGTCACGTAGGTGTCGCTGTTCTCGCCCGTCTCCGGGTCCGGCAGCGCGACGACCGCGGCGTCGTCGCCCGGCCCGACGACGACCCGCTCGCCCTCGCTTTCGAAGGCCGACAGCAGCGGCCTCGAGGAGCGGTACGCGCAGTGCTCGCTCCAGAGGTTCTCGAACAGCGCCGCCTCCGCGGGCGTGGGCTCCCGCTCGAGCTCCTCGACGACGAGTTCGCGGTCCGAATCGGCAAGGCTCATTCACCTAGGTGATGAAAGCCGGGGAGTATATGGGTTTCTATATGCACGTTCGTGGGCAGATCGTGCGTGGTGACACCGAACTCGAGCGGGACCAGAGAAAACGATCGACGACGACCGACTACCGGCGAGGGTGCCCCACGACCCTACGGACACCGAGTCGTCGCGCCCGTGTCGCACTCGTCGGGCCGATCCGCGGCTCGTTTCGGAGCGGTGCGCACCCGAGAGACGTCCCCGCGGCGTCACCGCTTCTGCGAGGGAGAGCCGCGTTCGTCGTGGGGGTTCTCGATCCCCTCCGGGATCGGCAAGTCGAAGTAGCTCATCTCGTCGACGTCGTGGACCGAACCGTCCGCGATCCGCTCGAACGTCGCCATGATCCCCTCGACGGAGACTTTCACCATGGTTCCGAGGGCCTTGTGCCCGCGGTCGTCGCTCTGGTGTGAGACCTCGTAGAGCGCGCCGGCGGCGTCGGTCTGCGGACAGAGCGAATCGAGGTACGAGCCCCAGAGCGGGCCGTACGCGTACCGCGTGATCGTGTCGAGGCGCCCGCGACCGAACTGGTCCATCCGCTCCGGGACGAGCCCCGCGAGCTGGAGGGAGCGAGTCTGCGCGTCGACGGACATGAACGGGTTCCCCTCGCGGACGTACGACGCGTAGTCGACGTCCTCGAGGTTCGCGTGCGTCGGCCCGTACGGCGCCATTACGCTCATGATCGACTGTCGCTGGGGACCCGGACTTTCGTCGGCCGACTCCGGAATCGCGGTCGGACCCTGGTGGTGGTGGGTGAGCGCCCAGTCGGGGTCGGCTCCGAGGAACGATTCGGTAACCGCCTGCGTTTCCGGATTGAGATTCAACCCGGCGTTCCAGATTTCGTCGTAGGGATTGCCGTCCTGTAACTCGAGGCCGACCTCGTCGACGGGCACGTCCAGAGTGCCCAGGTTCGCCTCCTCGTCCTCGACGCTCCACCAGTCCTCATTTTCGTCGCCCGGGCTGAATCCAGGAATGATACTGAATCCACGGTTCAGATCGTACCCGGGGACGTCCAGGTTGTACGCGTACGAGTTCTCGTTTTTGTATCTCGAATCGCCCTCCTCCCACTCCGTCGTGTTGTACCGTCGCTGGCGGAACTCGCCGTCGTCTCCGAGTCCGTCCTCGCCGACGAAGTTCGCGCCGTCCGGGTTCGCTCGCGGGACGATCGTGATCGTCAACTCGTCTAAGATTCGATCGATTTTCGGTCCGGACCCCCCCGCGAGTCGCTGCAAGATCTCGACCATCGCCTCCGCACCGGTCGGCTCGTCGCCGTGGATCTGGTTGATGACGTGGACGCGCTCGTCCCCGTCGCCGACGGTTACTTCCCAGATCGGATCGCCCCGTCCGGCGGATTCGCCGATCTGCTCGAGTTCGATCCGGTCGCTTCGCTCGTCGAGTCGGCGGAGTCGCTCCCCGAGCTGTTCGTTGTCGAGGTAGCCGCTGTAGTTGACGGCGCGTTCGTTCGGCGCCCACGGCCCGCCGGGACGATACCGATTGTCGTTCGCGCTCGCTGTACTCCCCAGCGCCAGTCCCGACGTCGCGAGTCCCAGTTCGATGAATCTTCTTCGGTGCATACGGGTGTACGGGCAGTGAATCAATGATCTAGATGATAAAATCATCGAAATATTTTATTTCCATTAAGGATTCCCGATTGCCTCGGTTTCAGAGGACTCCTCGGAGGATGGAGGAATTTCGATCTCGCTCGTGCGTCGGTTCTACCACGTAACGGTTTGAATTGTGGAGGAGACGCGTCCCGTTCCATTTTCGTTTGCGTTTCCGTTTGCGATTGCGCAACCGTACTAGCCACCGTGCTGTTTTTAGAAAAATACTTATACGACATCTGACTATACCGGACTGCCCGGAGCTCGTCGAACCCGCGTCCCCGCTGGCGCAACCTCCACCGCCGTCGTCTCTCCGCCCCTTTCCCGCCCTCGAGCCCCGACACCGACTGACGGCGCTCGCGCCGGCGATCGGGGCGCTTTTGACCGATCGCGCGAAAGACCGGAACGTGCTGTCGGTCGAACTTCACGCCCACTCGTCGCTGTCCTACGACGGCCGGGACTCCGTCGAGCTCATCTTAGAACAGGCCGAGGCCGTCGGCCTCGACGCGATCGCGATCACGGACCACGACGAGATCGACGCGAGCCTCGAGGCCGCCGAGCGCGCCCCCGAGTACGGACTGGTCGGCATTCCGGCCATGGAGATCTCGAGCACGGCCGGCCACGTTCTCGGCCTGGGGATCGAGGAGGCGGTTCCGCCGGGGCTGTCCTACGAGACGACCCTCGAGCGGATCCGCGAGCAGGGCGGGCTGGCGGTGATCCCCCACCCGTTCCAGCAGTCGCGCCACGGCGTGACCGCCCGGATCTCCCGCGAGGAACTCGCGGCGGGGGACGCGATCGAGATCTACAACTCCAGGCTGCTGACCGGGCGGGCGAACCGCCAGGCCGAGCGCTTCGCCCGCGAGCGCGGCCTCCCGATGACGGCGGGCAGCGACGCCCACATCGGGGAGATGGTTGGCCAGGCGATCACCCGAGTCGACGCCGACGAGCGCTCGGCCGAGGCGATCCTCGAGGCGATCCGCCAGGGGAAAACCTCCGTCGAGGGGAAGCGGACCCCGTGGCGCATCAGCTTCCGCCAGTTCGGCGGCGGCGTCACCCGTCGGGTCAGAAACACCGTCGTGGGACTGCTCCGATGACGCTTCGCGGCGCCGACCCTGAGACCGTTCGCGAGGCCCTCGAGACCGCGGACCCGCTTCCGGGAACCGCCGGCTTCGCGGGCGAGCTCGACGGTCGGCTCGTCCGGGACGTACTCGGGCGAGTCCCGCTGTTCGTCGAGCGCGAGACGCCCGAGCGGTGGGCGTTCGAACCGCACGTCCTCGAGGATCCCGTCCGCTTCCCGGCTGGCTCGGTCGGCGAACCCGGCTCGGAGCCCCGGCGCGTCTGGTCGATCCCCGAGCCGACGCCCGAACCCGACCGCGAGGCGGCCCTCGAGGCGCTCGATCGGGCGATCCGGACGGCGGCCGACCGCGTTCGACGCGCGGATCGGGACGTCGCGGTCGCGTTCTCCGGCGGTGTCGACTCGGCGCTGGTCGCCGAGTTACTCGACGCGCCGAGTTACGTCGTCGGCTTCCCGGACAGCCACGACCTCGAGGCCGCCCGAACCGCGGCCGACGCGATGGGCCGCGAGCTCCGGACCGTCGAGTTCGAGCCCGCCGACCTCGAGCGGGCGGTTCCCGAGGTCGCCCGCGCGATCGGGCGGACGAACGCCATGGACGTCCAGATCGCGCTTCCGCTCTACCTGGTCGCCGAACGCGCCGCCGCGGACGGCTACGACGCGCTGGCAGTCGGGCAGGGCGCCGACGAGTTGTTCGGCGGCTACGAGAAGGTCGTTCGCCTCGACCACCGCGTCGCGGCTGATACCGTCCGCGGTGCGGTTCGAGAGCAGGTCGGAAGCCTCCCCGAGCAGCTGCCCCGCGACGTGCGCGCGATCGAGGCCGCCGGGCTCGAGCCCGTCGCGCCGCTGCTCCACGACGCCGTGATCGACGCGGCGCTCCGGCTGCCCGACGAGCTGCTGGCCGACGCGGACGTTCGAAAGCGCGGATTCCGACGGGTCGCGGCCCGGTATCTGCCCGAGGAGATCGCGACTCGAGACAAGAAGGCGGTCCAGTACGGCAGCCTCGTCGCCCGCGAGCTCGATCGGCTCGCCCGCCAAGCGGGGTACAAGCGACGGATGGACGACCACGTCACGAAGTACGTCGAATCGCTGCTCGAGGAGTGACCGATCGCGGCGTCGACGCTCGTGGTACCACGACCCTCGGAACCCTTATCCGTCGGCCGGGCAAACGTTTGTTTGTAATGGCGAAAGGTAACGTTGATTTCTTCAACGACACAGGCGGCTACGGTTTCATCTCGACGGACGACGCGGACGATGACGTGTTCTTCCACATGGAAGACGTCGGCGGCCCGGACCTCGAGGAAGGCGAGGAGATCGAATTCGACATCGAACAGGCCCCCAAGGGTCCCCGCGCGACGAACGTCGTCCGCAACTAACTCCGTCTCTCTGCCGCTTTTGGCGGCGGTAAGCGACGATCCGTTTTTTGACACCCCGAGTTCGGAAGCCGTCGGTATCGGCGACGGCTCGAGCGCGGCCGCGACGACACCTCGTCGACAGTCTCGTCCGGCGCTCGAGCGCCGGCTCAGGACGGCAGCGGACAGAGACTCGCCGTGAACACGACCGTCTCGTCGGTCTCGTTCTCCGCACCGTGTTCGACGCCTCGCTCGTGGACTACGACGCCGGGCGCCTCGACTCGCTCGTCTTCGCCGTCCCGCAGGACCGTCACTGTCCCCTCGAGGACGTGGAACACGTTCGTGCTGTCGCCGTGCTCGTGGGGCTCGAGGGTCGCCCCCGGACCGAGCGCGAAGGCCTTGACCAGCACGTCGTCCGCGACGACCAGCTCCGCAGTTTCGACCTCGCCCTCCTCGGGCTCGAGGTCGGCAATCGCGTCGGCGTATCTGTCGAGCGTCATCGTGTGCCGCTTCGGACCGCGACGGGATAAATTTCGGACACGCGGTTGCGCCCCTAGAGGCCGAGCATGAGCGGGCCGATCAACACGCCCATCAGGTGGACGCGCCTGGACCGCAGGCGGACCGGTACCATTCCGACCGCTGCCGCGGCGACGAAGACGGCGATCCCGACCACGCTGGTAAACAGGTACGAGAGCGCGATCAACCCCCCGAGGACGGCCGTCGAGATCTTCCAGTAGGCCGTTCGACCGACGAGCTCGAGGTAGGCGTCGCCCGCCGCGATCACGACGACGAAGCCGACGACGCCCGCCAGAAGGATTCCCGACAGCAGGACCGGGATCTCGAGGGGCGCGTTCACGCTCTCGAAGGCGACCATCACGCCGGTTCGGGGCTGGCCGATCGCTAGCAGGGCGAACAGCGCGAAGATGGTGTTCGCGGTGTCGACGCCGCTGGTGGCGACGATGTAGCCTCGATCGCCGGCGTCGCCGGGAACGAACGCGAGCGCCGCGACGCCGGCGATCGCCGCGGAGATCCCCGGCAGGTAGCCGACCACCGCGCCGGCGAGGGCGCCGGCGACCGCGGTCGCCCCGACCAGTCGTCGCGACAGCGCGAGCGTCGCGTCCGTCTGAGACGGGACCCCGCCGCCCCGGACCGCGTCGATCAACACCGGTGCGCCGAACAGCCCCGCGAAAAGCGGCGAGAGGGTCCCGCCGGCCTCGAGCGGAGCTGCCGGCGAGAGATCTAGCGTCGCCGCCCCGAGAACCGTCGCGAGCGCAAAGGAGAGTGCCCCGCCCGCCCTGGCGGCCCAGCTCCGCTCGGAGGCGATCAACGCGACCGCGATCAGCGCCAGCACGAGCGAGAGATTGCCCCTGATCGTCGGGTACGCCGCGGTCACGACCCGCGTCACCGGAACCGCGAGCGGGATCGCGACCACCACCGCGAGCAGGCTCCCGAGGGCCGAAAGGCGGATCGCCTCGTACCCCCGTCCGGCCAGCACCATTCGGTGGCCCGGCAGGGCAGTGACGGCCATCTCCGCGTCGGGAACGCCCAGTGCCATCGCGGGGACGGCGTTCAGAAAGGTGTGGACGACGCCGGCCGCGAGCATCGCCGCGCCGACGAAAAGCGGCGGCCCGGGAACCGAGGGAGCGATTCCGGCGAGCAACAGCGCGAAGTTGTTGGCGTGCAGTCCGGGTACGAGCCCGCTCAGCGTTCCGAGCGCCGAACCCGCCAGCACCCAGGCCAGCAGCCGCACGGCCAGCTCGGGATCCCCGACGAGCTCGATCATCGCCGGCGTTGGCCTCGGCTTCGAACTTAAACTCGAGCGTCGCCGAGAACCGCGGCGCTACCGCTGTGAGCGCGGGTTCGAAAAAATACCTGGGTCGTCGAATCGTCGCGTCGCGACTTAGCCGAAGAGCTCGCCGAGGCCCTCGCCGCCGGCGTCCTCGTCTTCGTCGTCGTCCTCGTCTTCCTCGGCGGCTTCCTCTTCTTCGGCGGCTTCCTCGTCTTCCTCGTCCGCGGCCTCGCCGGCAGCGGCACCGCCTGCGGCGCCGCCCGCGGCGGGGACGGCGGCGGCCTCGTCGACGGCCTCGTCGATGTCGACGTCCTCGAGCGCGGCGACGAGCGCCTTCACGCGGGACTCCTCGACGTCGACGCCCGCGGCGTCGAGCACGTCCGTCAGGTTGTCTTCGTTGATCTCTTCGCCCGCTTCGTTCAGGATGAGTGCAGCGTAAACGTATTCCATTGTAATTACCTCGAGTTAGTTATCCGAACATCGCGCCGAGCCCTTCGCCGCCGCCACCGCCGTCTTCGTCGTCGTCATCGTCGGTGTCGGCCTCGTCGGCCTCGGCTTCCTGGTCGTCTGCCGATTCGTCGTCCTCGTCCGCGTCGTCAGCCGGCGCGGACTCGGCGGGTGCCTCGACGCCCTGCAGTTCCTCCGGCAGGGCCTCCTCGTCGTCGATCTGGGCCGCGAGCGCGCGCAGCTGCGCGTCGGCCTTGCTGACGAGGTCGGGCATGAGCGCCTCGTCCTCGATCGCGGCCTGCAGGCCGAGGCTCTTGGCCTCGCCCGTGGCCTTCGCGACCAGCGTCGGCGCCGTCGCCTCGGTCGGGTAGCTCGCGTTGACCGAGAGGTTCCGCGCCCGCGCGGCCGCGGTCGCGATGTCGCTCTCGTAGGCCTCGACGTCGATGTCGAGATCCTCGGGGTCGAACAGCGTTCCCTCGGCCACGACGGCGCGAAGGTCCAGTCCGACTTCCTTGGGCTCGATTCCCAGCTCGTTGAGGACGTTCGCGAGGTCGGCGGAGACTTCCTCGCCGGCCTCGAGAACGGTCGAGTCCTCCATGACCTGGATCGAGCCGTCCTGGATCCGGGCGTTGGCGCCGACGCTCTGGAGTTCGCCGACGAACGGCCCCGGATCGACGCCCGTGTCCCCCTCGGGGACCACGATGTCGTTGGGAGCGACCTCGCCCTCGTTGATCGGGGCGGGGGTCTTCGACGCCTCGAGCTCCTTGTAGAGCGCGAACGGGTTGTCGTTCGTGCCCACGAGCCCGACCTGGCCCTCGACGTGCTCGACGAGGTCACCGAGGCCGGCGTCCTCGAGCGCGTGAACCTGCAGGGTGTTACGGCTCACCCGCAACTCGGCGCTGCCGTGCAGGTCGCGGCGCATGTCCTGGAGCTGCTTGCTCGGAATGCCGGCGATGCCGACGATGCCGACGCTCTCGTAGCTCTCGATGAGGTCGGCGAGTTCGTCGACCTCCTCTTTCTTCCACTGGGGAAGGTTCTGGGTCTTGCGTTCGGCCTCTGCGCTCATCTCAGGCCACCTCCACGGACGGGCCCATCGTCGTCTTCACGTAGACGGTGTCGATGTTCTGGGGCCCCTTCTCGAGGTCGGCGTGCAGGCGTCGCAGGATCACGTCGATGTTGTCGGCGATGTTCTCGGCGTCCATGTCCTCGGCACCGACGCGCGTGTGGAACGTGCGCCGGTCCCGGGAGCGAATCTGCACGGTGTTTTTGAGTCGGTTGACCGTTTCGACGACGTCGTCGTCGGGTCCGAGCGGGTCCGGCATCTTCCCTCGGGGACCGAGGATCGTACCCAGATGCCGGGCGATATCTTGCATCATCGCCTCCTCGGCGATGAAGAAGTCCGTCTCGTCTGCGAGGTCTTTGGCCTCGTCGTCGTCCAGATCGGCCACGTCGCTCTCCGAGAGCACCTGGTCCGCGGCCTCCTCGGCGCGGACCGCGGTTTCGCCCTCGGCGATAACGACGATCTGAGTCTCTTGGCCGGTTCCGGACGGCAGGACGACGGACTCGTCGACACGGTTCGACGGTTCGTTCAGGTCGAGGTCGCGCAGGTTGATCGCGAGGTCGACCGTCTCGGTGAAGTTCCGATCGGGCGCGTCCTCGAGTGCGCGAGTGACTGCTGTTTGAATATCCGAATCTGCCATCGTTCACCTCCGTAGTACGCAGGAGTGCTCCTACGGGTCAGTGAAACAGGCTAGGCCTGTCTCTGTTGAGCAAAGTGGGATGTCGAACTTAAACCCGTCGAACTGTCCTGCCCGTGTGTCTCCGGCCCGAACCCGCCGGATCGGCGCGGCCGTCGACGGCGGTTTTCCGCGGGCGAGTGGCGACCGTTCGGTCGTCCTCGAGGGCGCCGCTTCCGATCCGTTTACATCCGCGACGTGGGTGGCCGCCGTCCGGCGCAGTAGTCGTTCGCTCGTCGAACGGGAACGCCGAAGCGACTGCTGGCACTCGAGGAAAGCGCACCGCAAAACGAGAGCGGACCGCGTTAGGCCGACAGCGCGTCGTCGTACTCGCCGTCGTCGACCCGCTCTTTGAACTCGCGGGCGTCCTCGCCCTCGATGGTGACGCCCATCGAGGCGCAGGTGCCGACGACCTCCTTCGCGGCGTTTCTCGTGTCGTAGGCGAGCAGGTCGGGGTGTTTCTGCTCGGCGATCGTCTTGACCTGATCGATCGAGAGATCGGCGACGAAGTCCTTCTGGGGCTCGCCGCTACCGGTCTCGAAACCGGCCTCGTCCTTGATCAGCGCCGCCGTCGGCGGGACGCCGACGTCGATCGAGAACGAGCCGTCGTCGTCGTAGTCGACGGTGACGGGTACTTCGGTGCCGTCGAACGCTTCGGTCTGATCGTTGATCTCCTGTACGACCGCCTGCACGTCGACGGGGGTCGGTCCGAGCTCGGGACCGAGCGGTGGGCCAGGGTTGGCCTGGCCACCCGGAACGAGCACTTCGATGGTTCCAGCCATACCCGTCACAACCCGTGCGCGAGTTTTAAGGATTGCTTTTTCGGGCAGTCGACGCCTGTTACCGACTGGCGTACGCGACTACTCGACGGCGTCGGCGCGCCACTCGGCGAACGACTCGAGGACGTCCGCCTCGTCGAACCGCTCGATGCAGGGGACGTCGTAGGGATGCAGCTCCCGGACCCGCTCGACGAGGTCGGTGGCGGCGTCGTCGGTCGTCTTCGCCAGCAGGACCGTCTCCTCGTCGCGGTGGACCTCACCCTCCCACCGATAGGTCGAGGTCGTCGACAGCTCGTTGACGCAGGCAGCCAGTCGCTCCTCGAGCAGCGTTTCGGCGATCGACGGGGCGTCCTCGGGCGGTGCGGTCACGTAGATCGTCGGCATACGCGCAGTTACTCGGTAGCGGACAACAGCGTGGCCGATCTATCCGCCGCGATCAGGCGTCGTCGCCACTCCCCGTTATCGGGTTGAACGTCCCCGTGATGTCCCACTCGTGGATGCAGTGAGGATTGCCGACTCGTTTGTCGCCGTCCTCCAGAACCAGTTGCCACGCGCCGAGATCTTCGTCCCATCGTTCCGCTCGCTCGCACTCCTCGCATACTCGCGTCGTCGGTTTCCGTACCTGTGCGTTCATTACCGGGTGTGCGAACTCGACACACATAACGGTGTCTGTGACCGGCAATTGCTGCCACCACCATCGGAACGGGACGGTAACCGAGCCGTGAGGGTACGGTCCGGATAACGATACCGACCCCCCATCGAGCCTCGAGGCCGGCGCTCGCTCGAGCACAGCCGCGGCTCCCGATCGATCGGCAAAAGAATCCCCTCGGGGGGTCGCTAGCAGGCAGTGTCGGCGGTCTGATCGCCGGCCGTGCCGCCGTTCGCCGTCTTTCCGTCGGTTGCGCCGCCGTTCGCCGTCTTTCCGTCGGTTGCGCCGCCGTTCGTCGCCTCGGCATCACCGTTCTCGGCGATCGGTGACGCGGGTTCCTCGGAGTCAGCGGGCTCTCCGTCGACCGGTTCCTCCGCGGTGGAGTCGTCGGTCGGCGTCTCGTCCGCGGTGGAATCGTTAGCCGGCATCTCGTCCGCCGGTTCGTCGGTCGGCATCTCGTCCGCCGGTTCGTCGGTGCCGGCGATCATCACGAAGATCGTCGCCTCTTCGATCGTTACGCGGAGTCCGTCGTCGGGGGACGCGTCGACCGGCTCGTCAGTCGAGGCGTCGTCGACGCCGGTTTGGACGTCGTCGGATGCGTTATCCGCGCTATCGTCGGATGCGTTATCCGCGCCGTTCTGGGACGCGTCGGTGTCGTTTTCGTCGCTGGTGGACTCGTCGTCCGTTACGCTGTGGTCGTCTTCGGAACCGTCGTCGACCGAGACGTCATCCATCGGTCCTTCGTCGTCGACGCCGTCGGCGGCGCCGTCGGTAGCGACGGGGTCCTCGTCGGTCGACGCTCCGTCGTGCTGAGCGAGGGTCGCCTCTTCGATGGTCACCTCGAGCGGCCCCTCGTAGACGAACGCGTTACTCTCGCCGTCGGTTCCATCGGTTTCAACGGCGTCGAGTTCGTTCTCGAGGCCGTCGAGCTCGTCGACCGAGACGAAGATCGTCGCCTCGGAGACGGTCACCTGGCGCTGGTCGTCGGCCTCGTCGTCGTCGCCGTTTTCGGAAGCGTCGAGCGCGTCGTCGGACTCGTTGGAGTCGGCGGCCGTGTCGTTTTCGTCGCCGGTGGACGCGTCGGTCGCGCCGTTCTCAGCGGTCGATTCCACGACCGGCTCCTCCTCGAGAAGGACGAACGCCGTCGCCTGGCCGATCGTGACCTCCTGTGCGTCGTCGTCGCCGTTCGCGCTCACGGACTCGTCTTCCGATTCGTCGTCCGTATCGGTCGAGTCGTCGTCGGTCAGTCCGTCGTCGACCGAGTCGTTGTCGTCCGATTCATTGTCGGTCAGTCCGTCGTCGACCGAGTCGTTGTCGGTCAGTCCGTCGTCGATCGAGTCGTTGTCGATCGAGTCGTTGTCGTCCGATTCATTGTCGGTCAGCCCATCGTCGACCGAATCGTTGTCGATCGAGTCGTCGTCGGTCAGCCCGTCATCATCCGACTCGTTGTCGTCCGATTCATTGTCGGTTAGTCCGTCATCATCCGACTCGTCTCCGGCCGCATCGTCCCCGGAGTCTTCGACGAGGACGAGGACCGTCGCCTCTTCGATGGTCACCTGCCACGCTCCGTCGTCGGAAGCGTCTGTCGATTCGCCGTCTGCAGTGTCGTTGTCGTTGTCGTCGACGCTGGTTGCAGCGGGACCCGCTGCGATGGCTGTGGCTCCGCCAGAGCCGAGTACCATCAGCGCGACTACTACGACGAGTATTGTACGTACGCTCATGCCCGCGTTCGTGATAGGGGGGAGCGTCCAGCTTAAACTGGGACTGCCATTTCAGTGATAAATATCCCGTTCCGCGGTGTAATTCGGCTCTAGCTGAAATCTCCGGGGTAACCTGCCAATTACGTTCACCCTTCTCTCGCGTCCCGATCCGGGCGACTGCGACGGCTCGGTCCGCCGAACGACCTCCCTAGTCTCCGTCCGCCGACCGTTTCGGTCGGTCTCTCGGATCCCGTTTCAGTCACCGATCGACGGCGATCGTCACGTCGGCGAGCCGCCTCGAGGGCGACCCGCTCGAGACCCGCCGATTTCCGGACGATCCCTGGCACTCGCCGAACGATAACGGACGCCGAACGACGCTTCGCTCAGTAGACCGCCTCGAGGATCTCCTCGCGGAGCTCGTCGAACTCCGCGAGGTACTCGCGGCGTTCCCGTCGCAGCTCCGCCAGGGCCGCGTCGTAGTCGTCGACGTAATCGGGGACGTAGTAGTCATCGACGTCGATTCCGGGAACGGATTCGGGTATCGTCAGCCCGGTCGCGTCGTCGTCGGTCCACTCGACGGTGCCGCGGGCGGTCTCGGTGAGGATCGTCACCGACTCGGTGACGCCGACGTCCTTGGCGTCGGTGCCCAGATACCCGGTGTTGAGCAGGTAGCAGTCGACCTCGAGTTCGTCGATGAGGTCGTGGAAGACGTTCCCCTCCTCGCCCTCGGGGCCGACGATGAAGGGGTTGGTCCCGACGACGCGGATCGACTCGCCGGCCCGCGAGGGGTCGCCGGCGCTGGTCTCGATCGACTCGCCGAGCATGAAGGCCGCGGCGGCCTGTGCGGTCGAGAGCTTCGAGACCGGCGGCATCAGCGGGTTGCGCGTGATGAAAAAGACCTGGTCGACCCGGTCGAGGTCGATCTCGTCGGCCGCGCTCGAGAGCTCGTCGCGCTGGACGATCGCGCGGGCGTTTTCCGTGTACCGCGGCTCGTCGAAGTCGACCGTTCCGTCGTCGTCGACGGCGACGTTCTCGAGGATCGCCGACTCGTCGGTCGCCGCCGCGTAGAGGGCGGGCTGTTCGTCCTCGTCGAGCCCGATGGTCTTGATAAAGAGTCCTTTCCCCTCGCTGCCGGGGGCCGTCCCGTCGGGCAACAGTCCGCAGACGTCGTCCTGGAGCATGGTCGCGTCCTCCTCGCCGTCGAGCCAGCACCCGTGGGCGGTCAGCGTCGACTTGCCCGTCGCCGACAGTCCCATAAAGAGCTGGCCGACGTCTCGCAGGTCGCCGTCGGCGTCGCGGACGCGGACGCGCTTGCTCCCGGCGTGGAGGCCGAGCCCGCCCCGTTGTTTGAGCCGGTACATAAAGAGGCGGAGGAACGACTTCTTGGCCTCGCCGGTGTAGTCGCTGCCGAGCACCGCGGTGAACCCCTCGTCGGGGAGGATCCGGATCGCGGTCTCGTCGGCGTCGGGCAGCTGTACCGTCTGTAAGTCCGGCTCGCGGCCGTCGCTGGGCTCGAACAGGCTCGCCCAGGCGAACGCGATCCGGGCGTGCTCGACGGGAACGTAGAGCCGACAGCAGAACGTCGCCTCGGGGTGGCGCCCCATCAACCGGTCCACGCAGAGCATCTCGTCGCTTCCGGCGGCCTCGACCGCGCGCTCGACGAACGCGTGATCGCGCTCGCCGAACCCGTGGTCGACGGCGTTTTTTGTCCGATCGGAACTCCGCGACCGAACGTCGCTGACGTACGACGGGGAGCCGAACTCCGTCGTCGTCTCCTCGCGTTCGGCGAGCTCGCGCAGCTCCTCGAGCGAGGGGTCGTACCGGACGTTCGATGCGGTCGCTGGATCGGGAAGCGCTCGGCTCGGCGGACGCGGCTCCGCCCCGGTTTCGGACATACGGTTCGGCCATCATCTTCCTTATGTATAAACATGGTGGCCTTTGATCCGAGCGTGTCACTTCCTACCGAATACCGGGCCTCAGTAGACGAAACGTACGCTACAGCGGATGAGAATGCGGAGATCCGTATGCCGGGCTAGTATCAGATACCATATGGTTGTCGAACCCAACTCGCATAAGAATAAATTCTTATCCGATTTCGAACGGCGTACACGCGTTCGATGTGGCACCGAACCCCGGCCCCGGGCTGGAGCGCACACCTCGAGAAGCGACCCCGGAACCGATACTTCCTCGGGTCGAAGGTCCCGTATGGATCCGTACTTTCCCAGTCCGAACCCGCCCTGCGCCCCCAAGCCCTGCCAGCGGTGCGGGGCCCGCGTCGACGGCGAGGAGACCGAGGGATGGTGGCTCGAGCGGGAGCGCTGGCAGCGTCCGAACTGCTATCAGCTGCTCTGTCTGTCCTGCTGTGTCGCCGCGATGAACGAGGAACCGGGCCAGCCGAACGTGGCCGACGAAACCGAACTGAGAGAGCTGCTGTACGACTGACCCGGGAGCGGCCCCGACGACTCGAACAGGAACTGGGAAGTGTCGGCGGCGCCAATCCCGATCATGGGTTTTCACACGTTTCCGATGGAACGGGCCGACGCGCTCGAGGACCCCTCTCGGTACCGGTTTTGCTCCCGGGAGGAACTGCTCGAGTTACTCGCGCCGACCGCCGAGGACGTCGTCGCCGATCTGGGGTCCGGAACCGGGTTCTACACCGACGACGTCGCGCCGTTTGCCGGGACGGTCTACGCGGTCGACGTCCAGTCGGCGATGCACGACCGCTACCGGGAGAAGGGCGCGCCCGAAACCGTCGAGTTCGTCACCAGCGAGGTGTCGGCGCTGCCGTTCGCCGACGACGAGCTCGACGGGGCGTACTCGACGATGACCCACCACGAGTACGCGAACCCGCTCGACGCCGACTCGGCAGGCGACGAGAGCCCCGGCGATGCGGTCGCCGAACTCGCGCGGGTGATCCGACCCGGCGGTCGGCTCGTCGCCGTCGACTGGTCGGCCGACGGGACGGGCGAGGACGGCCCCGACCTCGGGGAGCGGTACTCCCTCGAGGAGGCCGTCGCCCAGCTCGAGGCGGGCGGGTTCACGATCGAGAGCGCCCGCGATCGACCCGAGACGTTCGCGCTGGTCGCGGTCCGGTAGTCGGGTCGGTCAGTCGAAGTCGGGCAGGTCTTCGGGGGGTTCGTACTCGGCCTCCCAGTCGACGTACTCCTCCTTGAGGATCACCGAGACGATCTGGCCGAACTCCGTGAGCTCGGCGTTGATCGACGAGACGGTCCCCCAGGTGTCCAGCCCGGGGTGGTACTCCCGCTCCTGCCAGTCCTCGGGGATCCCGGGGGCGTGGTAGCCGACGCGGTCGGCGAAGTCGTCCCAGAAGAAATCAAAGCCCGCGAACAGGTCGAGGTCGCGAGCGATCCCGTACTCGCGCTCGTCGAGGTCGGTGTCCTCGAGCCACTCCTCGAAGGCTTCCTCCCAGGCGCCCTCGCGGAGGAAGGCCTGCAACTCCTCGCGTCGGTAATCGATCTCGGTCGGGTCCGCGGCGCTGATCGTCGCGTCCTCGTACTCGTTGGGGTCGACGAACGACAGCTCCGGGGGCTCCGGCGGCTCGACCTCGAATGCCATACCGCGGCCTACGATTGGTCGGCGGATAAGGATTCCCACGCCGATCGGGCGACGGCCACGAGACGCCCGCGGTCGAGCGTTCGTCGGTAGCGGGCGCCGCGGCGCTTACACTCCGTCGCGGTATCGCGGATCCGAACACTCAACCCGCGCCCGTCCGTACCCACGCGAGATGACATACGAGGCGGCGATCCTCGACGTCGACGGGACGATCGTCCGCGGCGAGCGGCTCCTGCCGGGCGCGACCGACGGGCTGGCGGCCCTCGAGGCGGCCGGCTGCGATCGGCTGCTGTTCTCGAACAACCCGACCCGGGGCGGCGACCACTACCGCGCGAAGCTCGAGCCCCACGGGGTCGACGTCGATCCCGAGCGGGTGCTCACCTCGGCGACGGTTTCGGCGGCGCACCTCGCCTCGACCCATCCCGACGCGTCGGTGTACCTAGTCGGCGACGACCGCCTCGAGTCGATCCTCGCGGACGCCGACGTCGGGCTGACCGACGACCCCGAGGCCGCCGACGTCGTGCTCGGCTCGTTCGACAGCGACTTCTCCTACGGGACGCTGTGGGAGTCGCTGCGGGCGCTCCGGGATGGCGCCGCCTTCTACGGGACCGATCCGGATACGACGATCCCGGTCGAGGACGGGCTGATTCCGGGTTCGGGGGCGATCCTGGCGGCGATGGGCGCCGTCGGGGGTCGCGAGCCCGACGCGATCCTGGGCAAACCCTCGAGCGTCGCGGCCGAGGCGGCGATCGATCGCCTCGGTGTCGATCCCGGCGACGTTCTCGTCGTCGGCGACCGCCTCGACACCGACGTCGCGCTCGGCGAGCGCGCCGGGATGGAGACCGCGCTCGTGCTCACGGGGATCACCGACCAGGCGACCCTCGAGTCGGCGAGCGTCGAGCCCGACCACGTCCTCGAATCGCTGGGCGCGGTCGAACGGCTGCTGTAGCTCGCTCGTTCGGGCTCACTCGCCCGGGCTCTCGAGGAGTTTCGCGATCGTCACGAACGCGTCGAACTCCGGGGGCGAACCGGTGATCTGGACGACGTTCTGATTCGGGTCGTATTGGACGAACTCGACCTCGGCCGACCGGGGCAGGTGGCGGTGTTGCAACTCCAGGGCGATCTCCTCGAAGGAACCGTCCTCGAGGCCGACCCTCTCCCCGTCGGCCTCCCATCGCTCGACCGTTTCGACGACGTCCTCGATCGCGACGGGGCCGTCCCGCTCGTAGAGGTAGTAGAGGGCGTACCTGCGGCGTTCGTTTCCCAGAAGCTCGAAGACGGTCTCCAGCGCAACCATGCGTAGGGTTGGCGCAGCGGCGATTTAGCTCTTCCCGGTAACTCAGTCGATTTCGCCCTCGAGAGCCGCCCGACGGAGCCGTTCTCCCTCGTCGCTGTCGACGGTCAGCTCCGGCACGCTCGTCGGTCGGTTCTCCCCGTCGATCGCGACGTAGACGAAGTACGACTCCGTGGTCTTCTCGCGCTCCCGGGTTCGGAGGTCCTCGCGCTCGGTGATCAGGCGAACCTTCACGCTCGAGGTCCCCGCGTCGTAGACGTAGGCCGTGATGTAGGCGGTGTCGCCGACCGGGATCGGGCGCTCGAAGTTCATCTGATCGACGCGGGCGGTGACGCAGGTCTCGCCCGAGAAGCGCATCGCGGACATCGCGCCGACCTCGTCCATCCACTTCATCACGTTTCCGCCGTGGGCGACCTCGAGCATGTTCGCGTGGTTGGGCTGGACCATCTCCCGGTTCTCGATCAGCGTCTCGAGTAGATCGGTCATCGCGGTGGAGTTGCCGGCGTCGGCAATTAGGCGTGCCGGACGGCGCCCGCGGGTGCGCGTGTCATGCACTCACGCCTTCGATACTGGTAAAAGTCGGCGCCGAGTTGACACGCCTAATGAGTGATGCAGGCGACGCCGACGTCCCGGAGCCCCCCGACGCCGCTGGCGGTGGGCAGGGCTCCGTCGACGTCCTCGGGACCGCCCACGTCTCGCAGGCGAGCGTCGACGAGGTCCACGAGACCGTCGACGAGCGGAAGCCGGACGTCGTTGCCGTCGAACTCGACGAGAACCGGTACCGCCAGATGCAAGGCGGCGCCCCGGACGATATCGAAGCGACGGATCTGCTCTCGGGCAACACCGTCTTCCAGTTTCTGGCCTACTGGATGCTGTCGTACGTTCAGTCGCGGCTGGGGAGTCGGTTCGACATCGAGCCCGGGGCGGACATGCGGGCCGCCATCGAGGCCGCCGAGCGAAACGGCAGCGGGGTCGCGCTGGTCGATCGGGACATCCAGATCACGATCCAGCGGTTCTGGACGCGGCTGTCGATCGCCGAGAAGCTCAAGATGGTCGGCGGGCTCGCGCTCGGAGTCACCGATCCGCGGACGATCGGACTGACCTTCGGTGCGGTGTTCGGCGCCTTCCTCGGGCTCGTTTTCGGCGCCTTCCTCGCGCCGCTTTTCGGTCTCGACGGGCTCTTCGCCCTCGGCGTTACCGACGCCGCGACGCTGCAGTACGTCGGCGCGGCCGGAACCGGGCTCGCCGGCGGACTCGCGCTGGGCCTGCTCTTTTTGCCCTCGCTCGAGTCGGCCGGACGCTACGCGGGCGGGCTCGTCAGCGGATTCTCGCTGCGGCTGCTGGCGGGGGCGGCGATCGGGCTCGTCGGCTGTCTCGCGCTGGTCGCGGCCGACGTCGCCCTCGGGCCGCTCTCCCCGAACGGCTTCGAGAGCTGGGGCGGGTACGCCCTCCGGGGCGGGGTCGGCGCCGTCGCGGGGCTCGGCGTCGGCGTCTCCCTCGGAGCGATCGTCGGGTTCGTCCTCGACGGCCTCGCCGAGGACACCGACGACCTCGAGGAGATCGATATCGAGGAGATGACCGACGGCGACGTCGTCGCGGCGATGATGGAGGAGTTCCGCCGGTTCAGTCCTCGCGGCGCCGAGGCCCTGATCGACGAGCGCGACGCCTACATCGCCCACAAGCTCCACGGGCTCCGCGAGCAGGGGTACCACGTCGTCGCCGTCGTCGGCGCGGGCCACAAGGCCGGCATCGAACGCTATCTCAGCAACCCCGCGGAGCTACCCCCGATGGAGTCGCTAACCGGGACCGCGTCGGAGCGTCGATTCTCGCCGCTGAAGATCGTCGGCTATCTGGTAACGGTCGCTTTCGTCGGCTTCTTTTTCCTGCTGGTCATGGCCGGCGTCCAGAACGCCTTCCTGCTCCGGCTGTTCCTGGCGTGGTTCGCGTTCAACGGGATCTTCGCGTTCGCGCTGGCCCGGCTCGCCGGCGCGCGCTGGATCAGCGCCGGCGTCGGGGGGGCGGTGGCCTGGCTCACGAGCATCAACCCGCTGCTGGCGCCGGGCTGGTTCGCCGGCTACGTCGAGCTCAGGTACCGCCCGGTCAACGTCCGGGACGTCGGGCGGCTCAACGAGATCATCGGCGACGCCGACCGACCGATGGGCGAGGCGCTCGAGGAGATGTTCGACGTTCCGCTGTTCAGGCTGATCATGATCGTCGCGCTGACGAACATCGGCAGCATGGTCGCGACCTTCCTGTTTTTCATCGTGGTTATTCCGTGGCTGGGACAGGACATCGGCGGCGTCGACGCCCTGATGAACGAGCTGTTCCGCGGGGCTCGAAACAGCCTCGAACTCATTCGGGGGGTGGTGACGTGAGCTACCCGAACGAGCGGACCTCGGAGCTTACGTTCAGCGACAGGGAGCTGTTCGATCTCGCGCTCGCCTGGATCGTCCTGAGCGTCGCGTTCGCGCTGTTGCTGGCGCCGATTCACGCGGGCGCCGACGCCGGCGTCTTCGTCACGATGGTCGGGCTGAGCTTCGTCACCGTCGGCGTCGCCTTCCTGTTACACGAGCTGGCCCACAAGGTCGTCGCGATCGAGCACGGCCAGACCGCCGAGTTTCGGGCCGACTACCAGATGCTGTTTCTGGCGATCATGAGCGCGCTGATCGGCTTCCTCTTTGCGGCCCCGGGTGCGGTCTACCACCGCGGCCGCATCACCGTCCGGGAGAACGGCCTGATCGCGCTCGCGGGCCCGGTGACCAACCACCTGCTCGCGCTGTTGTTCCTGCCGCTGATGGTCCTCCCCGGACTGTTCGGTCTCGCCGGGCACCTCGGGGTGCTCATCAACCTCTTTCTGGCCGCGTTCAACCTGCTCCCGGTCGGCTCGCTGGACGGGAAGTCGGTCCTCGAGTGGAACCGGTCGATCTTCGTGGCCGTCTTCGGGTTGAGCCTGGTCCTGCTGGCGGGGTTTTACCTCGTCTTCGGGTTCCCCTTCTGAGACGGACCGCCGTACGACAGAGACGGCCCAATCCCGAGCCACCCGACGATCGTACCGGGAGATCGGTACGGCGGACCGGTGGCCTTTTGCTCGGCCCTGGCACTCGTTGAGGTATGACCGACAACGCGGACGAGGGAAGCGAGACGGAGGGACTGACCTACGCCGAGACGGGTGTCGACATCGAGGCCAGCGAGGACGCCACGGCGGCGCTGCTCGAGGCCTTCGGCAGCGATCTGACGACCGAGTACGCCGGCCTGCTCGACATCGGCGATCGCTACCTCGCGCTGGCGACCGACGGCGTCGGCACCAAGCTGCTGGTCGCCGAGGCCGTTCGGGATTTCTCGACAATCGGGATCGACTGCATCGCGATGAACGCCAACGACCTCGTCGCGGCGGGGGTCGAACCCGTCGCCTTCGTCGACTACCTCGCGATCGACGAGCCCGACGACGACCTCACCAACGAGATCGGGGAGGGGCTGGCCGTCGGCCTCGAGGAGGCCGACCTCACCCTGTTGGGCGGCGAGACGGCGGTCATGCCCGAGGTCGTCTCCGGGTTCGACCTCGCGGGCACCTGCGCCGGGCTCGCGGACAAGGACGCGATCCTCGAGGGCGAGGCGCGGGTCGGCGACGCGCTCGTCGGCTTCCCCTCGAACGGGATCCACTCGAACGGGCTGACGCTGGCCCGCGAGGCCGTCACCCGCGACCACGAGTACGCCGACCCGTTCCCGCCCAACCCCGAGGTGACGATCGGCGAGGAGCTGCTGCGACCGACCCGGATCTACGCCGACCTCCTCGAGCCGATGCGCGCCCACGGCGCCCGCGCCGCGGCCCACGTCACCGGGGGCGGCTGGACCAACCTCTCGCGGATGGGCGAGCGCCGGTACGCGATCGACGACCCGCTGCCGGCCCAGTCGGTCTTCGGGTTCGTCCAGGACGAGGGCGAGGTCTCCGACGAGGAGATGCACCGCACGTTCAACATGGGCACCGGATTCGTCGTCGCCGTCCCCGAGGACCGGGCCGACGGGCTGGTCGACGCCACCGACGGGCGGGTCATCGGCCGCGTCGAGGACGGCGATTCGGTCGAGATCCGCGGCCTCTCGCTGTCCTGAGCGAACGCGTCCCCTCGAGAGCCGCGTCGAGGCGACGGTGTCGTCTACTCGGTCACCCGCGTCGCGCTCCCTCAGTCCAGTTCACACCGCCTGCACGGGGATCTCGGTCCGACGCATGACTCGCTCGGTGACGCTTCCCAGCGGCGTCCGGCGGTCGTCGGTCGCTCCCCGCCGTCCCATCACGATCAGGTCGGCGTCTCGCTGTTCCGCGTGGGCGATGATCTCCTCCCAGGGGAGGCCGCGACGACACTCGTAGTCGGACTCGAGTCCGGCGTCGCGCGCGCGATCCGCGATCTCCTCGAGCAGTTCGGTCGCTTCGTCCTCGACTTTCTCGTGTTCGGCCTCGACGCTACTGAGCGCCGCCGGTCGGCCGTGGCGCCGTTCGTCGACGACGTAGAGACACGAGACGGATGCGCCATACTGCTCGGCGATGTCGAGCCCGTGGTCGACGCCGCGAGCCGCCTGCTGGCTACCGTCAGTCGGAACGAGAATCGTATCGTACATATCTGTTCTCCGGCCGACACTTCGACGCCCCGGGAAGTAAAACTAGAACCCGTTCCCAACTGGGGAGAATCCACACCCTCGACTGACGGCGGAATCGGTCGTCGTCCTCGAGCCGCGGGGTATCGACGCGGCCCCTCGACTCGAGCCGGCGTCGGGGCTCGGCTTCGGTCGCTCGCGGACGGTTCGTCGCGGCTCGGTTACGGGTCGAATTCGCTCGATCCGGCCGTCTCCGATCGCTCGGCTCGCCCGGTCGCCGCGCGGATCGCGTCGTACTCCCCTTCGCTGTAGGCGATGAACCGCACGTCCTCGAGGACGCTCGGATCGTACGCGTCGATCTCCTCGCCGATGATCGCGGCGCCGTCCTCGAGATCGAACCCCGCGACGCCACAGCCAAGCGCCGGGATCACGAGCGACCGACAGTTCAGTTCGTCGGCCGTCTCGAGGGCGTTGCGGGTCGCCTCGCGGATGCTCTCGGCGGTCGCCCGCCCGTCCTCGTAGTGGGGCATCGCCGCGGCGTGGATCACGTACTCGGCGTCGAGGTCGTAGGCGTCGGTGACGGCGGCCTCGCCGAGGTCGATCGGTCCCTGCTCGGTGGCCTCCTCGTTGATCTCCGCGCCGGCCCCGCGCCGGAGCGCGCCGGCGACGCCGGAGCCCATCTCGAGGCTCGTGCCGGCGGCGTTGACGAGCGCGTCGGCGGACCGTTCGGCGATGTCGCCCCGGACGACGTCGAACTCCATGCGCGGGGCTACGACGGGCTCGGGTTTGAAAGTACGTCCGACGAGCGGACGCTCCGACGCGGCGGGCGTTCCCCGAGTCTTAGGCTAACCAAAACCTTTTAGATTTAGGTCTCCCTAATCGCTCGTAATGGACGTACCCGCCCGCAGGGACGAAGAAACCGAGACGGCCGAGCCGGACGACGAGCCGACCGCTATCGTCTGTAGTCACGAGCCCCGTCCCGGCAAGCTCGTGATCACCGAACGCGACAACAAGGACGGCTGGATCGCGACGGACTCCGCCGTCGACCTCGAGCCGTAGCGCGGGCTCGGTCCTCGCGAACCCTCGACTCGAATGAGAGCCGACGCTGTCGCCTGCGGCGGACGGAAAGACGCTCCTCGAAAATCGTGTCGTTGAGTGACTCGATTCACGCCCGGTCGTCAGACGTAGTCTGACGGGCAATCAGAGATCCCTGACGACGGCGTAAACGCCGCGATTCTCCCGCTGAGTAAAGATAGCCGACCGGATCGTTCGCCCGCCGATTACTTCGTCGCTTCCTCGAGCACGAGGGTGTCGTCCTCGAGGTAGTGCTCGAAGTGGTGGCCGTCGTCCTCGAGGGTGACGAGGATCTCGCGGAGGATCTCGGCGCTCGCGTAGTCGCCCAGGTTCTCCGCGAGTTCGATGCTGTCGCGCATCGACTCGATGATGTCCCCGTACATCTCGAGGTCGTTCTGGAACATCGTCCGGACGTCGTAGACGTCCTCGCCCTCGAACTCGACGGTCGCGCGTTCCTCCTGGTTCGAGGGGCCGGAGACGGGAACCCCGCCCAGCGCCTGGGCGCGCTCGGCGATCACGTCGGCACCCTCCTCGACGTGCTCGTAGGCCTCCTCGAGGAACTTGTGCAGCGGCAGGAACTCCGCTCCCTCGACGACCCAGTGGTGTTTCTTCAGCTGGTGGTACAGTACGTACGCGTTCGCGAGTTCGGTATTCAGCGCTTCGACGACCTGCTCGGCTTTCTCCTGATCGATCCGGAGCTCGTTCTCCTCGACGGCGTCGGCCGACTGTCGGACGGTTTTCTGGGTGCTCATCGTACTACTGGATACGACCGCGCCTCACTTAAAGATTTCCCATGAAAAAACCATTTTTCCGTATCGGAAAAGATTTTTTCTCAGTAATCGATTTTATACTTCGGTATCGGC
Organism: Natronococcus jeotgali DSM 18795; assembly: GCF_000337695.1. Lineage (GTDB taxonomy): Archaea > Halobacteriota > Halobacteria > Halobacteriales > Natrialbaceae > Natronococcus > Natronococcus jeotgali. Next base: position 64,848 of record NZ_AOIA01000144.1, read on the forward strand.
GATTCTCGAGTCGGAGCCGTCGCCCGTGCAAGCCGTTGATCTATCGGTCTCGAGGGGAACCGTCTCCGTATGTCAGCTACCGCTCGTAGCGGGATCGCAGCCGCGAAATCGGTCGTGGGCGGCATTCAGGAGAAGAACGTGCCGTTCATGGCCGCGAGTATTGCTTACCAGGCTTTCATCTCGCTGATACCGCTGCTCGTGCTCGTGTTCTTTCTCGTTTCGGTCGTGGGCGACGAGCAACTCGCCACCGAGGTCAGTACGACGACCGAGGGATTCCTTCCCGAGAGCGGTCAGGTGATCCTCGAGGACGGAATCGAGGGATCGACGGGGTCGGCCGGCGCGTCGATCATCGGACTCGTCACGCTGATCTGGGGGTCCCTGAAGATCTTCCGGGGGCTCGACACCGCGTTCTCGGAGATCTACGAGTCGGCGGCCGAGAACTCCTTTCTCGAGCAGCTACGGGACGCGTTCGTCGTCTTCGGCGCAATCGCGATCGCGCTGCTGGCCGCCGCGGGCGCGACGACCGCGTTCGCGATCCTGCCCGACGTTCCGTTCATCGGACTGCTGAACCCGATGCTGCTGGTCGTCGGACTCACGTTCGCGTTCCTCCCGATGTACTACTTCTTCCCCGACGTCGACGTCTCCGTCCGCGAGATCGTTCCCGGCGTCGTCGTCGCCGCGGTCGGCTGGGCCGCGCTCCAGTCGCTGTTCCAGGTGTACGTCGCCGTCGCCTCCGGGTCGGACGCCGCCGGACCGGTCGGTGCGATCCTGCTGTTGCTCACCTGGCTGTACTTCGGCGGGCTGATCCTGCTGGTCGGCGCGGTCGTCAACGCGACCCGGTCGGGTCGGCTCACCCTCGAGGACGACGCCGACGACGAGTTGATCGCCCGGAAGCGACGACTCGAACGGAGCCGACGCGCCAACGACCGACTGCGTCGGGAGGTCGGGGAGCTCCGGCGAGAGCGCAACAAGATCCGTCAGGATCTGCAGGCCCACCGGAGCCGTCGCTACCACCTCGAGGACCGGGTCGACGAGCTCGACGGTCGGGTCCGAACGCTCGAGGACGAGAACGAGCGCCTCCGATCGGAGCTCGATGTTCGCGATGACCCCGAGTGGAAACGGGCGATCCACGAGGCCGCCTCCCGGATCGAGACGCTGCGGATCGGGACGATCCGGAAGCGTTAGCGCCGGAAAGTCGTGAGAGCTTAGTAGGAGCCCGTGGCAGTCCGGTGCGTGTCCCACCCAGTTAGGGCGGCTCGACGCCGGATCCAGACCGAGTGGCAGTCCGTCGTCCGCGGGGTCGACGACTGCGCCGATCGGGTCGCCGACCCCTGGGATACTTCCCGGACGACGAATCCCGACCGGGTCGTCGCCCCGCTGCGGACGGGGCTCGAGGAGGCTGGTCTGCTCGAGGGGCTGGCGTCGCTGCTGGCCGACGCGGTGGCGGCGGCCGACTGTGAACTGCCTGCTAGCCCGGTTCCCGCCCCGCCGTACGTCACCGTCACCAGTCGAGGGCCGGTGCTCCGGGCGACGATCGACCCCGGTCGACTCGTGGTCCGGCTCGAGGCCTTCGAGGTCGTCCGCGCTCCGATTCCCGCCTACCGGCGTCTCGACGGCGTGGACGTGTACGTCTCGCTCGAGTAGGTCCCCGACGAGCGAGTGGCGCGTGTTCGCACGCGGCGACGGTTGCCGGACCCAAAAGTACTTGGCTTTTCGGTAATTCACGTATCTAGTAATGTATCCGAACCCGTCGCTCGCTGCTCGCGTCCTCGAGAGTCCACGCCGGGACGTTTCGACCGATGTCCGCTGAGCGAACGCGCCGAACGGTGCTCGCGGCGTCCGGTTCCCTCGCGACGCTCGGCCTCGCGGGCTGTCTGGGCGGCGCCGACGAGGACGACGAGGACTACGTGGCGGTCGAGTCGTTCGAGCTGATCGACCCCGAAACGGGCACCCAGTTCGCGGCGGTCGACGGGGATCGCTGGGAGGGCGGCCCGCTCGTTTTGCCCCTCGAGGGCAAACTCTCGGTCAGCGCTCGCGCCGAGGACGCCGACGGCGAACTCGAGTTCGAAGCGGACGCCCCGCACCGACTCGGGGCGACGGTCGCCGTCGAGGGGGACGACACCGTCGCGATCGAGCCCCGCCGGGACCGCGTCGACCTGATCGGTCGCACGCCGGGCGAGACCGCGATCGTCGCGGAGGTCTGGGACGGCGATCGGTTCGGCTGGGGGTCCCCCGAGCTCCCGGTAGAGGTCGTCGACGACTTCGACGACGCGATCAACTACCCGGACGAGTAACCCCACTGCCGTGCGCTTTCGGTCCGAACGCCGTCGATCGCTCGAGCCGCGGCGTTCGGGCGTCGGGCGTTACCACACTCCCTCGGCGCCATTAACAACATCGGTAGACTAATTACTAACAGCACACACTATACCCATAGAACCTAATAATGACGATCGACCCAATCCGCTCGAGCCGTCGGACGGTGCTCGCGGCGTCGGGCTCCCTCGCGGCGCTCGGTCTCGCCGGCTGCGTCGGCGACGACGCCGGGGACGTTACCGAAGACGATCACGACGGCGAGCGCCGCGACGACGAGCGTGACGATCACGGTCACGTGGAGGTCGGGGCGTTCGAACTCTTCGACCGCGAGTCCGAGGAGTCGCTCGCGGACGTCCACGACGACCACTGGGACGGCGGCCCGCTGTCCGTCCCCCTCGAGGACGCTACCGCGGTCGGAGCCCGCGCCGAGAACGCCGACGGCGGGGAGATCGACCTCGGCGAGGCCGAGGAGTACCAGCTCGGAGCCGGGGTCGCCGATGGAGCGGCGGAGAACGTCGGAATCGAATCCCGCGGCGACCACGTCGAATTGATCGGCGAGGAGGAGGGGATCACCGAGGTCGTCCTCCGGATCCGACACGGCGACCACGCCGACTGGGAGTCGCCGGCGCTCGAGGTCGAAGTCGGCGAGGCGGCCGACGCGGACGAAACCGGCGACGGGCACCACGGCGACCACGACCACGACCACGACCACTGATGCCCCCTCGCGCCGGGACCCCGTTTTCGCACCGACCGGTTCCGGGCGCGGACGTCGACCGTCCGCTTCCCGCGAGTTTTGTTATCGCCCGCTCGGTAGCTGCAACTCGTTATTAACTCTATACTGTGGGATAATAACTTTTTTATCCGCCCGGTCGTAGTTCCGCCTATGACACGATCACGTCGCGCCGTGCTTCGTTCCGGGGCCGGCGCCCTCGCGCTCGGCGCACTTGCCGGCTGCCTAGACGAGCCCCCTACTGACGGCGGCGACGAGGGGACGGTCTACGGCGCCTTCTTCGCGCTCGCCGACTGGACGAGCCACGTCGTCGGCGACGAGATGACGGTCGAGAACCCGGTGGAAACGGGCGAGATGGGACACGGCTGGGAGCCGCCGGGCGACCTCCAGCGCGAGATCTCGCAGTCGGCCGCGTTCGTCTACCTCGACACGCCCGAGTTCGCCTGGGCTCAGGACGTCGCGGCGGACCTCGAGTCCGAGGACGTCGCGGTGATCGACGCGCTCGAGGGAATCGAAGGGCAGCTCGGTTCGACGGAAAACGAGACCGACCACGGACGCGAGCCCGAGGCGGAGTACGACGGCGATCCGACGGCCGTCGAGGTCGGCGGGTTCGCACTCTACGACGGCCGAAGCGGCGAGGAGGTCGCCTCCTTGCACGACGGCCACTGGCACGGGGGCGTGCCCGACGTCCCCCTGGACGGCCGCGTCACCCTCGAGGCCGCCGTCGAGGACGTCGAGGGCCGTCGCCTCCCGCTGGGCGGGGACGCGCCGTTCGCCCTCGAGGCGACGGTCCCCGACGGCGCGAACGCGGACGTTCTCGGGATCGAGTCCGACGGGGACCGCCTCGAGCTCCGGGGGCTCGAGGAGGGTCGAACGACGGTGGTCTTCGAGCTCGCGGCCGACGGCGAGATCGTCTGGGATACGAGCGGGGCCGACGGCGAGGTCGCGGTCGTCGACGAGGGCGCCGACGAGGGCGGGCTCGAGCTCGAAGACCCCCACGTCTGGGTCGATCCCGTCCTCGCCCGGTCGATGGTCGAATCGATCGCCGCCGGGCTGGGCGAACTCGATCCGGACGGCGCCGACCTGTACGAGGAAAACGCCGCCGAGTACGCCGGGCGACTGGACGAGGTCCACCGGCGCTTCCAGAACGTCGCCGAGGCTGCGACGCGGGACGTCGCGGTCCTCGCCGGCCACGACTCGTTCGGGTACCTCGAGGACCGGTACGAGTTCGAACTCCGAACCCCGGTCGGGGTCTCCCCCGACGCGGTCGAGTCGAGCGAGGACGTCTCGGAGCTGATCGGCGCCGTCGAGGACAACGACATCGAGACGATTCTCTACGATCCCTTCGAGAGCGCGGACGGCGACCTCCCCCAGATGGCCGACGTGTTGCTCGAGGAGACCGACGCGACCGAGGCCGCGCCGATCACGGCCGCCGGGGGGACCCTCGAGGAGTGGAACGAGCGGGGGTACGGCTGGATCGAGCAGATGGAAGAGATCACGATCCCGTCGCTCGCGGCGGCGCTCGGGGCCGAGTGAGGGTATCGAAATGGAAGACATAAGGCTATCCGCGTCCGATACGCGGGTGAGATACCAGTGACCGCGATCGTCGAGATGGAGAACGTGACGTTCGCCTACGGCGAGACCGTCGCCGTCAGAGACGTCTCGCTGACGATCGAAGCGGGCGATTTCCTCGGGCTGGTCGGCCCGAACGGGTCGGGGAAGACGACCCTGCTGCACCTGATGCTCGGGCTGCACAGCCCCGACGACGGCCGGATCGAGCTGTTCGGCCAGCCCGTCGAGGCGTTCGACCGGGGCGAGCGCATCGGCTACGTCTCCCAGAAGGCCACCAGCCGCGGCGGGACGATGCCCGTCACCGTCCGCGAGGCGGTGACGATGGGACGGTTCGCCCGCGCGGGCTACTCGCGGCTGACCGACGACGACCGCGCGATCGTCGACGACGCCCTCGAGACGGTCGGCATCACCGACCTCGCCGAGCGACGGATCAACGAGCTCTCGGGCGGGCAGCGCCAGCGAGCCTACATCGCGCGGGCGCTGGCATCCGAGGCCGACCTGCTGGCGCTGGACGAGCCGACCGTCGGCGTCGACGCCGAGTCCCGCGACGCGTTCTACAAGCTGCTCGACTCGCTCAACGACGACGGGATCACGATCGTCCTGATCGAGCACGACATCGGCGTCGTCACCGATCGGGCGGATCGGATCGCCTGCATCAACACGGAGCTGTTCCACCACGGAGACACGGAATCGTTCGTCGAGAGCGACGCCTTAGAGCAGGCGTACGGAACGACCGGACAGGTCGTCCACCACCACCACTGATGGATCGGACGACCAGACGCCGCCTCGAGCGGCTCGGACTCGCGCTGACGGGCCTGCTCGCGGTCGCGATGCTCGCCTTCCTGGCCCTCGAGTGGCTCCGGGAGTACCCCTACGCGGGGACCCTGTACGACCAGTTCACGACCGCGGGGATGTGGGCCGACTACTACCTCGGAACGAGCGTCTTCGGCTACTCCTTCATGCTGCGGTCGATCGCGGCGGGCGTGCTCGTCGGCATCGCCGCGCCGCTGGTCGGCACCTACCTCGTCCACCGCGAGATGGCGCTGATCGGCGAGACGCTCGCCCACACCGCCTTCGCGGGCGTCGCCATCGGCCTGCTCTTTAGCGCGACGACCGACTGGGACGGCTCGCTGCTTGTCACCGCGCTCGTCGTCGCGATCCTCGGCGCGTTGCTCGTCCAGTACCTCGCCGAGCGGACGAACGCCTACGGCGACGTGCCGATCGCGATCATGCTCACCGGCAGCTTCGCCGTCGGAACGCTGATCATCAGCTACGGCCGCGGGGGCTTCTCGGGGGTGAGCATCGACGACTACCTCTTCGGCAGCGCGGCCGTCATCCCCGCCGAGGGGGCGCGGCTGGTCGCGATCCTGACTGTCGCCGTCGTCGCCGTCGTCGCGCTCACCTACAAGCAACTGCTCTTTATCACCTTCGACGAGCAGGCCGCCCGCGTCGCCCGACTCAACGTCACCTGGTACAACACGCTGTTGATCGTGATGACCGCGGTCGTCGTCGTCGGCGCCATGCAGATCCTGGGCGTGATCCTCGTCGCCGCGATGCTCGTCATCCCGGTCGCGGCCGCCTCCCAGATCGCCCGCGGCTTCCGGGAGACGCTCGCGCTGTCGATCCTGTTCGGACAGGGGGCGGTGCTCGGCGGGTTCGCGTTCGCGATCTCGCAGGGGCTGCCCCCGGGCGGCTCGATCGTCGTCGTCGCGATCGGAATCTACCTCCTGGCGATTCTGGCCTCGAGCCGTTCCGGGAGTGCGATCTCGATCCACTGATCGGTCGGATCCCGTTCCCGGACTGCGGGAGCGCGCTGTACGTTTAACCCGCTCCTCGCCGAAGGCGTGAGCGATGGGACGGTTATCCGATCTCTTCGCACCCGAGACCGTCGCCGTGGTCGGCGCCACCGACCGCGAGGGCGCCGTCGGTCGGGCGATCCTCGAGAACCTGCGAGACGAGTTCGCGGGCGAGGTGGTCCCGATCAACCCCAACCGCGACGAAGTGCTCGGGCTCGAGTGTTACCGCGACGTACAGGCCGCGCCGCCGATCGACCTGGCGGTGATCGTCGTCCCGCCGACGGTCGTGATCGACGCTATCGAGGACGTCGCCGAGGCGGGCACCGACGACGTCGTCGTCATCACCGCCGGCTTCTCCGAGACGGGGGGCGAGGGCGCCGAGCGCGAGCGACAGCTCCGCGAGCTCGCCGCGGAGTACGACCTCAACGTCGTCGGCCCGAACAGCCTCGGCGTGATGTCGACGGCGAACAACATGAACGCCACGTTCGGCCCCGAGGACGCCCGCGAGGGATCGATCTCCTTTATGAGCCAGTCGGGCGCGTTCATCACGGCCGTGCTGGACTGGGCCAACGAGCAGGGAATCGGCTTCCGGGACGTCGTCTCGCTTGGCAACAAGACCGTCCTCGACGAGACCGACTTCGTCCGCGAGTGGGGCGACGACCCCGACACCGACGTCATCATCGGCTACCTCGAGGACGTCGACGACGGGCAGGCGTTCATCCGGGCCGCCCGCGAGGTGGCCGACGACACCCCGATCGTGCTGGTCAAGTCCGGCCGCACCGACGCCGGCGCGCAGGCGGCCTCGTCACACACGGGGGCGATCGCGGGCAGCGAACGGGCCTACGAGGCCGGCCTCGAGCAGGCGGGCGTGCTCCGGGCCACCTCGGTCCAGCAGCTGTTCGACTACGCCCGGGCGCTATCGGGACTGCCCGAGCCCGAGACCGACGGCGTCGCCGTCGTCACCAACGCCGGCGGTCCCGGCGTGTTGACGACCGACGCGGTCGGGGACTCCTCGCTCCGGATGGCCGACTTCGACGACGAGACGATCGACGCGCTCGCCGGGGCGATGCCCGACGAGGCCAACGTCTACAACCCGATCGACGCCATCGGCGACGCCGACGTCGAGCGCTTCGGCGAGGCGCTCGACATCGCCCTCGAGGACCCGAACGTCGGGAGCGCGGTCGTCGTCAGCGCGCCGACGGCCGTCCTCGAGTACGACGGGCTCGCCGAGGCGGTCATCGAGAAGCGCGAGGAACACGACAAACCCGTCGTCACCTGCCTGATGGGCGGCGCACGCGCCCGGGCCGCAGAGGAGGTCCTGCGGGAGTTCGGCATCCCGAACTACTTCGACCCCTCCCGCGCCGTCGCCGGCCTCGACGCGCTGGCCCGGTACCGCGATATCAGCGATCGACCGATCGACGAATCCGCCGCCTTCGACGTCGACCGCGAGCGCGCCCGGACGATCCTCGAGCGCGCCCGCGACCGCGACGACAACCGCCTCGGCGTCGAGTCGATGGAGCTGCTCGAGGCCTACGGGATCCCGACGCCCGACGGGGAGATCGTCGACGACCCCGACCGGGCCCGCGAGGTGGCCGCGTCGATCGAGGGCGACGTCGTCATGAAGATCGTCAGCCCCGACATCACGCACAAGTCCGACATCGGCGGCGTGAAAGTCGGGGTGAGCGAGAACGATGTCTACGACGCCTACGAGGACCTCGTCGCCCGGGCGCGCAACTACCAGCCCGACGCGACGATCCTCGGGGTCCAGGTCCAGGAGCTGCTCGACCTCGAGTCCTCGACCGAGACGATCGTCGGGATGAACCGCGACCCGCAGTTCGGCCCCCTCCTGCTGTTCGGCCTGGGCGGGATCTTCGTCGAGATCCTCGAGGACACCTCGGTCCGGGTCGCCCCGATCGGCGAGGGGCAGGCCCGCGAGATGGTCGACGGGATCAAGGCGGCGCCGCTGTTGCGGGGCGCCCGCGGCCGCGAGCCGGCCGACGTCGACGGCGTCGTCGAGACGATCCAGCGCCTCTCCCAGCTGGTCGTCGACTTCCCCTCGATCCTCGAGCTCGACGTCAACCCGCTCGTGGCCGGCCCCGATGGCGCTGTCTCTTATACACATCTCTGATGGCGCG
>NZ_AOIA01000145.1 GCF_000337695.1 Natronococcus jeotgali DSM 18795
CCCGCCTGCAGAGCAACGTCGGGAAGACCCTAGACGAGGACCCGATGCTCGCCCGGGAGCTGCTCGAGCTCGAGGCCGAGATCCACGACCTCGAACCCGTGGTCTACTCGCCGACGTTCGTCGAGCAGGCGATCCGCGGCCGCGAGCAGCCCGACGAGATCCGCGACCGCGTCCGGGAGGCGTTCGAGGCGCTCGCGGCCGACCACGACCGAATGATCCTCGAGGGTGGCGGCAGCTACGAGGTCGGCGGGATCGTCGAGCTCGCCGACGCCGACCTGGCCGAGCTGCTCGACGCCCGAGTGCTGCTGGTCGCGCCCTACGAGGTTCCCGGCGACGCCGACGACGTGCTCGCGGCAGCCCGAACCTTCGGCGACCGCCTCGCGGGCGTCGTCTTCAACGACGTCTCCGACGCGGCCTACGACGGGCTCGAGACCGACGTCGTCCCGTTCCTCGAGGGTCGAGGAATCCCGGTTCACGGCGTGATCCCGAGCGAGCGAACGCTCGCGGGCGTGACCGTCGCCGAGCTTGCGGACGAACTCGGCGCGTCGACGCTCGTCGACGCGGGCGACGACGCCTACGTCGAGCGCTTTACGGTCGGCGCGATGGGCGCCGACAGCGCCCTGCGACACTTCCGCCGGACGAAAGACGCCGCGGTCATCACCGGCGGGGACCGCGCCGAGATCCACACGGCCGCCCTCGAGGCGCCCGGCGTCCGCTGTCTCATCCTCACGGGCGGACACCGACCGTCCGGGGCGGTGATCGGCCAGGCCACCGAGAAGGGAATGCCGATCCTCTCGGTCCAGACGGACACGCTGACGACGGTCGAACGCGCCGAGGACGTCGTCCGGAGCGGGCGCACCCGCGACGCCGAGACCGTCGAGCGGATGGAGACGCTGCTGGCCGATCACGCGGCCGTCGAGGACATCCTGGCGGGCTGACCGCCACGGCGACGAGACGGTCGTCTCGGCCGACGGATCGCGTCTGACCAAAAGTTAAGAGCCGTCCACACATGCCCTCTGGCATGGACGATATCCATCAGGAGGTTACCTCGCTCGTCGGCCGCGAGGTGTACTCGAACAACGGCGTTTTCGTCGGCGAAGTCGAGGATCTCAAGCTCAACATCGGCGAACAGACCATCGAGGGGCTCGCGCTCGGTAGCCTCAACGCGGAACTGTTCCGGGAGGAAGCCGACGCGGGCAAGGGCGTGATCGTTCCCTACCGCTGGGTCCGATCGGTCGGCGACATCGTGTTGATCAACGACGTCGTCGAGCGCGTCCGCGACCCCGACGAGGAGGAGTCCGACGAGATCGTCGCCTGATCAGTTTCCGTTCGACCCCTCGCTCCCGTCGACGCCCATCGCGTCGAACAGGGTTCGCTTGACCGCTTCTTCGGTTAGCTCGAGCAGCGTGTCCCGGGTGCCCTCGGAGATCTCGATCCCCGTGAAAATGCCCAGTGGGATCTCGGCGCTGGCCTGCGTCGAGTGGCCCGCGGTCTCGCCGATCTCGCCGTAGGCATCGTCTAATACCTTGCCGATGTTGATGCGGATGTCCTTCGATCGACCCGCCAGGAAGATCGTCTCGTCGGCGATGCCGAAGACCGCGGTCGTGGTCACCCCCTCGAGGTCGAGCAGGTGGCCCGCGGCCTGGGTCAGTGCCTCCCGGTCGCGGACGAAGCCGGCGTTGGAGACGAGGTGGCTTCCCTGGACGTCCCGGTTGGTGATCGCCTCGGCGAGCACGTCGAGCGTCTCGGGGGACATCGACGGCGACTCGACCTGCTCTAAGGTGTCGTGGTTCGCGAAGGGGTAGAGGTAGGCCGCGGCGGTGAGGTCGGCGGGAGTCGTGTCGCGTTTGAAATCCAGCGTCTCCGCGCGGATACCGTACAGCAGTGCGGTGGCGACCTCCTCGGAGACGTTCATGTCGAACTCCTGGATGTACTTCGTCATGATCGTCGACGTCGAGGACATGTTCGGCCGGACGTCGGCGAACTCGGGGTCGTAGGACTCCTCGGACTCGTGGTGGTCGATCACGATGTCGATATCCAGGCTCATCTCGGAGGAGGTCGCGTGGTCGACCAGGGCGGCGGTGTCGTACACCGAGGGATCGGCGATCTCGTCCCACTGCACGAGGTCGATCCCCAGCAGGTTGACGAACGCCCTGTTCTCCTGGTGGCCGACGTCGCCCAGGTAGACGATGTCGGCATCGATCCCGAGGTGGTCGGCGATCGCCTGCAGGGCCGCGGCGCTGGCGATCGAGTCCGGATCGGGGCTGTCCTGGGTGAGAATCGCCAGCCGCGAGTCGGTCGACTCGATCAGCCGGGCGAGCTTTTCGGCGTTGTACTCGAGTTCGCCGGACTCCAGGGCCCGGAGCGCGGACTCGGCGATCACCGAGGAGGGGTTGATGACGATGTCGGCGCCCAGCTCCGAGAGCTCGTCGCCCGACACCGGGTCGCTGGCGCGCGCGACGAGGAACTGGCTCTCGTCGTTTCTCGCGCGGATGTGCTCGACGGCGGCCTTGTTGGCCTCGACGTCGGAGGCCAGGATCAACACGACGTCGCGCTCGGCGACGAGGTCGGCGGCCTCTGGCTCGCGGATGTCGGCCGTGCGGGCGTCCAGATCCTGATCGCGGAGGGACTCGACCCGGCTCTCGTCGCGGTCGATGATCACGACGTCTTTCCCCTGCTCGACGAGTTCCTCGGCGACGGCGTATCCCACGCTCCCGCAGCCGAGAATCGCGTAGTCCGAGATCGACGAGATCGTAACCCCCGTGCTCATGTGACCGTGAGGTCGAACCGCCCGTACTTAACGGTCCCGGAGATTGGTACGTCGGAATCCGCTCGAGAAAGGGGCGTTTGGACACCGCTCCCACGGCGCCGTCCAAGGGAAACGTATATTTATCCGCGTCCGAAAGTCGGGAGTACAGGGCCGGTAGCTCAGTCCGGCAGAGCGTCTGACTCTTAATCAGACGGTCGCGTGTTCAAATCGCGCCCGGCCCGCTTCTCGCCGCGAGCAAATTCGCGAGCGGCGAGCATCGGAACCGGCGGGATTTGAACGCAGGGAGGTCGCGCGCAACGGAGTGAGCACGTCCGACCGTGTGTTCAAATCGCGCCCGGCCCGCTTTTGCGACGAACAACTTCGTGAGGAGCAAAGCGGCCAGCGCGCTTTGAAGTAGACCAGAAAGGCGCAGCGTAGCGAGCGTTTCTGGGCGTAGTTCATAATCGCGCCCGGCCCGCTTCCTTTTCTCTCGAGTCCGAGTCGAACGTCCACCGACGGCGATTCGCACCGATACCCGACGCGTCGAACGAACCCTCGAGCCGACCCGCTTCAGCACCCTTTTGCGCGCTCGAGCGAAACCGCCGTCCGTGAGACGATCGCTCCGATTCCTGCTGGGCGCCCTCCTGGGCGCGGGCGTGTTCGCCGGGTACGTCTACTCGGTCGGCGCCGGAACCGTCCTCGAGCGGGCGACCGCGATCGCCCCGTGGGCGTTCGCCCTCGTCGTGGCGCTGGTCGTCCTCGAGGGGCTCGCGGACGGGATCGGCGTGTGGGCCTCTCTCGCGCCGCTGAACGGGGGCGTATCGCTGCCCCGGAGCGCGCAGTTCGCGCTCGCCGGCGACTTCTTCGACATCCTCAGCCCGGCCGGGCCCGTGAGTTCGGAGCCGATCATGGCCCGGTTTCTCGGCGTCGCGACGAACACCGGGTACTCGGATGCGCTCGGCGTGCGGTCGGTCGCGAAGTACGCCAAGTCGGGCGTACAACTGACCCTCTCCGGACTCCTCGGTCTCGCGGTCCTCCTCGGGGGACCCGACGCCACCGCGTTGCTGTCGACCCTCGGCGTCTCGATCGTCGGGCTGGCGGCGTTCGGCGGTATCGTCCTCGCCTCGCGAGCCCACCTCTCGCGAGGGCTCGTCGCGGTTTTGACGCCGATCGTGACCCGGCTCTCGAGCCTGTTCCGGGATCGACCGTACGACCGCTCGGTCGTGGCCGCGGCCGTCGATCGGTACTGGGACCGCGTCGTCGGCTTCCGGGAGACGCCGGGGCTGCTCTCGCTGATCGCGCTCGGGGGCGTTCTCGAGCAGGTCCTGACCGCGGCCGCCCTGTGGGTCGCGCTCGCCGGCGTCGGCGCCGAGGTCGCGTTGCTCCCGATCCTCGTCGTCGTGCCGCTTCCCCAGGTTGCGAGCGTCGTGCCGATCCCCGGGAGCCTCGGAGCCTACGACCTGTTGCTCGGCGGGGCGCTGGTGCTGGTAACCGGCGCGACGGCGACCGCGGCCACCGCGGCCGTGCTGGTCGTTCGGACGGTCACGCTCTCGTTCGGCACGCTCGCCGGCGGCCTCTGTGTCGCGTCCCTGCGAGGGTGGCGACCCGTCGGCGAGACGGACGCCTGAGCGGCCCCGTCGCGAGCCTCGAGCGGGGAATCCGAACGCCTATCCTGGGCCGGGTTCCACACCAGCGTGTGACCGAGACGATAGTCCGGGGGAGGACGGCGCCGTGAGGGTCGTCTGCTTCGCGGGGCCGAGCGACTCGGGAAAGACCACGCTCGTCGAGGAACTCGTCCCGCGGCTGGCCGAGACCGAACGGGTCGCGACCGTGAAGTCGATCCACCACGATATCGAGATCGACACGCCGGGCGCGGACACCCACCGCCACCGCACCGCGGGCGCCGAGGCGGTCGTCGGCGTCACGCCCGAGTTGACCTTCGATATTACTGCGCGGGGCAAACAGGAGCCACCCCGCGAGCCGGACGCCGAGTTCTTCGGAACGGCCGACGGCGAGCTGCGGGCGCTCTCGCGGGTGCTCACCCGCCTCGAGCGCCGCGGCTACGACCTCGTCGTCGTCGAGGGCTTCGGCGAGGCGCCGCTGCCGACGATCCTCGTCGGGGAACGGGAACCCGACGCGGTCGGCGGCGAGGTCGTCGGCCGGGGACGTGACGACCTCGCAGACCTCGTCGAGGCGGTACTGGCGCTCGAGCCCCTCGGGGAGCGATCGGCTGGCGGAAACTGACCCCGGAACCGTAACCGAGTTCGGTTATCTTCCCGCGGAGTAGGAATCGAAACGAGTTATAATGAGCCGCGGGACTGACGAGAACGTATGCGCGGAGACGAGGGTCGGTCGACCGCGAGCCGGCGAGCGATGCTGGCCGCCGTCGGCGGGCTCGGGCTCGGAGCGGGCTGTCTCGGGAGCGACGGCGACCGGGTGCGGGTCCTCTCGGCGGGAAGTCTCTCGGTCGTCCTCGAGGATCACGTCGGCCCGGCCTTCGAGGCGGACACCGGGATCGCCTACGAGGGGGAGTACCGCGGCACGAACGTCGTCGTGCGGATGGTCGAGGAGGGATCGAAACGCCCCGACGTCGTCGTCGGCGCCGACGTCGGCCTGCTCCGGGATCGGCTCTACCCCGACCACGCCGACTGGGACGTCGCGTTCGCGGGCAACGAGGTCGGGATCGCCTACGCTCCCGGAACCGACCTCGGGACCCGCCTCGAGGGCGGGGAGCCGTGGTACGAGGTCCTCCGCGACGCCGACGACGGCGAGCTGGCGATCAGCGATCCCGACCTGGATCCGCTGGGGTACCGGGCGGCCCACCTCTTCGAGCTGGTCGAGCGCGAGCACGGCCTCGAGGGGTTTCGCGACGCCGCGCTCGAGCGGGCCTACCGCGAGCCCAACGAGCCCCAGCTGCTGTCGGGGATCGAGGCCGGGAACCGGGCCTGCGCGGTCGCCTACCGAAACATGGCCGTCGACCACGACGTCCCCTTCCTCGAGCTGCCCGACGCCTACAACTTCGGGAACCCCGCGTACGCCGACCGGTACGCCCGGGCGAGCTACGTCACCGACGAGGGGTACGAGACGACGGGCTCGCCGGCGGTGTACAACGCGACGGTGCGACGCGGCGCCGACCGCGCCGAGGCCGGCCGGCGGTTTCTCTCCGCTCTGCTCGAGAACTCGGGGCTGCTCGAGGAGCGGGGGCTCCGCGTAGGGGAGTCGTTCCCCCGAACCCACGGCGAGGTGCCGGAGGGGATCGAGCAGTGAGCGCCGACGACGCCGCCTCGAGTCGCGGGGAGGGGACCGGGGCCGACGACGGCGAAACGCCCGATTCGGGGCGGGCGTCGGTCGGTCTCGGGCTCGACCGCCTCGCCGGTGGGCTGGGGCTCCCCGCCGTGGTCGGTGCGGTGTTGCTCGCGTACCTCGTCGTTCCGTTCGCGGCCTTTCTCGTGCGGGTGCGGTCCGTCGACGTGCTGGCCGCGCTCGCCGAACCCGCGGTTCGGGAGGCAATCGCCGCCTCGCTGGTGACCGCGCCGATCTCGACGGCGATCGCGACCGTCTTCGGCGTGCCGCTGGCGTACGTGCTCTCGAGGGGTTCGTTTCCGGGCAAGCGCCTCGTCGAGGCCGCCGTTCTCCTGCCGCTGGTGGTCCCGCCCGTCGTCGGGGGTGCGATGTTGCTGACCCTCGCGGGCAGGTACACCCCGGTCGGCGCCGCCGCGGCCGCCGTCGGCGTCCCGCTGACCGACGGCTACGCGGGGATCGTCCTCGCCCAGACGTTCGTCGCCGCGCCGTTTCTCGTCGTGACCGCCCGCGCGGGGTTCGACGCCGTCGACCCGCGCCTCGAGGAGGCCGCGCGCACGCTGGGACGGAGTCGCCTCGAGAGCGCCCGGCTGGTCTCGCTCCCGCTGGCTCGGAACGCGATCGCCGCGGGGATCGTCCTCACCTTCGTCCGGGCGATCGGCGAGTTCGGCGCGACGATGATGGTCGCGTACAACCCGCGGACGATTCCGACCCAGATCTGGGTCGCCTACGTCTCCCGCGGGCTCGAGGCGGTGATCCCGATCGCGCTGGCGCTGCTCGCGATAACGCTCGTCGTCGTCGGGTTCGTCCAGTTCGTCGTCGGCTCCCCGGAGCGATACTGACGCCCGCTCGCTCGAGAACGATACGTAATAGCGAAAGAACGGAGAGGTTGAATTTCACGAACGCGGGTGCTGATAACTTTGGAAGTGCGGTTATTGGATAGCCGGCTGTATTCGTGAGTATGACATCGATCGCGGACCTCGAGATTCCGGGCGAAGGAACCGGACTGGGCGAGCTGTTCGACGCCGTTCCGTCGCTTACCTGCGAAACCGAGCAGGTCATCGCCTCGAGCGGCCACGGACTGTGGCTGTCCGGTCCCTCCCGGGAGGAGATCGAAGCCGCGCTGTCGGACGCCGGCGCGGTCGAGGACCACGCGCTGATCAGCGACGACGAGGACCGCTGGCTGTACGACGTCGAGTTCGACCCGGAGACGGTCGACCCCTTCGAGCTCGTCCTCGAGGAGGACGGGACCGTTCTCAGCGCGTCGGCCGCCGGGGGCTCCTGGCTGCTGAGCGTCCGCGTCCGCGAGCGCGAGGACGTCAGTTCGCTGTACGATCGCCTCGTCGACCACGACCTCACGCCGACGATCGTCCGGTTGTTCGACGTCGCCGACGAGAACCACTCCCAGTGCGGGCTCACCCAGCGCCAGTACGAGACGCTGGTCGCGGCGATCGACCACGGCTACTTCGAGATCCCCCGCAAGGTCTCGATGCAGGAACTCTCGGAGGAGCTGGGCATCTCCCACCAGGCCCTCTCCGAGCGCCTGCGCCGGGCCTACCGGGCGCTGGTCACCTCCGAGCTCAACGTCGCAGAGGAGGAAGCGACCGCTCCGCCGGTGCCGTCCGACTGACGCCCGCGCCGCCTCGTCCGCTCGCAGTCCGTTTCCGTCGCGTCCGTCCCGTGACCGCGCGACTGGTCACACCGCGTACCATTATTAGCCGCCCGCCACATGTTCCCGTATGCACGTCGACAGCGACGACGGCGTCCTCGAGATCACGTTCGATCGACCGGACGTCCGCAACGCGATGGACTGGGCGGTCGCCGCGGAGCTGGCCGAGACGATCGACGGCGCCGATCCCGAGGACCACCACGCGATCGTCATCTCCGGCGAGGGCGACGCGTTCAGCGCCGGCGGCGATATCGAGGCGATGGCCGACTCGCCCGGCTCGCCCCGGGAGTCCTACGAGGGGGTCGCCGAGACGTTCGGTCGGGTCGTCGAGGCGATGCTCTCCTCGCCCGTGCCGATCGTCGCGAAGGTACGCGGCGACGCCGTCGGCGCGGGACTGGCCCTCGTCGCGCTCGCCGATATCGCCTACGCCGACGAGGGGGCCAGCTTCTCCTGTGCGTTCGTTCGGATCGGACTCATCCCCGACACCGGCGGCACGTTCGTGCTCCCTCGCATCGTCGGCCTGCGGGCGGCCAAGAAGCTCGCGTTCACCGGCGAGGTCTTCGACGCCGAGCGGGCGGCCGAACTCGAGCTAGTCAACGAGGCCGTTCCCGCCGAGGTGCTCGACGAACGAGTCCGAGAGACCGTCGAGTTGCTCGAACGCCGGCCGACCGACGTGATCGGCATGACCAAGCAGGCGCTCCACGAGAACATGGCCCGCCACTGGCGGGAGGCGCTGGACTACGAGAACGCGCTGCAGGTCCAGGCCAGAGGCTCCGAATCCCACGAAGAGGGCATCGCGGCCTTCCTCGAGGGACGCGAACCCGAGTTCGACGAGTAGCCCGCGATTCGGCCGTCTGAACACCCGAGTCGCAAGCCAACGCAAGCAACACCATTGTACCGCTGTTCGTCGTGTTTCAAATCGTAATGTCCCCAGAGTTTACCGACGACGACATCGGAAAGACCGTGATCAACGCCGACGGCGAGGAGGTCGGCCTCGTCGCCGACGTCGAACACGGCACCGCACACGTGGAACCGGACCCCGGAATCACGGATACGATCAAGGCAAAACTCGGCTGGGGTGACACCGACGAGGACTCCTACCCCCTTCAGGAGCCGGCGGTCGCCGAGGTGACCGGCGACGAGATCCACCTCGAGCGCGACCTCGAGTCCGGCTCTGGCGCGGCGGGCGCCGGAACGACGGCGGGCGCCGAAGCGGCGACCGGCGCCACCGACACCGCCGATCGCGGCAGCGGCGGACTCGGCGACGACGACGACGAGTTCATCGGCGACGACAACGACGACGACCTCATCGGCGACGACAGCAACGATGACGATCTCATCGGTGACGACAATGATGACGATCTCATCGGTGACGACAACGACGACGATCTCATCGGT
>NZ_AOIA01000146.1 GCF_000337695.1 Natronococcus jeotgali DSM 18795
TCTCATCGGCGACGACAACGACGACGATCTCATCGGCGACGACAACGACGACGATCTCATCGGCGACGACAACGACGACGATCTCATCGGCGACGACGATGATGACGACCTGATCGGTGACGACGACGACGATCGTCGACGCGGCGACACGCGATAGCGTTCCGTTCCGCGCCCTCGCTCGAGCGGAGTCCCGACTCTCCCCGATCTATCGTCGCTCGGACGTACCGACCAGTACCACAGGGGACGCGACGAACTCGAGACCGCTACCCCGGAGACGGCAGCTTCGCCGCTCGAGGCGGTAGCGGACCGTCGCCGCCCAGATAGGGAGCCGACGTTCTCGCCGGCGCCTCGATGGGCGATCCGACCGCTCGTTTCTACCGAAGCCTCGGCGTCGCTACCGTCTCCAGCGACGGCCGTTCGCACGCGACCGGTGCAACCGTGTCGTGCGGCGGTATCAGTCGCCGTCGGGGTCCCCGTGGGTGACGCCGTCGCGCTCGTCGGCCCGGCGGCGCCGCAGCGCGGCCCGGGCGTTCGACGCCTCGTAGCCGAAGAAGACGTCCGTTCCGTAGTTCTCGGCGACCTCGGTCGCGTGGATCAGGTTATCGACGTCGACGTCGACGGCGTACAGCTCGATGCTAAAGGGCGTCTCGAGCGCGCTTTCGAACCCCTTCGCGATCGTCTCGAGCCAGTAGGTCGTCTCGTAGGCGGTGTCGTAGAGGGGAACGACGAACTCGTCGACGTGCTCCTCGAGGGCCTCGAGGTCGATCCCGGCACGCTCGTAGAGGTGGCCGGGGTAGGGATCGGGGTACAGCGTCATGTAGACCCGCCCCGGAACGTGCTCGACGGCCTCCGCGACGAACTCGGTGATGACGCTGGCGCGCCACTCGAGGCGGTCGTCGTACTCGCTCTCCTCGAAGTTTCGCTCACAGACTCCGCAGCGACAGTACTCCTCGCGGGGGAAGCCGATATCGTCCAGCCGGACGTCCCCGTTGGCCGCGGCGCAGTCGTCGACGATCTCGAGCAGTCCCTCGCGGTAATCCTCGCGGGAGGGACAGATGTAGGCCCAGTCGAAGTACGTCCGATCCCGCGTGGCGGGCCGACCCAGATCGTCGACCGGGACCAGCGACGGATCCGCGTCGGCCGCGGCGTTGTCGCCGAAACAGGAGACCATGTTCACCGCGTCGGCGATCGGTTCGACGGACCTGCCGGTGACGTCTTTGACCTCGTAGAAGCCGCGATCGAACTCCTCCCACTGCACCTCCTCCTCGTTTCGGGTGACGACGCCGTACATACGAACGGTGTACGGCTACGGGGCCGTAAGCCGTTCGGATCGGTTACTCTTCGACGGGATGGTACTCGTACTCGACGTCCGAGGCGCCCCCGAAGGCGACCTTCCAGACGACGGCGACGGCGAACGTGGCGAGCAGAATCTTGGCTGCGCGGGACATATCCACCCGGAGAGTCGAACGCCGGTTACTTATCAATTGTGGCTTCTTTCTCTATCTATGACCTTTCTGGATCAGGTATCGATCAGCGACGCGATCCCCTCGCGGACGATCGTGTCGCAGTACTCGCAGCGAACGCCGTCGTCGAGGACCTCGAACCGGGAGTCGACCGGTTCGTCGCCCGCCGAGATACAGCCGTCGTTGGGACAGGAGAGGACGCCCTCGACGACGTCGGGGCGATCGACGCGGTGTTTCTCGACGACGTCGTACTCCCGGACGATGTTGATCGTCGCGTCGGGCGCGATCAGCGAGAGGACGTCGACCTCGTCCTGGCTCAGCTCCCGGTCCTCGACCTTGAGGATGTCCTTGCGGGCGAGCCGATCCGAGGGGACGTTCATCCCGACGGAGAGCTCCTCGCCCTCGCTGCCGTCGATGCCCAGGATCGCCAGCACGTTCAGCGCCTGGCCGCCCGGGACGTGGTCGATGACGGTTCCGTTGCGGATCTTGCTGACCCGCAGCTCGTGGTCGCCGCGGTCGTCACTCATCGCGACCACCCCCACCCTCGCTCAACAGGAGATCCAGCAGCGCCATCCGAACCGGCACGCCGTTGTGCGCTTGCTCGAAGTAGGCCGCGTGATCGGTGTCGTCGACCTCGGGCGCGATCTCGTCGACCCGGGGCAGCGGGTGCATCACGGTCAGGTCGTCGGCCGCGTCCTCGAGCGTTTCCGCGTCGATCCGGTACTCGCCCGCGACCTTCCGGTACTCCGACTCGTCGGGGAACCGCTCGCGCTGGATTCGGGTCACGTAGAGGACGTCGAGGTCGGACAGGACCGCCTCGAGGGACTCGTGTTCGCGGATCCCCGTTCGGCCGCCCTGTTGCTGGTGGAGGTCGTAGACGACCTCCCGGGGAAGCCGCAGGCTCTCCGGGCTGACGAAGTGCTGGCGGGTATCGAAGTTCGACAGCGCGTAGGCCAGCGAGTGGACGGTCCGGCCGTACTTCAGATCCCCCATGATGCCGATCGTCAGGTCGTCGAGCCCGGCGTTCTCCCGGATCGTGTACAGGTCCAGCAGCGTCTGGGTCGGGTGCTGTCCGGCCCCGTCGCCGGCGTTCAGTAGCGGCACGTCGACGAACTCGCTGGCCATCGTCGCGGCCCCCTCCCTGGGGTGGCGCAGGACGAGCGCGTCGGCATAGCCCTCGATGACCCGGACGGTATCGGCGAGGGTCTCGCCTTTCTTCACGCTCGAGGACTCGACGCTCCCCATGTCGACGACGTCCCCGCCCAGGCGTTTCATCGCGGTCTCGAAGCTCATCTTCGTTCGCGTGCTCGGTTCGAAAAAGAGCAGCCCGAGTAGGGCTCCGGCGTGGCGATCCGCGACGGCCGACGGATCGGCAGCGATCTCGGCAGCCCGGTCGAGGACCGTCTCGATGTCCCCCCGCGAGAGGTGTTTGCTCGTGATCACGTGGTCGTGGCGCATCTCGTTGGAAACGGAGCCTGCGAACCCCTTGAATCTCCCTGTTCGCGGGGAGAAAAGCTATACCGTCGCTGTCACAACCTCGCCGACCGCATGGCCGATCGGCTCCGGACCGGGATCGACGCGCTGGATCGCAAGCTCGAGGGCGGGCTCCCGGCGGGAGCGCTCGTCGCCTACACCGCCGACCCCGCCAGCCAGTCGGAGCTGCTGCTCTACGAGCTGACCGCCGCCCGCGAGACGCGGTACCTCGCGACCGAGCGCCCGGCCCGGGCCGCCCGGGACGCCCTCGAGCGCTCGCCGACCGCGACCGGCGAGCCGCGGATCGACGCCCTCTCGACCGACGCCCTCGAGGACGCCGCCGAGGTCGTCGCCGGGCTCTCCGAGGGGGAAATCCTGATCGTCGACCCGGTCGACCGACTCGAACGAGCCGATCCCGACGCCTACGTCGACTTCCTCGCCGCCCTCAAGCGGCGGGTGCTCGAGACCGGCGGTGCGGCCGTTCTCCACTGTCTGCGCGGCGACGCCCCGGCGAACCGGGCCCGAACGCTTCACGCGGCGGACGCCGTCTTCGAACTCCACACCGAACGCGCGGGCGGTCGCCTCGAGACGGCGCTTACGGTCCCGAAGTTCCGCGACGGCGGCCAGCCCACGGAGGCGATCACGCTCGAGCTCACGGAGGGCGTCGCGATCGACACGAGCCGCGACATCGCGTAGGGCCGTCAGCGTTTCATATCGAAAGAGTCGAAATATAGTATTATTTTAAACTCATCTTGAGGACATCAAACCTTTTTGGAAACGATCCTATACCATTTCGGCCCATCGGTAGAACCGAACACATGACCTCGATCGTCAACCTCGAGATTTCCGGCGAGGGGACTGGACTCGCGGAACTGGTCGACGCGGTTCCGTCGCTCACCTGCGAGGCCGAGACCGCCGTGGTCTCGAACGGGCGCGACCTCTGGCTCTCCGGCGCATCGAACGACGAGATCGAGGCCGGCCTGGCGGAGGCCTCGGCGGTCGAGGAGTACGCCCTGATCAACGGCTCCGACGGTGAGTGGCTGTACAACGTCGAGTTCGCCGACGAGACGATCGACATCTTCGAGCTGGTGCTCGAGGAGGGGGGCACGATCCTCGATGCCTCGGCGCCCGACGGCTCCTGGGTGCTGAACATCCGCGTCCAGGAGCGCAACGACGCCAGCTCGATCTACGAGGCCCTGGAGGATCGCGAACTCAGCCCGACGATCATCCGGCTGTTCGATACGACCGACGAGAGTCACTCTCAGGCCGGGCTCACGGAGCGCCAGTACGACACGCTGGTCGCGGCCGTCGACCACGGTTACTTCGACATTCCGCGGGAAGTGTCGATGCAGGAGCTCGCCGCCGAGCTCGACATCTCCCACCAGGCCCTCTCCGAGCGCCTGCGCCGGGCCTACCGATCGCTCGTTACCTCCGAACTCGACGTGACGCCGGAGGAGGCCGAACCGGCTCCCTCGCCGAGCCTCTCCGATTGATCGCTGCCGAATCGAGAGCCGACGTCGCCCCCCGGTACTGGTCGACGAACTGAGACGATCGCCGCGCCTTCTTCCGACCGTCCGTGCTCTCCCTCGAGCCGGGAGGCTCGCAGTCGTCCCGTCGCGAATCGCGCCGCGGACGTCGGAGTCCGAAGGTACTTAGTTGACTGAACAGTTAGTCAGTGTATGAACGATCGGAGCGCGTCCAGTTCTGCCGGAGGGATCGGCGAGTGACGGTTCGGGAACACCTCGAGCGAACGTTTTCAGCCCGCGAGGAGGTCGACCTGACCGAGGGCGGGATCGTCAAACCGCTTCTGTACCTCTCGCTGCCGCTTATCATCACGAACGTGTTGCAGACGGCGTACAACGTCGCCGACACGTTCTGGCTCGGGCGGTACGGGACGACCGAGGTCGCGGCGATCAGCTTCGCCTTCCCGATCATCTTCCTGTTGATCTCCTTTGCGATCGGGTTCTCGGTCGCGGGCAGCGTCTTGGTCGCCCAGTACGTCGGCGCGAACCGGGAGCGAGACGCCGAGTACGCGGCCTCTCAGACCGTCTCGTTTTCGATCATCGGGGCGCTCGTTCTCGGCGTGTTCGGCTACGCCGTCGTCGACGACGTGCTGGCGCTGTTCGCCGCCGAGCCCGAGGTGACCGCGGCCGCGGCGAACTACATGCGCATCTACGCGCTGGGGCTGGTCTTCGTCTTCGGCTTTCTGATGTTCATGTCGCTCATGCGGGGGTACGGGGACACCGTGACGCCGATGCTGATCATGTTCGTCTCCGTGGCGATCAACGTCGTCCTCGACCCGCTGCTCATCTTCGGAGTCGGCCCGCTCCCCGAGCTCGGCATCGCCGGGGCGGCCTACGCGACGATCATCGCCCGCGGGCTCACGCTCGCGGTCGGCCTCTGGCTCATGCTCCGCGGGTACCGGGGCGTTCGGATCCGACTCCGGGAGCTGGTTCCCGACCCGAGCTACGGGCTGAAACTCGTCCGCATCGGGCTGCCGGCGTCGTTCGAGGGCGCCAGTCGGGCCCTCTCGATGTCGCTGTTGCTGTTCGTCGTCGCGCTGTTTACGACCCCGGTCGTCGCGGCCTACGGGATCGGAACGCGGATCCTCTCGGTGATCGTGCTGCCGGCGATGGCGCTCTCCCAGGGCGTCGAGACGATGACCGGCCAGAACGTCGGCGCCGGAAAACCGGATCGCGCGGCGAAGGCGAACCACCTCGCCGCGGCGACGCTGTTCGTGTTCCTGACCGCCGCGGGCGTGCTCTCGACGCTGGCCGCCGAACCGATCGTCGCGCTGTTTACCAACGATCCGGCCGTCGTCGACGCCGGTGCGACGTTCCTCGACTACGTGGCGCCCACGTTCGGACTCTTCGGCGCGATGTACATCTACATCGGCGGCTACCGGGGCGCCGGGATGACGGGGACGGCCGCGGGGCTCGTCCTGCTCGCGTTTATGGGGATCCAGATCCCCGTCGCGTGGGTAGCCGCGAACGCGCTCGGACCGACGGGCGTCTGGCTGTCCTTCGCCGCGGCCCACCTGGTCGGCGCCGTCGGCGCGGCCCTCTGGTTCCGTCGCGGCACCTGGCGTGACGGCGACCTCACCGCAGACGCGGCCCCCTCGTCCGCGTTCGAAAGCACCGCGTCGACCGACGACTGACGGACGGCTCGGCTCCGAACGAAACACCGTGAGAACGCGGGACGGCACGCTACCGGACGCGGTCCACAAAAACGAAACGGTCGATCCGTTACTCTTCGGCGCCTTCGAGCTCCTCGACGATCTCGTCGGCGTCGACGTCGGCCTCCTCGAGGGCCTCCTCGATGTCGGCCTCGCCGCCGCCCATACCGCCCATGCCGCCCATCATGCCGGGCATGCCCATGCCGCCCATGCCGTCGATGACTTCCTGGACGATGACGCGGTCGACGCCCAGCTTGTCGATGACGTCCTGGCCGATCTGCTGTTTACCCATCATCCACTGCTGGTTCATCGTCATCTGGGGCGTGGCCTCGAGGTAGAGCGTCTCCTTCTCGACGACCTCGGTCTCGAACTCGGGCTCGCTGTCCTCGTCTTCGTCGTCATCCTCGTCGGACTCGACGGGAACCTCCTCCTCGACCTCGTCGGTCTCGATCCAGAGGTCGGGCTCCATCCCGAGGTACATCTCGAACAGGCCGGCAGCCTGCTGTTCGACGTCGTCGACCTCCTCGACGACCTCGTACTCGTACTCGACGTCCTCGCCGGCCAGCGGGTGGTTGAAGTCGACGCGGGCGCGGCCGCCGACGATCGTGCTGATGTAGCCCTGCTGTCCGTCGACCTGGACGTTCGCGCCGGGGTAGCGGTCGTCCTCGTCGATCTTCTCGGCGCTGACGGTCTGGACGTCGTCGGGGTCGTACTCGCCGAAGGCGTCCTCGGCGGGGATCGTCACGGTGCCGGAGTCGCCGACCTCGCCCCCGATAACCGCGTCCTCGACCTCGTCGAAGATGTGGCCCTCGCCGAGGACGATCGTCCGCGGCTTGAACTCCTCGGCCTGGTCGCCGACGCCTTCCTCCTCGGCGACCTCGGGGTCGGTCGTGTCGACCAGCTGGTCGTCCTCGACGGTGTACGCGGTGTACGCGAGCTTTACGAAATCGCCCGCCTGAAGCCCCTCGGCTTCGGCGGCGTCGTCTCCGTTCTCGACGTCATCGGCCTGCTCATCGAGCTCGGCCTCCTGTTCCTCGGTCATACGTTGTACGTCCGCCCGTCTACATTTAAGTACGACGTTTTCTCCCGAGAGCGACCGATACTTACGAGCCCTCCCCGTCCCCGAAGGTATGTACGAGGTCGAGGTCAAGGTCCCCGCCGATCTCGAGGCCGTTCGGGCCCGACTCGAGGAGCTTGACGCGACGCCGGTCGACGACGTCGCACAGGAAGACACCTACTACGACGCCCCGCACCGCTCGTTTCCGGAGACCGACGAGGCGTTGCGCATCCGCACGGAGCGCGCCGAAACGGGGGCGGATGAGGTCCGGCTCACCTACAAGGGACCGCTCGTCGACGACGCCTCGAAGACCCGCGAGGAGGTCGAGACGGCCGTCGCGAGCGGCGAAAAGATCGATACCGTCCTGACGAAGCTGGGCTTCGAGCCCGCGGCGACGGTCCGGAAGGACCGAGAGCGGTTCGCCCTCGAGGAGTATACGATCACGCTCGATTCGGTCGAGGACGTCGGCGAGTACGTCGAGGTCGAGACGGAAGTCGACGACGAGGCAGACCTCGAGTCCGCACGCGAGGGCGCCTACGACGTCCTCGAGCGCCTCGGCCGCGATCCCGACGAGCAGGTCCGGACGTCGTACCTCGGCCTGTTGCTGGCGGACGACGCCTGAGCGGGATTACCGCGGGGTATTTTCTGCCGAGATTTGTTTCCGGAAGTTATAGAACCTCGAGCCGACTATCCCCGCCAATGAGCGAACGGAACATCCGGATCGAACCGATCGACCGCCGGGCTGTCGAGGACCAGGAGGTCGAGATCGTCGAGCGAAAGGGGATCGGGCACCCCGACTCGATCTGCGACGGCGTCGCCGAGAGCGTCGCCGGCGCGCTCGCGCGCGAGTACATCGACCGCGTCGGCGAGGTACTGCACTTCAACACCGACGAGACCCAGCTGGTCGCCGGCGAGGCCGCGCCCGCGTTCGGCGGCGGCGAGGTCGTCGACCCCATCTACCTGCTGATCGTCGGCCGCGCGACCAAGCGCTACGAGGGCCAGATGATTCCGACCGAGACGATCGCGCTGCGGGCGGCCCGCGAGTACCTCGAGGAGACGATCCCGCAACTCGAGTACGGCGAGGACATCGTCGTCGACGTCAAACTCGGCGAGGGCAGCGGCGACCTGCAGGAGGTCTTCGGCGAGGACGACGAGCTCGAGGGCGCAGTGGGCGTCCCGATGGCCAACGACACCAGCTTCGGCGTCGGCCACGCACCGCTGACCGAGACCGAGCGCATCGTCCTCGAGGCCGAGCGACGGCTCAACGGCGAGTACGCCAGCACCCATCCCGAGCTCGGCCCCGACGTGAAGATCATGGGCAAACGCGAGGGAGAGCAGATCGACGTCACCGTCGCGGCGGCGATGGTCGACGAGTACGTCGCCGACATCGAGGAGTACGCCGACGCGGTCGAGTCGGTGCGGGACTTCGTCGCCGAGGTCGCCCGCGAGCACACCGACCGCGACGTCGACGTCCACGTCAACACCGCCGACGACTACGAGGAGGGTTCGATCTACCTCACCGTCACCGGCACCTCCGCCGAGCAGGGCGACGACGGCTCCGTCGGTCGGGGGAACCGCGCGAACGGACTCATCACGCCGAACCGATCGATGTCGATGGAGGCCACGAGCGGAAAGAACCCGGTCAACCACATCGGCAAGATCTACAACCTGCTCTCGACGTCGATCGCCGAGTCGGTCGTCGACGACGTCGACGGCATCCGCGACCTGCGGGTGCGGCTGCTCTCCCAGATCGGCCGCCCGATCGACCGCCCCCACGTCGCCGACGTCCACGTCGTCACCGACGAGGGGGTCTCCCTCGAGGACGTCGAGACCGATGTCGAGGTCATCGTCGACCGAGAGCTCGCCAACGTCACCGAGATCACCCGACAGGTGATCGACGGCGAACTCACGACGTTCTGATCTCGGTATCGCCGCGAGGGCAACGACTTTCACGCGAGCGATACTGCCCCCACCATGGACCTTCACGACGCGCTCAGCGGGATCACCTGTCCGACCGTCACGCCGTTCGACGACGGCGAGATCGACGAGGACGCGCTCGTCGACCTGCTCGCGCACCTCCGCGAGGGCGGGATCGATAGCGTCTTCGCCTGTGGCACCTCCGGCGAGTTTCCCAGCCTCAGCCCCGAGGAGCGCCGCCGCGCGATCGAGCTGACCGTCGACCACGCGGACGGGGCGGTGGTCGCCTGCTCGGGCGCAACGAGCGTCGACGAGGCCGTCGCACACGTCGGCAACGCCGCGGACGCCGGCGCCGACGCGGCCGCGCTAGTCCCGCCCTACTTCACCCCCGCGAACGCCCCCGAAGGGAACGAACGGTTCTTCGAGCGAGTCGCTGAGGAAACGTCCCTGCCGATCGTCCTCTACAACATCCCCCAGTACACGGGCGGACGGATCGAGCCCGAGACCGTCGCCGCGCTCGCCGAGCGCGAGGCGTTCGTCGGGATCAAGGACTCGAGCGGCGACCTGACCTACTTCCAGTCGCTGGTCCGCGAGACCCCCGAGGAGTTCCTGTGTCTGATGGGCTACGACTCGCTGCTCGTGCCGTCGATCCGGCTGGGCGGCGACGGCGGGATCAACGCGCTGTCGAACGTGATCCCCGAGACGTTCCGCGAGACCGTCGAGGCGGCCGAAACCGACCGCGGGCAGGAGCTGCAGTCGGAAGCGATCGGGCCGCTGTTCGAGACCTGCGCGAGCCACGGGTTCGCCCAGGCGACGAAGACGGGACTGGTCCTCCGCGACGTGGTCCCCTCCGACGAGGTCCGCCCGCCGCTGGTCGCGACCGACGACGAGGCGACCGCGGAGATCGAGACGGCCCTCGAGCGCACGCTCTCGGTCGCCGAGCGCTGACGTCCGCCCCTCGTAATCCCCTTATACCCGCGTCCGGCTACGGTCCGGTATGCACCCGCCGGGAGCCGACACCGTCCTCGTCCGCCACGGGGACGTAAACACCAAGAGCAACACCGTCAAGCGGTACATGGAGGGACTCCTCGCGGAGAACCTCGAGGCCCTGCTGGCGGACCGATCGGTTCCCGGCGAGGTCGAGCGCCGCTGGAGCCGACCGCTGATCCACACGACCGAGGCGGCGGTCGAAGACGCGACGACGGCCGCGGCCGACGCCTTCGGGGTCGTCTCCGCGAGCCCGTGTCTGACCACGAGCACCGAGAAGGAACGGATCCTCGAGGCCCTCGTGGAGACGGCGCGGTCCCGCTACGACGGCGGCAGCTTCGCCGTCGACGCCCGGCGGGCGGACAAGAGCCTCCCCTACGACAGCGACGACCTCGCCCGCGAGGGCGGGTCGGCGATCTGGGAGGCCGTCGCCGACGAGTTCGACCCCGAAGTCGACCTCGACGATCCCGACCTCACCTTCGGCGTCGAGGTCCGCGAGGACGTCGCGTTCGTCTACCTCGAGAAGCGGGACGGGCCGGGCGGGCTGCCGCTTGGCGCCCAGGAGCCGGTGATCGCGATGATAAGCGGCGGGATCGACTCGCCCGTCGCGGCCTACGAGATCATGAAACGCGGCAGCCCGATCGTCCCGGTGTACGTCGATCTGGGCCCGTTCGGCGGAATCGACCACGAGGCCCGCGCGATGGAGACGGTTCGGGTCCTCTCGCGGTACGCGCCGAACTTCGACACGCAGGTCTACGAGCTCCCCGGCGGGGAGACGCTGTCCGTCCTCGTCGAGGAGATGGAGGAGGGGCGGATGCTCTCGATGCGGCGCTTTTTCTACCGTGCCGCGGAAGTGCTGGCCGAGCGCGTCGACGCCCACGGGATCGTCACGGGCGAGGCGGTCGGCCAGAAGTCGAGCCAGACGATGCAAAACCTCGCGATCACGAGCCGCGCCACCGAGTTGCCGATCCACCGCCCGCTGCTGACCCGCGACAAGGCCGAGATCGTCGCCCGGGCCCGCGAGATCGGCACGTTCACCGAGTCGACGATCGACGCCGGCTGCAACCGCGTCGCGCCCGATCGGGCCGAGACCAACGCCCGCCTCGAGCCCCTGCTGGCGGCCGAGCCCGACGATCTGTTCGAGCGCGCCGAGGAGGCCGCGCGGAACGCCGAACTCGTCGAGCCCTGACCGCTCGCGGCGCGGCCGTCCCCGCCGTCCGAGCGAGGATGCTTTCGAACGGACGGAGAGTATCCCGCGGAGAAAATCGATTTCGCTCTACTATTCGCCGAACAGTCGGCCGATCGGACGGTTTGGCGGAACAGTTTTGTCGCTTCGTGCCGGCGATACCCCATGGTCGTCTGGTCAACCGTCGAGGCGCTGGTAGCGATCGTCGCCGCGGTCGACGAAACCGTCGTTCACGCGCTTCACTCCGCCGGGGCGCTCGCTCACACCGCTCGCCGTCGAGCGCTATCGATCCTCCTCGAGCGCGAGCCCGTCGGTCGCGAGCGACTCGCCGCGTTGCTGGCCGCGGACGAGGCGGTTCCCCACGACGACGCCGAGCGGATCGAACTCACGCTCCACCACGAGCACCTGCCCCGGCTCGAGGCGGAGCTGTTCGTCGAGTACGACCACCGCAGCGGCGACGTGGTCCTCTGGAAGGAGCCCGACGCCGTCAGGGAGTCCCTCGAGTCCGTCTGACGGCCGGGAGACGAAACGCCCATTATCGCGATCCGCCAACTCCCCGACAGTGACCCGCGTCTGTCTCGTCGGCGATCCCGAGGTGAACCTCCGGTACGAGCTCCTGTCCCGGGAGACCTCCCGCGAGGCGCTCGCGACCTACGACCTCGAGCGCCCCTTCGAGAACTCGCTGGCGGTTCGCACGGTCAGCGTCGGCGCGGCCGTCTCGCTGCTGAACGATCTGGACTGGTATCTCACCCGGTTCGTCGACGAGGCGCTCGTCCGGGAGCCCTCGGTCAGCGGGACGGAGTGGCTCTCGCGATCGCTGGCCGACGAGTTACGAAACGGCGCCCTCGAGGCCGGCGACACCGGGGAATTCTGCAAGATCTACGGCCTCGAGCGACCCGACCCGGACGAGGACGGCGACGGAAACGACGGCGAGGACGAACCGGCCGCGACCGACGGGTCGCGGGCGAGACCGCGGCTCGTCGAGCCGCTGTACGTCCGCCGAACCGACGGCGAACTCCCGGAGTACGACCTCCGGGATGTCCCGGACACGCTCGTCGTCCGGCTCACCGAGGCCGAGTTCTCGCCGTAGCCGACGCGTCGCGGGCTAGGTGTCCGCGCCGAGATCGAACTCGTGGGTCGCGCCGTCGTGGTCGACGACCGTCGCGGTCCCCTCCTCGATCGGTTCGCCGCCGTCCGAAGCCCGGACGAGCAGGCCGGCCGTCGCCTCCTGCTGTGCGCAGGCGGCGGCGTCGCCGTCGTCGACGACCGCCTCGAGCGCGATCCCGTCCTCGAGTTCGATCGATTCGATCCGAAGTTCGTAACACAGGTTCGGCGCGCGGGCCTCGACGGCGATCAGGGACGCGTCGTCGAACGCGGTGTTCTCGAGGAACGCGACCGCGTCGTCGCCGACGTCCCGGCCCGCGAGCCAGCCGGCGGCGGCCTCGCGGTCGGCGAGCAGCGTCGCGTTCGGCTCCGATCGCGGCTCCGAAGTGGTAAACGTCGTTTCGTCCACCGCGTCCGCAGCGTCGCCGCCACCGCTTCCGTCGTCGTCCCCCTCGTCACCGACGCTGTCGTCGCCACCGCTTCCGTCGTCTCTCTCGTCGCCGTTTTCTTCCGATCCGTCGTCGAGATCGGCCCCGAGACAGCCGGCGAGCACCGCGACCGCTCCCGTCGCCGCGCTCAACACCGTCCGCCTGGATCGGCGGTCCATGCTCGTTCCGATGACGTCCCGTACAAAGAACGTTCTCCACGGTCGAAAAGCGACCGTCGTCTCAGTCGAAAAGGCCCGTCGAGAGGTAGCGCTCCCCGCTGTCCCAGAAGACGGTGACGACGAGGGGGCAGTCCTCGGGGGCGCCGCCGTCGGTCTCGGGGGTCGCCTGGGGCTGGCGGTCGAAGACGTCCGGAACCTCCGGACAGTCGGCCTCGGGCTCGGCGATCTCGTCGGCGATCAGATTTGCGACGAGGCTCGTCGCGCCGCTGGACTGGCCGACGAGGATCCCCTCCTCGCGGGCGAGGCGACGGCACTCGTCCTCGGCGTCCTCGAGGCGGACCGTCTCGACGCGGTCGATCAGGTCGACGTCGAGGTTGTCGCTGACGAACCCCGGTCCCATCCCCTGGAAGTCGTCGTTACCGGGTTCGCCCGTCGAGAGGACGGCGTTCTCGGCCGGCTCGACGGCGACGATGTCCATCTCGGGGAACTCCTCGCGGAGCCGTCGGCCCGTTCCCGAGAGGGTGCCGCCGGTGCCGACGCCGGCGACGAAGGCGTCGATCTGGCGGTCGCCGACCTGTTCGAGGATCTCCTCGCCGGTGGTCCGGTAGTGGGCCTGCGGGTTGGCGGGGTTCTCGAACTGGCCGAGCTGGACCGCCCCCTGGGCCTCGAGTTCGTCGGCGCGCTCGCGGGCTTCCTCCATCTCGCCGTCGACGAGCTCGAGTTCGGCGCCGTAGGCGGCCATGATTCGGCGTCGCTCCTCCGATTTCGAGGCCGGCATCACGATCGTGAGGTCGTATCCTCGGGCGGCCGCGACCAGCGCGAGGCCGATCCCGGTGTTGCCGCTGGTCGGCTCGACGAGCCAGTCGCCGGGCTCGATTTCGCCCTCCTGCTCGGCGGTTCGGATCATCTCGAGGGCCGGCCGATCCTTGGCCGACCCGCCGGGGTTGAAGGATTCGACCTTGGCGGCGACGGTCGCTCCATCCGGCGAGTCGACCTGGACGAGCGGCGAGCCGATCGTGTCCAGGATGCTTCCCTTCATTGCGAGCGCGTAGGAAGCGGAGACGTAAACCCGTACTGGCCCTCGCAGGACGTGCCGGGTCGGCGATCGAGAGCGACCGAACGGACCCGACGGCGCGTCTACAGCCGCGGCGCCGACCGCGATCCGTCGTCGGCGCCCGCGATCCGCTCCTCGGCGTAGGCCGCGGCCGCCTCGAGGACGGTCGTCCCCTCCTCGTCGGCGCGTTCGATCATCCCGCGCAGCCGTCCCTCGATCGCCTCGGCCTCCGCGTAGGCCTCTTCGTAGGTCCCCCCGAAGTGGTCCTTGGCGACGGTGATCAGCCCGCCGGCGTTGATCACGTAGTCGGGCGCGTACAGGATGCCGCGTTCGCGAAGCGCCTCGGCGTGGCGGCGTTCGGCCAGCACGTTGTTCGCCGCGCCCGCGACGATATCGCACTCGAGGGTGGGGATCGTCTCGTCGTTCAGGATCCCGCCGATCGCACACGGCGCGAAGACGTCGCAGGACCGTTCGTAC
This sequence comes from Natronococcus jeotgali DSM 18795, assembly GCF_000337695.1. Classification (GTDB taxonomy): domain Archaea; phylum Halobacteriota; class Halobacteria; order Halobacteriales; family Natrialbaceae; genus Natronococcus; species Natronococcus jeotgali. The sequence continues at coordinate 14,501 of NZ_AOIA01000146.1, forward strand.
ACCGCGTCGGGTTCGACCGTCTCGGTGCCGTGTTCGGCTGCAAACGCCTCGAGGGCCTCCCGGTCGACGTCCGAGACCGTCACCGCGGCGCCGGCCTCGAGCAGCTCCTCGGCCAGCGACCGCCCGACCTTGCCCAGCCCCTGAACGACGACCTCGAGGCCCTCGAGGTCGTCCTCGCCGTAAACGTAGTCGACGCAGGCCCGGATCCCGCAGAACACCCCGTGGGCGGTCACCCCCGACGGGTTCTGTAGCCCGTCGCTCGCGCCGACGACGTGGTCGGTCTCCCGGGCGACGACGTCCATCTCCGCGGCGCTCGAGTTGATGTCGACCGACGTGATGTACCGTCCGCCCAGGCAGTCGACCGCGCGGCCGTAGGCCTCGAGGGTCGCCTCGGTTCTGACCTCGTCGGGGTCCCCGAGGATCACCGCTTTCCCGCCCCCAAGCGGGAGGTCGGCCGCGGCCGCCTTGTACGTCATCGCCTCCGAGAGCCGGAGCACGTCCTCGAGTGCGGCGTCTTCGGTCTCGTAGTCGAGGATCCGCGTGCCGCCCAGCGAGGGCCCCAGTGTCGTATCGTGGATCGCGACGATCGCTCGCAGCCCCGTCTCCGGATCGGTGAAGTACGATACCTGTTCGTGGCCGGCGTCGCCGATCTCGTCGAACACCATATCTGATATTCTTTTCGCTTCCCGTAAAAATGTCACCGATCCGCTCGCCGAAGCGCGGCGGTTAAGCCCTCGGAGCCGGAACTCGCGGGTATGAGTCTCGAGACCATGCGACCGAACCCGACGTGGGACGCCGCCTCCCACGAGGAGACCGTCGACGCGCTGGCGGCCCGCGAGAACCTCACGTACACGGTCTGGGGCGGCGACTGGTGCAAGGACTGTCGAGCGCTGCTGCCCGACTTCGCCGCGGCCCTCGAGGCTGCGGGCGTCCCCGACGAGCGCATCGAGGAGATCGCCGTCGACCAGGACAAACAGGGGCCCGGCGTCGAGGAGTACGACGTCGAGTACATTCCGACGATCGTCGTCGAGGACGACGGCGAGGAAGTGATCCGGTTCGTCGAGGACGAGGACGTCCCGCCGGCGGTCTGGCTCGCCCGAGAGCTCGAGGGCGACCTCGAGACCGAAACGGCCTGAATCGTTAGAACGGCACGTCGTCGTCCAGTTCTCCGCTCGCCTCCGACTCCGCGAGCCAGTCCAGCGCCTCGTCGACGTCGCGGGTCGGCGGCGAACAGGTCCGATTTCTGCAGACGTACAGCGTCGGCTCGCCGTCGCGAGCCTCGCGGCCGGCCCAGATCGCCGGCGCCGCCTCAAGTCCCAGCTCGTCGAGCCAGCTCTCGAGTCCGTCCTCGGTCGGCGGTCGCGGCGCGAACAGCCGATCGGGCAGGTACCGCGAGCCGAACCGCTCGCGCCAGGCCGCGGGCACCTCCTCGGCCGCGACGGTCACCTCGAGGGGGCCCGCCTCGAGGCGGTCGGCGGCGAGACACAGCGTGGCGTGCTCGAGCGCGTTCGACTCGAGGCGGCCCGCGTGGGTCCGCAGGACCGACGTTGCGATCTCCTCGAAGCCGTCGTCCTCGCCCGCAACGTCCCCGAGCGCGAGCAGCGTCTCGACGGCGACGCCCGTCGCCGAGGGCGTCGACTGGTCGTTCAGCTCCTGGGGTCGCGTCACGAGGGACTCGCCGCTCTCGGGCGTGAAGTACAGCGTCCCGCGCTCGGCGTCGTAGAACTCGGCCTCGATCGCGCGGGCCAGCTCGAGGGCGAACGCGAGGTGGTCGACCTCGCCGGTGGCCTCGTAGCAGCCCAGTGCCCCCCGGGCGAGGAAGGCGTAGTCCTCGAGGTAGCCCTGCACTGCGACATCTCCATCTTTGAACCGCCGCGAGAGCCGTCCCTCGTCGGCGTTCCAGAGCCGATCGCGGACGAACTCGAGGGCGTCGACTGCCATCCCCGCATAGCGGTCTTCGCCCAGCGCGAGGGCGGCCTCGGCGCAGGTCGCGATCATCAGGCCGTTCCAACCCGCCAGCACCTTCTCGTCGCGGTTCGGTCGGGGACGTTCCTCGCGGGCCTCGAACAGTTCCCGGCGAGCGGACTCGAGCCGTTCTTCGACCTCGCGTTCCTCGAGGTCGAATCGGTCGGCCAGTTCGGAAATCGAGGCCGCGAGGTTGGGCTGGCTCTGCCCCTCGAAGTTGCCCGACTCGGTGATATCGTAGCGGGCACAGAAGAGGTCGGCGTCGGTCTCCGATCCGAGGACGTCCCGCACTTCCGCGGGCGTCCAGACGTAGAAGGCGCCCTCCTCTCGCTCGCCCGTTTCCGGGTCCTCGCTCTGGGCGTCCAGCGTGCTGAAAAAGCCCCCCTCCGCGTGGGTTAGCTCCCGCGAGACGAACTCGAGGGTCTCCCGAACGTAATCGGCGTAGCGCTCGTCGCCCGTGAGCCGGTAGCCCGCCAGCAGGGCGCGGGGGATCTCGGCGTTGTCGTACAGCATCTTCTCGAAGTGGGGCACCGTCCAGTCGGCGTCGACGCAGTACCGGTGGAAGCCCCCGCCGACGTGGTCGTACAGCCCGCCCTCGATCATCGCGGTGAGCGAGCCCTCGAGGACCTCGCGGTACTCGTCGTTCCCGGTGCGGTCGAACGCCCGGGCGAGGACCCGCAGCCGGGCGGGCTGGGGGAACTTCGGCCCGCCGGAGCCGAAGCCGCCGTTCTGCCGATCGGCGCTCCGGAGGGCGGCGTCGGCCGCTCGCTCGAGGACCTCGCTCGAGGGCGGTTCGGCGGCGCCGATCGAGTCGGGCGTCTCCTCGAGGCGATCCCGCGCGGCCGCGGTCCACTCCTCGGCCCGGTTCTCGATCTCCTCGCGGTCGGTCTCCCAGGAGTCGGCAAGCCCCTCGAGCAGGTCCAGAAAGCCCGGCTGGCCCCGCTTCGAGCGCTTCGGGAAGTAGGTGCCGACGTAGAACGGCTTCCCCTCGGGCGTGAGCCAGACCGACAGGGGCCACCCGCCCCCGCCGCTGACCAGCTGGCAGACGGTCATGTAGATGCTGTCGACGTCGGGTCGCTCCTCGCGGTCGACCTTGATCGGGACGAACTCCTCGTTGAGGAGTTCGGCTACCTCCTCGTCGGCGAAGCTCTCGTCTGCCATGACGTGACACCAGTGACACGCCGAGTAGCCGATCGAGAGGAAGATCGGTTTGTCCTGTTCGCGCGCGGCCTCGAGGGCCCGTTCGTCCCAGGGCTGCCAGTTGACGGGGTTGTCCGCGTGCTGGCGCAGGTAGGGACTTTCCTCCTCGTCGAGCCGATTGCGCTCGGTCGGCCGGGTCATACCACCGGGTACGGGCGTCGGTTGTAAAAGCTCGCGGGACGAGAACCGTCATCGCACGCCGCTCGCGAACCGCACCCGCCGGTACGGAAGGAAGCTGCCCGAAAAATACGACGAAGGGGCGTCTCGGGACGGGCCGCCGTCGTCGCGAGACGGCGTCGACGGATCGGCGATCGAAGCGTCAGTTGCCGCCGCCGTCGCCGCCGTTGCCGCTGCCGCCGTCGCCGCCGTTGCCGCTACCGCCGTTGCCGCCGTTGCCGCCGTTACCGCCGTTTCCGCCGTTTCCTCCGTTGCCGCCACTGGCGGACGCGCCGGGGGTGGCCTCGATGAGGTTCAGCTCGGCGTTGCGGAAGGATCCGTCGGCGCCCATCGTTTCGGTGTCTCCGGCGCTGAGGTCGACGTCTTCGGTCATCAGGTAGCCGAGCGTCGGGGCGGAGCCGCCCGTGTCGTAGCTGATGAGGTAGATGTCCCAGTCGTCCGGCGTGTCGAACTCGTCGGTTAGGTCGGCGGTCTCGAACACGTCGTCTTTCGTCCCCTGATCCAACTCGGAGGCGACCTCGAACTCGACGTCCGGGAGGTAGTCGTCTCCGAACACGACCACTTCACCGTCACTGCCGCCATCTTCCTGGGCGGCGCCGGTACTCGCGGTCGCACCCGCGCCGAGGGCGACCGCGGTCGTCGCGAGCGCGCCTTTTTTCATGAACGATCGTCTCGAATCGTCGAACAGTCCGCGATCATCTTCTGTCATGTCTCTCACTGGTGTTCCCCCTCTTCGGGGTAGACTGTTCTTGACTCAATTCTGGCATAAGTGAGGCCGATCGTTTCACGGTATAAGACGGGCTGTATTCGTAAAATACGGTCATTGACCGTATCGTGCCACGATTTCGGCACGTCGAGGCGAGACGGATGCCAGCTGTCAGAAACGGTTGTTTATCGGCCGGAACGGAGTTCAGCGCGTCCGTTTCGGAGCCGTTAAATCCGACTGCCGGCAGCGAAGGCGATCGGATCGACGCCGACGAGACGGGTAGTGACGAGGGAGCGAAGCTCCGTCCGTCGCTCGATTTCGAGAGGCTGTGGGGTAGCGGAGCGCGGCTCGAGATCGCTCACCCGGTAAAACAATCGGTTTCCTCGGACTGTCCGTCGGAAGGCGAGCACGGGGAACTGCTCGCGCGCCGAGACCGTCCGCGGATTCGACGACGATTCCGCCGCGCTCGCGTTCCGTGTTTCGAACCGGGACCTGGGCGCCGCCCCGCGAGCGCGGCCGCGCGATCGAAAGTACACGGGTTCGACGCCCGATCGTTCGGTGTTCCGCCGACCGTCTCGAGCGGTTCGTCGTCTCGTCCGCGTCAGGGCGTGAACTCGACAAGGTTCAGCTCGGGGTTGCGCATCGTCGCGTCCTCGTCCATCGTTCCGGTATCGCCGCTGTCGACGTCGGAATCCTCGGTCATCAGGAAGCCGGGCGGCGAAGCGGACCCGCTCACGTCGACGGTGATGAGGTAGAGGTCCCAGTCGTCGGGATCGTCGAACTCCTCGTCCAGTCCGGCGGTCTGGAACACGTCGTTCTTCGTCGACTCGTCGGCCTGTGAGGCGACCTCGAAGCCGGCGCCGGGAACGTAATCCTCGCCGAACACGACGACGTCGCCGTCTTCCTGAGCCGCGGCCGTTCCTATCGCGCTCGCACCGAGGGCGATCCCCGTCGCGGCGAGTGCCCCTTTCTTTCCGATCGAACGTTTCGAGTCGCTGGACATTCCGCTCGTATTTTCTGTCATGTCTCTCACCAGTGGTGCCCCGTTCGGGACGAGCGAGTCTTGACTCAATTTTGGCATAAGTGAGGCAGATCGTTTCACCCTCTAAGGTGACCCGTATCAGTAGGCTGGGACTAGTGAACGGGATATGCGCAGATTTCGGGCGGACCGCGGGCAGTCGTCGGCCGGGACCGACGGGAGCCGCGTAGCGCTCGGACGGGCGCCGGTGGGCGCGTGTTGGGTGTCGTTAAACCGCATCGTCGTCGGCCCCGTCTCGCGTGGGGTGCGGGAGCCGTCGGCGACCCGCGGTGCCGAAGCGAATCCGCCGACGTCGAGCGAATTCCGTGGCGGTCGCTCCTGATCGAATCGTTCCACGCGCCAAAACGCGCCGTTTCCTGCTTCCCAACGAGCGAGCGGGCCCAGGACCAGGGACGTCCCGACGGCTCCTCATTCCTTCCGAACGTACTCGACGAACGAGAACCCGTCGCGGTCGTCCCGTTCAACCTCGCGCCACGTCTCCGGATCGCGCTCCGGAAACGTCGCGTCGCCGGCGGGGTCGTCGTCGATCTCCGTGACGATCAGTCGATCGAGACTCGACAGGAACCCCTCGTAGACCGTCGCCCCGCCCGCGACGAATAGCCGGTTCGTCCCGCCGTGGCGTTCGTCGGCTGCACGCTCGGCCGCCTCGAGCGCCCCCTCGAGGTCGCGCGCGACGACGGCGTTGCCGGGGGTCTCGAGATCGCGGCTCGTCAGCACGACCGTCGTCCGGCCCGGCAGCGGCTCGCCGAGCGCCTCGAGGATCCCCTCGTGGGTCACCCGCCCCATGATCACGGGGTGGTCCATCGTCGTCTCCTTGAAGTGTCGCAGATCCTCGGGGAGGTGCCAGGGCATCTCGCCGTCCCGCCCGATGACGCCGTTGTCGGCGACCGCGACGATGCCGACGAGCTCGCGGTCGGTCTCGAGTTCGGGGGCGTCGGTCATTCGGCCACCGCGAACCGCAGTCCCTCGTGGGAGTCGTAGTTTCGCAACTCGAGGTCGTCGACCGAGAGATCGTCGATCGACGCGTCCCCGATCTCGAGGGTCGGCCGCTCGAGGGGCTCCCGGGCACACTGCTCGAGCAGGCCGGGGACGTGATCGAGCCGTTCGTCGCCGTCGGCCTCCGCGGGGGCCTCGCGCTCGAGCCACTCCCCGACCGCGAGGTAGTCCTCGCGGGCGTCGACGTCGGCGAGCCGGGACTGCAGCGCCTCGAGGTTGTCGGCGTACCACGCCCCGCGCTCGCCGCGCCCGCAGTAGACGTGGGCGTCGACGACGGTGTGGGCGAAGGTGCCGGGCTCGAACCCGGTCTGTTCGGCGACGATTTTCGTCAGGAGCGCGTAGGCCGCGACGTTGAACGGGACCCCGAGCGCGACGTCGCCCGAGCGCTGGGTCAGGTGGCAGTTCAGCCGGTCGCCCTGGACGTTGAAGACGAACGAGTAGTGACACGGCGGCAGCGTCGAGACGGCCGCGTTCGCGGGGTGCCAGGCGTCGACGACGAGCCGTCGGGAGTTCGGCGAGTCGGAGAGGGTGTCGACGACGTACTGCAGTTGGTCGAACGTCCGGCGACCGTCGGCCTCCTCGGTGACCCAGCGGTGGCCCTCGTCGGGCCAGCTCTCGCCCTCGAGTTGCGCCTCCTCGTCGGGAACGGGGTACCGCCGCCAGAACCGCCCGTAGGCGGTGTCGAGACGACCCTCGTCGTCGGCCCAGGCGTCCCAGATCTTCGTCTCCTCGCGCAGCTCCCGGATGTGTTCCTGTCCCGAGAGGTACCAGGCGACCTCGTGGAGCATCGAGTTCCAGCGGTAGCCGTCCATCTTCTTGGTCGTCAGCAGCGGGAACCCCTCCCGGAGGTCGACCTCGTAGTGTTCGCTGAACGACGAGATCGTGTCGACTCCGGTCCGATTTGGCTTGTGGGTGCCTCCCGAGAGCACCGCGTCGACGAGCTCGAGGTACTGTCGCATTAGCGCGTCCTTTGCAGCGACCCGATTAATTTTCGTCGACTTCGATTTCGACCGCGAACTGTCCTCGAGTCCGATCGTGAGACCGTCGCTCGAGACCAGCACAATCTCTGTCGAGACGGTTTTCGTCGATCGACGAATCTCCCGAGAGAAAAATATGAGTTATACGTCTGGACCGAAGTGGGGCAAGTAGCGGCCACCATAACAATGTCTGGCAAGTACGACCTCGTTATCGTCGGCGGCGGTATCAGCGGCGCGTCGCTGCTGTACACGACGGCGACGTTTACCGACATCGACTCCATCGCACTGATCGAGAAGGAAGACGAGATCGCGGCGATCAACTCCGACCACACGAACAACTCCCAGACGCTGCACTTCGGGGACATCGAGACCAACTACACCCTCGAGAAGGCCCGGGACGTCAAGGAGGGCGCGGAGATGCTCGCGGGCTACCTCGAGAACCACGACCCCGATCGGGAGATGCACGACAAGCGCAGCAAGATGGTGCTGGGCGTGGGCAACGAGGAGGTCGCGGAGCTCGAACGGCGCTACGAGGGCGAGGGCTTCGGCGACCTGTTCCCGAAGCTGCGCTCGATCGGTCGCGAGGAGATCGCCGACCTCGAGCCGAAGGTCGTCGAGGATCGAGATCCGGACAAGGAGCTGCGCGCGCTCCAGACGCCCGACGGCTACGTCGTCGACTACGGCGCGACGACCCAGTCGTTCGTCGAACTCGCCCGCGAGGAGGCAGGCGTCGACGTCTACACCGGGACGAAGGTCGAGGACATCACGCCGACGCTCGACGGCTACACCATCGAGACGACCGACGGGCGCTTCGACTGCGACGCGACCGTCGTCGCCGCCGGCTCCCACAGCCTCCAGATCGCCAAGGAGCTGGGCTACGGCGAGAACAAGGTGTTGCTCCCGGTCGCGGGCAGTTTCTTCCTGGCGGACGACCTGCTCAACGGGAAGGTCTACACCCTCCAGATGAAGAAACTCCCCTTCGCCGCGGTCCACGGCGACGCCGACGTCCACGACCCCTCGATCACGCGTTTCGGCCCAACCGCGAAGCTCGTCCCGGCCCTCGAGCGCGGACGCATCTCGACCGTCACGGACTTCCTCGACGTCTTCGGGCTCAACGCCGCGGCGTTTCTCAGCTACGCGAACATCCTCTCGGATCGGATCCTCCTGCCGTACGTGCTCCGGAACCTGGTCTACGACGTGCCGAACGTCGGCCCGAAACAGTTCCTCCCGCACGTCCAGAAGGTCGTCCCCAGCGTCGAACTCGACGACATCGAGCGCGCGAAGGGGTACGGCGGCGTCCGTCCTCAGATCGTCGACACCGAGACGAAGTCTCTCGACATGGGCGAGGCCAAGATCGTCGGCGACGACATCATCTTCAACATCACCCCCTCGCCGGGCGCCTCGACCTGCCTGAAGAACGCGCGACGGGACACCCTCGAGGTGCTCGAGTTCCTCGAGGGCGAGTACGAGTTCGACGAAGAGGCCTTCCGCGAGCAGACGATCGAGCACTTCCCCCGTCCGGACGGGATCGAGACGGGCGACACCGACGAGGACGCCGGCGCGCCCCTCGAGCCCTCGCCCGCCGGCGACGACTGAAACTCGAGAGCGACCGACCGAGACGGCGGACTTCGGCGAATCATACCCGTACTCGTGCATACTTTTCGCTCGCACAAAGGGCAACGTTTACAGGTTCGTGCGTTTCCCTATCGGGCATGGCAGAGCACGTGCTCCTGATCGGCGGCGGCGGGCGCGAACACGCGATCGCGCGGGCGCTCGAGGGTAGCGAGGCGCGACGCGCCTCGAGCAGTCGGACGGAATCCGACGACGGCGAAGTCGACCTCTATGCCTGCGCGGGGAACCGAAACCCCGGGATCGCCCGGCTCGCGACCGAGTTCGAGACGCTCGAGACGACCAACCCGAAGGCCGTCCGCGAGTACGCCGAGGCGGTCGGGGCGACGCTTGCCGTCGTCGGCCCCGAGGCACCCCTCGAGGCCGGCGTGGTCGACGAACTCGAGGACGCGGGGATCTACGCGTTCGGGCCGAAGGCCGAGGAGGCTCGCATCGAGACGGACAAGGCCTTCCAGCGGCGGTTCATGGCCGAACACGACGTGCCGGGCTGTCCCGACTTCGAGACCTTCGACGACGTGGACGCGGCCTGCGACTACATCGACGAGTACGACGGCGACCTCGCGATCAAGCCCGCCGGGCTGACGGGCGGGAAGGGCGTGAAGGTTATCGGCGATCAGGTCACCGCCGAGGAGGGCAAAGCGTACGTCAGCGAGTCGGACTACGATCGGATCGTCCTCGAGGAGCGACTCGTCGGCGAGGAGTTCACCGTCCAGGCGTTCGTCGCCGACGGCGAGGTCCGGACCGCTCCCGCCGTCCAGGACCACAAGCGGGCCTACGAGGGCGACGAGGGGCCGAACACCGGGGGGATGGGCAGCTACTCCGACGCCGCGTTCGAACTCCCCTTTATGACCGAGTCCGACTACGAGGAGGCCGTCTCGATCATGGAGGCGACCGTTGAGGCCCTCGAGGGCTACCGCGGCGTCCTCTACGGCCAGTTCATGCTCACTGCCGAGGGGCCGAAGGTGATCGAGTTCAACGCCCGCTTCGGCGACCCCGAGGCGATGAACACCCTGCCCGTCCTCGAGACCGAGTTCCTCGAGGTCCTGACGGCCGCCCGCGACGGCGAGAAGCTGCCCGAACTCGAGTTCGCCTCGCAGGCGACGGTCTGTAAGTACGCCGTCCCCGAGGGGTACCCGACGGATCCGAAGGCGGGTGCGAAGGTGCAGGCCGACGAGGAGAGCGTGGCGCGTGTGGCACGCGCCACGGAGAACTCGAGCGGGGAGCAAAGCGACCCGCGAGAGAGCGCGGGCGACGCCCTGCTGTACTACGCCAGTGTAGACGAACGCGACGACGGCATCTACACCACGACCTCGCGAGCCGTCGCCGTCGTCGGCGTCGCCGACTCGATCACCGCAGCCGAGGAGATCGCCGAGGACGCCCTCGAGGTCGCCGGCGAGGAGGGACTCCACGTCCGCCACGACATCGGCAAACCCGATCTCGTCCAGCAGCGGATCGACCACGTCGAGGAACTTCGAGGCGAGCGGTAGCGTAACGCGGCTCCGGTAGCCGACTCCAGTCGCGATCGAGACGAGGTACGACGGTCCGTCGGTACACGCTACGGTGTCGTTTTCGTCTCGGCGTCGTACTCGCGGACGAGGGCCGCCACGTACCAGAACTTGAGCGCCATAGAAGCGACGCCGGCGAGCGCGGCTCGAAGCGGCCGCTGTCGGTACGCCGCGACGACCGCGTACGCCGTCATCGGGACGTTGGCGGCGTTGAGAACGGCCGGGTAGGTGAGGCCGATAACGCCGTTCCCGCGTTCCCTCCACCATCGCTCGGCGAGCACGACGCGGGTCATCCACGCGTCCTCGGTCTCCGGCGGCGAGAACAGAATCGGGTTGAGTAGCGTAAATACCGCGGCGAAAACCGCCACGTTCCAGTTCCGTCGGTACGTCGCGTAGAGAATGACCGGCAGCAGTACCGTCCCTGTCTCTTATACACATCNGTGTCGATTTCAGCTCCACGAGTCCGAATGCCGTCCCAGGCGAATAACGCTGCCGTACCGACTGCTCGGACGCCCACCCTCACCTCGCCAGCTACCGATCGCGCCGATCGGCCGAGGACGACTCGCGGGTCGCGAGCGACTCCCGAACCCGTTTTCGGAACCCGTCCTCGAGTTCCGTCCGCAGGGTCTCCCGGACATCCCGCGAGGAACGACCGATCTCGAGGACGTACTCGCCCGGATCGACCGTCCAGCCCTCACCGTCCTCGCCGTAGCGAGCGAACGCGAGGTCCTCGAGGTCGACCGCGACCGAGACGCGCTCGCCGGCCGGGATCGCGACGCTCTCGAAGCCCGCGAGTTCGCGAACGGGGCGATCGACCCCCTCGACGGACGGCGGACGAACGTAGACCTGGACGACCTCCCGTCCGTCCCGGTCGGTCGTGTTCTCGACGGCGACGCGAACCGTTCCGTCCTCGAGGTCCGGGTCGGCGCCGACGTACTCGTAGTCGGCGTAGCTGCGGCCGTGGCCGAAGGGGTAGGTTGGCTCCCGCTCGGCCGAATCGAAGTGGCGGTAGCCGACGAAGACGCCCTCGTCGTAGCGAGCCGTCCCGTCGACGCCCGGGTAACGGCGCCCGTTGGCCGTCGGGTAGGCGCCCTCGGGCGCGAACGTCACGGGCAGTCGTCCGCCCGGGTCGGCGTCGCCGTACAGCACCGCGGCGACGGCCTCGCCGTGGGCCTGTCCGGGGTACCAGTTCTCGAGGACGGCCGCGACCTCCTCGCGCCACGGGCACTCGATCGGCCCGCTCGAGTTGGCGACGACGACCGTGCGGTCGTTTTCCGCGGCGACCGTCTCGACCAGTTCGTCCTGTCGACCGGGCAGGCGCAGATCCTCGCGGTCGACCGCCTCGCTCGCGGTGTCGCGAACGAAGACGACCGCGACGTCGGCCTCGCGCGCGGCCGCCGCGGCGCCCTCGAGGTCCGGACCGCCGGCGGAATCCTCGGGATCGTCCTCGTCGGCGTCGACACCGGCGAACTCCTCGAGCATCGAGACACCCTCGACCCGCGGGAGGCCGTGTGCGACCGTCACCTCGCCGTCGGCGCGCTCGGCGATTCCGGCTTGCGGATCGGTTTCGACGACGGGCGTCGTCTCCGAGGACCCGCCGCCGCCGAGAACGGGCTCGTCGACGTTCGGGCCGATAACGGCGACGTCCGCGTCGTCCGAGAGCGGCAGGACCCCGTCGTTCTCGAGCAGCACCGTCCCACGCGTCGCGACACGGGTCGCGAGCTCGCGGTGGGCGGGCGTGTCGACCGCGCCGTCCGTGCGGTCGTCGCCGTCCTCGAGCAGGCCGATGCGGTCCATCTCCCGGAGAACCCGCGCGACCATGTCGTCGAGTCGCTCCTCGGAAACGGCGCCCGATTCGACCGCGTCGGCCAGCGAGTCGGCGAACCGCTCGCAGCTCTCGTGGTCGGGCATCCCGTCGGCGATCGCGTCCGGGAGCTCGTCGGCTTCGTCACCGTCCCCGCCCGCGGGGTCGGGCGCGTCGGCGTCGTCGCCCGCCATCGCGGACTGCATCTCCGCCATCGAGATTCCCGGCATCTCGACGTCGAGGCCGCCGTTGGCCGCGGCGGCGGCTCCCTCGGTGCCGAACCAGTCCGAGACGACGTACCCCTCGAACCCCCACTCGCCCTTCAGCACGTCTCGAACCAGCCGCTCGTGGTCGCTCATCCGGGTCCCGTTGACGTCGTTGTAGGCGGTCATAACCGAGCCCGCGCCAGCCTCGACGGCAGACCGAAACGACGGGAGGTACAGTTCGCGCAGCGGGCGCTCGTCGATCTCGGCGTCGACGGCGGCGCGGGCGGTTTCCTGGCTGTTCGCGACGTAGTGTTTCGGCGTCGCGACGACGTCCTGGGACTGGACCCCCGCGACGACGGCCCCCGCGAGCGACGCCGAGAGGACGGGGTCCTCGGCGAAGTACTCGAAGTTCCGACCATTGTGGGGGACCCGAACGAGGTTCGCGCCGGGGGCGAGCAGGACGTCCTGTCCCTTGCCCCTGGTCTCGCGGCCCAGCGCTTCCCCGTGCTCGCTCGCGAGATCCGCGTCGAAGGTCGCGGCCAGCGCGATCGGGGCGGGAAACGCCGTCGCGGACTCGTCGGGGATCCGCACGCCGAGGGGCCCGTCGGCCATCCGAAGCGGGGGGATTCCGAGTCGCTCGACGCCCGCTACGTACCCGGTCGCGCGCCCTTCGGGATCGTTCGCGCCGTGTGTGAGCCGAACCTTCTCCTCGAGCGAGAGCTCCTCGACGAGCTGTCGGATCCGCGGTTCTCGTGACATCTATCGGCGGTTCGAAGCGGCTGCAGGATAGCGTTGCGGTCGCCGACNAGCTCCTCGACGAGCTGTCGGATCCGCGGTTCTCGTGACATCTATCGGCGGTTCGAAGCGGCTGCAGGATAGCGTTGCGGTCGCCGACGGCGACCGACCGAGTCGCGCGCTAGTTCGACGCGCTCGAGCCGTCGGTCGCCCCGTCGTCGTCCGTCGTCGTCTCTTCGAGTTCGTTCTCGAGGGCTTCGCCGAGCGAGTTCGCGTTCGAGTCGCCGCGAAGCAGGCGGCGGACGGCCACGTAGCCCGCCAGCACGACGCCGCCGGAGAGGATCGCTCCCGGAACGCCGTATCGCTTGTACCCGAACAGTAGCGCCTTCTTGCCGATGGTGTAGGCACCGATCATCGTATCGCCACTGGGTGCGGTAGCGCCAAGTAGCTGCGGCTTTCGTGGTCCGCCTACGCGGACCGCGACCGGTCGGCTGCGGCGCTCTCGACGGCCCCGAGCAACAGTTCGACCCCGAGGTCGATCTCCCGCTCGGTGACGTCGAGCGGCGGCAGGAGTCGCAGCGACGCGTGGCCGCAGCCGATCGTGAGCAGCCCCCGCTCGAGGGTGGCCGCGACGACGGCCTCGCGTCGCTGCTCGGTGTCGAACTCGACGGCGACCATCAGCCCCTTCCCGCGAACGTCGACGGCCCCCGGCAGGTCGGCCGCCTCGAGGCGACGGCGGAGCTGCTCGCCGCGTTCGCGGACGTTCGAAAGCAGGTCGTCCTCGTGGATGGCGTCGATCGTCAGGACCCCCTGCATCGCGGCGATCGCGTCGCCGGCGCCCCACGTCGAGGAGAGCCGCCCCGTCTCCTCGGGGAAGACGTCGGACCGCGAGATCGTCGCGCCGACACGTAGTCCCTTTCCGGCGGCGATGACGTCGGGGGTCAACTCGAGGTCGTCGACGGCCCACAGCTCCCCGGTGCGGCCGAGCCCGGACTGGATCTCGTCGGCGACGATCGTCAGGTCGTAGCGCTCGCGGAGGTCCTCGAGGTCCCGGGCGAACTCGGGGTCGGCGACGCGGTAGCCGCCCTCGCCCTGAATCGGCTCGAGGATGAGGTAGGCGACCTCGTCGGGGTCGATCACGCCCCGTTCGGGGTGGAGCTTGTCGGCGAGGACGTTCCCGCCGGGACCGTTGGTCAGCCAGCGGGTCTCGTACTCCTCGGGGGTCGCGGGGTAGGGAACGCTGACGACGCCCGGAATTTCGGGATAGCCCCGCCGGTGGACGGTCTTCGAGCGGTTCAGCGAGAGCGCGCCCAGCGTCCGGCCGTGGAACGCGCCCTCGAAGGTAACGGCGCGGTGGCCGCCCGCGGCGTAGCAGATCTTGATCGCGTTTTCGACGGCTTCGGCGCCGGAGTTCGAGAGGAAAACCCGATCCATGTCGTAGTGGTCGGTCATCGCGACTAATCGGTCCATCAACTGCGTCGGGCCCGGAAACTCGGGGTCCTCGGGCGGCCAGCCGCCGCTGACGTAGAAGTCCTGGCCGGCGATCTTCAACGGATCGACGAGATCGAACTCGGCGAGCTTCTCGCGGATCGTCGGGTTGTTGTAGCCAAGCGGTGCGGCGGCGACGTGGCTCGTAAAATCCAGCAGGACGTTGCCGTCGACGTCGGTGCAGAACGGGCCGACGGCGTCGGCCTGCGCGTCCCAGACGAACTCGTAGACGTACGTGCTCGGCGCGGCGTATCGATGGTGGTACTCGGCCCAGCGTTTCGCCCGCTCGCCGGGCATCGTCCCCACCTGCGGTTCGACCGTGTCGCGGTCCATGCACGCCGTTGGGGCGCTACCGAGTTAAAGAGACGCTCCCTCGCCCGCTACACGACGACCAGCGCGGCCGCGAGCCCGCCCCCGACCAGCAGGACGGCGCTGTAAAGCGCGACCTGATTGCGAAACCCCTTGTTCGAGGACGTCGCCGCCAGCGCCGTCTTGACGACGATGCTCGAGACCGTCGCCAGCAGGATCGCGATCGTCGCCTCCGGGTCGCTGAGCTGGCCCCCGCGGTAGAGGACGACCGCGGAGGTCGTCGCGCCCGCACTCGAGACGAACCCGCTGGCGACCGCGGTCGCGTAGAACCCGAGGGTGCCGAACCACGTCTCGGCGAGCGAGCCGAACACGAGCACGACGAGGAAGACGGCGCCGAATCCGAGGGCGTTTTTCAACGAAAACGGACTCTCGAGTTCCATCGATCCCGACTCGCGCCAGTCGGCGGTGAGACCGGCGATGACGAACGCCAGCAGGATGACCGCCCCGAGCGGGACGACCGCCTCGAGCAGGACGGCGCTGCCGCTGCCGACCGTGAACCCGACCGCGATCGCCAGGTTTCGGGCGGCCATCGCCGCGTTCGCGAGCAAGATTGCGGCGACGGCGTATGAGGCCGCCTCGGGGCGCTGGTTGACGTGATCGAGCATCGTCCCGACGACGGCCGTCGAGGACGCCAGCCCGCCGAAAAAGCCGGTGACGGCGATCCCGCGGCCGCCGTAGGTCGAGACGATCGCGTAGTTCGCGATGCCGATTCCGGCGACGGCGACGACCATCAGCCAGATGACCTGTGGCTCGAGCGGGATCGTCAACTCGCCGAGATCGAGTTCGTACCGGGCGGGCAACAGCGGGTAGACGACGAAGGCGAGGATCGCGAACTCCGTCGTCGAGCGCATCTCCTCGCGGTTGAGTCCGCCGGCGAACTGGTGCAGTTCCCGCTTCAGGACCAACAGCAGCGACGAGAGGACGGCGACGGTGACGCCCTCGATGATGAAGCCGGAAGCGACGAGCGCGCCGACGCCGTAGGCGACCAGCATCGACACCGACGTCGTCAGCGAGAGCCTGGTCTCGTCCTCGTCGCTGGTCAACCCCTGTACGGCGAGTAACACGCCCTGAACGATCACGAGCACTCCGCCCAGCGCCAGCAGGCTCTCTCCGACGTCGGTCTCGAGAACGAGGATCGTAAAGACCGCGGCGAGCAGACTGATCAGCGAGAAGGTGCGGATTCCGGCGGACTTCTGTGACCACTCGCGCTCGAGCCCGAGGAACAGACCCAGCGCCCCGGCCAGCGCGATGCGGGCGACGGTGGCGTCGAGCGGTCCCTCGGCCAGCTGCAGCGTAACCCCGTTCACTCCACGTAGTTTCGCACGGGCGTATATAAGCCGACCGCCGCCGCCCGGGGCGATCCGGGACGGGCACGCTCGACTCGCCCCGTTCGGCGCCGGCGGCGTTCCGGCGAGGAGGCCGGACCGACAGGAACCGAGCGGTCTCGTCGTCCGGACGTGTCAGCGCGCCTTACAGATCGACGTACTGCGCTTCCCACTCCCGGCGCGCCTCGAGCTCCCGGCGACCGCGACGGGTGAGCGTGTAGAAGTTGGTCCGACGGTCCCGGCTCCCCTTCTCGACGAGCCCCTTGTCGACGAGCGTGTCGAGGTTGGGATACAACCGACCGTGGTGGATCTCCTTCTCGTAGTACTCCTCGAGTTCCTCCTTGATGGCCAGCCCGTGTGGTTCTTCCTCGCCGGCGATGACGTAGAGGAGATCGCGCTGGAATCCTGTCAGGTCGTACATTGGGAAAGTACCACTCCTACTTACTGTCGAATTTTAATAAGGCTATCGGGTCGTTTCGACCGAAACGGGGATATTACCATCGAGGATAGCTGTTTCGGCCAGTTTCAAATGATAACTCAATTGGGATTTAGGTCGGAGACGGATCGTAACTCCGCTTTCATGTCGTCTGACCACCAGTTCGAACCGACCGGTTTCGGGCGGGTTTGGAACACGCACACGTATCGGTCGATAGACAGTGAGTGTGGAAACAGGAAAGCAGGCCGCGCGACGGAAAAATGTCGCGCGGCCGCTTGCCGCCCTGAATTGGTCCCCGCTGACGCTTCGGCCCTCCAAGCGAAGCGTCACTCGAAAGATTCCGTTCCCCATACTTAAGTTTGTCGCAAATCGGTCGGACGCCGAGAGGTTCCGTTCGGAGGGACTCCTCGTACTGCCGACAGACGGTAGCGAACGTCCGATCGGAGCTCACGACCCGTCCCGGAGGCGACGGCCGCGTGCGATCGGTGCGCGGAAAGCGTCGTCCGACGGTCGCGGCCTCCTCCGAGGTTGAGCCCCCCGCCTCACGGTGGCTCGAGGAGAGAGCCCACTACCTCGGGCTGGGATCGGACCGGCACGACCCCACCGTCTTCGACGAGCGGGGACCCGCTCCAATCCGTGGGCCCCGTCTGTAACGGGAACTCGACGACGCCACTCGCGGGAGGACGTTAGATGTGTTCCTCCTCGAGCACCCACCCCAGGGCTCGCTTGTAGTAGGTGAACATCTCTCTGACGCCGTCGTGACGCATCTCCTCGCTCTCGAGGTGCTCCTCGAGGAACTCGTACTGCTCCCGGATTTCCTCCTCGTCGCGCATGCCGACCACTACCGGACCGATCGCAAAAAAGGTCGCCGTGGCGGACGCTAATCCGAGATTGGCGACGTCGAGGCCGCGGACCCGACGCGGGGCCGTTCGATTTCGAAAGTAAGTGGCGGTTTTCCGGTCGGCAATCGATCGCTTGCGGCTCGGTGACGGGACCCGTCGCTCGCGGGCTCGCCGCCGGGGTCCGCCGGGACTTTTTGCCGACCCGTCCGTACCGTCGAGCATGAAGGTCAGGGGCGAACGCGAGTGCAAGGAGTGTGGAACCAGGTGGTCGTACTACGAGACGGGCAGCGTCGGCTGTCCCGCCTGTGGGAGCCTCCGCAGCGTCGGCCTCGACGCGCGCACCGAACACACCGACCTCGCCGTCGAGTTCGATCTCACCCCCGTTCGAAACGCCATCGACGAGGTGTCGACCGACGAACTCGCGAGACGCGCACGCGACCGCACGAAAGAGTACGTTCGGCGGCGGGGGTTCATCAACGCCGGCGACCTCCGCGAACTCGACGACGACTACCTGGCCGCGATCGAACTGCTCCACGTCGCCGACGTCGTCGGTCGCGCCGCCGACCTCGAGGACCGGGAGGAACTGTACTTCCTCTCGCTGCTACGGGGGGCCGACGAGGGCGAGCGCCCGCCCGCCGAGGACGTGCCGCCGTCGCTACGGGGCGCCCGCGGGCTCGCCTACGCGAACGCGGTTCGAGAGTACCGACGCGACGTCCGCGACTGGAGCGAGAGCCGGGAGCTAACCGGCGCCGAGCGCGGCGCCCTCGAGACGCTGGGCGAGCACGTCAAGCGAATCCGGATGCTCGACGGCGACGTCGAGCCGCGCACGGCCGAGCGGTTGGTCGAGGCGACCCGCGACCTCGCGAACGGGCTGCGGGGCGACGAACTGGCGTTCGCCCGAGCCCAGGAGCAACTCGAGGAGCTCGAGTGACCGCTGCGGGGTCGGCCGCCGTTCCGTCTCCGACGCCGTGGAACGGACCTGCCCAGAACCACTCGATCGACCTCACACTACCTGTGAAACGGTAGCATATAGTGTACGGACGGACAGATCTTGCCGCATTTATACCCGTGACCGGTTAGCGTCGAAGCGACCGCAGGGACGCTCGACCGTCGCCGCGCCGGCGGCTCGCGGGAGCGTCCACTGGGCTCTATCATGTCACACGGACCATCGGAAGACGGAGCGGTGCGGACCGACGATCGTACAGCCAGCGAATCGGCGGCGGGGCCGAGTCCCCACGTCCCCGCGGGACGCAGCGTCGCCGAGCTCACGATCAAGGCGGTGCTCATCGGGCTCGCGCTCAACGTCGTGATGCTGACGGCGAACATGTACCTCGGGATGCGCTCGGGGATGACGATCAGCGCCTCGATTCCGGCCGCGGTTATCAGTATGGGCGTCTTCTACGGCCTTCGACGGGTCGGTATCGGCGGAACGGTCCTCGAGAACAACATCGTCCAGACGATGACCTCCGCCGGCGAGGCGCTCGCGGCCGGCGTCATCTTCACCATCGCGGGGGTTACCTTCCTCGATCAGCCCATCGACATCGTCAACACTGCGGTGGTCGCGGTGCTGGGCGGGCTGCTCGGGGTTCTCTTCATGGTCCCGATGCGCCGTTATCTCATCGTCGACCGCCACGAGGAACTCCCCTACCCGGAGGGGACCGCCTGTGCGGACGTGCTCGAGGCCGGGTCCCGCGGCGACGAGGGCGTGAAGCTCATCTCCTTCGGTTTTCTGGTGAGCTTCCTCTACATGTGGCTGGCCAACGGGATGGCCGCGTTCCGGACGACGATCCAGACGGCGTTCTCGGTCGGCGAGACCGACGGGTTCGCCATCGGCGGCGACTTCACGCCCGCGCTGCTGGGCGTCGGCTACATCATCGGGCCGCGGATCGCCGGCTACGTGTTCGGCGGCGGGCTGGTCGCCTGGCTGATGCTGATCCCGCTGTTGATCACCGGCGGGTTCGTCCCCGAGTCGGCCGCCGACGCGGCGCTGATGGCCCAGGCCGACGCCGTCTGGGACGAGTACGTCCGCTACGTCGGCGCGGGCGCGATGATCGTCGGCGGCTTCTACGCCATCCTCTCGATGCGGGGCACCATCGTCGACGCGCTGGGGACCGCCGCAGCGGAGATCGGCGGCTCCGGCGCGACCGCCGACGCGAAACGAACCCAGCGCGACCTGCCGATGAAGGTCGTCGTGGTCGGCGCCGTCCTGATCGCGCTCGCGCTGGTCGCGGTGCCCCAGGTACAGGTCGGCCTCGTCGGCGGGTTCATCGCCGTGATCGCCGCGTTCCTCTTCGTCGCCGTCTCGGCGTACCTCGTCGGGATCGTCGGCAGCTCCTCGAACCCCGTCTCCGGGATGGCCGTGGCCACGATCCTGATCGCCGCGCTGGCGCTGCGGTCGGTCGGCGCGACCGACCCCGTCGTCGTGTTGATGACGGCCTCGGTCGTCGCGATCGCCGCGGCGGTCGCCGGCGACACCTCCCAGGACCTCAAGACGGGCCAGCTCCTCGGCGCGACGCCGCGAAAACAACAGCTCGCGCAGGTGATCGGGATCGCGCTGTCGGCGCTGTTCGCGGGCTGGGTCCTGTCCTTTTTCGACCGGGCCTACGGCATCGGGAGCGAGACGATCCCCGCGCCCCAGGCCGGGATGATGGCGCTGATCTCCGAGGGCGTGCTCACGGGTACCGCCCAGTGGGGGATGATCCTCATCGGCGCCGTCTTCGCGTTGGTTCTGATCCTCATGGACGTCCCCGTCCTCCCGTTCGCGGTGGGCATCTACCTGCCGATCACGCTCGCGACGCCGATCTTCCTCGGGGGGCTGCTCCGGGCCGGGATCGACCGGTACGTCGAACGACGCGACGACGAGGAGGGATCGCTCGCCGAACGGACGACCTCGAGGGGGCGGATCGTCGCGGCCGGACTGATCACCGGCGAGGCGATCATGGGGATCGTCATCGGCGCGCTCTACGTCGGCGGGATCGGGAACGCCGAGGGCGCCCCGTTCCCGCTCGGCCTCGCGGGCGCCACCCAGGCGACGCTCGGCGTCGTCGCCCTCGTCGCCCTCGTGGGCCTGTTCGCGGCGAGCGTGCTCTGGAACGCGTCCGAGTCGGAGAACGCCTGATCGACCGTCCGACTATGAGCGGACACGCGCCGACCGCGGTTCCGCGGCGGGACGCCGAGGACTGGCAAGAGACGACCGTCGACGGCGAGTCCCGGGTCGCGATCACCTGGACGAAAACGCCGCGAAACCGGCTCGATCGGTTCCTGTTCGACCTCTTCGGGACGAGCAGGGAACGCGAGCTGACGTTGGACTCCGTCGGGACGACCGTCTGGCGTCACTGCGACGGCGACCACACGATCTCGGAGATCGCGTCGATCGTCGCCGACGCGCACGACGCCGACCGGGTCGAACCCGTCGACGAGACGCTCGCGTACTTCCTCATGCAACTCGAGGAGCGCGGCCTGATCCGATTCGAGGACGGCTGAAGGGACGTCCGTCGTCGGCCTCGAACCTGCAGCTCAGGGCAGGTCGACGGCCACGTCCTCCTGCAGGCTCGCGGCCTTGACCGTGTTGTAGAGCAACATCGCGCGGGTCATCGGCCCGACCCCCCCGGGGACGGGCGTGATCGCGCTCGCCCGCTCTCTGGCGCTTTCGAACTCGACGTCGCCGACGAGCTCGTACCCCTTCTCGGTGTCGGCATCGACGCGGTTGACGCCGACGTCGATCACGACCGCGCCCTCGCCGACCATCGAGCCGTCGACCAGCTCGGGCGCGCCCGCGGCCGCGACGACGATATCAGCGCTGCGGGTCTTCTCGGCGAGGTCCTCGGTGCGGGAGTGACAGACGGTGACCGTCGCGTTCCCGTCGTCGGCCTTCTGGATCAGCAGGTTCGCCAGCGGCTTGCCGACGATATCGGAGCGGCCGACGATGGTCACGTCCGCGCCCTCCGTCTCGACGCCGGCGGCCTCGAGCAGCTTCTGGACGCCGTGGGGCGTGCAGGGACGGAACCGGGCGTCGCCGGCGACCAGTCGACCGACGTTCTCGGGGTGGAAGCCGTCGACGTCCTTCGCGGGGTCGACCCGGCGGATCACATCGCGGTAGTCGACGTGGTCGGGAACCGGTGCCTGGACGATGTAGCCGTGGACGTCGTCGTTCCCGTTGAGATCGGCGATCGCGTCGTACAGCTCCTCGGCGGGGGCGTCGCCGTCGACGTCGACGTGGTGGCTCTCGATGCCGACCTCCTCGCAGTCCCGTTGTTTCATGTTCACGTACGTCTGGCTCGCGGGATCGTCGCCCATCAGCACCGTCGCCAGCCCGGGCCGGGCGCCGGCGTCCGCGAGTCGCTCGATCGATTCCGTCAGATCGTCGCGGATCCGGCTCGCGACCGCCTTCCCGTCGATGATCTCGGTCATACTCGAGGAGGCGACCGCGAGGCTAATCAACGCTCGGGTTCGTGCTCATCTCCACCCACGGACGGAACTCGATACCCACGTCTGTGGACAGGTCGTGGATCGGCGCCCCTCGTCGAGCGCGTCGACACGGCGGGCGTACAGGAACGGGTCGGAAAAGGCACGCGCCGGCGACCTGTCGGTCGCCGGCTACCGAAACGGATCGCTATCGATCGCTACTCGTAGAGCGGGTTCGCCTCGCAAAGCGTCGCGACCTCGTCGCGAACGTCGGCGATGACGTCCTCGTCGTCGGGCGCGTCGATCACGCGCGCGATCAGGTCGGCGACCTCGCGGCAGTCGTCCTCGTCGAATCCCCGGGTCGTCAGCCCGGGCGTACCGGCGCGGATCCCCGAGGGATCGAACGGCGAGCGCGTCTCGCCGGGCACCGTGTTCCCGTTGAGGACGATCCCGGCGTCCTCGAGAGCCTCCTCGGCGTCGCCCCCGCTGGTGTCGGGGTGGCTCTCCCGGAGGTCGACGAGCACGAGGTGGTTGTCGGTTCCGTTCGAGACCAGCGAGAACCCGTGCTCGGAGAGCTGATCGCCAAGCGCCTTCGCGTTCGCGACGGTCTGTTCGGCGTACTCTTCGAACTCCGGCTGGAGAGCCTCCTTGAATCCGACCGCCTTGCCGGCGACGTTGTGCATCAGCGGGCCGCCCTGTCCGCCGGGGAAGACGGCGGCGTCGATGTCGTCGGCGTACTCCTCGTCGCACATCACGATCCCGCCCCGTCCGGAGCGGATCGTCTTGTGGGTGCTGCCGGTGACGAAGTCGGCGACGCCGACGGGCGATTCGTGGACGCCCGCGGCGACCAGGCCCGTGATGTGGGCGATATCGGCGAGGTGGTAGGCGCCGACGTCGTCGGCCGCCTCCTGGATGCGCTCCCACTCGACCTCGCGGGGGTACGCCGAGTACCCCGAGACGATGACGTCGGGCTCGAACTCGGCGGCGTGCTCGGCCAGCCCCTCGTAGTCGAGATACCCCGTCTCCGGGTCGACCTCGTACTGTTCGACCTCGTAGAGCTGGCCGACGAAGTTCGCGGGGTGGCCGTGGCTCAGGTGGCCGCCGTGGTTCAGATCCAGCGAGAGGATCTTATCGCCGGGCTCGAGCATCGCGAAGTAGACGGCCTGGTTGGCCTGGGTGCCCGAGTGGGGCTGGACGTTGACGTGCTCGGCCCCGAACAGCTCCGTCGCGCGCTCGATGGCGAGTTCCTCGACCTCGTCGGCGTACTCGCAGCCGCCGTAGTACCGGGCGCCCGGGTAGCCCTCGGCGTACTTGTTGGTGAGGGCGCTGCCCTGGGCGTCGAGGACGGCGCGGCTGACGTGGTTCTCGCTGGCGATCATCTGCAGGGACTCGCGCTGCCGGTCGATCTCTCCCTCGAGTGCGTCGGCGACGGCGGGATCGACGTCCCGGACGTGCTCGTGATCCATGTCTGGTGTGCGGTTCGGACTCCGTATAAGTGTACCCGTCTACGGCAAGTCGAGTCGGTACGTTCAGCCAGGGAGACGTTTCGGGCGGAGAGGAACGTCCGATACACCTAACTAATCGGGCGGGCATTCAGTATATCGAATGATAGAGTGGGCGATGGCCGGGGACGCGCTCCACGTCATGGACACGGACAACGCCGAGCTCACCGTCGTCGGTAGCGATCTCTCGGTCGTCGGTACCGGGCGCGAGCTCCCGCGTCCCGTCGACGAGACGATCACCGTCACGACCGACGAGCTCCGGTTTCCGAACGCGGTCGTCTACGCGTTCGCGCTCGGCTCGAGCGCCCGGTACGAGCTCGATCCCGGCGGTCAACCGCTCTCGTTGCCGACCGACGAGTACGTGATCGACGTCGACACGGAGATCAAGAGCTACCTCCGGTTCTCGGGGCGCGCGACGATTCGAAAGACCGACGACTTCGAGTCGATCGTCGTCTCGTTCCCGGAGCCGGTTCGCGTCGTCGTCGGACTCAGGAGCCGCCACGAACGCCCCGCGGGGACGATCACCGTCTCCGACTCGCCGGCCGACGTCGCGTCGGCCATCTCGTATCTCTCCTCGTCGTACAAGACCGCCAGCCCCGACCGCACCTACCCGACGCTCCGGGGCCATCCGCCGCTGATCGAGTTCGGCGATGACCTCGAGATTCCGGACGCCATCCGCTCGGAGCACCGGGACAGCGGGATCGAACTCGTCGTTCCACCCTGCTACGAGTCGCTGTACGTCACCGCCCCGCTCGCGTACCACCTCCAGGCGACGGTGCGAACGACGAACGGCGCCGACGGCGTCGGAATGCGTCCCCGACTCCGGGTTCCCGAGGAGGGCGTCGAAACGGAGCTGTCGCCGATGCCCGGCCTCGAGCGCAACGTGGAACGACTCCTCCGAAAGACGTTCTTTCTGGACTGTCTGGTCCGCAACGCCGGTCCGTACGGAACGCAACTCGCCGAGGCGGGTCTGCTCGACGCGCTGGAGTTCGACGCCGAGCGGCTGTACGAGGCGACGCCGGCGACCCGGCTCGCGGCCTACCTCGAGACGCCCTTCGACGCGATCGAACACCGACTCCCGGAGTGGCACCTCGCGACGTACGTCACCCCGGAGTACGAGACCGCCGAGACGCTCCCGTTCCTGCTCGATCGGATGAGCCTTCTCTACACGCCGCGAACCTCCGAACTCGAGGGTCAGGAGCTGATCGAACGGTCGCTGACGGACTTCTACCGGGGCGGAAACGGCTCGCCGGGCGGAGCCCACTCGGGGCAGGTCGCGTCGGTCGACATCGTCAAACCGGACCTGCGGGACGCGCGGGCCCACGGCTGGCTCGCCGACGGCGTGCCGATCGACGTCTTCAAGTCGACCGCCGCGGCCTACCACAACCGGCTGTCGTACCTCGAGCGCTCGAGCGAGGCGACGTCGATCTGCGTCGTCCTGAACGACCCCGACATGGCCGGCGAACACGACGACGTCGCCGAGATTTACCGACAGCGATCGAACGAGGTCCGGATGGACGTCACCGTCGAGGAGGGGCTGACGCGAAACGAACTCGCCGCCGTCTTCGAGAGCGACTACGACTTCGTCCACTACATCGGTCACTGCGAGACCGACGGCCTGCGTTGCACCGACGGGATGCTCTCGGCCTCGAGCCTGGATCGGTGTTCCGCACAGACGTTCTTCCTCAACGCCTGCGGCTCCTACTACGAGGGGATGGAACTGATCGAGAAGGGCAGCGTCGCGGGCGCGGTGACGTTCCGGAAGGTGCTGAACGACCACGCCATCAAGGTCGGTTCGACGTTCGCCAGGCTGCTCGTCCACGGGTTCAGCATCGAGCGCGCGCTCCGGCTCGCTCGCCGCCGGATCATGATGGGCAAGGACTACGCCGTCGTCGGCGACGGTACCCACTCGCTCACCCAAAGCGAGAGTCGCTTGCCGACGACGATCACCCTTGAGGAACTCGAGGACGACCGCTACCTGGTTACCTTCGACTGCTACTCGACCCGCGCGACGGGATCGTACTACGTGCCCCACACGACCGACAGCGAGTACGCCTACCTCTGTGGAAACGAGTCGAGTTTTACGATCGAACGGACCGAACTCGTGTCGCTGCTGAAAAGTACGGGGTCGTCGGTCATCTACGACGGCGATATCTACTGGTCCGGAGAACTGTGGTCGCGGTTCGTCTGAGCGGCTAGGGGCCGCTGTACGT
Source organism: Natronococcus jeotgali DSM 18795 (assembly GCF_000337695.1). Lineage (GTDB taxonomy): Archaea > Halobacteriota > Halobacteria > Halobacteriales > Natrialbaceae > Natronococcus > Natronococcus jeotgali. Next base: position 40,019 of record NZ_AOIA01000146.1, read on the forward strand.
ACTGATAGCGCTGGTTCGGAAGAGCGGTCGGTCCGGATCCGTTCGAAGTCGCTGTTCCACACACACCTGCACCGAGTCGATCAGGTCACCAATTGCACCCATGCAATCCTACAATACCAGAACTCCAACATAAGTTTTGTCGTAATTTCAAAGATAATTAGACACAGGGCGATCTACAATATTAATTTGATGTCATAAATTGTAGAATTTAATGTGGCTCGAGGCGGCAGAATCCGCCCGCGGGCTCGCGTTCACGCCGGGCGATCGAACGGAACGCGGCGGTTCTGGCGGAAAAACGGCCACCAAAATTAAGTAACTGTACCTCGTTTACTTCTGTATTGGCATGACCTCGAATTTACTCAATCACCAGATTGACGATATCCTCGAATCGGTCCTCGAAGACGCGAGCGGTGACGTCTACATGGTCAACCCCTCGCGCGAGGCCATCAAGGAGTTCGTCTCCGTCGCGACCGCCTTCGACGGCGAGCTCCCGTCGGTTCACATGCTCGCCGACGAGCGCACGCTCAAAGACGTTATGGACGACTTCATCGTCGCCTCGAACGCCGCCGACCTCGTCAGCCAGGGGTCGCTCTCGCTGCGCTCGCTCGAGGAGGCGCCCGAGAACTCCCTGCTCGTCACGGAAGACAGCGTCGTCGCTATCGTCCACGCGAACGACCGCGTCGGCGGCCTGGTCACCGACGACGAGAGCTTCGTCGCGGACACCCACGACGCGTACGCGATCCGCTGGGAGGACGCCACGGAGTACAATCTCCGGACGCCGCCGATTTCGGACGTACAGAACACGCTCTCCGACGAGATCAGCCCCGATGCCCAGGAGGACTTCAGCGCCATCCTCGACTCGCTCGAGACCGCCCGCGGCGACGGCGACGGGCTCGACGAGGTGACGATCTCGCTGCTCGTGGCCGCCAAGAACGAGGCGCTGCTGTACGACATCAGCAAGTGGGGCGAGGACGTCGGCATCGCAAGCAAGGCGACCTTTAGCCGCACGAAGACCAAGCTCGAGGACATGGGCCTGATCGACACCGAGAAGGTTCCCATCGACGTCGGTCGCCCGCGCCTGCGCCTGAAGATCGGCGACGAGCGACTGACCGAGGCCGACAACGGCCAGCTCGCGACCGTGGCGCAGTCGATTCTCAATTAACGAAATTTTATTCTACGGTCTATCGCGGTCGCGGCGGTTCGCGACCGCGATGTCCCTCGATAAAATTTCGATCAAAAACACTCCTCCCTCCGTTCGTTCGTCCCGATAGTCCTCACTCACATCGGTCGTCGGTCCGCTCGCTCACCCTTCGGGTTCGCTCGCGGTGAGTACTGGGAGTCTGCCTGCCCTTCCCCGAGTCGCGCGCTCGCCGAAACCGGCGAGCGCGCTCCCGGCCGTAGTGTGTTACTCGGTCAGGTAGATCAAGGCGGCGCGTGACGCAAACCCCAAGTCGAAGCCCCGAGAGTCCTCGAGTATGTACGAGGCCGTCCGCGCCCACCCCGAGGGACAGAGCACGGTCGCCAGGCTCGCCAAGCGGGCGGCCGACTACGGCTACGAGGGCGTGGTCGTGCGCAACCGCTCCGGATCGCGGGCCGACTACGACGCCGACGCGATCGCCGAAACGTACGGAATCGACGTCGTCGACGGCGTCGAGATCCGGGCCGAAACCCCCCAGGAGGCAAGCGGTGCGGTCGGCAACTACCGCACCTCGCGGACGATCGTCGCCCTCGAGGGTGGGACGAACGCTCTGAACCGCTTCGCGGTCGAGCAGGCGAAAGTCGACGTGCTGGCGGGACCGATGGCGGGCGACGGCGACGTCAACCACGTGCTGGCGAAGGCGGCCGTCGAGAACGGCGTCCGCATCGAGTTCGACCTCTCGAGGGCGCTCCGGGAAAGCGGCGGTCGGCGCGTGCGAGCGATTCAGTCGCTGCGCAAGCTCGCCGAGATCGTCGACTACTACGACGCACCGTACGTCGTCAGCGCAGACCCGACATCGCACCTCGAGCTCCGCGCGCCCCGGGAGCTGCAGGCGTTAGGCGAGGAGATCGGCCTCTCGGGCGAGTTCGTCGCGGACGGCCTCGCCGAGTGGGGCCGCGTCGCCGAGCGCAACCGACACGTCCAGTCCGAGTCGTTCATTGAGCCGGGGGTCGAACGGGGCAGGTATGAAGAGGAGCCTCGATGAGCACGCGGATCGCTTCGACGAGATCGCCGGCGACTACGACGACGACCAGTCCGCCGAGTACCGCGCGTGTGCGAACCTGGTGATCGAACACGCCGCGCCCGACGGCGACGACGTCGTCCTCGATCTGGGAACCGGCACGGGCGCCATCGCGCTCGCGCTCGCGCCCGACGCCGAGCGCGTGGTCGGCCGCGATATCAGCGAGGGGATGATGGACGAGGCGCACGCGAAAGCCCAAGATGAAGGCCTCGACACCGTCGAGTTCGATCGGGGAACCTTCCGCGAGCCCGAGTACGACGGGCCCGTCGACGTGGTGACGTCGAACTTCGCGATGCACCACCTCTCCGACGAGGAGAAACGGGAGGCGATCGAGGTCATCGCCGGCCTCGAGCCCCGGAAGTTCGTCCTCGGCGACGTCATGTTCTTCGGCGAACCCGATCCCGAGGAACCCTTCTACTCGCCCGACGTCGACGATCCCGCGACGGTGGGCACCCTCGCGGACGCCTTCACGAGCGCGGGCTTCTCGCTGACGGCCGTCGAGCGGGTCCACGACCAGGTCGGCGTCCTGGTCGCCGAGCGCGGTCCGGCGACCGACGGCGAGCCCGAAACGGACGCCCGGATCGACGGATGAAACACCTCCCGAAACACCTCCGGCCCCGGTGGCGCTATCTCGTCATCGAGCTCGAGGCCTGGCCCGACGCCGAGATCGATCGGCGGGCGTTCCAGCGGGAGTGTTGGTACGCGGGTCAGAACCTGCTCGGCGATCCGGGTAGCGCCGCGGCGGATCTAACCGTCGTCCGGTTTACCTTCGACGACGGCGCGGGGTCGGCGATCGTTCGGGTCCGCCGGGGCGAGACCGAACCCGCCAGGGCGGCGATCGCTTGCATCGACGAGATCGACGGCGCTGCGGTCGGCCTCCGGGTCTGCGGTATCAGTGGCACGATCCGTGCCGGTGAAGAAAACTATTTAGGACGCGGCCGGCAAGATTCGGAGGAGAGAAACGTCGTGTTCGGGAACGAAGAGCGAGTCGCCGTCGTGCGCGACGGGTCTGCAGACGTGCGACTCGATGACGCGTTCGCGGGCGCGACAGACCTCGATTGCGATTTCGCGTGATACTATGCAGGGACAACAACAACAGCAGGCGTACGACCGCGGCATCACGATCTTCTCGCCCGACGGCCGACTCTACCAGGTCGAGTACGCTCGCGAGGCGGTCAAGCGGGGTACAGCAAGCATCGGCGTGCGGACCGACGACGGCGTCGTACTGGCCGTCGACAAGCGAGTTCCGTCGCCGCTGCTCGAGGACTCGAGCGTCGAGAAGATACACAAGGCCGACGACCACGTCGGCATCGCCAGCGCCGGCCACGTCGCCGACGCGCGCCAGCTGATCGACTTCGCGCGCCGCCAGGCCCAGGTCAACCAGCTGCGCTACGGCGAGCCGATCGGCGTCGAGACGCTCACGAAGGAGGTCACCGACCACATCCAGCAGTACACCCAGGTCGGCGGCGCCCGACCGTTCGGCGTCGCGCTGATCGTCGGCGGCATCGACAACGGCGAGCCGCGACTGTTCGAGACCGATCCCTCGGGAACGCCCTACGAGTGGAAGGCCCTGGCCGTCGGCTCCGACCGCGGCGAGCTCCAGGAGTACTTAGAGGAGAACTACGACGACGAAGCCGACCTCGACGGCGGTATCGCGCTCGCACTCGACGCGCTCGCGTCGGTCAACGACGGCTCCTTGCTGCCCAGCGAGGTCGGTCTCGCGACGGTCGATGCCGAGACCGAGCGCTTCGAGCAGTTCGACTACGACCGCATCGAGGACCACCTCGAGGAGAACGACCTGCTCGACGACGGCGAGGAGACCGACGAAGCCGACGAGTAACCGGCTCCGGACGGTAAAACGCCGGCAGGAAAAGCTCTTTTACCCGGCCGGAGGTATGCTCGGGTATGATATCGCTCGACGAGGCGGTGACGGCGCGACTCGAGTCACACGGGGCGCGCTTCGAGGTACTCGTAGACCCGGACGCGGCGCTGGCGATCAAACGCGGCGACTTCGAGGGCGACCTCGAGGACGTCATCGCCGCCGAGGACGTCTTCGAGAACGCCTCCCGGGGGGACCGACCCGCCGAGAGCGATCTCGAGACGGTCTTCGACACGACCGATCCCATGGAGATCATCCCCGAGGTCATCAGGGAAGGGGAGATCCAGATCACGGCCGACCAGCGCCGCGAGATGCAAGAGCGAAAGCGCAAGCAGTTGATCGATACGATCACGCGCAACGCGGTCAACCCGCAGATGGACAACGCCCCGCATCCGCCCGAGCGGATCGACAACGCCCTCGAGGAGGCCGGCTTTACCGTCGATCCGATGGAACCGGTCCAACAGCAGGTCGACGAGGCCTTGGACGCCCTGCGGCCGGTGATTCCGATCCGGTTCGAGGAGGTGACGATGGCGGTCCAGATCCCCGCCGAACACGCCGGCAGCGCCCAGGCGAAGATCCGCGAGTTCGGCGATCTCGAGCGCGAGGAGTGGCAGGCCGACGGCTCCTGGATCGGTGTGTTGACGTTCCCGGCCGGACTGCAAAACGAGTTCTACGACACGGTCAACGAACACTCAAGCGGCGAGGCCGAAACCGAACTCGTCAAGGACAAGGACGAGCTCAACACTCGATAGCGACCGATTCGCTCCGCTTCTCGATCGAGGGCGCCGATCCAAGCCCCATCGTGCACTGGATTCAAGACGATCGGCGGCGTACCCCGAGCTATGACCCGCGACCGTTCGACGGAGGTGTTCGACCGCCATCCGTAGCGTCCGAACGCGCGCGTCGCTCGGGCGACGGTCACGGGCCGAGGGTAGCGACGGACGAGCCGTCCCGAGCGACCACCGCCGTCCCCGAACACGACAACTCGTATGAACGCGATCATCGCCAAGCGAGTCGACTCCGGCACCGCAGACACGACCGAGATCCGCGAGCTCGCCGAAGCCGCGGACTACACCGTCGTCGGCGAGGTGACCCAGTCCCGAACGGCCGACGCGGCGCTCCAGCTCGGCGAGGGGAAAGCCGAGGAGCTTGCCGCGGTCGTCGAACGGACCGACGCGGAGACGGTCATTTTCGACAACCGGCTGGGACCCTACCAGACGTACAACCTCGGTCAGCTGTTGCCGGAGGGCGTCGAGGTTATCGACCGGTTCACGCTGATTCTTGAAATCTTCGGTCAGCGCGCCCAGACCCGGAAGGCCCAGCTTCAGGTCGAACTCGCGGAGCTGCGCTACGAGCTCCCGCGGGCCGAGGCCAAGACGAGCCTCGCCAAGCGCGAGGAACACCCCGGGTTCATGGGGCTGGGCGAGTACGACGAGAGCCGCGAGCAGGACATCAAGGATCAGATCAGCCGTATCAAAGACGAGCTCGAGCGCATCGAGCAGACCGAGGAGCACCGCCGCGAGCGACGGCGCGACTCGGGATTCGATCTGGTCGCGCTCGCGGGATACACCAACGCCGGGAAGTCGACGCTGCTTCGCCGGCTCGCGGCGGACCTCGACGTCGGTGAGAACGAGCAGCTCCACCCCGACCTCGAGACGACCGCCGAGTCCCAGGACAGGCTGTTCACGACGCTGGGGACGACGACCCGCCGGGCGGCTATCGAACCCCGGGACGTGCTGGTGACCGACACGGTCGGGTTCATCAGCGACCTGCCCCACTGGCTGGTCGAGTCGTTCAAGTCGACGCTCGACTCCGTTTACCGGGCGGATCTCGTCTTGCTCGTCGTCGACGTCAGCGAGGACGTCGACGAGATCCACGAGAAGCTCGTGACCAGCCACGACACCCTCTACGAGCGCAACGAGGCGCCGATCGTGACGGTGCTGAACAAGATCGACCAGGTCAGCGAGGACGAACTCGCCGAGAAGCGCGAGGCCCTGTCGGCGCTCGCGCCGAACCCCGTCGCCGTCAGCGCCAGGGAGGGAACGAACGTCGACGCCCTGCTCGAGCGCATCGACCGCGAGTTGCCCGCCTGGGAGCAGGAGCGGCTCGTTCTCCCGATGACCGACGACACGATGAGCGTCGTCTCCTGGCTCCACGACAACGCCCACGTCGAGGACGTCAGCTACGGCGACGACGACGTGCTCGTCTCCTTCGAGGCCCGCCCCGCGGTCGTCTCGCAGGCCCGTTCCCGCGCGAGCGAGCTCCAGACGGCCGCGGCGGAGTCGGCCTGACGGTCCGGGAGCGACCCGGCGTCCGGCCTCTAGGCTTATGGTGGAGCCGTCCGCACGTCCGGACGAATGACGGACGTTACCGTTACTACGACCGACGGACTGGACGGGAGAGCGGTGACCGAGTACCTCGGCGTCGTCTCCGGAGAAGCGATCATGGGTGCGAACGTCGTCAGCGACATCGCCGCCGGCATCCGGGACGTCGTCGGCGGACGCAGCGACTCCTACGAGAAGAAAGTCGAGAAGGGGCGAACCGAGGCGCTCGCTGACATTCGGATGGAAGCCGAGGAGCTCGGCGCCGACGCGGTCGTCGGCGCGACGTTCGACTACGAGGAAATGGGCGAGGGGATGCTCTGGATTAACCTCTCGGGGACGGCGGTTCGAACGCGACGGCAGTAGCCGCGGCCCGACCCGGAGCACTGCCGCGAACCCGTCCATATAAATCATTGAGTTGAGTCGGATGGGGTATGGAACGTGTCGCAATCATCGGCGCCTCGATGACCCAGTTCGGCCAGCGCGAGGAGTGGATTCAGGAACTCCTCGCGGAGGCCGGACTCGAGTGCCTCGAGGACGCGGGCGTTGACGCGAGCGACGTCGAGCACCTGTACGTCTCGAACATGGCCAGCGGCGAGTTCGAGGGACAGACCGGCGTGATGAACGGATTGGCCCACGACATCGGCGCGATCCCGGCGTACACCCAGCGGGTCGACCAGACCAGCTCGAGCGGCGGGGCGGGG
>NZ_AOIA01000147.1 GCF_000337695.1 Natronococcus jeotgali DSM 18795
TCGAGTCGCCGATCGTGGCCGACCCGCTGCGGCTGTACGACTTCTGTCCGATCACCGACGGCTCCGCCGCGTTGCTGCTGTGCCCCGAGTCGGTCGCCGAGGAGTACGCCGACGAGTACGTCGTCATCTCCGGAATCGACGGAGCGACGGACACCCACGTGGTTCACGAACGGGAGGACCCCACGGTGATGGGCGGAGTCGTCGAGAGCGGGGAAGGCGCCTACGAGATGAGCGGGTACGGGCCCGACGACGTCGATGTCGCGGAGCTGCACGACATGTTCACGATTCTGGAGTTCCTCCAGATGGAAGGGCTCGGGTTCGCCGAGCAGGGCGAAGCCTGGAAGCTCGTCGAGGACGGGTACACGGAGCGCGACGGCGAGTTGCCGATCAACACCTCGGGCGGGCTCAA
>NZ_AOIA01000148.1 GCF_000337695.1 Natronococcus jeotgali DSM 18795
TTATCACCACGATCATGGAGGCAGCACGATGACGATGGAAGCGACCCGATACGACGACGGCACGATCAGCTACCCCGGCCACCCGCGCAGCCGAAACGGCGCGGAACCGGTCGGAACGATCGATCTGAGCGAGTACACCGCCGAAGTCGTCACGTGGACGACCAGCACCGCGACCCCGCCGGGCGTCCGCGAACCCAACCACCTCGCGATCGTCGAGTTCGACGTCGCCGACGCCCTCGAGACCTCGGAACGCGAGGGCGTCGGAGACGAGGACGCCGAAACGTCGGTTCGGGCGCTCGTTCAACTGACGGACGGCGACGTCGAGACCGGCGACGAAGTCGAACCCGTCTACACGGAGGAGCTGCGCGAACCCGGCGCGGGCATCAGGGAACCCGCCAGCCAGGACTGGGACGGCTACCGGTTCGAACCGGTCTGAGGACCGTCGTCGCCGGAGTCGTCGGTTCCCTCGCCGGCTGCGTCGTCCCCGTCTCCGTCCCCGTCGCTCTCGTGTCCTTCCGAATACCGATCCTTGAGCGTCTCGAGCTCCGCGTCGACGTCGACGCTCGAGTCCGGCTCGTCGTCAGCCTCCGCGTCGTCGTCCGATTCGGTTTCGTCGGGCTGATCGATATCGATCCGTATCGGCCCGTCCGCCGCGCTTTCGCGTTGTCCGTCGATTGCGTCTCGCAATCGGCCGTCGACCTCGTCGCGGAGTTCGCGGGCCTCGGTGAGGAGCTCTCGAGCGTCCTCGTCGGCGGGCAGCGAGCCGTCGGAGGCCGCCCGCTGGAGCTCCGCCAGGACGGTATCGAGCTGCGAGAGCGTCGTTCGCCGGACCTCGCTCGCGCGCGACCGGGCGCGATCGCCCTCCTCGCCGACCCGATCGCGCACCTCCCGTTCCGTGCGGACGATCTCGAGGCCCCGCTGGAGGGCCTCGAGGGTGCGGACGCTGGACTCCAGCGTCGCCAGCAGCGCCGGGATCGCGACCTCGTCTGCGACCCGGAGTAGCTCGCGGGGGGTCGGCGGTCGCGGCGCCGGAAACCGACGGTCCCGACGGGACGAGCCCTCGAGTTCCGTCCGTAGCTCCTCGATCGTTCGCGCGAGCTCGCGGATCGCCGCGGCGAGTTCCTCGTCGGAGTCGACCATACCCCTCCTACGCGGGCCGGAACCAAAAGCCGGGCGTTCGAACCGCCGTTCGTCCGCGCGGAACCAAGCGCTTTTGCCCGGCTGGCGCCCCTACACTGGTGTGCGAATCGAGAACAGCTTCATCCCCGTTCGCGGCGTCGGCGAAGCGACCGAGCGCCGCCTCTGGGAGAACGGTATGACCCACTGGAACGAGTTCGACGGCGGCGTCGTCGGCGACACGCTCGCGGATCGGATCGAGCGGTTCATCGACGAGGGGCGGGATCACCTCGAGCGCGGCGACATCTCGACGTTCGCCGAGGCGCTCCCGGCCGCGAGCCGGTGGCGCCTCTACGAGAACGTCCGCGAGGAGACGGCCTTTCTGGACATCGAGACGACCGGGTTAGACGCCGCCACGAACGACGTGACGACGGTGTCGGTCCACCGCGGCGGCGAGACCGAGACGCTCGTTCGGGGACGCGACCTGACCGCCCGGCGGCTTCGCGAGGAGCTCGCGCAGTCGTCCCTGCTGGTCACGTTCAACGGCAAGCGCTTCGACGTACCCTTCCTCGAGACCTGTTACGACCTCGACGTGACGACGCCTCACGTCGATCTCATGTACCCCTGCAAGAAGGTCGGGCTCGACGGCGGGCTGAAGGCGATCGAGCGCGAGCTGGGAATCGGCCGCGAGATGCCCGATCTCAGCGGTCGCGACGCCGTTCGGCTCTGGCGGGAGTACGAGCGCGGCGACGACGCCGCCCTCGAGCGACTCGTCGAGTACAACCGTGCGGATACGGAGAACATGAAACCGCTGCTGGAGCTCGTCGCGGACCGCCTCCACGAGTCGGTCTTCGAGGCGGTGTGTTCGGACGGGTGATCCGTTCCCGCGGCCAGCGCCGCCGCTTCCCGTCGACTGGCACGCGAGAAGATCACACGGGTCCGTTCGGGCTACTCGCTCGTTCGCTCGAGCTCCGAGACGTCGACGTCGCCGCCGCTGGTAACGGTCACGCGGTACCCGCAGTAGGCGAACTCGACGCGTCCGTCCGCTCGGGACAGCCCGTTTTCTCGGGGAGCGAACAGCGAGTCGAGCGCCTCGGGATTGATGACGTCGTAGAGGGCGTCGTACTCCGGCGGTTCGATATCGATCGGATCGACGCCCTCTCGCTCGGCGACGGCGGCGATGACCTCGTAGCTCAACGACGTGCCGGTAGCCGCGTTCGGGCGATCGACTGAGAGTAGCATTGGCCGGAGTCTTTCTGCCGGCATATATAAATCCACTGTCCTCTGACCGATCTCCGTGGACGCTATCGATCGTTACACCACGGATGATGCTACTATTGCCCAGATTTATGCATCGGATTCGGACCGAATTTGAGACACTCTCGTTCCCGGAGGAGTCGCCCCGGAACGGACTGATAGCTATCCGTGACGATTGTGCGACGAACACGTCGGCGACGTCGAGCCAAAAGAACGACCGTCCTCCGATCGCGGCGACGCGAACCCCTTCGACTCGAGTTAGCGACGGTCGTCGACGCCCTGGGGCAGGTCGTTGCCCTGCAGGGAGACACCGCTGGAACCGCCGCGGATGTGAACGGACGTGCTGCCGTCGGCCGCGCGCGCGTACGTGTTCCGAATGTCGACGTCGCTGGCGTTGTGGACGATGATCGGGATGTGGCTCGTCTCGAACTCGCTGTCGGTGATCTCGTAGTCGCTCCCGCGAAGCTCGAGCCCGCGCCGACGACTGCCGCCGAGTTGTTCGACGGAGAGACCGTCGAACCGGCAGTTGCTGCGCTCACAGAAGATCGCCGGCTGGACGGGGGAGCCGCTGGCGTCGCCGACGACGTTTACGTCCTCGAGCACGACCTCGCCCGCGTCGTCGCCGAGGACGCGGAACGCGAAGCCGCCGCCGTCGATATCGACCTCGGAGTTCTCGAAAGTGACGTCGCCGGCGCCGTCGTCGATCCGAACGGCCGTTGACTGTCCGCCGGACTTGACGAGCGTGTTCTCGACGGTGACCGAGTCGACGCCGTCCATGATACGCATCGACTCGCCGTTCGGGTTCGGCGTGTCGACGGTGACGTTCGAGAGCGTGAAGTTCCCCTGGTCGAGACGAACCGCGTGCTGTCCCTCCGCGCCCGTCGGATTGTCGTCGACGGCGAGGATCGTCTCGGAGATCGATCCCTCGTTCCCGCTGAGGCGGACCGAGGCGGTCGCGCTGTTCTCGTACCAGCCGCCCTCGATATCGATGCGGCCGTTGCCGCCGGAGGCGTACAGGCCGTTGTCCGGGAACCCGCCGACCACGCACTCCTTAAACGTAATGTGGCCCCGGTGGTTGCCGTTGAGAATGATCCCGGTTGCACCGCGCCAGCGGCCGCCGTTGGGCGTTTCGTCGACGTGCTCCCCGCCGTCGAACGCCTGGAAGCAGTCGACGAGGCCGACGCCGTCGGAGTCGGTGATGTTGAACAGGGCCGGGCCCCAGGTTCCGCTGTCGTGAACGCCGTGGACGAAGACGTTTCGAACGACGAGTTCGTCACTCACTTCGGCGCTGATGACGCGAATCCCCGTGTTCGCGGCGGTCTGATCGACGTCGAACCCCTCGAACCAGAGGGATTCACCCGGGGATCCGCTCGTTCCCAGACGGAACAGGCGGTACTGCGGTCCGTCGAACGAGCTGTAGCTGGCGGGGACGAGCGTCGCACCGTCACCGACGATACCGACGTTGTCAAACCCGGTAAACCGCACCTGGGAGTCCATGTAGTACTCCCCCTCCGGGAACCGCAGCAGCGTGTCGTCCGCGATGTTCTGCTGTACGACGGAGGTGATCGACTCGTTCCCGTTCGGGTCCGCACCCGCCTCGACTATATCGACGACGTTGCTGTAGTCGTCTTCGCTCGCGCTCGCGTCCGTGGACGCGGACGTCATCCCGGCGACCGAAAGCGTTCCGAGACCAGCAAGGCATCCTTTCAGATACGACCGTCTACCTGTCAGCCATCTACCAGAGTCGTTCGACATTACGACTTTCCGTAGAAACGGATCGGTTATACATATACTCGAAGTAATTTGAGATGAAAGGATGTCAGTTCACGAACGGCGCGATTCAACTGTTTTCCGGCCGAAGTGGGGGGACGTTACCCCGTACTGGCGGTTTGATTTAGCGCAGAAATAACGCCGCCACCGCCGACGAGTACCAAAATAGAACAGTTTCACGCGGACCCGCCCGTAGAACTTATACGTCCCGCGATGTTGTGCTGGCTGCAACAGAACACTACGGAATTTTCACCCGGTTCAGCGGATCGATTTCGGAACTATATCCGGCTGTCGTCGAATTAGCCCGCGATGAAGCGCAACGCCGACCGGCGCATCGATCGAAACGGATCGACCCAACCGCCGCTCGTGACAACTCGAGCCAACTGAAAGTCCGTTCCGACGGTACGACGACCGCTCCGATCCGCTCGTTTCCGGGAGCTGATCTACTACGAAAAGTGAGAGGAACGGCGATCCGCGTCCGCCTGGCAAGCCAGGGGTGGGATTCGAACGACGGTCACGGCGAGGCCGTTCTCTCCTTCAAACCCACGCGGCTGTCCGTCGCTCGCGAGAGTGCTCGCGACGCCAAGCCAGGGGTGGGATTCGAACCCACGAAGTCTCGATTACAAGTCGAGTGCATGAACCGCCCATGCTCCCCTGGCCCAGGGGAGAGTTACCCGTCCTCCTTTGAGTGTGTATCGTTTTCCGATCGGTCCTCGAGCGATCGTCGCATCGACACCCGGTAGGGCTCGTACTCGCGCCCTCGGTAGAACCGTCTGGCCGCCTCGTTGTCCGACAGCACCTCGAGCACGACGACCGCCGCGCCCCGATCGGCGAGGGCGTCCTCGGCGGCCTCGAGCAGCGCCGTTCCGACGCCGTACCCGCGGGCGGCGGGCTCGACGTACACGTTCGAGATCAGTCCGCGGGTCGCCTCGAGCTCGAGGGCGCCCCGCTCGAGCGAGAACGAGACGAAACCGACGATAGAGTCCTCGAAGCGGGCGACGAGTAGGCCGTCGGTGTGGAGGTGGCCGGCGAGCAGTTCCCGCATCGTCTCCCGGTTTTCCGCGGCGCGAACCGAGGAGCCGTGGGTACGCTGACCGCGAGCGAGCCGGACCCACAGCTCGGTGATCGCCGGGAGATCCGCCTGGGTCGCCGGCTCGACGACCGGTGTCTCCGGAGGCATTGTCGACGGGTCGGCGACAGGGTCAAAAAGAGTTTGCTATCACACCGAGCGACAGTCCGAACAGACCAACCGCCCGTTGGCGTCCCACAGCGAATCCGCGAGCGAGCCACAGGCCTCACAGACCCCCTGCGTCGAGAACTCGTCGCCGCCGTTGGGCAACGGTTCGGCGTCGAGGTCCTCGCCCGGACCGGGGCTTCTGGACTGGTCGATCGGTCGGTCGGCTTCGAGTGGCGGTTCGACGGTACCGCTCGTCGCACCCTGGAAGGAGCCGGCCGCCGCGATGACGTCGCGTTGGGTGAGCACGCCGACGATCCCGTCGTCGCTTTCGACGACCAGGTTTCGAATGTTCTGCCGTCCCATCGTCGTCGCGGCGTCGGCCAGGGACCACCCCGCGCCGACGGTGATCACCGGACTGGTCATCACCTCGCCGACGGTCGTGTCGGCGGGATCGCCCTCCTCGGCGACGAGTCCGAGTACGTCCCATTCGGTCATGATGCCGACCGGTTCCGAGCCGCGAACGACCAGGACACAGCCCGCCCGCTCCTCGCGCATCAGGCGGACGGTCTCCAGGACGGAATCCGACTCGCTGACGCCGACGTATTCGGTCGTCAGGACCTCCCTGACGGACAGTTCCTGTTCCATATGTGTACACACCCCTCGGACCGGCTAAAAACTATCTCCGGCACGGTTAAGTGAACGCGTGACAAACGTACGTGATTCGAGAGCGGTCGTCGAGATTCGGCGAGCGAGCCCGCTCGAGCCGTTACCAGTCGAGCTCGACTCTGGTCCCGTTCGCTCGACAGCCCTCGAGTGCGTGTTTGGCGGCCATGCCCGCCTCGTGGGCGACGTCGCCGCGTCCGACCCCGACCTGGAGCTCGACGTCGGCCTCGTCCTCGACGTGGTGGATCGCCTCCTCGTAGGCGTCGGCCTCGAGGTCGGGACAGACGACGATGACGTTGTCGCCGCCGACGAAGAAGGCGAGGCTGTCGTGGGCCCGTCGCATGTATCGCATGAGCGAGGCGTATCCCTGTTCGATCTCGATGAACGTATCGAACGCGTTGAGCTCGTCGGTGTACTCGCCCGTCGCGTCGATGACGTCGAAGTGGGCAATCTGGACGTCGCCGTCGGTACGGTGGGCGTCGTCGATAGTTCGTCCCTCGAGACACTCTCGACGGTTCTTGTCCTGTGCGCTGCCGGCCTCCTGGAGCAGCGCGGTCGCGTCCGAGAGCGCTTGCGCCGGCGTCCGTCCGGTCGCGACGCCGAGGCTGAGCGTGACGGGATAGCGGTTGTCCACGGACTCCTGGAGCAACGCGTGGTCCTCGAGGGAGAGTCCGTTCGTGACGGCGATGATGTTGTCGAAGCGGGTGAAGAAGACGTAGCCGTCGCGGGTGCCGACGAACTGGGAGACGTCGGCGTACAGCCGCGACTGCAGCGTCTGGAGGTCCGCTTCCCGCCGCGGCTCGGGCGTTACGGTCCACGGCCCGTAGTTGTCGATCTGGAGGAGCGTAACCTGCGTGTTCGTCACGGTACCCGAAGGTTTCGAACGGCGTCGTATAAGTGGTACGTAATCCAGATCCGTGACGGCTCAGGCGCGTTTCTTCTCCGGGTCGCTTCCCTGGGGGTGGTACTCCCAGAAGTCGCCCGCGCGCATCGCCGCGCCGACGGCCTTGTGCATATCCACCATCGTCTCGAACTCCTCGGGTTCGACGTACTCGAAGATCTCCCGCATCGGGACGACGCGCTGATAGTTGATCCGGATCGGGTCGTCGCCGTGTTCGGCGACGAACTCGTCGCGGTCCATCGGGAAGTCCTCCTCTTCGTCGACCTTGTCGGCGATGATCCGCATGTCGAACTTCCGCATTCCCTCGCTGCCCTGCTCCCCGTCGGGGTCGAATGGCCAGTCCATACTCCGAGGTGTGTGTGGGGGGCGCAAAAGGATTACTCTCCGTTTCGATCCCGCCGCGGGTCAGTTCGGCGGGCGGTACCCACCTGCTGTCGATCAGTCGTCGGCCGCCGTTCCGGCGTCGGTGCGCTCGGGCTCGTCGTCCTCGAGCAGTTCCTCGCGGTGTTCGTCGAGCAGCGGCGCCCGCCCGCCGGGCTCGGGCGGGGTCTCGGTCATTTTGATCGGCGAACCCGCGATCTCGACGGTTCCGTCGGCGCCGGGCTGTTCGACGGGCACGAGCATCTCCCTGTCGCGGACGTGGGGATCGTCGAAGATCTCGTCGGTACTCTGGACGGGAGCGACCGGAACCCGTCCCTCGAGGGTGTCAACGAGCGTCTCCGTCTCCATCTTCCCGGCCCACGCGGCGATCTCCTCGCGCAACCGTTCTCGGTGCTCGAGGCGATCCGCGGCTTCGGGGTACTCCGCGGCCAGGTCGGGTCGGTCCATCGCCTCGCAGACCTCCCGCCAGTGGTTGGTGCCGAAAGCGGCGACCACGGCGTACCCGTCGGCGGTCTCGAAGGCGTCGTAGGGAAACAGCGTCGGGTGAGAGTTCCCGCGGCGGGAGGGCGCCTCCCCGGTGTAGGAGTGCTGGTAGATGGCGCGCTCGGTCATGCTGAGCATCGCGTCGTACATCGCCGTGTCGACGTACTGTCCCTCGCCGGTCTGTTCGCGGTGGTTGACCGCGGCGAGGATGCCGATGCAGTTCAGCGTCGCCGTAAAGAGGTCGCCGATTCCGGGGCCGACCTTCGTCGGGGGGCCGTCCTCGTGACCGGTGATCTCCATCACGCCGCCAAGCGCCTGCGCGATGAGGTCGAAGGAGGGTTGGCCCTGACGGTGGGTCTCGCCCGTGCGCGGGTCGCCGAACCCGCGGATCGAGGAGTAGATCAGCTCCGGATTGTACTCGGTGAGGGTCTCGTAGCCCAGATCGTACTTCTCCATCGTCCCCGAGCGGTAGTTCTCGACGACGACGTCGGCCTCCTCGACCAGCGAGAGGAAGTCCTCGCGGTCGGACTCGTCGTTGAAATCGAGCTCGAGGCTGCGCTTGCCGCGGTTGACGCTCTGGAAGTAGCCGCCGTAGGCCTCGTCGTCGGCGTCCTCGAGGAAGGGCGGGTTCGACCTGATCAGGTCGCCGCCGGGACGCTCGATCTTCACGACGTCGGCGCCCATGTCCGCGAGCAGCATCGTACAGTACGGGCCGGCCAGCACCTGCGTCAGATCGATCACGCGCAGATTCGACAGTGCGCCCATGGAGGCGAGTGTTCGGGACAGGCGCAAAAACCTTTGCAATAGATCATGAAGGTGTGGTTGTTTCTCACGGTGGTGGTGCTAGGCTGTTTAAGGAGTATTATCATGATCAACCATTAACTTTATACGGGTATTCCTCATGGTTCTGGATACGATGTCCCGAACGGTCGTCCTCGGCGTGATCGGCTCCGACGCCCACGTCGTTGGCATTACGATCCTCGAGCAGGCCCTGAGCGCAGCTGGCTTCGACGTCGTCAACCTCGGCGTCCAGACCTCCCAGGAGGAGTTCGCGGAGGCAGCGGTAGCCCACTCGGCGGAGGCGGTACTCGTCTCCTCGCTCTACGGTCACGCCGAGCAGGACTGCCAGGGGTTCCACGAGGTCCTCGAGGAGGCCGATGTCGACGCGATGACCTACATCGGCGGCAACCTCGCCGTCGGGCAGGACGACTTCGAGCAGACCCGAGAGACCTTCGAGGAACTCGGGTTCGATCGGGTCTTCGACTCCGAGACCGACCCCGAGGAGGCCATCGCCGCCCTCGAGCGCGACCTCCACGTGACCACCTCCGAATCCGAGCAGGTCACCGTTACGTCATAGTCCACACTCGATGATACGCGACGAACGCATTCCGTCCGACGAGCTACGGCGCATCGACGACGAGATTCGGTCCGGCTGGTCCACCGGCGGCGACGTCGATTTCGAGGAGGCGATCCGCTACCACGAGTCGCTGCCGGCGAGCAAACGCTTCGCCGACGTGCTCGAATCCGCGGACAAACCCCTCCTGCAGCCGCGCGCTGGTGTTCCGCGGCTCGACGACCAGATCGAGCTGCTGGAGTACCTCCAGGACGACGGGAAGGCGGATCTACTCCCGACGACGATCGACTCCTACACGCGCGACAACGAGTACGGGAAAGCCCAGGAAGGCCTCGAGAAGGCCCGCGAGACCGGCGAGGACACCCTCAACGGCTTCCCCGCGGTCAACCACGGGATCGAGGGCTGTCGCGAGCTGATCGACGCCCTCGACGCTCCGATCGAGGTCCGCCACGGCACTCCCGACGCCCGCCTCCTGGCGGCGATCACCTTCGCGGGCGGGTTCCAGAGCTTCGAGGGCGGACCGATATCCTACAACATCCCCTACACGAAGCGCCACGGACTCGAGGAGACCATCGAGAAGTGGCAGTTCGTGGATCGACTGGCGGGCGCCTACACCGAGCGGGGCGTGCGGATCAACCGCGAGCCGTTCGGCCCGCTGACGGGAACCCTCGTTCCCCCGTCGATCGCGATCGCGATCATGATCGTCGAGGGCCAGCTCGCCGCCACGCAGGGCGTGCGCTCGATCACGCTGGGGTACGGACAGGTCGGCAACGTCGTCCAGGACGTCGCCGCCCTGAACGCCCTCCAGAAGCTCGGCGACGAGTACCTCCCCGACGAGGTCTGCGTGACGACGGTCTTTCACGAGTGGATGGGCGGGTTCCCGCCCGACGAGGCCCGCGCTAACGGCGTCATCAGCCTCGGCGGAATGACCGCCGCCATCGCACAGCCGGACAAGGTTATCACGAAGTCGCCCCAGGAGTTCCAGGGCGTTCCGACCAAGGAGGCCAACGCTGCCGGGCTCCGCACGACGCGACAGGTCATCGACATGGCGATCGAGCAAAACATCGACATCGACGGTATCGCGGAGGAACAGGACCTGATCGAACGGGAGACGCGGTGTCTCATGGACACGATCTTCGCCCACGGCGACGGCGACGTCGTTCGGGGGACGATCGAGGCCTTCGACTCGGGGGCGCTCGACGTCCCCTTCGCGCCCAGCGACAGCGCGAAGGGCGCGGTGTTGCCCGCCCGGGACGACGACGGACGGGTTCGGATCTTCGAGTGGGCCGACCTCGAGATGGACGACGACATCAAGGAGATCCACAAGGCCCGGCTCTCCCAGCGGGCCGACACCGAGGGCCGCGAGGAGTCGTTTCGGATGGTCGCCGACGACGTCGACGCGATCAGCGACGGGAAACTCATCGGCCGCCCGCAGGGGAAGGGAGGTGTCGGCAGTGCGGATTGAGGCGATCCACGCCACCCCGGGCTACAGCGGGTTCTTCTTCGACGACCAGCGCGCGATCAAGGAGGGCGCCGTCCAGGACGGGTTCACCTACGACGGCGACCCCGTCACCGAGGGGTTCGACGAGATCCGCCAGGCCGGCGAGACGCTGATCGTCGACGTCGAACTCGAGGACGGCAGCGTCCACCGCGGCGACTGCGCCGCGGTCCAGTACTCGGGCGCGGGTGGACGCGATCCGCTGTTCCGCGCCGAGGAGTACGCCCCCGTCGTCGAGGGCCCCGTCGCCGAGGAACTGGTCGGCCGCGAGGCGGGCAACTTCCTCGCGAACGCCGACCTGCTCGAGAACGGCGAGTTCGAGGGCAGCCGGCTCCACACGGCGATCCGCTACGGCGTCTCCCAGGCGCTGCTTGCCGCGGCCGCCCACGGTTCGGGTCGTTCCCGAACCGACGTCCTCGCGGACGAGCTCGGCACGGAACCGGCGACCGAACCCGTTCCCGTCTTCGGCCAGTCCGGCGACAACCGCTACGTCAACACCGAGAAGATGTTCGTCAAGGGCGTCCCCGTCCTGCCCCACGGACTGATCAACAGCGTCGAGAAGATCGGCGAGGACGGCGAGACCTTACTCGAGTACGTCGAGTGGCTCGCCGAGCGCTCGCAGGAACTCGGCCCCGAGGGCTACGAACCCCGGTTCCACATCGACGTCTACGGGATGATCGGCGAGGTCTTCGGCGCCCCCTACGACCGCGAGGCGGTGGTCGACTACTTCCGGGCGCTCGAGGAGGCTGCCACACCCTACCCGATCCAGATCGAGGGGCCGATGGACGTCGGCGACCGCGAGGCCCAGATCGAGGCGATGGTCGAACTCCGCGAGGGACTGGCCGATGCCGACGTCGGCGTCGACATCGTCGCCGACGAGTGGTGTAACACCTTCGAGGACGTGCGGGCGTTCGTCGATCGGGGCGCGGCCGACGTCGTCCAGATCAAGACCCCCGACCTCGGCGGGATCCACCGCAGCGGCCAGGCGGTCAGGTACTGCGAGGGAACCGACACCCGCGCCTATCTGGGCGGTACCTGCAACGAAACCGAAACCTCCGCACGCGCCTGCGCACACGTCGCGCTCGCGACCGACGCCGCGCAGGTGCTGGCAAAGCCCGGCATGGGGTTCGACGAGGGCTACATGATCGTGGAAAACGAGATGCGACGAACCGTCAACAGACGGAACAGAGACCGACGACGGACGAACACCGACGAGGTGGCCGCAGATGACTAGAGAGTCACAAGGCGACGCCGGAACGGAAAGCGGCGAGCGAAGCGAGCCGCGATCGATCGACTGGACCGACGCAGAGACGTTCTCGAGCGCGCTCGAGCGCGCCGAGACACGCGAGAAGGGCAACTACTTCGAGGCGTTCGCGGAGGGCGACCTGATCGAACACGATCCCGGGCTCACGCTCACGCGGTGGGGCAACGAGTCCTGGATGAGCCAGACGCTGAACCACGATCCGTCCTACTGGCGGACCGACGCCGCCCGGGAGCGCGGCTTCGAGGAGCCGCCGGTCCATCCCGATTACCTCACCGCCGCGACGCTGGGCATCACCGTCGAGGACTTAAGCGAGAAGGGCGGCTACTTCCTCGGACGCACCGACGTCCGGTTTCCCGGCGCCCCGGTCTACGCCGGCGCCCAATTGCGCGTCGAGAGCGAGGTCGTCTCGACGGCGACCTCGAGTTCCCGGCCCGAGTACGGGATCGTCACCTGGCGCACCCGCGGACGGGACGCCGAGACCGACGAGGTGCTGTGTTCCTACGAGCGGACGAACATGATCCCGCGTCGGGACCCGGTCTCGACCGACGGGGGCGGAACCGCGGCGACGGCCGAGGAGCCCGACGGCGACGAGCCCGCGCTCCCGAACGAGTTCGTCACGCCCGAGGGTGGTTCCTTCGAGGACTTCGTCGAGGCCTTCGAGCGAGCCGACGACCGCGACGCCGCGGTCGCCTACCGCCACGAACGAGGGCGAACGCAGGACGACACGACCGTCGCCGGCTTGCCACTGGCGACGCTGAACACCGCCAAACAGCACCACAACGCCGACGTCATGGCCGACTCGCCGTCGGGCGACATCGTCACCTACGGCGACGTCACCCGATCGACGGCGCTGGGTCACGCTCGCTCCGACGAGGACACCTACCGCGAGGTCGGGTTCGACGACGAGCGGTTCCACACGTTCGTCACGCCCGGCGATACCGTCTACGCGTTCACGCGCGTGCTCGAGGCGACGGACGACTCCGACCACGACGAAGCGGGAACCGTCCGTTTCGAACACATCGCGTTCAACCAGAACGACGAACCGGTCTACTCCGGCACCCGCACCGCGGAGATCCGCAAGCGCTCGAGGTGAACCGCCCGCTGACCGTCCGTTCCCGATCACAGCAGACACATCCACACGCATGACCGACGATACCGAGATCCGACTCTGTCGCACGTTCCAGACCGCACCCGCCGCCGTCCCGAAGGAGGAGACAGCGAAGTACCTCGTCTCCGCGCTCGAGGCCGAGGGGTTCCAGGCGCCCGACTGGCTCGTCCCCGATCTGGAGGACGGCACCGCACCCGACATGAAAGCCGAGGGGCTCGAGAACACGATCGATCGCGTGCCCGACCACGAGTTCCCCGGCGAGATCCACCCCCGCGTCGAGTGGGCCTACGACGACGGCGAGTATCGGGAGAAGGGCCGCGAGCAGATCGACCGCCTGGTCGCCGAGCTCGGCGACGAGATCGACGGCGTCGTCGTCCCGAAGGTCGGCCGCCTCGAGGACGTCGAGCGCGCCGCCGGCGTCGTCGCCGAAGCCGAACGCGAGCACGGCTATCCCGACGGCTCGATCGACCTCTCGATCATCGTCGAAACCGGGCGGGCCCGCTCGGACCTGCGCGAGATCGCGAAGTTCGGCGCCGACTCCCGACTCACCGCCTTGATCTTCGGGCCCGTCGACTACGCGGCCGAACTGGGCGGTCGCGACCTCGGCGAGGGGATGCCCCGCTGGGACGGCCTGCTCGAGGCGCTGTCGAACGAGGCCAGCGCGGGCGGGCTGCTCGCGATCGGCGGCCCCTTCGACGACCTGTTCAAAGAGCGCGCCGGGCTAACGTTCTACAACGCCGAGGCCTACGCCGACCAGGTCGAACGCGAGGCCCGGCTGGGGCTGGACGGCTCCTGGTCGCTGTACCCCAAGCAGACGATCCAGGCCAACACGATCCACATGCCCACGCCCGAGGAACTCGAGCGCGACGTCCACAAGATCGAGCGGTTCAACGAGGCCAAACGCGAGGGCACCGGCGCCGTGACGATCGACGGCCAGATGGTCGACGAGGCGACGTTCAAGAACTTCCGGAACACCGTGCGAACGGTGCGGGCGATCCACGACCGCCGCCCCGACCAGACCGCGGAGCGCTACGACGACGAGGTGCTGAACCGGGCGCTCGAGCTCGAGCTCTCCTACCGGTAGCGGCCGGTTCGTCGCCGTAACTTTCGTTCCCGACCTCCGTTTCCGAGCCCGGACCCGATCACGTCGCCACTCGTCTCGAGCGAGTGGCTCTCCCACAAGACACACGCACGTTCACTCTCTCTTACTATTCTACGTCCGCGACCGTGGTAAATAGCGACACCATGTACAGCCCGACCGCTTTCCGTCCTGACCACTTCTCTCGAGACGGGTTGGCATGACGGACTCGAGGCCATCGGCGGGCAACGTCCAGTGGGGGTGGCGGTGTCCGCGATGCGACACGGACGTCGCGGTTGCACGGAACCCACGGACGGGGACGTTCAGCTGGGAGTGCGAGGAGCCGGACTGCGTTGCGGTCGGATTCGGGTTCCGCTCGCGGCGCCGCGCCCGGCTCGGCGTGCTCGAGTACCGCGAGCGCTATCGGAGCGTCTACCGCTAACCGCACCGCGTTCCGGTCCGACGACGGGTCCCCACGCGGCCTAAAGACACTCGATCTGGGGGAAAGGCGGTAGGGATGGGATTCGAACCACGCCCGAGAACCTGCTCACCGCGTCCGCAGAACCTCGGTCTGATCCAAATCCCATCGTCGTTGCTGTCGCTCACGAATTTGTTCGCGACAGCAACGGTGGGGATGGGATTTGAACCACGGTCGATCCGCTCGCCGTGCTCGCTGCACTCCCTGATTCAAATCCCACCGTTTCGTTTTTCGGCTCACGTGCTCCTCGCGAGGCTCGTCGCAGTTGTTCGCCGAAAAACGGTGGGGATGGGATTTGAACCCATGAGGCTTGACAGCCACCTGCTCTCAAGGCAGGCGCGTTAGGCCGCTCTGCCACCCCACCTCACTCACTCCTTCTCTACCCGCTCAAAAAGGGTTATCGGTCTACTCGCGTTCGATCCGCCCTCCCTCGCCGACGCGCAGCCCCAGATCGTCGGCGATCGCCGTCGTCGTCGCCCCCGCGGAACGGTCCGTAATCGCCCGAGCCCGGCCGCCCGCGATCGTCGCGCACAGTCCGGATTCGATCGCGATCGTCGGCACCGCCGGGGCGAATCCGACGTCGAGCCCGTCCGCGTCGGCCCGCTCGGCGAGCGTCGTCAGCTCGGGGACCGCGTGGGCGTCCGCGAAGTCGATCGGTTCCGAAAACCCCGCGAAGTAGGTTCGGCCGCCCGAGGACGGCCCGAGGACGACGTCGTGGCGCCGCAGCGACATCGCCGCGCCGTCGATATCGGTGCGGGCGACCAGCGGCGCCGTCGGCTCGAGGACGCCGACGCTGGTTGCGTCCTCCCGCTCGAGGAGGTGCGTGACCGTGTTCCCGATCCGGGCCGAACGGGTCGAGCCGACCTGGCGTTCGAACCGGACGTCCTCGAGGTCGCCGAGCGCGGCGGTGGCCAGCTCGCGGGCCTCGGCCTCGGGATCGGCCGCAATCGAGTCGGGGAGGGTACCCTCGTCGCGGTAGTTCACGAGCAGGTCGCCGCCGCTCGCCGCGACGGCGCGGACGACGTCGACGACGCTCGCCTCGTAGAGCTCGTGGACCTCGGCCTCGGTCAGGACGGTTCGGTCGGCGAGCGACGAGAGGACGAGCCCCTCGCGGGGCGGGTCGACGGGGACGACGACGATCATACGCGACCCTCGGTCGCGCCCGGCCTTGAACGCGGCGGCTCCCGTTCGATCCGTCTCGTCGCCGGCGTAGAACTATGTGGACCGGGGCCAGTGTACCGGTATGGACTCGCGTTCGAGCGCCGGACTGGTCGGAACGCTCGCGGTCGCACTGGTCGCCGGAATCGGCGTCGGCGGTGTTCTCGCCGGCTACGTCGTCGGCACACCCGGCGAGTGGCTCGCGCCGACCGTCGGCTCGCTCGTCGTCGCGGTCGCCGTCGTCGGCGCGCTAACCCTCGTCGGCGCGCGGTCGGCGCGGACGCTGCGAAACCCGTACTGGTAGTCGAACTACCGGCTCCGTCGCCCCTTCGTCTGCCTGTAGTCGGAGGCCATCAGCTCCGCGAAGCGCTCGAGCCACGCCTGGGTCCGGGCGTCGGTCTGCTCGCGGGGCTCGATCATCGGCGCGAGCTCGAACCCGCGCCCGCGGATCGTCGTCGCGTGGTGGGTCTCGAGGTCGAGCTCCTCGACGGGCGTCGTCGTGTACTCGACGCCGATCTCGGCGAGGGCGCGCTCGCCGACGGGGACGATGATCTCGGGGTTGATCATCCGGATCTCGGCGTTGAGGTAGGGCTCGCAGTTGCCGATCTCCTCGTCCGTCGGCTTTCGGTCGGGGTCGCGACACCTGGTAAGGTTCGTCAGGTAGACGTTCTCGAGCTCGGGGCGATCGTCGGGCGAGGTCGCGTCGCAGAGGCCCAGTCGCTCGAGGATTCGTCGCAGGGACGTGCCGTCGCCGCTTTCCTCGGAGTCGTCGGCGAGAAACGGCACCCCGACCTCGTCGGCCCGCGCCGTGGGTCGTTCCCCGACGAACAGGAAGTCCGCCCCGACGTCGCCGTAGCCGTGGACGACCTGGGTGCGCGTCTCACAGAGCGCCGGACAGTTCCGGCAGTCCTCGTCCATACCGTACGGGTTCGCGCGGGTTCGCTGATTCGCGTCCACAGTGGGGTCTCGGGGCAGGGAACCAAAAGCGACGCGCCTGGTCGCGAGACGAAGCGCTCGCTCGCAGATCCCGTCGAGTGTCGACGTGAGCCGACCGAACGCCGGGCACAGCTATATTCGAGGGCGCTCGATCGGTGAGTGACGGATGATCCTGGAAGAGTCCACGGAGGTGGAGGCGTCGCCTCGAGAGGTGTACCACTTCTTCGAGACGATGGCGGAGAACTACGAACGGTGGCACCCCGACCACATCGAATTTCGGTGGGTCGACGCGGACGGGCTCGTAAGCGGCGGAGAAGCCTACTTCGAGGAGCGAATCGCGGGGAAGCTCCAGCGGAAGACGGTTCGGTTCACGAACGTGGACCCCGATCGGTACATCGAGTTCAAACCGACGCCGCGGCTGGTCGGCCTTCTCATGCCCCATATCAGTTTCACCATCGATCCTCGTCCGACCGGCTGTGAACTCACGCAGCGAATCGAGGTGCGAACGGGACCGATCGGCGCGCGGCTCAACCGGCGGGAGTTCGACGCCGTCCGGGAGCACATGCGGGAGGAGGGTGAGAATCTACGCCGCATCCTAGAGACGGAGTAGAGCGAGCGGTCCGAGACGCGTTCGTTCAAAGGGCGGCGACGGACTCCGAAAGGGTAGCACGGCCGGACCGATTTCGGCGAATCCGAGCGACAGCCCCGTCAGCGACCCAGCCCGCCGCGTTCCGTGACCTCGAGGATGAACTTCACGTTGCGAACGATCTCCTCGGGCGAGGTGTCCTCGCTCTCGTCGTAGAGGTCGCTCGTCCGGTAGAGGATGTTTGCCAACTGCTTTCGCTCGCTGCTCTCGCCGCGTATCTCGTCGGCGATCTCGCGGAGCGCGACGACCCGTTCGGGGTCGGGTTCGAACTCGTCGTCGGTCATCGGTTCGGCGCGTGTGACTCCCGCTCGGACGACTGCGAGACGGCGCGCCGGTGGACGATTCCCGTGTTGTTCGCGACGTTCTCGGTGATCGTCCGGAACGCGTCCCCGGTCTCGCCGTCGTCCGAGACGACGGTCGGCTCCCCGCCGTCGCCGCCCTCGCGGACGGTCGGGTCGAGCGGGATCGATCCCAAAAAGGGCATGTTGTGGGTCTCGGCGAACTCCTCGCCCCCGCCCGAGCCGAAGATGTCGTGTTCGCCGCCGCAGTCGGGACAGGCGAACGTCGACATGTTCTCGGCGATGCCGAGCACGACGGTGTCGTGTTTGGCGAACATCTCGAGCCCTTTCCGGGCGTCGTCCAGGGCGACGTCCTGGGGGGTCGTGACGATCACCGCGCCCGTGACGGGCATCGTCTGGAGCATCGTCAGCTGGGTGTCGCCCGTACCCGGCGGCAGATCGACGATCAGGTAGTCCAGCGATCCCCACTCGACGTCCTCGGTGAGCTGGGTGATGACCTTGTGGACCATCGGCCCCCGCCAGATGACGGGGTCGTCCTCGCCGGTGAGGAAAGCCATGCTCATCAGCTTCACGCCGTACTTCTCGGGCGGAACGAGGGTTTCCTCTTCGGTCGCCATCGGGGGCTCGTCGGCGTCGAACATCCGCGGGACGTTCGGTCCGTAGACGTCGGCGTCGAACAGGCCGACGCGGGCGCCCAGCTGGGAGAGTCCGGCCGCGAGGTTGGTCGCGACGGTCGACTTGCCGACCCCGCCCTTCCCGGAGGCGACCGCGATGACGTTTTTGACCCCCGGCAGCACCTGTTCGTCCGCCGAGGCGGCGTTGGCGTCCCGATCGGGGATGCTCGCCGACAGGTTCGGCTCGAGGCCCTCCTCGAGGAGCAACTCCCTGATCTCGCCGGCGATGTCGGTCTCGGTCGGGGAGTACGGCGCCCCGAGCGCGAGGTCGATGTCGACCTCCTCGCCCTCGACCGAGAGCTCGTTGACGAGCCCCAGCGAGACGATGTCGTCCTCGAGCTCCGGATCTTCGACCGTCCGGAGGCGGTCGCGAACGGCGGCTTCGTCCATACCGGAGGGAACGGTCCGCCGTCGAAAAGGGTTGTGTTCGGATACGGGCGTCGCCGTCCCGACCGGAGAGGCGCGATCCGGACGTGGCGGGGCGGACGGAGAAACGAACGCGGACGATGCGCTCGCGACTGCAGCGAGGGGTAGAACCCGGCGGTGCGGGGGTGAGACCACCCCCGCCGTTCCCCCGGTCGGCGCGACTAGTTGCGAAGCGACCCCAGCTTCTGTGCCGTCGGGAGACGCCAGTCGTACGACACCGCAACTAACCGGGTCGCGAGCGTCACCGCCGCACACGCCGCGGCAGCGGTTCCCTCGGTCGCCCCCACCGTTTCGGCGAGCCAGTACGCGCTCCCGCCCAGCACCGCACAGCTCGCGTAGAAGTCCTCGAGGAGGATAAAGGGCGATCGATCGAGCAGGATGTCGGCGACCGCGCCACCTCCTGCCGCGTTGATCGTCGCGATCGCGACGACGCCGAACGCCGAAACGCCCGTCTCGGTCGCGACGATGGCACCCGTCGTGGCGAAGGCGGCGAGTCCGATCGCGTCCGAAACGAGCGTGATGGGGTGTTCGTCCGGCGATTTCAGGACGATGCTCAGGGCGATCGCTAACCCCACGCCGAGCAGTCCGAGCGCGATCTCGAGGGGCGACTGCAGCGCCAACGGGACACGCGCCACGAAGATATCGCGCGTCATCCCGCCGGCGAACGCCATCGCCAGTCCGACGACGGCGATGCCGAACAGGTCGAACCGCTCCCGGATCGCCTTGCTCGAGCCGACGAGCGCGAACGCGACCAACCCGATCGTGTTCATCACGGCGAACGGGTCGCCGAACAACACCGCGATGAGGTCCCGGGTCACTACCCGCGGCTACGGGAAAAGACGCCTTGAACCCTACGTCTGTGAGAAGTGTTGCGGTTTCGATTCGGGCGGCCGTGGTCGTCGTTTCGGCCCGAGGGTTCGTCTCTCGAGGAGGACGCGTTAGGCGAGCCGAATAGCCCCGCCGCCCTTCGAGGGGGCTTTACGCGACGACTCTCCGAAAACGAGAGCCGTAGAGACACACCGGCATTCACTCGAAAAATCACAGTACGTTTATGTGGCCCACTAGCATAGGCCGGCTATGGATGAGGACACCCAGGCGAGCGACGGGTGCGATTCCGATTCGACCGCGTCTGATTCGGCCACTATTCACTTCCAGAGAGCGTACGATTGGTCGGCTACACCACCGAGTATCGCCGCAATCACCGCCCTCGCAACCGTGACAGGTATCGACCCCACCGAACTTGCAACCGAACTCGAAATCACTCTGCACGAGTACGTCGACCCGGACGCACTCGATACGCTCGTCGGTGACCAACAATCCGAGGAAGTTACCGTCTCTTTCAGTATCGACCGCTACCGGATCTGGTTCGAGGGCGACGAACTGGTCGTTCGCTCTCAGGACCGGTGAACTACCCACCGCTAAAGCGGTGGTTCCCGAGCGGCGGATGTTCCAGGCTCGCAGTCCACTCGCCGGACTCCCTCGTCGTCCGTCCAGAACGGGGCTCGACCCCGAGGCGATTCACGCGTTGAAATCGAACCGCGGGCCGCCGTAGGTCGGCGGATCGGGCTCGAGCTCGACCCCCTGCTCGTACCTGACGAAATTGAGGTAGAAGGGACGCCCACAGCCCTCGACGGGTTCGCCCTCGAGATCCGTCGTCGGGCCGTCCTCGCCGCAGACGAAGGCGATCCCGTCGGCGTCCTCGCGCTCGGGGTCGTCCGGGGCGGCGTACTCCCAGCCCGGCTGTGAGACCGTCGTCACCGATCGATCCGCGAGGTCGGGCGGGCGCTCGAGGCTGTGGACCGCGTCGCAGTGGGGACAGGTGTAACGGACGGTGACGGTCATCGACGGTCCTAGGGCGCTCGCGGACGTAAGCCTGCGGGAAACCCGACTCGCCCTCGAGGGGTCGTCGCTCGAGGACTCCCGACGGGTCCGCGGTTCCGAACCGTTTACTCGCTCGCTCCCCGAGGACCGCCCGTGACCGAGTTCGACCCCGAGAAGTTCGAGGAGAAGTACGTCCACTACTTCGAGGAGCTCGAGACGGCGTACTCGAACGCGTACAACCAGCTCCACGGCAGGTACGACTCCGAGATCCTCCGCGCGATCGACCGGAAGGTCCTGAGCGAGAGCGAGCCCGTCTACGTCGGCGACCGCGAGTTCCGGATCGACCTTCCCGAGGAGCGCGTCGGGGACGTCCGGGCCGCGGTCGACGACACCGAGCAGTTCGACACCGTCCTCGCGGAGTTTCGCGAGCGCATCGCGGACGAACTGGTTCGGAGCTTCGAGTTCGACTGACGGGAGCAGCGCCCATCCCGTCGTCGTCTCGCGGAATACCCGGAACACCTTTTGCCGTTACGGGAATCCGTAGAGGTATGATCGACGAGACGGTCGAGGAGATCAAGGACCTGCAGACGCACAGCTCCTCGGTAGTCGCGGTAAACGCGACGCGAGCGCTCGAGGAACTCCTCGAGCGGGAGTTCGCCACGCTCGAGGAGTACGAGCGCGCCCTCGAGCGCAACGGCTCGGTGCTGCGCCGGGCGAACCCCTCCCACGCCTCGCTGCAAAACGCCGTGCGGGAGGTCGTCGACGACGTCACCGAGGCCGACGTCGACACGGTCGCGGAGGCCAAAGAGCTCACCCAGGAGCGAATCGACGCGGTCGTCTCCCGGGTCGAATCCGGAAAGGAGCTGGCCGCCAAGAACGCCGTTTCCCACCTCGAGGACGGCGCGACCCTACTGACCCACGACTACTCCTCGACGGTCCTCGAGGCCGTAGAGCGGGCCGTCGAGGCCGGCAAGGAGTTCGACGTCTACATCACCGAGGCCCGACCGCGCTACATCGGCCGCAAGACCGCCCGGACGCTCGCCGACCTGGAGGGCGTCGACGCGACGCTGATCACCGACAGCGCCCACGGTCTCTACCTGGAGGACTGCGATCGGGTGGTCGTCGGGATGGACTGCATCGTCGACGAGACGCTGTACAACCGGGTCGGAACGTTCCCCATCGCCGCGACGGCGGCCCAGCTCGACGTCCCGGTCACGGTCGTCGGCTCGGCCTCGAAGATCGTCGGCGAGGGGTTCGTCTTCGAGAACGAGCACCGCCCCGGCAGCGAGGTGATGTCCGAGCCCGCCGAGGGGTTCGCGATCGAGAACCCCTCCTACGACGCGACGCCGATCGACCTGCTCGAGAGCGTGATCACCGACGAGGGGCGCCAGGAGCTGTAGCCGGATCCGGTCCGTTCTCGTCGCACGAACCGTCACCGTTCCGTGAGGACAGGCTATCCCCGAGACCGACGTATGTGGGGTATGCGACTCGTACAGGTGTTCGTTCCTCGCGGCGAACTGGAGGTCGTCCTCGAAACGGCGGACGCGACGGGTCTCGATTACGCCGTCTCCGAGGAGGGCAGCCGGGGAGAGTTCGAGGCCCTCGTCTCGATTCCCGTCCCGCCGGCCGCCGTCGAACCGTTGCTCTCGGCGCTTCGGGACGCCGGGCTGGATCCGGACGCGTACGCCGTGGTCACGGCTGCGGAGGCGATCGTCTCGAACAGGACCGACGAGCTGACCGCCGCGTTCGACGGGACGAGAATCTCTCGGGAAGAGCTGCAGTCGCGAGCGACAGACCTCGCACCCGCCGCGTCGACGTACTTCGCGTTGCTCCTGGTGAGCGCCGCCATCGCAACCGCCGGATTACTGCTCGACTCGGCGGCGACGATCATCGGCGCGATGGTCGTGGCGCCGCTGATGGGGCCCGCGCTCTCGGCGAGCGTCGGCGTCGTGGTCGACGACGATCACCTGGCCACCCGCGGGGTCGTCCTGCAAACGGCCGGGCTCGCCCTCGCGGTCCTGACGGCCGCCGCGATCGGGTGGGCGCTCCGGGGGACGATGTTGCTCCCGCCCGGGCTCGACATCACGACGATTCCGCAGATCGACGAACGGACGACGCCGAATCTGCTCGCGTTGTTTCTCGCCCTCGGATCCGGGATCGCCGGCGTCGTCAGCCTCGTCCGCGACGTCGGATCGGCGCTGGTCGGCGTCGCGATCGCGGTCGCGCTCGTTCCGCCCGCCGCGACCGTCGGACTGGGTATCGCCTGGGGACACCCGACGGTCGTCCTCACCGCCGGCGCGCTGGTCCTCGTCAACCTGCTCTCGATCAACCTTACCGCGTTGCTCCTGCTGTGGGTTTCGGGGTACCGTCCCCGCCGCGCGGACCGCGTGGACTCCGCCTACGGTCGACTGCGGTCCCGCGTCGCCGTCCTCCTCGTCGCGATCGCGGTGCTCTCGGTCGTCCTCGGCGGCGCCACCTACGGCACCTACCAGGCCGCGGCCGTCGAACACGACGTTCGGACCGAGCTCGAGGCGATGAGCGATGATCCCGCCGTCGCCGAACTGGCGTTTCGCGAGGTCGACGTCGACTACGACCCCGTGGACGTCTACACCGGAGACCGACCGTCGGCGGTCGTCCTCGTCGAGCGACCGCCCGGCGAGACGGAGCCGCCGGCGTTCGCCGACGCGGTTCGCGAGCGCCTGGCGTCCGCGACCGGGACGGACCTCGAGGTCACCGTCGAACTCGTCGATACCCGTCGAAGCGGCTGAGCGATCTTACTCCCGCTCGCCGAACGTCCGCGGCGAGCCCGCACGCGGACTCGCCCACTCGACGGCGTTGTGCAGGACCCGCTGGATCGCCTCGTTCTCGTAGATCGGGTACGTCTCGTGGCCCGGGCGGAAATAGAAGATCCGGCCGTTCCCGCGCCGGTAACAGCAGCCGCTGCGAAACACCTCGCCGCCCTCGAACCAGCTCGTAAAGACCAGGCGGTCGGGCTCGGGGACGTCGAAGGGCTCGCCGTACATCTCCGTCGTCGGAAGTTCGATCGACTCCTCGAGCCCGTCGGCGATCGGGTGTCCGGGGTCGACGACCCACAGTCGCTCGCGACCGCCGTCCTCGCGCCACTGGAGGTTACAGGTCGTCCCCATCAGGTGCTTGAAGACCTTCGAGAAGTGTCCCGAGTGGAGGACGATCAGCCCCATCCCCTCCAGAACCCGTTCCTGAACTCGGTCGACGACCTCGTCGGCGACCTCGTCGTGGGCGATGTGGCCCCACCACAGCAGGACGTCGGTGGCCTCGAGGACGTCCTCGGTGAGCCCGTGGTCGGGCTCGTCGAGGGTGGCCGTCCGCACCTCGTGGGCGTCCGCGAAGACGTCCGCGAGCGCCTCGTGGATCCCGTCGGGGTAGACCGCGGCGGCGTCCTCGTCTTCGCGTTCGTGTCGGAACTCGTTCCAGATCGTGACTGCGACCATCGACGGGTGCTCCCGCCCACAGGTTCTTAGCTGGCCCGGTCGGTTTCGGCTCCGCCGCGATCAACGGACGATTTCCCGCGACGGAACGTCCCGTTCGGTAGTAACGTCGGAATACCCGTAGTATCTGTCGGTGGTCACACCCGATGGTACTGTACCGAAGCGTACATGAGCCTCGCCGTACAGATTTCCGGGACACAATACTTATCTCAATCGCTGCCCGCGTTCCGGTATGAATTGGAACCGCGCGCAAACGACGGCGAAATTCGGGGTTTTCGGTACAGAAACTGAGACGACGGGTGAGAAACGGGGGGTTTCTCGGTGATCGAAGCGGACATCGGCGTCGGCGTCGTCGGTCTCGGCGGGATGGGCCACCTCCACGCCCGAAACGTCGAGGAGTTCGGCGCGGACGTAGTCGCCGGCGCCGACCTCGTCGAGGGACAACGGGAGGGGTTCGCCGCCGAGTTCGACGCCGCAACCTACGAGACCCACGAGGGGCTGGTCGCCGACGAGAACGTCGACGCCGTCATCGTAACGACGCCGAACCGCTTTCACGAGCCGATCACGGTCGACGCCCTCGAGGCGGGTCGGGACGTCCTCGTGGAGAAACCGCTCGCCCACACCGTAGAGAGCGCGGAGCGAATCGCCGACGCCGCGGCCGAGGCCGAGGGGATCTGCATGGTCGGGTTCCACAACCGCCACGCCGCCTCGATGGCGATGTTCGACGAGCAACGCGACCGCTTCGGCGAGCTTACTCACGTCGAGGCCAACTACGTTCGACGGCGCGGGGTGCCCGGCCCCGGCTCGTGGTTCACCGACGCCGACCTGGCCGGCGGCGGCTCGCTGCTCGACATCGGCGTCCACGCGATCGACCTCGCGCTGTACGCGATGGACTTCCCCGAAGTCGTCGAGGTCAGCGGCGTCGCCCGCTCGACGTTCGGGATGGACGACGACTACGCCGACCCCGACGGGTTCGGCGACGCCTGGGACGGAACGGCCGAGTCCTACGAGGTCGACGACTCCGTCAGCGCCTTCGTTCGCTGCGAGGACGGACGGACGATCGCGCTCGAGGCCGCCTGGGCGACCAACCGCGAGCCGAGCATGGACTTCCGCGTGCGAGGTACCGACGCGGGCGCCCAGTTCGACATCGGCGCGACGGACATGGAGATCCTCGAGGCCGGCACCGCGGGCTGTGACCACTACGCCGACGTCAGTCTCACCGGCGACGCCTCGCTGACGGGTCACCAGGAACAGGACGCCCGATTCCTCGAGACGGTCGCCGCGGGCGTCGAGCCCGAGACGAACACCGTCGAGGAGGCGCTGACCGTCCAGCGCGTGATCGACGCGATCTACCGCTCGAGCGAGACGGGCCGCGCACAGCGCATCGAGACCCCCGAACTCGACGACCGCGAGGCCGAACTCGAGGCGACCCAGCGAAGCGACTGACGGGTCGATTCCGAGCGTTCTCAGGCCGTTTCGGTTGCGTCCGCCTCCTCGACTGCGTCGTCCTGTAGTTCGGTCCGTCGGATCTTTCCGGTCACCGTCTTCGGGAGCTCCTCGCGGAACTCGATCTCGCGGGGGTACTCGTGGGCCGAGAGCTCCTCGCGGACGTAGGTCTTGATGTCCTCTTTTACCGCCTCGGAGGGCTCCGTTCCCTCGCTGGGGACGACGTAGGCCTTGACGATCGTCCCGCGCTGGCGGTCGGGTTTGGGAACGACTGCTCCTTCAGCGACGGCCTCGTGTTCGCCCAGCGAGCTCTCGACCTCGAAGGGACCGATCCGGTACCCAGAGGAGATGATGACGTCGTCGGCCCGTCCCTCGAACCAGAAGTAGCCGTCCTCGTCCTTGTGGGCCAGATCGCCCGAGAGGTACCACTCACCATCGGGGCCGTCGACGAAGCAATCCCGGGTCTTCTCGGGTTTCCGCCAGTACTCGGCGAAGAAACAGGGGTAGTCGCCACGCTGGGCAATCTCGCCGGTCTCGCCCGGTTCGAGTACCTCTCCCGTCTCGGGGTCGACGATGTCGGCGGTGATTCCGGGAAGCGGTTTTCCCATGCTGCCGGGCCGCAGCTCCATCGCCGGGTAGTTGTTGATGATCATGTTGCCCGTCTCGGTCTGGCCGTAGGTGTCGTGGACGGTCACGCCGAGGACGTCCTCGCCCCACTCGACGACGCCCGCCGAGAGCGGTTCGCCGATCGAGAGCGCGTGACGCAGATCGAGATCGCAGCCCTCGAGGACGCCCTCGTTCTCCCGGAGCATCCGGTAGGCCGTCGGGACGCTGAACAACACCGTGATCGGGTACTCGTCGAGCAGGTCGGCCCAGGTCTCGGGATCGAACTCGCCCTCGTACGTGAACAGTTCGGTCCCCCAGAACCACGCGCCCAGGGTGTTGATCGGTCCGGTGAGCCAGCCCAGGTCGCCGGTCGACCAGTAGACGTCGTCCTCGCGGAGGTCGGCCGCAAAGCGCTGGGTCGCCGCGACCCCCGTTACCCAGCGGTGTTTGTGCAACACGCCCTTCGCCGGCCCCGTCGTCCCGCTCGTGTAGTACAGCAGGGCGTCGTCCTCGCCGCCCGTCCGGGCGGTGTCGTACTCGGGGTCGGCCTCCGCGAGCGCGTCCTCGAGGTCGATCCGCTCGCCGACTCCCTCACTCCGATCGACGACGAGGACGTGCTCGACCGACGGCGCCTCGGAGAGGGCGTCCTCGACGGTCTCGAGGTTGTCGCTCGTCGTCACGACGACGGAAGCGTCACAGTCGTCGAGCCGATAGGAGATCCCGTCGGGTCCGAACCGTTCGTTGACCCCGCCGAAGACGGCGCCGCGCTTGAGCGTTCCCACCAGCGCGATGTAGTGTTCGGGAATCCGAGGCATGTAGGAGAACACCCGTTCGCCCCGTTCGATCCCGCACTCCTCGAGGACGTTCGCGAACCGGTTCGTTCGCTCGGCCAGCTCCTCGAACGTGAGGGTGCGTGACTCGCCGTCGACGCCGACCTGTCGGAGCGCGATCCGATCCCCGCCCGCGACGTGGCGGTCGCAAACCTCGTGGGCGACGTTGATCTCCTCGGGAGCGTCCCAGTCGGCCTCGGTGTAGATATCCGTCCAGTCGAACGATTCGCGGGCCGCCTCGTAGCTCTCGAGATTGTAGCCTTCCGCCATGTGTTATCAACTAACAACTGACAGTATAACTGTTATCCCGATCCGGCGGACGGAGCCGTGGCTGGCTCCTGTCGTCGGTGGGACTCGAGAACACGAGAAGAACGGTAAACGGCGGACCGAACGGCGGTTCGCTTATATGACTTCCTCGAAGTCGTGGTGACCGTGGATGTCGACGCCCTCCTCGGTGATCTCACAGAGGAACACGCCGTTGCCGGAGCCGGTGTCGCGTTCGGCGGCGGACTTGATGCTGCGCGCGGCGACGGTCTTGGCCTCGTCGTTGGACATGTCGTCCTCGTAGGCCTGCTCTAAGTGACCGTAGGCCAGCTGCATCCCGGAGCCGGTGACGGTGTAGTCGTCCTCCATGACGCCGCCGGCGGGGTCGATGCTGTAGACGTGGCTGCCCTCGGCGTCGACGCCGCCCAGGATCGGGTGGATGGCGAAGAACGGACCGCCGCGGGCGAAGTTCCCGGCGAGCGTCGCGAGCGCATCCATGCTCATGTGCTCGCCGCGGCGGGCCTCGTAGAGGTTGACCTCGGCGCGGAGACTCGAGATGAACGACTGGGCGCCGCCGACGCTGCCGACCATCGTCAGCGCGGCCGTGGGGTGGATCTGCTCGACCTTCTGGACGTTCTTGTTCGAGACGAACCGGCCGCCGAGGCTGGCGCGCATGTCCGTCGCGATGACGACGCCGTCGGCGGTCGTGATGCCGATCGTGGTCGTCCCGGTCTTGTTGACGTTGTCGAGGTCGGCGGTCGAGAGGTCGTTTCGCGGTAGCGAGCCGACTTCGGGCTCGTAGGGGTTCGTCTCGGCCGATAGCTGCTCGCTCGTTCGGGAAAAGTCCGAGTCGTGAGTAGGCGTACGCATTGACCGAAAGTTACGGCCGGGACCATATAAAACATCGGCGGTAACAACCCTCGTTTCCGGTACCGGCGGTTCCTCGGCGCCGCCGCTCGAGAACGGGAGACGGCGCCGTCGGGCGGAAAACGATCCTCAGTTCACTCTTGGCTGACGTCGTCGTAGGCCTCGCCGACGGTTTCGATCACGCGGTGGATCGGGAGGGTGTAGCCGGCCTGGCGGGTCGCCATCGCGAGCGGCATCACGAAGATGCCGACGACGATGCTGAGTTGGTACAGTGCGAACAGCGTCGCGTGGTACGCGCGGGTTTTCATCGGCGTTCACCCGTTGGGAGACCGAGGTAGTATATAAGTGTTCCTGCCGAGCGGAGAGTATAATGGTCGTTCGTTCGGGATCGGGTCGACGCAGTCTTGCGATTAAAGCTGACTTGAATATCGACCAACCGAGTGTGCCTCGAGGTCGGGATTCGACTATCCTGGGTCGAATCGATCCGGCCGATTCTCGTAACGTATCGGGATTATCGGCTTCCCGTGCGCGCCGTCGGCTCCGGACGACCCGGAACCGCAAAGCAAGAAACCCCCCGGACCGACCATCCGGTATGGGAAACTACCTCGTCGCGATGGAAGCAGCGTGGCTGGTGCGTGACGTCGACGAGATCGACGACGCGATCGGCGTCGCGGTCAGCGAAGCGGGCAAGCGACTCAACAACGAGGGGCTCGACTACGTCGAGGTCGAAGTCGGCGCGACGGGCTGTCCGGCCTGTGGCGAACCGTTCGACTCGGCGTTCGTCGCGGCCGATACCGCCCTCGTCGGACTCGCCCTCGAGATGGAAGTGTACAACGCCGACAGCGAGGAACACGCCTCCCGGATCGCAAAGAGCGAGGTCGGGGGCGCCCTGCGGGACGTCCCGCTGTCGGTCGTCGAAATCGTCGAGACGCCCGAGGACGAGTAGCCGCGACCGCGTCCGCGAGCGACGTCGCGGGCGTCTCCTCTCTCGTGTCCGTCGATCACCACCCAAACACCTTTCTATAACCCTTAGTTATTGGATCGTATGGAGCTACCGACGCCCGCGGACCTGCGCCAGCGCCGTACCGAACTCGGGTTGACCCAGAGCGAGCTCGCCGAGACCGCCGAGGTCTCCCAGCCCCTGATCGCCCGGATCGAGGGCGGCGACGTCGACCCGCGGCTCTCGACGCTGCGGCGGATCGTCAACGCCCTCGAGACCGCCGAGAGCGACGTCGTCCGCGCCGAGGACCTGATGAACGAGGCGGTCGTCAGCGTCGCCCCCGACGAGCCCGTCAAGGAGGCCGCCCGGAAGATGGAGGAGGAGGCGTACTCCCAGCTCGCGGTGATCCAGGACGGAATCCCGGTCGGGTCGATCAGCCAGAGCGGCCTCGTCCACCTCGACTCCGAGGCCCGCGACGAGCCGATCGAAGGGCACATGAGCGAGAGCTTTCCGACCGTCTCGAAGGACGCGACGTTAGACGAGATCAGCAACCTGCTCGAGCACTACAAGGCCGTGATGATTACCGAAGCCGGCGAGACGGTCGGGATCATCACCGAGGCCGACGTCGCCGCGCGGTTCTCCTGAGTCGACGGTTCGTCCGACGACTCGAGGCGAGCCGACTCAGACCGCGAGGTACTCAGTGACCGCTTCCCGCGAGTCGAGCCGGTCGCCCTCGAGTTCGTCGACGATCGTTCCCTTGTCGATGGCGTAACAGCGTTCGGCGAGGTGCTGGACGACGTGGAGGTTCTGCTCGACGAACAGGATCGTCGTTCCCAGCTCCTCGTTGACCCGTCGGAGATTCCGCGTGACGTCCTGGACGATCGAGGGCTGGACACCCTCGGACGGTTCGTCGAGCAGGAGGAGTTCGGGGTTGCCGACGAGCGCGCGGCCGATCGCGAGCATCTGCTGTTGGCCGCCGCTCATCGTCCCGGCTTCCTGGTCGCGACGTTCCTCGAGAATCGGGAAGTAGTCGTAGACGGCCTCGTACTGCAGTCGGTCGTCGCCTTCGTTGATCGTCTCGCCGATCCGCAGGTTCTCCGCGACCGTGAGCTCCGGAAAGACGTCCCGTCCCTGCGGAATGTATCCCATCCCGCGGCGAGCCCGGACGTCAGCCGGCTCGTCGGTGACGTCCGTCCCGTCGAACCGAATCCGTCCGTCGTCGACCTCGAGCAGACCCATGACGGCCTTGACGAGCGTCGTCTTGCCGACGCCGTTTTTGCCCATGATTCCGACGATCTCTCCCGCGTCGACGTCGACGTCGACGCCGCGGAGGATCGGCGTCTTACCGTACGACGCGTGCAGGTCCGTGAGTTCGAGCATCAGCGATCCTCCCCCAGGTAGATCCGCTTCACTTCGGGATCGGTCCTGATCTCCTCGATCGAGCCCTCCCGGAAGATCGAGCCCCCGTCGAGGACCGTGACGCGATCCGCGATCGTTTCGACGAAGTCGATGTCGTGTTCGATGACGATCACCGCGACGCCGTCGTCGTCGGCGATCTCCCGCAACAGGTCGGCGATGTCTGCGGTCTCCTCGACCGAGAGGCCGGCGACGGGCTCGTCCAGCAACAGCAGGTTCGGCTCCATCGCCATCGCCATCCCGATCTCGAGCCGCTGTTGCTGGCCGTGGGAGAGTTCTCCGGCGACGGTCTCCCGTTCGGCGAGCAGGTCGAAGCGCTCGAGGATCTCGCGCGTGCGGGCGTCGAAGGCGTCGGGCTCGACGACCCGCTGGAGCGGGATCCGCAGGTTCCCCGCGACGGTCAGTCCCTCGTAGACGCTCGGCACCTGGAACTTCATGCTGATCCCGCGGTCGACCCGCTCGTGAGACGGCAGCCCCGTGATGTCGGCGCCGTCGTAGTAGATCTTCCCGGCGGTCGGCTCGAGCCGACCCGTGAGCAGATCGAGGAACGTGCTCTTACCGGCCCCGTTGGGACCGATGAGACAGCGCAGCTCGCCCGCCTCGAGGGCAAAGTCGACGTCGTCGGTCGCGGTGAGTCCGCCGAACGCTTTGCGCAGGCCGCGCGTCTGCAGGATCCGCGAGGAGTCCGGACCGGTCTCGTCGACCGCCGGCGCGGTTTTGACGGTGGGGTCGCTCGTCGCCATCAGTCGCTCACCTCCTCGGTGGCCGCGGACGAGTCCCGTGGAACGGGCGACGGATCGGCGTCCTCGCGGTACTCGAGGACGTACTCGTGGAGCCGCGGGGCGACCCCTTCCGGCATCACGAGCACGACGAACACTAGCAGCGAGCCGATCAGCACCAGCGCCCACTCGCTGCCCGAGAGCGCGAGCCGGTAGTCGACGAACTGGATCGCGAGCGCGGCGCCGACGGTACCGAGCAGCGAGGTCCGGCCGCCGACGCTGGCCCAGACGACCGGCAAGGCGGCCGCGGTGATGCCGAAGACGCTCGGATCCACGTAGTTGTTCTGGGTGGTAAACAGCACGCCGCCGAGGCCGGCGATCGCCCCGCCGATCGTGAAGACGACGAGCTTGACGAACGTCGTGTCGTAGCCGAACATCGCCGTCCGATCCTCGTCCTCGCGGGTCGCGACCATCGCGTAGCCGAACCGACTGTTGACGAGCGCGCGCAGCCCGAGGTAGGTCGCCACGAGCGCTCCCAACGTGACGTAGTAGTGACCGAGCGGTCCGATCTCGACCCCGGTCGAGCCAACGCCGATCGCGAGATCGGGCACTCCGCTCATGCCGTTGAAGCCGCCCAGCCGGGCGTCCCCGATCGCCCACTCGCCGCCCGCGGTCTGGCCCATGAAGGTGTACAGCACCAGCGCGACGACGAGCGTGAGGATCGTCACGTAGACGTCCCGGACGCCGCCGTAGAACATGAAGTAGCCGAGCGCCGCGGCGAACGCGGTCGAGACGCCGAGCGCCGCGAGAACGGCGAGCGTCAACCCGGTCAGCGTCGCGGCGTTGATCGCGACGATGCCGAAGGCGTAGCCGGCGACGCCGAAGAAGGCGACCTGCCCGAAGCTGAGGATGCCGCAGTAGCCCCAGATGAAGGCGAGACTCATCCCCAGCAGGGCGTAGGCGAGAAACACGGAGCCGACCTCCGCGGCGTAGAGCCCGAAGAGAACGGGCAGTGCCGCGAGGACGGCGACGGCGACCGCGAGGCCGAGCCAGAACGCCGACGAGTTGCCCATCGTGTTCGGTCCCTCGAGCGGTCGGCGGACGGCGGCGAGCGGGCCATCGCCCGATCCGACGCTCACTGGCTCTCACCTCGGCTCTCGCGCCAGTCGGCGAGCATTCCTGTGATCCCCTCGGGCATCAGCCGGATGGCGACGATCGCGGCGATCAGCATCGCGACCTGTCCCATGAAGGTGCCGGCGACGTTCGTCACGGCAGCGTTTACCGTCCCGAGGAGGCCGCTGGCGAGGACGGTGCCGACGAGGACGGAGGCGCCGCCGACGACGACCGCGACGAACGTCTCGATCAGGAAGCCGGTGCCGTACTCCGGCGTGACCGTCATCACGGGCGCGTACAGCGCCCCCGCGAGGCCGGCCAGACCCGAGCCGACGGCGAACGTGGTCATGTACATCCGATCGGTGTCGACGCCCATGCTGCGGGCGGTCGTCTCGTCCTGCATGGTCGCCCGGGCGCGGATCCCGAAGTCGGTCCACGTGAACAGCGCGTACAGCCCGCCGAGCACCCCGACCGCGACGACCGCGAGGACGAGGTAGTAGATGGGACCGTCGACGACCGGGAGCTGTCCGTACGGGATCCCGATCCCGGGAGCGGTGTTGCCGAAGACGATTCGCGTGAGCTGGATCATCACGAGGCTGATCCCCCAGGTGACGACCATCGAGTCGAGCAGGCGTCCGTAGAGGTGCCGGATGATCAGTCGCTCGAGGACGAGCCCGTAGACCGCCGTCAGGACGACGCCCGCCAGCATCGCCAGCGGGAGCGGAAGCCCTGCGTCGAAAGTAAACGTCGTCGCGTACGCCCCGACGAGGATGAACTCGCCGTGGGCGAGGTTGATGATCCCCATCATCCCGAAGATCACCGCCAGCCCGACCGTTGCCAGCACGATGAACGCGAAGATCTCGACGAACTCGAAGCCGAAGTTCAGTAGCTCGAGCATCTCAGACCACCTCGTAGAACGCTCCTGGTTCGTACTGCGTCCGTTCCGCCTCGCTGGTCAGATCGCAGCCGGCCTCCCGGAGGAAGACCGGCTCGATCGTTCGCGGTTCGTCGAAGCTGATCTCGTGGTTCTCGTCGGCGTGTGCGACGCGCATGTTGTGTTCCATGTGATGTGTCTGGGGGTCGAGTCTGACATCGCCCTCCGGAGCCTCGGTCTCGAGTCCGGACTCGAGGGCCTCGATCACGGCCGCCTGCTCGAACGTCCCTGCGCGTTCAACGGCCTCCTTGTAGAGGTAGACCGAGAAGTAGTTGTTCTGGGCCTCCTGGTTGATGTACTCCGCGTCGTCCCACCGTTCGTAGTAGCGTTCGACGAAGTCCGCGTTGCGGT
The DNA here is from genome assembly GCF_000337695.1 of Natronococcus jeotgali DSM 18795. GTDB lineage: Archaea > Halobacteriota > Halobacteria > Halobacteriales > Natrialbaceae > Natronococcus > Natronococcus jeotgali. Next base: position 33,442 of record NZ_AOIA01000148.1, read on the forward strand.
CGGTCGGCAGCTCCTCCATGTAGCTGACCCCGGCGTAGACGTCCTCCAGGGCGGGCGGATCGATCCGCAGGTGTTCGCGCTCCTGGGCCATGTTCGTCGAGGTGCCGATCGGGATATCGGTGAGCCCGCTGGCCAGGCGCTGCTCGTAGAACGCCGAGTGGTCCTGGCCGACCAGCATCGACATCACGAAGTCGGGCTCCGCCGACTGGATGTTGTTGATCGTCGAGCCGAACTGGGACTCCTCGAGGGGGACGTACTCCTCGCCGACGACCTCGGCGCCGTGTTCCTCGGCGATGATCTTCACCCAGTCCCCCGAGAGCTGGCCGAAGTTGTAATCGGCGGCGACCGTGTAGATCCTGTCTCTTATACACATCTCTGATGG
>NZ_AOIA01000149.1 GCF_000337695.1 Natronococcus jeotgali DSM 18795
AGACCTCGAGTTCCTCGCCGAGGATCCCCCCGTCGCGGTTGATCTCCTCGATCGCGAGCTTCGTCGCCCGGTACTTCGCCGTTCCCGTCAGCGCGAACGTTCCGGATCGGTCCTCGAGGACGGCCGCCGTCGGATTCGAGGCGCCGTTCTGCATACCCAGGACGGCCCCCTCGCCGACGCAGCCGGCGGTGGCCGCCAGTGCACCGGCCGATCCGGCGGCGAGTACCGAACGGCGGGTGAGTGACCGTTCGGTCACGAACTCCCCTCCGAACCAGCACTCTCTCCAGTTATATGTGCTATTCTATCAACCAAAACACCGATATAGGGTGACGCTCGTCCAGACATTATCTCTGTTCATCGGACTCTATCACTGATATAAAAGCGTTTCCTGCCAACAGTACAACGTCTCCTCCGATGATCAATCGTCGGTAAGGGTGATATTATACTGAACGAGCGTAGTTTGTTGGAGGTACCCGTGTATATACGTCGAATCTCGGGCACGGGTACGCCCGTGCCCTGAATATCAACCAAACCGGTCGAGCAGCGGCGAGAGTCCTCGACACCCCGAAGCTCGGGATCGAACGCCGTCAACGTCCGAACGGTCGGTTCCGACGAGTTCCGAACGAACCGGCGGATAACGAGGACGCGCCGGACGGCGACCTGTACGCGTCGGTCTTCACGTTCGCGGAGTTCACCGACGGGGTCGCCGGCGACGGGACGACGGTCGAGAATGCCGTCCCCGACGGCGAACACGGCCACGGCTGAGAGTCGCCGTCGACGCTCGTTCCCGGAGATCGCCGAGTCCGACGCATTCATGATTGTCGAGTTTTACTTCGATATTCGGCAATATGGGGAACGAATGAGTTGATATATACTGTAATTCACCTCGAATATTTCATTACTGCAAATATTGTTGTAACAGCGTTCATTAGGCCATCGCCTTTCGAAGGGCGGCGTGATGAACGAACGCTCGAGCGTCGCGGTGATCGATCGATGAGCGGGATCGTCCCGGGCGAGTTGCTGCCGGCCGACGAGCCGGTTCGGATCAACGGAGGACGGGAGACGACGACAGTTACGGTCGAGAACACCGGAGATCGGCCGGTACAGGTCGGGTCGCACTTCCACTTCTTCGAGATCAACCCCGGGCTGCGCTTCGACCGGGAGCGGTCGTACGGCTACCGGCTGAACGTGCCGGCCGGAACGGCGGTCCGATTCGAGCCGGGCCAGAAACGCGAGGTCGAACTGGTGGCGATCGGCGGCGATCGGATCGTCCGCGGCATGAGCGGGCTGGTCGAGGGACCGCTGGACGACGAGGAGGTTCGGGAGCGAGCCACGGAGCGGGCTCGCGAACGGGGATTCCTCGGGATCGGTGCCGAGGAGTCGGCGGTTGGAGGGAACGAGCGATGACCCCGAAACTCTCCCGACGCGAGTATACCGACCTGTTCGGCGCAACCGAGGGCGATCGGGTCCGACTGGGCCTGTCTCTTATACACATC
>NZ_AOIA01000150.1 GCF_000337695.1 Natronococcus jeotgali DSM 18795
CGTCGACCCCGTGCTAGGCGTCTGCAAGGGCGACATCGGCGTCCGGAACGGACGGATCGTCGGCGTCGGGAAGGCCGGCAACCCCGATACGATGGACGGCGTCGATATGGTGATCGGACCGAGTACCGACACGATCCCCGCCGACGGCCTGATCGCGACGCCCGGGGCGCTTGACATCCACGTTCACTTCAACAGTCCCCAGCTGGTCGAGCACGCGCTCGGCTCGGGCATTACGACGATGCTCGGCGGCGGGTTCGGCGGCGGGGCGACGACCTGTACCCCGGGTCCGGAGAACATCAAGCGGTTCCTGCAGGCCGCCGAGGACTGGCCGGTCAACGTCGGCTTCTACGGGAAGGGCAACAGCAGTCGACCGGAGGCGCTCCGCGAGCAGGTCGAGGCCGGCGCCTGCGGTCTCAAGCTCCACGAGGACTGGGGGTCGACCCCCGCGACGATCGACACCTGCCTCGAGTTGGCTGACGAGGAGGACGTCCAGGTCTGTATCCACACCGACACGCTCAACGAGTCGGGGTTCGTCGAAGACACCTTCGAGGCCATCGACGGGCGGGCGATCCACACCTTCCACATCGAGGGCGCCGGCGGCGGCCACGCGCCCGACGTCCTCGAACTGATCGGCCACGAGCACATGCTCCCCTCCTCGACGAACCCGTCGATGCCCTACACCGAGAACACGTTCGACGAGCACCTCGACATGGTGATGGTCTGTCACCACCTCAACCCCGACGTCCCCGAGGACGTCGCCTTCGCCGAGTCGCGCATCCGCGCGGAGACGCTGGGCGCCGAGGACGTCCTCCACGACACGGGCGCGATCTCGATGATGACCTCGGACTCCCAAGCGATGGGACGCATGGCCGAGGTGATCAGCCGGACCTGGCAGACCGCCCACAAGATGAAGGCCCAGCGGGGCCCCCTCGAGGCCGACGAGGGCACCGACGCGGACAACGCCCGCATCGAGCGCTACGTCGCCAAGTACACGATCAATCCGGCGATCACGGCGGGGATCGACGACTACGTCGGCTCGCTCGAGCCGGGCAAGCTGGCCGACATCGCGCTGTGGGATCCCGGCTTCTTCGGGATCAAGCCTCGAGCGGTGATCAAGGGCGGGTTCCCGGTCTGGTCCCAGATGGGCGAGGCAAACGGCTCGCTGATGACCTGCGAGCCGGTCCTCGGTCGGGAGCGAGCCGGCGCCCAGGGACGGGCGAAACAGGGTCTCTCGATCAGCTTCGTCAGCGAGGCCGCCTACGAGAACGGGGTCGGCGACGCCTACGACCTGAAGACACCCGTCCGTCCCGTCAGCGGCACGCGCTCCGTCCGAAAGTCCGATATGCTGCACAACGACCACTGTCCCGACGACATCGAGATCGACGCCCAGACCTTCGAGGTCGAGGTCGAGGGCGAACACGTGGCCTGCGAGCCGGCCGACGAGATTCCGCTCGCACAGCGATACCTGCTCTAGTATGCACGAACGCGACACGACTCCGACGACCCGCGACGAACCGACTCGAGTACCGAACACGACCGCAGCCGCCGTCGAACAGGGGGTGACCCCCGAGTGAACCTCTCGCCGAAGGAGATGGAACGGCTGACGGTCTTCATGGCCGCCGAACTCGCTCGCCGCCGGAAGAATCGAGGCGTGAAGCTCAACCACCCCGAGACGGTCGCGTACATCTCCGACTGGTGTTGCGAGGCCGCCCGCGAGGGGAAGTCCGTCTCGCGGATCCGCTCGGAGGCGACACAGCTGCTCACCCGCGAGGACGTGATGGACGGCGTTCCAGAACTGGTCGAGATGATCCAGGTCGAGCCCGTCTTTCCCGACGGCACCAAGCTCGTGACGGTCCACGACCCGATCCGAGCCGACAGCCGGGAGCAGCTCGAGACGGTCGACCCCGGTCCGGGCGAGGAACTCGCGGTCGACGAGGGTGCCCTCCCCGACGAGAATGACGGGGATGGGAGCGAGGCCCACGAGACCGGCGGCGGCCCGGAACCCGCGGGGGGTGACGACTGATGGGGTACCGCGACGTCGCGAAGGTCGGCCTCGGCGGCCCCGTCGGCTCCGGGAAGACGGCGCTCGTGAAACGGCTCGTCCCCGAACTCGTCGCGGAGGGGTACGAGGTCGGCGTTATCGCCAACGACATCATGACCCAGGAGGACGCCGACGTCTTCCGGGAGTCCTTTGCCGACCTCCTGCCCGCGGACCTCGTCGAGGGCGTCGAGACCGGCGCCTGTCCGCACACGGGGATCCGCGAGGACCCCTCGATGAACCTCGCGGCGATCGACGAGTTCACCGAGCGCCACCCCGAACTCGACGTCGTTCTCGTCGAGAGCGGCGGGGACAACCTCGCTGCCACCTTCAACCCCGAACTGGCGGACTACTTCCTGTTCGTTATCTCCGTCGCGGAGGGCGAGGACATCCCCCGAAAACGGGGCCCCGGGGTCACCCAGGCCGACCTGCTGGTGGTCAACAAGACCGACCTCGCGCCTCACGTCGACGCCGACCTCGAGGTGATCGAGGCCGACGCGGGCGACGTGCGCGGAGAGGACCCGTTCGTCTTCACCAACTGCAAGGACGGCTCCGGAGTCGAGGAAGTGCTCGCACACGTCGAGCGCGAGGTGTTGTTCGCGTGAGCGCGGGCCACGCCGCGACCGAAGGGGTGGCGCGACTGCCGCCCGCCTTCGAGGAGTACGCGGGCGAACCGCTCGCCCAGGCGCCCGCCGCGGGACCGGGCAAGAACGGACTGCTCGAGGCGACGTTCGCTCGCGCGGGCGAGGGGCCGACGCGGCTCGTTCGCGATCGTACGGAGGTTCCCTACCACCACACCGGTACCCTCGACACCGACCCCGCGCCCGGCCTCGCGACGCTGGTCGTCCAGGAGCCCACCGGCGGGGTCGCACAGGGCGACCGCCACCGGATGGACCTCGAGGCTCGAGCGGATGCCCGCGCGCACGTCACGACCCAGAGCGCGACGAAGGTCCACAGCATGGACGCCAACTACGCCCACCTTGACGCCTCGCTGACCGCCGAAGCAGGAAGTTTCCTCGAGTACGTTCCTGGCCCGACGATCGTCAACGAGGACGCCCGCTGCCTGCAGACGGTGTCAGTCGACCTCGCGGACGGTGCGGTGGCGATCGTCGCGGACGTCCTCGTTCCCGACGGGCTGAGCGACCACGAGCCGTTTAGCTTCGACCACTACCACTCGCGGGTCGAGGCCCGCCACGACGGCCGACTGATCTGTGCGGACGCGGTCGATCTGCGGCCCGAGGAACGCGATCCGCGGGACCCGGCCAGCGTCGGCGAGTACGGCGTCGTCGGCTCGCTGTACGTCTTCGCTCCCGACGGCGGTGGCGGACGCGCTCGGGACGATAGAAGCGACGAGAACGCGACCGAGACGCTCGTCGAGACGGTCCACGAGCGGCTCGCGACGCTCGAGAGCGAGACCGAGGAGGGGCGATCAGTACACGCCGGCGTCTCGGCGCTCCCTCGCGACGCTGGCGCCATCGTGCGCCTGCTCGGCCACCGCGAGGCCGACGTCACGGGCATGCTCCGGGCGGCGTGGGACGAGACGAGGCGGGAGCTTCTGGGGGTCGGCGCGCCAGCCGACCGCCGGTACTGATGGAGCGGATCGACGGTGTCGTCGGCAACGTCCACGCGGACGACGAACTCGCGGCGCTGCGGGACGAGCACCGGGAGAACGGGACGCTCGAGCGGGTCGTGATCGACGCCGCCGACCGTCGACGGTCGCGGTTCCGGGCGACCACCGACGCGGGAACCGACGTCGGCGTCGTCCTCGATCGGCCCGCCGTCTCGGTCGGGGACGTCCTGCTCGTCGAGGACGAGCGCATGGTCCTCGTCGCCTTCGAGCCCCGCGAGGCGCTGGCGGTCGAACTCCCCGAGGCGACCCCCGCGACGCTCGAGGCGGCGGTCGAACTCGGCCACCGCGTCGGCAACCAGCACTGGGACCTCACCGTCGAGGACGGCGTCGTCTACGTCCCGCTCGCGGCCGACCGCCACATCGTCGAGCGCGTCGTCGACGACGTCGTCCCCGGCGCCGAGATCGAGGCGACGACCGTCGAGGCGGATCTGTTCGTTCCCGATCGGCGAGACGGTGAGGCGGGCCACGGCCACGACGACCACGACCATGCCCACCCCCACGGCGGTCACGACCACGACCACCACAGTCACGGGCACGACCACGACCATGGAAACTGACCCGGACGCGTTTCTGACCGCTCTCCGGCTCGGAGACTCGTTCCTCCCCGTCGGCGGCTACACGGCCTCCTACGGTCTCGAACAGTACCTCAACGAGGATCGGATCGACGACGGTGACGACCTCCGAACGTTGCTCGACGCCTACCTCCGACGGGTGGTCGGTCCCTGTGAAACCGTCGCGCTGGCGAACGCCTACGAGGCTCGACAGAACGGCGACCTCGGTCGCCTGCTCGCCGTCGACGAGCGTCTGCACGCCGTGACGATGCCCCGCGAGTTCCGCGAGAGTTCGACGAAGGCGGGGGCGAAGCTCTGCGAGCTATTGCTCGCCGACGAACGCGAGGAGGGCGAACCGGTCGACGACCCCGCCGATGCGGACTGCGACGGATTCGCCACGGCAGTCGCCGACGCGGTCGACCGGGGAGCAACGCCGGGACACTACCCGGTCGTCTTCGGCGTCGTCGCCGGCGACCGCGGCCTGTCGCGACTCGAGGCCTGTCTCACCCACGCCTACTCGTTCGTCACGGGGTTGCTGGGCGCGGCCCAGCGCCTCGGTCGGTTCGGCCATACCGAGATTCAGACCGTCCTCGCCGAGTTGCAGTCCGTGATCGAGGCCGTCTGCGAGCGCCACGTCGACGACGGCATCGCCGCGATGACGTCGTTCGCGCCGATGGCCGAGATCATGGGCATGCGTCACGAACGGGCCGGCCGCCGGCTGTTTATGAGCTGAGCGCACTTTCGGGCTGTTCGAACTCGGGATTTCCATTTAAGTGCTTCTGGCTACAAGGTAGAGATATAGCAGGGAGTCGTTTTCTCGAAGTTCGGTTCCTCGTCACTGCTCTGAGCAGCGGTTCGCGAGTTCAACGACGGTAGTTTGAGATCGAATCGACTGCATGGGTAAGTCGGAGTCTACACTGCTTGCTCTGTAGGTAGTTCTGGCCACAAGGGAGAGAGGCCCTTCTGAACTTCGTTCTCGTCGTGCAGACGCTGGTCGCTATTCCGGATAGCAACCTACGGCGCTGCCTCAGTAGACCAAGACGCGATTCCCGCGAGCGCTGACGAGTTTCTCCAGAGCAACCCCGATATCGGCATCACAGGCAGCGCAGCAGTGGTTGGTAACGCGGTTCCGCTATTCGATCCGCTGTTGAATCTGAGTCGGCCGGTTCGTTGCGTAGAGAGGGGGATGGCACACTACTGATAACATCAGTGATTTCATCACTTAGGATTATTAACGATCCAGTATGGTCTCCCAGCATATACCCTCCAGCGAAGCATTGTCTCGTCGAAAAATCCTTGCATCCAGTGCAGTAATTGGTGCGACCGGGCTTGCAGGGTGTTCAGGTAATGCCAGTTCTGAGTCCCCTGACTGTACAACAACCGCCTCTCGAACACGGTGACGGAGATGTCCTACAGCAAGCGAGTGCTATGATATCCGATGAATCAGTTGTGCTGCTGATCTCATTGCAGGAATCAGGTGACACACTCCCCATCGAGTCAATTCTTCTCAAGAACTCTGAAGGTGATCTCCTAAGCGAAATCCCCACAACCGATGCTCGTGAATACCGTATCGCTATTGGCTCACCACCACACCACGGCCGCCTCACACTACTCGCTGAAAACGACCAAGGCGACGAGTTCGACTCGATGGAAATCGAATACCACTGCATTGGTGAGTAACCGATTCATCTGATCTCTGTATTCTCTACACGGCTGTGTTGAATCGCTGTAAGGCGGAGGATTTTACTGTTTGATGGCACGTTTGATGTTGTAAACGACACACATCAGGGCGATTTCAC
>NZ_AOIA01000151.1 GCF_000337695.1 Natronococcus jeotgali DSM 18795
TTCGCCTCTCTCACCCGTAACACTTTGTGCTATCGAGACGCAACGCTCGGTGAAGCGGGAGATTTGCGTCATGGACAACGGAAGCCTCCCGCTTCAACTCCTTTGATTTACCGGCCTATCCCGACGCCGTCTAGTGATTCAACACAGCCCTCTACACGTAACGCGACTTTTGCGTTCAAATCCAACTACAGAACTCGTGCTACTCCCGAACCCCGCTCAGCTATGCCCCGACACCGGAACCGGCTCGTAGGGCTCCTCGAGGTAGGCGATATCCGAGGCCGACAACGAGATCTCGAGGGCCTCGACGGCCTGCTCTAAGTGTTCGACGCTCGTGGTGCCGATGATCGGCGCGTCGACCCACTCCTTGTGGAGGAGCCACGCGAGCGCGATCTGGGCCATCGTGGCGCCCTCCTGGGCCGCGATTTCGGCGACGCGCTCGTTTACCTCCCGTCCGCCACCCTCGCGGTAGGGGTGGTCGTACATGTGCTCCTCCGCCTCGCCGCGTTTCGTCGCGTCGATCTCCTCGTGGGGGCGGGTAAGGTAGCCCCGCGCGAGCGGCGACCACGGCATCACGCCGACGTCCTCCCGCTCGCAGAAGGGCAGCATCTCGCGTTCCTCCTCGCGGTAGACGAGGTTGTAGTGGTTCTGCATCGTCGCGAAGCGCTCGAGGCCCAGTCGATCGCTCGTGTGTAAGGCGTCGGCGAACTGGTGGGTCCACATCGAGGAGGCGCCGACGTAGCGGGCGTGACCCCGGCGGACGGCATCGTCGAGGGCTCGCATCGTCGTCTCGATCGGCGTGTCGTAATCCCAGCGGTGGATCTGGTAGAGGTCGATCGTCTCCATCCCCAGCCGTTCGCGGCTGGCCGAAAGCTCCTGCTCGATCGCCTTTCGGGAGAGACCGCCGGAGTTCGGGTCGTCCTCGCGCATCTGGAAGTAGCCCTTCGTCGCGACGACGGACTCCTCCCGGCGTCCCTCGAGCGCGTTCCCGAGAATGCGCTCGGATTCGCCCTTCGAGTACATGTTGGCCGTGTCGAAGAAGTTGATCCCGAGATCGATCGCGCGGTCGATGATCTCGTGGCTCTCTTCCTCTTCGAGAACCCACTCGCGCCAGTCGCTCGAGCCGAAGCTCATACAGCCCAGACAGAGCCGGCTGACCTCCATCCCGGTCGAACCGAGGGTGGTGTACTCCATGGCGGGCCGTACTCAGCGGGACGGCAAAACAGTACGTGGACCGGCAAACGCGAACGCACCGCCTTGCAGTGCTTTTTTGCTTCGACAGTTGACGGGAAATCGCTGCTGAATACGGGGAACAATACAGCAAACCGACTTCGCCTGTTTCGAGTGACTGTCGACGAGTCAACCGATCGATGGATCCGTGTTGAGGGAGTACTGACCAGTGAGTAGCTTGCGAAAAACCGTTTTCACTCGCCGCCGAACGATGCGTCCGCGAGCAGTCGTCGGACGGCGGTGGCGGCGTCTTCGAACGCGTTCAGATCCATACTATCGGTCGTCATGATCGTTCCCACGTCGCCTTCGAGCACCCTGACGACGAATCCGTCCTCGTGAAACCGGACGGTAAACTCGTACGGCCCGATTCCCGTTCCGTCTTCCCGGCGAGTGATTGCCGTCCTGACCGGCACCTCCGCGAACCCGACCCGCTCGAGCTCGACGAGTTTCCCCTTGGCCGCCCGAGCGGTTTCCATCGAGCCGTAAAGCTCCTGACGAAGATAGAGTACGTCGAACGCGGACGGCGTAAAATACACGACGCTTCGGAGCGTGTCACCGAGGCTGGTACGCGCGGCGCTCACGAGGCCGGTCGCCACGTCGTCACTGATCGTCGTTCTGTGTTTTTCTGTGGTCATCGAACGCGTAGAGGTGGTATACCGTATCAAAGATTTCGCCTACAGCTACACGAACCCTCCGTTCGGACCCCGTATGTTATAGTAGCCACTGAAAGCCGGTGCGCACCCGATCGCACGGCGGCTATGCGCTCAGTGTGCAAACCGTTTCAGTTGTTACTATACTCCCGATGCTGGACGGTACGTACAAACGGTTACGAGCACCCGGATCGGGCCTCGTCGAGGTGGAATACACCGGATTTCTGTTCGTTCTACAGCCATCGAACTCAGACGACGCCTCGGAACAACGCGCCCAGCGCGGGCAGTCCGAGCGCGCTCGCGACCGTAAGGTAGATCGCCGGCGTCATCTCGAGGACGCGCCAGACCGACTCCCCGAGCCCGACCGCGAACGCCACCAAAACGAGAACGCCGAAGCCGAGGGCGCCGGCGAGCCCGCGCCGCACCGTCGGCGAGACGAATCCGACGAGCGCGCCGGCGACGACGAGCCCGAACCAGTGGAATCGGGCGAGGACCAGCCCGATCGGAACGACGACGAGGACGGCGATCCAGTGGGCCCGCGGTTCGGTGCGAACGCGCTCGAGCGCGGCGTCGATTCCGGGGTCGCCGCTCGCGTCCTCGTCGCTCCGATCGATCGCGGTCACGGCGTCCCCTCCTCGAAGACGACGTCGGGCTCGCCCTCGAGCGTCCGATCCATCGGCGTCTGGTCGTTCGCGAGCCAGCCCTCGAGCTGGTCGGCGTAGTGATCGGAGAAGTAGTCGCCCGAGTTCCCGCCGGGAAGCACCGCCGTCGCTTCGCCGCCGGGCTCGACGACCATCCGCCAGCTCGAGCCGACCGCCGACTCGACGCGGTAGTTCTTCACCGTCGCCCGCGACCCGTCGGCCGGCAGCTCGGGGTAGTTCAGGAACGGCGCCTCGGCGCCGAAGGGGTGGTCGATCGCGCGCGTCGAGTTCCAGTCGCCGTAGGTCTTCCACCCCGCCTCGTCGATCTCGGCGAGGGCGTCCTCGAGGGCCGCGACCATCGTCTCGGTCCGGGAGCGCTCCGCGAAGCGGGGGCTGTCGGCGGGAAGCGTCGCGATCACCCAGTCGTCGGGGTAGTACGACTCGTCGAGACCCGCCTCCTCGAACGCGGGTTCGACGACCAGCTCGCGGAAGCGGTCCATCCAGCGGGCGAAGAGGAGCGCACCCCGGGAGTCGGCGTCCATCCCGTACTCCCAGTCGGCGAGGGTCTCGCGGGCGTCCTCGAGGAGCGGGTCGCTCCCGCCGTCGGATTCGGCCTCGTCCTCGACTCGCCCCTCGAGGGCCTCGAGCAGCTCCGGCACCAGCCGTTCGGCCCGCCCGTCGCGGGTGTCGTTCTGTAGCTCCCGGTGGAACTCGAGGTCGGTCGGTTCGCCCGACGCGATCCGTTCGTCGAGGCGGTCGTAGATCCGGGCACCCCGGTAGGGGGTCGCGTACGCGACGCCGATATAGTGGTCGGGGTCGTCGACGACCCGCTGGTTCGCCGTCGCGAGGACGTCGGGGTCGATCGCGTGGGGTTTCGCTTCGAAGGGGACGAACCCCTCCCAAGACGACTCGCCGAACGGCTCGAACCCCTCCCACTCGCCCTCGCCCGCGGAGCCGTCGAAGATCCGGTTACCCGAGACGACCTCGCCGTCTACCTCGCGGATCGGGAGCTTCCCCGTCGCGTAGTACAGCGTCCGCCCGTCGGCGTCGGCGTAGACGAGGTTCTGGGTCGGCAGGTCGAACTTCCGGGTGGCCTCGAGCAAGTCCTCGAGCCCGTCGCTGCGCTCGTACTCGTAGATCGCCTCCGTCGTTCGGGTCGCGGTGTGGCCCGTCCAGGCGACGCCGACCGTTCGGCCCTCCCGTTCCAGCACCGGTCCGTGGACGGTCTTTCTGACCTCGAGGGGCCGATCGTCGCCGCCAGCGACGGCGATCTCTCGCTCCTCGCGATCGAACTCGCGCCACTCCCCGTCGTAGCGGTAGCGCTCGCCGCCGTCGTCGATCTCGTAGGTGTAACAGTCCAGCACGTCCGCGCCGACGTTCGTAAACGACCACGCTCCCCGGTCGTTCGCGCCGGCGATGACGAACGGCACCCCCGGAAAGGTCGCGCCCCGAACGGAAGTCTCGGGGGTCTCGACGTGCTGTTCGTACCACAGCGGCGGCGCCATCAGCGTCAGGTGGGGGTCGTAGGCGACGATCGGCAGTCCGCTCTCGGTGTGCTCGCCCGAGACGACCCAGCTGTTCGAGCCGACGCCGGGCGGGGACTCGAACCGCGAGAGCCAGTCGGTCAGGGCGGTCCCGACGGCGTCCGCGCCGGCGACGGAGCCGACGTCCGCGTCATCCTCGAGGGTCCCCGCCTCGAGGGACTCCCGGAGGATCGGGACGTCGTGGTCCAGTCGCTCGGGGAACAGCTCCGCGAGGACGTCCTCGCCGAGTCGGTCGGCGACCAGCGCGCGGCGGAGCTCGCCGAAGTTCCCCGTCAGGTTCCAGGAGATCTGTTTTTCCATCAGCATCGAGTCGACGGGCGTCCAGGGCTCGGGCTCGTACCCCAGCAGCTCGAACTCGAGGGGCAGCCCCTCGCGCTCGATCGCCGCGTTGACGCCGTCGGCGTAGGCCTCGACGAGCGGTCCCGCGGGCGTCTCCGCGACGTGCTCCCAGGTCGCCTCGGCCGCGCCCGCAAAGTCCATCGCGACGTGGAACTCGTCGTCCTCGAGGGTTCCCTCGCCGGCCAGTTCCGACACCCGCCCGCGCATGACCCGTCGCTGCAGGTCGAGCTGGGCGAGCCGATCGAACGCCTGGACGTAGCCGACGGCGAAGTACGCCGCGGGCTCGGCGTCGGCGTCGATACTGGGGACGCCGTCCTCGTCGTAGCGCACCGTCGCCTCCCCGTGGGAACTCGCGACGCGGTCCGAGATCGACCTGTCGGCCGCGTCCCAGGCGGTTCCCGACAGCGGCGCAAACTGGCCGAGCAGCTCTCGAGCCCCGCTCAGCGTGAGCCCGCCGACGCCGGCGGCGAGCGCGCCCGCGAGGACGGCGCGTCGGGTGTGATCGCCCATCACGGATCGACGGTTCGTGTCGACACACATAACTGTCCGGTTCGAAACCCGAACGAACCGCGGTCGTCGGCGGATCGACGCCGAGGACTCGGACGGCAGAACGTCCTTACCGCTGGCTCGCGACGTTGGTGTATGACACGGCTGCAGTTCGCATCGGACGGACGGCGACTCGAGGCCTCCCACGTCCTCGCCGTCCCGCCCGAGGACGCCTGGGACCTGCTCGTCGACGTCCGGCGATGGCCGGAGTGGTCGCCGATCGTCGACGGCGTCGACGCGACCGACGCCCGCGTTCGGACGGGGACGACCGGACGGATCCGCGCGCTTGGTGCCCGGCTCCCCTTCGAGGTGATCGACCGCACCGATCGCCGCTGGACGTGGCGCGTCGCGGGGCTGTCGGGAACGGGCCACAGGGTGGACGCCCTCGCCGAGAACCGCTGTCGAGTGGTCTTCGAACTTCCGCCGACCGCCGTCGGTTACGCGCCCGTCTGTCTGCGGGCCCTCGAGCGCATCGAGTCGGTGCTCGAGGACGGGGACGAGCGGCCGTGACGTCGCGTCGCGGTATCCTCGAGTTAGCTGGTACGGATCCGAACCCCTATACTGCGGGGCCGCGTACGAAACGACGATGGCAACCCCGCAATCGCAGAACTCGATCGAACGACAGGAGGAGGCCTGTCCGGTCGTCGCGTCGATCGAACAGATCGGCTCCCAGTGGCGACTCGCGGTCCTCCACACGCTGCTGGAGGGCGAACACCGCTTCAACGAACTCAAACGCGAGACCGGGGCCAACGCCCGCACCCTCTCGCGGGTCCTCGACGACCTGGGCGAGACGGGCTTCGTCGAACGTCGCCTCGAGGAGGACGCGCCGATCGCGACCTACTACAGCCTGACCGAGAAAGGCGAGTCGCTCGAACCGGTCTTCGAGGAGATCTCCTGCTGGGCCGACAGCTGGCTCGAGGGCGAGGCCGTCGACGCGTAGCTCACTCGTCGGTCTCGAGTTCGACCAGCTGGAGCGATCGGTCGAGGTGACAGACGTCGTGGGGCGGATCGCCGACGATCGTCCGGACCCGGTACTCCTCGTCGAACTCGACGCCGTCGGGCTCGCAGTACTCGTGGCTCGGACACTCGACGTACGGGCACGGGCCCTGGAGGCTCGCCTTGCTGCCGGCGAACGCGCCCTTCGAGGGAACGTTCGCGCGCACGGGAACGGGTTCGACCTCGACGGCGCGGACCCCCTCGTCGTGCATCGCGCACTCGAGGGTCTGTGCGTTCTCGCGGACCGACGTGACGCGGTATCTGGTGTCGAGCGAGAGGTTGAGACACTGGCTGCGGTACGGACAGCCCGCACAGCCGTCGGCCTCGCCCTCGTAGACGAACTCGGTTCCCGGCTCGGCCAGACGGGAGCCGATGAGGGTGACGGTGGACATACCGATCGGTAGTCGCGGACGGCGGTTAAGCCTCACGTCCGCGTCCGGACGACCGATCGTCGGCGTCGCCGACGAGCTCGTCGAGCCGTTCGAAGTACGCCTCGCGGGGAACCTGGTACGGGTCCCGGTAGTCGATCTCGCCGTCGTCGAACCGGCGGGCGAGCTCGACGGCGCGCTCCAGGCCCTCGGCGCGCGTCTCGAACCGATCGGGGTCGTCCAGGGAGACGTCGGGCTCGAAGTAGAAGGTCACGAACCAGTCGGTCGCGCCCGCCCGGTCCGTCGGGTTGGCGCCCGGTCTGCGCGTTCGTCTCCCGTGTGTCAGATACAGCGTCGGCATGCAGGCCGGGGAAAACTCCTCGCCGTCGAAGACGTCGGATCGATACGCGAGCACGACCCGCCCGTCGTCCCCGGCCGACCAGACCTCCCAGGCCTCGGGCAGCGACTCGAGTTCGCTCATACCGGCGGTACGAGCGATCGCCGTAAATGATCGTCGTCCGGGAGACCTCGTCGTCGCCGTGAACGTTCGCGCGCCGTCGTCCCCGTCAGTCGCAAGGACAGCTGTTATGCCGACACCGCCTTACCTTGGTAAGTGGTATCGTCGACCACCCATACTTTCCAACGACTCTATACGGAAACCATCTACTGGTAAATACCTTTTGGGGCTAAGCTTAAGTAGATGGATTACTCACTCATTAAATACTATCGGTATCCGATCGGCGGACCGATCCACTTCGCGCCCGTCCCCGGCGCGCCGCCGTCCGAGACCGAAACGGCGGTCCTCGGCGGCGAGGGGTGGTGATAGCTCACACATGCCACGACGAACCGCCGCCGTTCACACCGGTTCGCGCCCTCCGCACGCCGCGTCGCGGAGCGGTTCGACCGCGAGGCGTCGAACGGACTCGAGACGGCGGATAGCGGTGGTCCGGCTGCACGACGGTACGGGTTGGTCGAACGACGTCCATTCCGAGACGACCGACGGGGGAGACCGAAACTGGCAATGATACCATGAACGGTGACATCGAGACGCTCGAAAAGCTCAGTACGGATTACAAGGAATCGATGCCCGCGGACCTGCGGGAGACCAAGTCCTTCGGCTGGTACCTCGAGGAGTGTTACAGGGATCCGAAGATCGCGCGCAACGCCCACCAGCGGGTCGCGGACATGTTCGACTACTACGGCACCACCTACGACGAGACCGAGGGCGTCGTGGAGTACAAACTCGCCTCCGAGGACCCGCTCGGCGACGGCGAGAACACCTTCTACGGGAAGGTGATCCACCAGTCGATCCACGAGTTCGTCAACAAGGTGAAATCGGGCGCTCGCCGACTCGGTCCGGAGCGACGGATCAAGCTCCTGCTCGGCCCGGTGGGGTCGGGGAAGTCCCACTTCGACAAACAGGTGCGCAAGTACTTCGAGGACTACACGCTGCGCGAGGAGGGGCGGATGTACACGTTCCGCTGGACGAACCTCTGTGACGTCGTTCAGGATCAGGACCCGGCCGACGACGTCGTCCGCTCGCCGATGAACCAGGATCCGCTGGTCCTCCTGCCCCTGGAGCAGCGCCAGCGGGTGATCGACGACCTGAACGAGGGGCTCGAGGCGCCCTACACCATCCAGAACGAGCAGGCGCTGGATCCCGAAAGCGAGTTCTACATGGACAAGCTGCTGGCGTACTACGAGGACGACCTCCAGCAGGTCCTCGAGAACCACGTCGAGGTGATCCGGCTGGTCGCCGACGAGAACAAGCGCCAGGCGCTGGAGACGTTCGAGCCCAAGGACAAGAAAAACCAGGACGAGACCGAACTCACGGGCGACGTCAACTACTCGAAGATCGCCATCTACGGCGAGTCGGACCCGCGTGCGTTCGACTACTCCGGGGCGTTCTGTAACGCCAACCGCGGGGTGTTCTCCGGCGAGGAACTGCTCAAACTCCAGCGGGAGTTCCTCTACGACTTCCTGCATGCCACCCAGGAGCAGACGATCAAACCCAAGAGCAACCCGCGGATCGACATCGACCAGGTGATCGTCGGGCGGACGAACATGCCCGAGTACAAGGACAAGAAGGGCGACGAGAAGATGGAGGCGTTCAACGACCGCACCAAGCGCATCGACTTCCCGTACGTCCTCAGCTACGAGGACGAGGCCCAGATCTACGAGAAGATGCTGCACAACGCCGACGTTCCCGATATCAACGTCGAGCCCCACACCCTCGAGATGGCGGGGCTGTTCGGCGTGCTCACCCGGATCGAGGAGCCCGACACCGAGACCGTCGACCTGCTCTCGAAGGCCAAGGCGTACAACGGCGAGATCGACGAGGGCGACGACATCGACGTCAAGAAGCTCCGCGAGGAGGCAGAGGGGAAAGCCGAGATCGGCGAGGGGATGGTCGGCGTCTCGCCCCGTTTCATCGGCGACGAGATCGCCGAGGCGATCATGGACAGCAAGCACCGCTCGCGCGGGTTCCTCTCGCCGCTGACGGTGTTCAACTTCTTCGAGGAGAACTTAGAGCACCACGGCTCGATCCCCGAGGACAACTTCGAGACGTACTACCGCTACCTCGAGACGGTCCGCGAGGAGTACCGCGAGCGGGCCATCGAGGACGTCCGCCACGCCTTAGCCTACGACATCGACGAGATCCAGCGCCAGGGCGAGAAGTACATGGACCACGTGATGGCCTACATCGACGACGACACGATCGAGGACGAGCTCACGGGCCGCGAGCAAGAACCCGACGAAACCTTCCTGCGGGGCGTCGAGGAGAAACTCGACATTCCCGAGGACCGCAAGGAGTCGTTCCGCCAGGAGGTCTCGAACTGGGTCTCCCGGCGGGCCCGCGAGGGCGAGGCCTTCAACCCCCAGGACAACGAGCGGCTGCGCCGCGCCCTGGAACGCAAGCTCTGGGAGGACAAGAAGCACAACATCAACTTCTCCGCGCTGGTCAGCGCCAACGAGTTCGACGACGACGAGCGCTCGGCCTGGATCGACGCGCTGATGGAACAGGGCTACTCCGAGGAGGGGGCCAAGGAAGTGCTCGAGTTCGCCGGCGCGGAGGTCGCCAAAGCCGAGATGGAAGACTAACATGACCGAACGCGACTACGTCAGCGCGGCCGACCGCACCCTCGAGGAGACCTACGAGGAGCCGATGGGTCTCGAGACCTACGTCGACCGGGTCTTCGAGAACCCGACGATCGCCTCCCACGCCTCGAAGTACCTGCTCGAGGCGATCGAGGCGGCCGGCACTCGCACCGTGGTCGAGGAGGGCGAGGAGAAAGAGCGCTACCGCTTCTTCGACGACCCGCACAACGACGGCGAGCACGCGATTCTGGGCAACACCGAGGTCCTGAATCGGTTCGTCGACGACCTCCGAGCGATCGCCGCGGGGCGGGCGAAAGACGAGAAGATCATCTGGTTCGAGGGGCCCACGGCGACGGGCAAGTCCGAACTCAAACGCTGTCTGGTCAACGGGCTGCGCGAGTACTCCAAGACGCCCGAGGGTCGGCGCTACACCGTCGAGTGGAACGTCACCACCGCCGACGTCGAGGAGCGCGGGCTAAGCTACGGCGCCGATCCGACGACGACCGACGACAGCCACTGGTACGAGAGTCCGGTCCAGGCCCACCCGTTGTCGGTGTTTCCCGACGCGGTTCGGGAGGCGCTGCTCGAGGAGTTGAACGACGGCCTCGAGGACCACGTCCCCGTCCGGGTCGACGCCGAGCTCGATCCGTTCTCCCGGGAGGCCTACGACTACCTCGAGGAGCACTACCGCCGCGAGGGGAAAGACGAGCTGTTCTCGGCGATCGCCGACGAGCAGCACCTCCGCGTGAAAAACTACGTCGTCGACGTCGGCCAGGGCGTCGGCGTCCTCCACAGCGAGGACGACGGTCGGCCCAAGGAGCGACTCGTCGGCTCGTGGATGCACGGGATGCTCCAGGAGCTGGACTCCAGAGGGCGGAAGAACCCGCAGGCGTTCAGCTACGACGGCGTCCTCTCGCAGGGCAACGGCGTCCTCTCGATCGTCGAGGACGCGGCCCAGCACGCCGACCTGCTCCAGAAGCTGTTGAACGTCCCCGACGAACAGTCGGTGAAACTCGACCAGGGGATCGGGATGGACCTCGATACCCAGATGCTGATCATCTCGAACCCCGATCTGGAGGCCCAGCTCAACCAGCACGCCGATCGCAACGGGATGGACCCGCTGAAGGCGCTCAAACGCCGGCTCGACCGCCACCAGTTCGGCTACCTGACGAACCTGAGCCTCGAGACGGAGCTGATCCGCCGGGAGCTGACCGCGGAGACGTCGGTTTGGGAGGCGGAGAACTACCTCGATCTGGCCGATCGCATCCGCGAGCCGGTGACGGCGACGGTCAAGGACCGCGACGGCGACCCCCGACGGCGGGAGTTCGCCCCGCACGCGATCGAGGCCGCGGCGCTGTACGCGGTCGTCACTCGGCTCGACGAGGAGGATCTCCCCAACGGGTTAGACCTCGTCGACAAGGCCCTGATCTTCGATCAGGGCTACCTCCAGGAGGGCGACACCCGCCGCGAGAAAGAGGAGTTCGACTTCGCCGACGACGGCGACGACGGCGACGGCGGGATCCCCGTCACCTACACGCGGGACACCCTCGCCGAGTTGCTCCAGACCGACCGCGATCGCCACCACGCCGACCTGGCCGTCGAGGACGTCGTCATGCCCCGGGACGTGCTCAACGCGATGGCCGAGGGGCTCTCCGAGGCGCCGGTGTTCTCGGCGGGCGAGCGCTCGGAGTTCGAAAACCGGGTCGTCCCGGTGAAGAACTACGTCTTCGACCGACAGGAGAGCGACGTCATCGAGGCGATCATGCACGAGAAACGCGTCGACGAGGAGACCGTCGCCGAGTACGTCGAGCACGTCTACGCCTGGGAAACGGACGAGCCCCTGCAAAACGAACGGGGCGAGCGCGTCGAGCCGGACCCGCTGAAGATGAAGCTGTTCGAGGTCGAGCACCTCGGACGCTTCTCGGAGGCCGAGTACGAGGGCAACGAGCCCCGGGAGAGCGTCCGCGACTTCCGGCGCGAGAAGGTGATCACGTCGCTGAACCGTCACGCGTGGGAACACCGCGACGAGGACTTCTCGGTCCAGGACGTCGACCTCACCGCGATCCCGGTGATCAAGTCAGTCCTCGAGAGCCACGACTGGGACGACGTCGAGCGGACCTTCGAGGACTTCGACCCGCGCCAGTGGGACGATCCGCCCGGCGGCACGGAGACCGACTCGATCAAGCGGCGAACGATCGCGACGATGGTCGACCGCTTCGACTACTCCGAGGCGTCGGCCGAACTGACCAGCAGGCACGTCATGGGACAGGTGAGCTACCGATGGGACTGAGAGACGACCTCGAGCGGTTCCGGGAGGTGGGCGAACAGCGCCGCGAGGACCTGGCGGATTTCATCAAGTACGGCGACCTCGCGGGCGGGCGCGGACGGATCCAGATCCCCGTCAAAATCGTCTCGCTGCCGGAGTTCGAGTACGATCAGCGCGACCAGGGCGGGGTCGGCCAGGGCGACGGCGACACGCCCGACGTCGGGCAACCGGTCGGCCAGCCCCAGCCCCAGCCGGGCGACGGCGACGACGACGGCGACGGCGACGAGCCCGGCGAGGACGGCGGCGACCACGAGTACTACGAGATGGACCCCGCGGAGTTCGCCCAGGAGTTAGACGAGGAGCTGGGGCTCGATCTCGAGCCGAAGGGCAAGAAGGTCGTCGAGGAGAAGGAGGGTCCGTTCACCGACCTCACGCGCACCGGTCCCGACAGTACGCTCGACTTCGAGCGGATGTTCAAGGAGGGGTTAAAGCGCAAGCTCGCGATGGACTTCGACGAGGAGTTTCTGCGGGAGGTCTGCAAGGTCGAAGGCTTCGGCCCCCGGGACGTCTTCGAGTGGGCCCGCGGCGAGAGCATCCCGGTGTCGATGGCCTGGATCGAAGACGCCTACAACGACGTTCCGCCGGCCGAACGCGGCGCGTGGGCCTCGACCGAGGAACTCGAGGACGAGGTCGAACGGGAAAGCGTCCAGCAGAAGATCCGCCGGGAGGGGATCAAACACGTCCCGTTCCGCCGGGAGGACGAGCGCTACCGCCACCCCGAGATCATCGAGGAGAAAGAGAAGAACGTCGTCGTCGTGAACATCAGGGACGTCTCGGGCTCGATGCGCGAGAAGAAACGCGAGCTCGTCGAGCGGACGTTCACGCCGCTGGACTGGTATCTCACGGGCAAGTACGACAACGCCGAGTTCGTCTACATCGCCCACGACGCCGAGGCCTGGGAGGTCGAGCGCGAGGAGTTCTTCGGCATTCGCTCCGGCGGCGGGACGAAGATCTCGAGCGANCCCTCGCGCCATCAGAGATGTGTATAAGAGACAGCCCCTGGAGCGACTGGAACCGCTACGTCTTCGCGGCGGGCGACTCCGAGAACTCCTCGAACGACACCGAGGAGCGGGTGATCCCGCTGATGGATTCGATTCCGGCGAACCTCCACGCCTACGTGGAGACCCAGCCGTCGGGCAACGCGATCAACGCGACCCACGCCGAGGAGCTCGAACGGCACTTCGGGACCGACGACGAGGACGTCGCGGTGGCGTACGTCAACGGCGCCGACGACGTGACCGACGCGATCTACGAGATCCTCAGCACGGAGGGAGAGACGGATGAGTGACGTGACGAAAACCGGTGATTTGCATGAGTAACTCGAACTCCAACGCCGACAGATTCCGCAAGCAGGCGATCGCGACCGACCTCGAGGAGCCCGTGACCGAGGCCCGGAACCTCGCCCGGAAGCTCGGCCTCGGGCCGTACCCGGTCAACTACTGGATCGTCGACTACGACGAGATGAACGAGCTGATCGCCTACGGCGGGTTCCAGTCGCGGTACTCCCACTGGCGGTGGGGGATGCAGTACGACAAGCAACGAAAGCAGGGCCAGTACGGCGGCGGGAAGGCCTTCGAGATCGTCAACAACGACAACCCGGCCCACGCGTTCCTCCAGGAGTCGAACACGCTGGCCGACCAGAAGGCCGTCATCACCCACGTCGAGGCCCACTCCGACTTCTTCGCGAACAACGAGTGGTTCGGCCTCTTTACGAGCGGCCGCTCCGACGAGGGGGCGGTCGACGCCGCGGCGATGCTCGAACGCCACGCCCGGGCGATCGACGAGTACATGTCCGACCCCGAGATCGACCGGGCCGAGGTCGAGAAGTGGATCGACCACTGCCTCTCCCTGGAGGACAACATCGACCAACACCAGGTGTTCAGCCGACGGCTCGAGATCGACGGCCCCGCCGAGGAGATCGACGAGGACGTGGCCGCGAAGCTCGACGAGCTGGGACTCTCCGAGGAGATCAAAGGCGAGGTGTTCGACGAGGAGTGGCTCGAGAAACTCGAGGGCGAGGACGTCCCCTCGAACTTCCCCGAGGAACCCCAGAAGGACCTGCTCTCGTTCGTCCGCGAGCACGGCAAGCAGTACGACGAGGACGCCGAGCGGGCCGTCGAGATGGAGCCCTGGCAGCGGGACGTACTGGATATGATGCGGGCGGAGGCGTACTACTTCGCCGCCCAGAAGATGACGAAGGTGATGAACGAGGGGTGGGCCGCTTACTGGGAGTCGACGATGATGACCGACGAGGGGTTCGCCGGCGACGACGAGTTCGTCAACTACGCCGATCACATGGCGAAGGTGCTCGCCTCGGGCGGGCTCAACCCCTACAGCCTCGGACTGGAGCTGTGGGAGTACGTCGAGAACACGACGAACCGCCGGGAGGTCCTCGAGCGGTTGCTCCGGGTCGAGGGGATCACCTGGCGGAATCTGACCGACGTCGTCGACTTCGAGGCGGTGCTCGAGGTCCTCGAGCCGCCCGCGGCGCTGGCGAGCGTCGACGACGACGGGCTCGACGACCTCGCCGAGCTGCCCGAGGAGTGGGTCGACCGCGAGACGCTCGAGCGCGCCCGCGCGGGCGAGGTCGACGCGGAGAAATACCCCTGGAAGGTGCTCACCTACGAGGGGCTGGCTCGCCGGCACTACTCGCTGGTCAAGCGCCAGCACCGCGGCTTCCTCGCTCGCGTCAACCAGAACGAACTCGAGCGGATCGGTCGCTACCTCTTCGACGACGCCCGCTACGCCTCGGTCGAGGAGGCGCTGGCCGACGTCGACTTCACCGCGGGCTGGGACCGGATGTACGACGTCCGGGAGAGCCACAACGACGTCACGTTCTTAGACGAGTTCCTTACCCAGGAGTTCATCACGGAGAACAACTACTTCACCTACGAGCACTCCCAGGCGACGGGCCAGTTCCACGTCGCCAGCGACGCCGCCGAGGACGTCAAGAAGAAGCTCCTGTTGCAGTTTACCAACTTCGGGAAGCCGACGATCGCGGTCTACGACGGCAACTACGACAACGCCAACGAACTCCTGTTGGGCCACCAGTACAACGGCGTCGTGCTCGATCTGGGGCAGGCCCGCGAGACGCTCAGGCGGGTCTTCGAACTCTGGGGACGGCCCGTGAACCTGCTGACGATCGTCAAGGAGGTCGACGAACACGACGTCGAGGTCGCCAAGCGGCGCAACCGCGAGCCGGAACCCGAAGAGCGCGGAAAGCTCATCCGCTACGACGGCGACGAGGTGACGATCGAGGACGTCCCCTGGGAGGAGGTCGAACACCTCGCGGCAGACGACGTCGACTACGACACCAAACCCGAGGAGTGGCTCGCCTGAGAGCGCTCTCTCGAGCGGCGGACAGTCGTAACGCTTTTATTGATTTTCAGATATAGGGTAGACGAGATGGATCGGGATGGGGGACACGCAGTCGAGCAGCGACGGCGATCCGACTCGGTGGACCTGCCGCTGGTGCTCAGCCAGCTCGACGCGACGGATCCGGAGACCAGACTGGACGCGGTTCGACGG
Source organism: Natronococcus jeotgali DSM 18795 (assembly GCF_000337695.1). GTDB lineage: Archaea > Halobacteriota > Halobacteria > Halobacteriales > Natrialbaceae > Natronococcus > Natronococcus jeotgali. The sequence continues at coordinate 15,265 of NZ_AOIA01000151.1, forward strand.
GTTCGCGACGGGATCGACGACGAGCCGAGCGCGTACACGCCGACGGTACCGAAGCTCCGGGAGCTGCTCGCCGAGCCCGGGTTCGAACTGCGCGAGGCGGTCGCGTACTCCCTGGCGGAGCTGGCCGTCGAGGCCCCGTCCGACGTCGCTCCGTCGGCCGACGCGATCGTCGCGGCCGCGGTCGACGACGAGCGAACGCCGGCGACGAGAGAGCTGTTGCGGAGTCTCGCCGCCGTGGCCGAGGAGCGGCCGACCGCAGTCGCCGAGCACGTCCCCGCGATCGTCGACGTGACCCGAGCCCGGGACGGCGACGTCCGGGGGATCAGAACGCTGGCACACGTCGCACGGGCGCGCCCGGAAGCCCTCGAGCCCGCCCTCCCGCTGCTGACCGAAACGGTGGCGCCCGAACCCGACGACGGGGCCGTCTCGGCGCTGTCCGCGCTGGGTCGTCTCGGGCGCTCGGAGGCCGACCTGTCCTCGCTGGCGTTCGTCGACCACGCCGTCGACCTCGCCGACTGCGACGACCCGAAGCTCCGGCGCAACGCGGTCGGCTGTCTGGCCGACGTCGCTCACCGACGGCCGGAGGCCGTCGAACCGGTCTGTCGGCGGATCCGCCCGGCCCTCGAGAGCGACGACCCCGAGACCCGCGCGAACGCGGCGGTGACGTTCGGCCGCGTCGCCGCGGCCGAACCGTCGGTCGTCGAGCCCGTGCGCTCGCGGCTGTTCGCGCTGCTCGAGGACGACCACCCGTACGTTCGCGCGAGCGCCTGCACCGCGCTCGGGCACGGGAACGTCACCGAGGCCCGCGAGCGGCTCTCGACGCTCGCGACCGGAGACCCCGAGTCGACCGTCCGTGACCGAGCGGCGTGGGCCTGTGGCAAGCTCTCATAGCGGTCTCGAACCGGATCGGCCCGCGGTCGGGTTCGCGGACGTCCGCCGCTCGAACGATCGGCTTCCGTTCGGCTGGCACCGGTGCCTCAGCGATTGTTTTCATAGATATATACTATATATTATAACTGAATGGTGTACAAGCTTATATGGTTGGGCTGTGCATACTGTCAGCATAGATTGAAGTTATGGAGAGCAAACAGTTCTCGGCCCGGAAGTCCACGGCGCTGGAACGGTCGACTCACGGGGTCGGCTCCGAGGAGAGCGTCCGGGTGTTGCTGATCGAGAACGATCCGGACGATGCTCGGCGAGCGCAGGAGGCGTTCGAGTCGGTTTCGACGGCCACGACGATCGAGGTTCGGACGGACGGCGAGGCGGCGCTTGCGTACCTCGAGGAGCGAGCCGACGGATCGAAGCCGGCCCCGGATCTCGTCTTGCTGGCGCTGGATCTGCCGGCGGTCGACGGGTTCGAGTTCCTCGAGGCGGTCCGCGGCGACGAGGCGCTGGTCCGGGTCCCGGTACTCGTGTTGACCGACTCGAGCGCCGCCGACGACGTCGCCGAGAGCTACCGGCGGGCCGCGAACGCCTACCTGGCGAAGCCGTCGGATCCCGGCGAGTTCGAGCGGGTCGCGAGCGCGATCGAGCAGTTCTGGTTTCGGCGGGTTTCGCTCCCTCCCCGCGAGTTCTGAACCGCGCTCGGGCGCTTCCGGCGGGGGATTGATCTACGTGGGCGTGGAGGGAGATGACATGCGTCCGCAAACGTCGTTCGAGGTCGATTTCACCGACACGGTCGCGATCGTCACCGGCGCGAGCGGGGCCCTGGGCAGCGCGGTCGTCGATCGCTTCCGGAGCGCCGGCGCGACCGTCTGCGCCGTCGACGTCGTCGAACCCGACGACGAGGACAGCCTGCTCGAGCCCGACGGCCGAACCCACTTCTACGGGACGGACCTGACGGACGAGGCGGCGGTCTCGGGGCTCGTCGACGAGGTGATCGACGACCACGGCCGACTCGACCACCTCTGTAACGTCGCGGGGACCTGGCGGGGCGGGCAGCCGATCGAGGACACCGACCTCGAGGAGTTCGAACTCCTGGTGGACGTCAACCTGAAGACGGCGTTTCTGGCCTCGAAACACGCCCTGCCCCACCTGCAGGAATCGGAGGGGTCGATCGTCAGTATCAGCGCTCGCTCGTCGCTCGAGGGCGGCGAGGGCGACGGCCCCTACCGGATCACCAAGGCGGGGATCAGGCTGCTCACGGAGACGCTGGCGGCCGAAAACGAGGGGGTCGTCCGGTCGAACTGCGTGATGCCCAGCGTGATCGACACCCCGATGAACCGGGAGATGATGCCCGACGCCGACCACGAGAAGTGGGTCGATCCGGGCGAGATCGCCGACGTGCTGGCGTTTCTCTGTAGCGACGGCGCCGCGGTAACGAGCGGCGCGGCGATCCCCGTCTACGGCGAGGCCTAGCGCGGTCGATCCCGAATCGCCGCTCCAGAGCCGGGACGACCGATGTCCGTTCGCAGAAAACGAGTCGGCGCCGGCCGGCTAGAGGTTCTCGCCGATCCAGCCGGCGAAGTCCTGGGTCAGGAAGTCGATGTAGTCCGTCACCCCGAGATACAGCGTCACGACGAGGACGACGATGATCGGGACGCGAACCGCCCAGATCCACGCCTGGCCCCACGCGCCGAGGTCGCCGATCCCCTTCGAGAGCTCCTCGACGGCGAACGACGGGGTGATCCAGCCGACCAGCACCATCAGGACGAGCGCGCCGAACACCAGCAGGATCCCATTTGCGAACAGATCAAGCAGGTCCAGGAAGATCAGGTCGAAGGTCACCGGAACCCCGAGCAGGTAGACGACCGTCCCCATCCCGAGGGCGGCCTTCCACCGTTCGACGCCCTTCTCGTCGATGACGTAGGCGGTCACGACCTCGAGCAGCGAGATCGCACTCGAGAGCGCCGCGATGGCGACGGTCCCGAAAAACAGGATCCCGAGGAGGCGACCGCCCGGGAGACCCGCGAACGCGTCCGTCATCGAGACGAAGATCGCGCCGGCGCCGCCCTCGCCGGGTTCGGTGATCCCGCCCGCGAAGAAGACGGGGAAGACGACCAGTCCGGCCAGGAACGCGATCCCGGTGTCGAACCCGACGATTGTGGCGGCGTCTCTGGTCAGACTCCGATCCTCGCCGAGATAGGACGCGTAGGTAATCATCACGCCCATCCCGAGCGAGAGCGTGAAGAACGCCTGGCCGGCCGCCGCGGGCAGCAGGCTCTGCCAGTTCTCGAGGATGACGCCGAAATCCGGCGACAGGTAGTACTCGTATCCCGCCCCGGAGCCCGGAAGCGTGAACGCCCAGACGGCCATCCCGCCGAGGAGCAGCAGGATCGCCGGCACCATCGCCTTCACCGCGAGTTCGATCCCGCGGCGGATGCCGAGCGCGATGATCACGATCGACAGCGCCATGATCAGCGTGTGAAACAGGAACGCGCCGGTTCCCGTCGAGAGGTCGGCGAACATGATCGCGGCCGCGGGTTGGCCGGCCTCCGCTGCCGCGCTCTCGTAGCCCGCGAGGTGCCCGGCGTAGCTGTTCCGAAAGCCCTCGAGGAAGTATCGAACGAACCAGCCGGCGACGACGCTGTAGTACGACAGGATGACGAACCCGGTGACGATGAACACGCCGCCGACGTACTTCCAGACGTTCCCTCCGAGTTGCATCAGGGCGCCGACCGGGTTTCGCTCGGTGCGCCGTCCGACGACGAACTCGACGAGGATCGCCGGGAATCCGACGAGTGCAACGAACAGCAAGTAAACGACCAGGAAGGCTGCACCCCCGCCTTCGCCCGTGACGAACGGGAACCGCCAGATGTTCCCCAACCCCACCGCGCTCCCGACGGCGGCGAGGATGAACCCCGTTCTCGTGGCCCATGTTTCGCGTTGTACCATGGGTCACTATTTAAAAGACGGCTATATATAACTTTTGTAGAATGCCGATCTCGAGCATTCGTTCCCGATCAATTGTGGCAGGTTACGGAATTCTTTTCATATTGGTCGTCACACAACCGCGTATGCAACCGACGGAGGTGCTCTCGGCATGACGATGGAGGATCGCATCGAGGAACTCGAGGAGTTCCGCGAGGAAGCCCGGAAGGGCGGCGGCGAGGAGCGCATCGAGAAGCAACACGAGAAGGGGAAGATGACCGCCCGCGAGCGGATCGACTACTTCCTCGACGAGGGCACCTTCACGGAGTTCGACCAGCTCCGGACCCACCAGACCAGCCAGTTCGGGATGGAGGAGAAGAAGGTTCCGGGCGACGGCGTCGTCACGGGGTACGGCGAGGTCAACGGCCGAACCGTCTTCGTCTTCGCCCACGACTTCACCGTCTTCGGCGGCTCGCTGGGCGAGGTCTTCGCCGAGAAGATCTGCAAGGTGATGGACATGGCGATGGAGGTCGGCGCCCCCATCGTCGGGCTCAACGACTCCGCGGGCGCCCGCATCCAGGAAGGCGTCAAGAGCCTGGCGGGCTTTACCGAGATCTTCCGGCGCAACCAGGAGGCCAGCGGCGTCGTCCCCCAGATATCGGGGATCATGGGCCCCTGCGCCGGCGGCGCGGTCTACTCTCCGTCGATCACCGACTTCATCTTCATGGTAAAGGACACGAGCCACATGTACATCACCGGCCCCGGCGTCACCAAGACCGTCACCGGGGAGGACGTCACCCACGAGGAACTCGGCGGGGCGATGACCCACGCCGACAAGACCGGGGTCGCCGAGTTCGCCTGCGAGAGCGAGGAGCAGGCCTTAGACGACATCAGACGCCTGCTCTCCTACCTCCCGCAGAACAACGTCGAGGATCCGCCGCGGGTCGACCCCTGGGACGACCCGGATCGGCGCGACGAGGCCCTCGAGTCGATCGTCCCCGACAGCCCACAGAAGCCCTACGACATGACCGACGTCATCGACAGCGTGGTCGACGAGGGCTCCTTTTTCGAGGTCGCGGAGAACTTCGCGAAGAACATCGTCGTCGGCTTCGGCCGACTCGACGGCCGCTCCGTGGGTCTCGTGGCGAACCAGCCCCGCGTCAACGCCGGCACGCTCACCGTCGACGCCTCGATGAAGGGTTCGCGGTTCGTCCGCTTTTGTGATTCCTTTAACATCCCGATCGTCACCTTCGTCGATGTCCCCGGCTACATGCCCGGGACCGACCAGGAACACCGCGGGATCATCCGTCACGGCGCGAAGCTGCTGTACGCCTACTCCGAGGCGAGCGTGCCGCTGCTGACGGTCATCACGCGCAAGGCCTACGGCGGCGCCTACTGCGTGATGGCCTCCAAAAACCTCGGCGCCGACGTCAACTACGCCTGGCCGACCGCCGAGATCGCGGTCATGGGTCCCCAGGGCGCGGTCAACATCCTCTACCGCGAGGAGCTCGCCGAGGCCGAGAATCCCGACGAGCTCCGGGACGAGCTCATCGAGGAGTACCGCGAGGAGTTCGCCAACCCCTACACGGCGACGGACAAGGGCTTTCTCGACGACGTCATCCTCCCGACGGAGACGCGCCCGCGGCTGATCGACGACCTCGAGATGCTCGAGACGAAACGCGAGGACAACCCCGACAAGAAACACGGGAACATCCCGCTCTGAGATGACCGCACAGCATCAGTCGACGGCGGTCGACGGCGACCCGCTGAGCGCGCTTCCGGAGGGCGTCGACCTCGAGTTGCCCGACGACGCCGACAGCGAGGAGGCCGCGGCCATCGTCGCCGCCATCGGCGCCCACCTCCACGACCGCGCGCTGGCTGCCGCGGCAGCCGCGGCCGACGAGGAGGCGACCTGGCAGGACCGCCGCTGGGCGTTCGCCGGCCGCGTGCGCGCCCAGCAACACCGCGACGTCCGCGTGCCGCTCGACGCGCCGACCGATCCCTGGTCGGCCGCCGGACGGACGGATCGCTTCTGAGCGCGCTCGAGTTCGCTCCGTTCGCGGTCTGGATCGTCGGCGAGGACGGCCCGCCGCGGGACGATCGGCGGCTCGACCCCGCGACGCCGATCGCACGCACCGCAATCGGGGTCGGTCGCCCCTGGCGTCGGACCGACGGCGCGTGGGGCCGCTCTCAGCGACGGCTGTGAACCGATCTCGATCCGTCGGTTAACCGATTCGTTGCGAAAAAGTAAGGTAGGCGCCCCGTGACGATTCTGGCAGAAATGTTCAGGAAGGTTCTCGTCGCGAACCGCGGGGAGATCGCCGTTCGGGTGATGCGGGCCTGCGAGGAGTTGAACGTCGGAACCGTCGCGATCTACTCCGAGGCCGACAAGGACTCGGGGCACGTCCGGTACGCCGACGAGGCCTACAACGTCGGCCCGGCCCGCGCGGCGGACTCCTACCTCGATCACGAGGCGGTCATCGAGGCCGCCCGCAAGGCCGACGCCGACGCGATCCATCCGGGCTATGGCTTCCTCGCGGAGAACGCCGAGTTCGCGAGCAAGGTCGAGGACGCCGAGGGGATCACCTGGATCGGACCGTCGAGTTCGGCCATGGAGTCGCTGGGCGAGAAGACCAAGGCCCGGAAGATCATGAGCGAGGCCGACGTCCCGATCGTTCCCGGGACGACCGACCCCGTCACCGACCCCGAGGAAGTCAAGGCCTTCGGCGAGGAGCACGGCTACCCCATCGCCATCAAGGCCGAGGGCGGCGGCGGCGGCCGCGGGATGAAGGTCGTCTGGGACGAAAGCGAGGTCGAGGACCAACTCGAGAGCGCCAAACGCGAGGGCGAGGCCTACTTCGACAACGACTCCGTGTATCTGGAGCGCTACCTCGAGAACCCCCGCCACATCGAGGTCCAGATCCTCGCCGACGGCGAGGGCAACGTCCGCCACCTCGGCGAGCGGGACTGCTCGCTCCAGCGCCGTCACCAGAAGGTCATCGAGGAGGGCCCGTCCGCGGCGCTGACCGACGCGCTCCGCGAGAAGATCGGCGAGGCCGCCCGTCGCGGCGTCTCCGCGGCCGACTACACCAACGCGGGTACCGTCGAGTTCCTCGTCGAGGAGGACCTCGGTCGGGACGGACTCCTGGGGCCGGACACGAACTTCTACTTCCTCGAGGTCAACACCCGGATCCAGGTCGAACACACCGTCTCCGAGGAGATCACGGGGATCGACATCGTCAAGCGCCAGATCCGGATCGCCGCGGGCCAGACGATCGACTTCGACCAGGACGATGTCGACATCGACGGTCACGCCATCGAGTTCCGGATCAACGCCGAGAACGCCGCGAACGACTTCGCGCCGGCGACCGGCGGTACGCTGACGACGTACGACCCGCCGGGCGGGATCGGCGTCCGCATGGACGACTCGCTCCGGCAGGGCGACGAGCTCGTCACCGACTACGACTCGATGATCGCGAAGCTGGTCGTCTGGGGCGAGGACCGGGACGAGTGCATCGAGCGCTCGCTGCGGGCCCTGCGCGAGTACGAGATCGAGGGGATCCCGACGATCGTCCCGTTCCACCGACTGATGCTCACCGACGAGCGGTTCGTCGAGAGCACCCACACGACGAAGTACTTGGACGAGGAACTCGACGAGAGTCGGATCGCCGAGGCCCAGGAGCAGTGGGGCTCCGAGAGCGCCGACGCCGACGGTGAGGAGGACGCCGTCGAACGGGAGTTCACCGTCGAGGTCAACGGCAAGCGCTTCGAGGTCAACCTCGAGGAACACGGCGCGCCCGCGATCGCGGCCGGCGACGGCGGCGCCCAGGCCCAGCCCCAGGCCGGCGGCCCGCCCGAACCGGCGGGCGGAAGCGACGACGGCGAGACCGAGATCGAGGGCGACGGCGAGACCGTCGACGCCGAGATGCAGGGGACGATCCTCGGCGTCGAGGTCGAGGTCGGCGACGAGGTCGCCGCCGGCGACGTGCTGGTCGTCCTCGAGGCGATGAAGATGGAAAACGACGTCGTCGCCTCCCGCGGCGGCACCGTCTCCCAGATCGCCGTCGAGGAGGGCGAGAGCGTCGACATGGGCGATACGCTGGTCGTCCTCGAGTAGCGGTTCGAGGCGTCTTTTTCGACGGGCGAGCGCTCAGCTCCCGACGACGTCCTCGTCGGTCGGCCCCTGGCCGTCGAACTCGGCGACTAGAGCGTCGAGACGGGCGGGATCGTCCGCGGCGGTGAGCCGCCGGGTCGCGGTCTCGCAGTCCGCGTCGACGCCGAGGTGCTCACAGACCAGGTCGGCCGTCGCCTCGGCCATCTTCCGGTAGGTCGTCAGCTTCCCGCCGACGATCGTCGCGAGGTTGGCGACGCCCTCGTCGGCGTGCTCGAGCAGGTGAAAGCCCCTCGAGATCCCCCGCGCGTCGATCGCGGCCTCCTCGGGCTCGTAGAGTGGGCGGACTCCCCACCAGGTCCGCAGGCGGGCGGCGTCGGCGACCGCGGGCAGCATCTTCGCACAGTCCTCGACCGAACGTTCGATCTCCCAGTCGGCCCGCTCGTACGCCTCGGGGTCGTCGACGGGGACGCTGGTCGTCCCGAGGACGACCTCGTCGTCGTGGGGGACGACGATGTCGCCGTCGTCGGGATCCCGACAGCGATTGAGAACCGGCTCGAGGCGGTCGTAGTCGACCGAGACCATCACGCCCCGCGTGGGCCGAAGCTCGACGGTCGCGCCGACCAGCTCCGCGATCGACGACGCGTAGGGCCCCGCGGCGTTGACGACGTGCGTCGGCTCGATCGTTCCGTCGACCTCGCCGCCGAGCTCGACCTCGGTGATCCGCCCGCCCTCGCGTCGCATGTCCGTCACGGGCGCGTGGGGCAACACGTCGGCGCCGTACTCGCGGGCGTCGGCCGCGTTCGCCGCGACCAGCCGCGAGGGGTAGACGACGCCGTCGGGGACGCGCAGCGCCCGTTCGACGTCCTCGCTCATGTCCGGAACCTCCTCCCGCGCGGTATCGCCGTCGACGACCTCGGTCGGGATGCCGACCTCCTCGCAGGCCTCGCGCTTGGCCTCGAAGTAGGCGGGGTCGTCCTCGCTCAACTGGACGAACAGGCCGCCCGTCTCCCTGACGCAGGCGCCGGCGATCTCGGCGAGCGTGCGGTTCTCCTCGAGGCAGGCCCGGGCCTCGGGCCCGTCGGCCTCGGCGTACCGGGCGCCGCTGTGGAGCAGGCCGTGGGAGCGTCCCGAGGTGCCCGCCGAGAGCCCGCCGCGCTCGGCGAGGGTGACGTCGACGCCCCGAAGGGCGAGGTCCCTGGCGATTCCGGTCCCGGTGGCGCCGCCGCCGACGACGAGAACGTCGGTTCGTCGGTCCATACCGTCGTCAGGCTCCGGAGACGGACATGCCTTTCACCTTACGCGGTCGGGTTCGGCGACTCGCGTTCCCAGGGGAGCTGACCGTCGTACCCCGCCGGGACGTACGGACAGAGCGGGTCGCTCGCCAGCGGGTTTCCGGTGTGAGCGTACGCTCGCGAGCGGCTGCCGCCACAGACCGTCCGGTAGGGACAGGCGCCGCACTTTCCCTCGAGGGCGTCCCGATCCCGGAGCGTCCGGAACAGGGACGCCTCGCGGTACAGCTCGTGGACGGGCCGCTCCCGGACGGAGCCGACCGACCGCGGGAGAAAGCCCGAGGGGTAGACCTCGCCCGCGTGGCTGACGAACGCGAAGCCGTCGCCCGCGACGACGCCCGCTCGTCCGCCCGCGTCCGAGTCGTCGTCCGCGCTGCGCTGGGCGAGTACGCGGCGGTAGTGGGGCGCCTCGGTCGTCTTGAGCCCGAACGGCTCCTCCTCGGCGACGGCGGCGAGCCACCGCATCACGGCGTCGGCCTCGGCGGGGTCGATCGGCTCGAGGACCCGTCCCCGACCGATCGGGACGAGGAAGAAGACGCTCCACATCACGGCACCGAGTTCGGTCAACAGGTGGCGGATCGCAGGGAGCTCGCCGACGGTCTCCCGGCAGACGGTCGTGTTGGCCTGGACCGGAATTCCGGCGTCTCGCGCGTCCTCGACGGCTCGAATCGTCTCCGCGAAGCTGCCCGTCTCCCCGCGGAAGGCGTCGTGGCCCTCGGCGGCGGCCCCGTCGAGACTGACGGCGATTCGCCTGAGCCCCGCGTCGGCGAGCGCTTCGATCCGCTCGGTCGACAGGGAGCGGGTCCCGCTCGGCGTCATCGTCATCCGCAGCCCCAGCTCGTCGCCGTAGGCCACCAGCTCCGTGATATCGTCCCTGACGAGCGGGTCCCCGCCCGAGAGGACCACGAGCTGTCCCTCCCCGAACGCGGCCGCGTCCTCGAGCAGGCGCTTCCCCTCGGCGGTCGTGAGCTCGTCGGGGTGACGGTCGGGCTGTGCGTCGGCCCGGCAGTGGTCACAGGAGAGGTCACAGGCCTGCGTCACTTCCCAGATGAGCACGACCGGTCGCTCCGAGGTGTCGACGTGGTACATCGGCTGGATCTGCCGTCGGCCGGGTCAAATTCCTTCCAGCCCGTTCTCGGAACCCGAGAACTCGGCGGAACACGTTCGCCTCCGCGAGCGGTGTTCCAGCATCCCGAGAACGGACGAAACGACCTTCGGGGTTCCCCCGGAGCGCTTGCGTATGGTCGAGAAGACGATCCGTTCGAAGATCGACGGAGCAAAGCGAACGACTGCGACGCCCCGGTGGGAGGTGTTCGTTCGCGACGCGGAGACCGAGCCGCTGAACTACGTCGGCACCGTGGTCGCGCCCGACGAGGAGACCGCCCACGAGCGCGCCTCGCGGCTGTTCGGCTGGTACGCGGTCGACGTCTGGCTCTGTCCGGCCGCCGACGTCGTGCGGTACTCGGCGCGAGGGCGCGAGGCCGAGGCGAGCGGAGACGACGCCGTCCCCGGAGAACGTGACGGGACGGAGCCGCGGGTCTACGAGGAGACCGAGGGAACGCCCGGCGTGCGCGAGCGCTGACGGACGGCGCGGACGGATCGCCGTCGGTCGCGACCCGGAACCGCGTCCCGTCTCAACAACAGAACATGAACGGGTAGATCAGCGCCACCCGGTCGCCGTCCTCGAGTTCGGTCTCGAACCCCTCGAAGTGCTCGTTGAACCGGCCGTTGATACAGACGCGGGCGTAGGGCCGGGTCTGGTCGCCCTCGGGGTTCTTCCGCCAGGTGCCCGGCAGCTCGTCGGGGACGGGGGCCCACCCGCGGGCGGTCGCGTCGGCCTCGGTCTCGGCGATGAGCATCTCCTCGACGTCGTACTCCTCGAAGCAGGCCTCGAGGAACTCCCGCAGCGTCGTTCCTTCGAAGCGGAACTCGAGGGCGTGGGCACCGACGGCGTCGCGAACGTGGCCGGTGCAGCGAACGTCGACGGTCGTCACTCCTACCTGCTGGTCGGCCGCGGCGGTAGTCTGCGCTGTCATAGTCGACTCGACGGGCCGAGCGGACAAACGGTCGGTCCCGAACAAGTTCGGCCCCAGTTTCCCGGCGCGGTCCCCCGCTCCGACCGGCGTCGCCGCCCCGGGTGGACCGACCCGGCTCTCGGGTGACTGTTTTTACAAAAATTCTGACGGTCATCTCCCAGTCAATAAGTAATGAACAGTATTTTAGCCTAGGAGAAGGAAGAAAAAGACTATGTACCGATAATCGCTGTGTCTGAGTGCAGACTATGTCCCTCCAGACAGACCACCCGCCACGCCCCGCGAACGACGCCGAGACGGAGGCGGCGTCACTCTCCGACGACGACGTGTTCCACATCCTGCAGACGAACCGTCGCCGGGACGCGATCCGATACCTCCTCGAGCAGGACGAACCGGTCAGGATGCGCGACGTCGCCGAGTACGTCGCCGCGACCGAGAACGATACCTCCGTCGCGAAACTGACCTCCACGGAGCGCCAGCGCGTCTACATCCCGCTGTACCAGTCCCACCTCCCGAAGCTCGACTCGGAGGGGATCATCGAGTACAACAAGTCTCGCGGGATCGTTCGACCGACCGAGAAACTCGAGCTCTTTCGGCCGTACCTCGAACTCTCCGGCGTCGGCGAGGCCGACGGCGGCGCCGCGGAACGGCCCGACGCGATCCGCGCGGCGGCGAGCGCGAGCCTGCTGTTGGCCTCGGCGATCGGCGCCTACGCCGCGGTCGCCGCCGCCGCGACCAGCCTCCCGCTGGCGATCGCCCTCGGCGCGGTCGCGTTCCCCGGGTTCGTTCTCGGGACGGTCGCCACCGCCCGGCTCGCGCTGGGGCTCGACTCGGCGGGCGTCCCATCGCTCCTTCGGTCCGGGGAGTAGGCTCGAGAACGACGGGTGGGTGTGTCTCTTCGGTATCTACAGCGAGGTGCGACGATCCCTTTTCTCGGCGAGGTCCCGTGGCGCGAGCAGGGCGGATACGGCACCGCTCGTTTTCATTCGACGATTCGAACGGCACCCGTGACCGCGTCGACGTCGACTGCGACGGGTCCGCGATCGCTCTCGAGGGTCACCGTCCAGGTGCCGCTGGTTCGGTAGGGAGGCTCCCGGAGCGAGAGTTCGGCGTACCCCTCCGCCGCCGCCCGCTCGCGGGCCAGCCGTTCCGCCTCGGCCGAGTCCTCGATCTCGATCTCGTCGGTCAGCCGGACCGTGACGACGGGGACGTCCGCCAGGCGAACGACCCGCTCGGCCACGCTCCCGACCAGCACCCGATCCAGCCCCGTTCGGCCCTGGGTCCCCATGACGAGCATGTCGATCCCCTCCTCGTCGACGTACTCGAGGATCGCCTCGTGGGGAACGCCGCTCTCGACGGCGGTCCGTACCGGGACGCCGTCGCGGGCGGCCTCGCGCTCGACGCGCTCGACGGCCCGACGGGCCCCCGCGGTCGCGTCCGCCCGGTTCTCGAGGGCTCCCAGCGGTCCCTTGGGGACGACCGACAGCGCGTGTACCGTCGCGTCGAATCGGTTCGCGATCGTCAACGCGTGGGCGATCGCTCGTCGCGTTCCGTCGCTCCCGTCGGTCGGCACGAGGACGTGCTGGTACATCGTCTCGAGGTTGGGGCGGTGAGAGTAAATACCTCGGGCCGGCGATCGGACCGAACGGTTCCCCCGCCCGACGCGGTTTAGCGTCTGTAAGCGTGACTGGTCTTCGACGAACAGTGTAAACGCTTTTTACTACGGGCGAAAACGTTGTCGTGAGACATGGCAAACCTTGTCAACGCCGTCGCGGAGACTGCCCGCGAGCACGGCGACGCCGCGGCCGTCGGGTTCCGGGGGAACGAGACCAGTTACGAGGAGTTCTGGGGACAGACGGGAGCGTTCGCCGCCGCGCTCGCCGAGCGCGGGGTCGGCGAGGACGACCGGGTCGCGATCTACCTGCCGAACGTCCCGCCGTTTCTGGTCGCGTTCCACGGGACGCTGCGGGCGGGCGGGGTCGTCGTGCCGATGAACCCACAGTACAAGGCCCGCGAGATCGGTCACCTGCTCGCCGACAGCGGGGCCGAAGTCGTCGTTGCGCTGGCCGACCTCGTCCCGTTCGTCGAGGAGGTGCGGGACGAGACCGACGTCGAGTGCGTCGTCGGCGTCGGCGAAGGAGAGGCCGACGGGGCGGTTCCCTTCGAGGAGTTCCTCGAGCCGGGCGCCCCCGAGGTCGTCGAGCGCGACGACGACGACGTCGCCGTCCAGCCCTACACCAGCGGGACGACGGGGCAACCGAAGGGCGTCGAGCTCACCCACCGTAACCTCGAGTCCAACGCCCGGATGGCGAACGAGCTCGTTCCGGAGGGGATCCGCCCGGAGGACAAACAGCTCGGCGTCCTCCCGCTGTTTCACATCTACGGGATGACCGTCGTGATGAACGCGACGCTGTTCAGCGGGGGGACCTACTACGCGGTGCCCCAGTGGGACGCCCGGGAAGCGGTCTCGCTCGTCGAAGAGGAGGAGCTGACGCTGATGCACGGCGTGCCGGCGATGTACAACGACGTCATCAACCAGCCAGACGCCGAATCGTTCGACCTCTCCTCGCTGCGTCTCTGTGGCGTCGGCGGCTCCGGGATCCCCGTCGAGGTCCTCCGGCGGTTCGAGGAGCTGTACGACGTGCGGGTCTACGAGGGGTACGGGCTGACCGAGACGAGCCCGGTCACCCACTTCAACAGTCCGACCGAGGGCCGACGCGTCGGCAGCATCGGCAAGTCCCTGCCCGGCGTCGACTCCCGGGTCGTCGACGGGGACTTCGAGGAGATTCCGCCCGTCGAGGAGGGGCCGCTCGACGAGGACGAGGCCGATCTCGACGAGGTCACCGGCGAGATCGTCGTCGCCGGGCCGAACGTGATGAAGGGGTACTACGGGCTGCCCGAGGCGACCGCGGAGGCGTTCACCGAGGCCGACGGCAAGACGTGGTTCCACACCGGCGACCTGGGATACCACGACGAGGACGGCTTCTTCTACGTCGTCGACCGGGAGAAACACACGATCGTCACGGGCGGGTACAACGTCTACCCGCGCGAGGTCGAGGAGTTGCTTTTCGAGCACGAGGCCGTCGCCGACGCCGCCGTCGTCGGCATCCCCGACGAGCGCCGCGGGGAGACCGTCAAGGCCTACCTCGTGCCGACTCCCGATGCCGACGTCACGCCCGACGAGATCAGAGAGTACTGCCTGACGAACCTCGCCGAGTACAAACACCCCCGCGAGGTCGAGTTCGTCGAGGAACTCCCCCGGACGACCACCGGGAAGGTCCAGAAGTTCAAGCTCCGCGAGCGCGAGGAGACGGCCGCCGAGTAGTCGCCTCGAGGGTTCGCGCTCGAACCCTGCCGTCGAAGCGCGACACCGGTTCGCGCGAATAGATGGGAGGTGATATCACACATCCAGAAAGTCATTTATTTTATCACCGGGTAGGTAGTACGTCGCCTTTCCTGCGGGTGGGCGCGAGGTGCAAATGACGTACACAAGAGATGTACTCGTATTCGGACTGCTGGCTATCGTGTGGGGATCGGGCTTTACTGCGATCGAGATCGGGTTGGAGTCGCTGCCGCCGGTGCTGTTCGCGGCGTTTCGCTTCGACGCCGCCGCGCTCGTCTTCTTCGCGCTGGTCGTCGCGAGCGGCGCCCGGCTGCGTCCGCGGACTCGCGACGACGTTCGACTGATCCTGACGACGGGCGTCCTCCTGATCGGCGTCCACTTCGCCCTGCTGTTTCTCGGGCAAAACTACGTCTCGAGTGCCGTCGCAGCGATCGTCCTGAGCTTCGCGCCGATCGTCACGCCCGCGATCGCACTCGCGGCGCTGCCGTCCCACCGGGTCCGGGCGACGGACGCGCTCGGCCTGCTGGTCGGGTTCGTCGGCGTCGCCGCCATCGCCGCCGCCGGCGGCTCGTTCGGCGGTCGGCTCGCCGGCGTCGCACTCCTGTTCGGGGCGGCCGTCGCGTTCGCGCTCGGCTCCGTGCTCACCCGTCGGTTCTCGCGGACCCTGCCGCTGGTCTCGCTGCAGGCCTGGTCGATGCTCGTCGGCGCCGGGATCCTCCACGCCTTCAGCCTCGTTCACCCGACGGAAGCGCTCTCGAGGGTCGACTGGAACGGCGGGGCGCTCGCGGCGATCGCCTACCTCGGGATCGTCTGCAGCGTCGGCGGGTTCCTGCTGTACTTCCGCCTGCTCGAGCGCGTCGGGCCGGCCGACGCGAGCCTCGTCAGCTACGCGACGCCGATCGTCGCGGCGGGGTTCGGCGCCGCGGTGCTCGGCGAGCCGATCACGAGCGCGATGGTGCTCGGCTTCGGGCTCATCGCCGTCGGGTTCGCCCTCTGTCAGATCCGTCCCCTCTGGCGGCTCGTCCGGGGTCTCCGCGGCCCGCGGCGCCGTCCGTCCGCGACCGAAACCGTTCGGGTCCGGGGCAACGAGTACGCCCTCGAGGAGCCGACCGTCGAGCGCGCTCGAGTCGGCACGGGCGAGGGGTACGGGCCGTCCCGCGGCGGGGGCGCAGCCCCCGATCCGGTCGCCGACGACTGAGCGAGGCGAGACGGTTCGACGGCTGTTGGGGCGCGGAACGGCCTCGTCCTACGGTTCCTCGAACCCGGCCCCCTCGAGCGAACCGCCGACGGGCGCGAGCGTCGAGATCCGGGCGTTCTCCTTGATCTCGAGTCCCCCGTCGGGGACCGACAGCGGGAGCAGCGGGAGGTGGGAGTCGACCTGGACCGTCGGGTGAGCGCCCCCGCGGGCCAGCAGCTCGTTGTTCGGCTGGAGGAGCAGCGGCTCCTCGAGGTCGGTGAGGAACTCGTTGTGCTGGACGACGTACCGGCCGCCCTCGAGGTTCCACCAACCGTACTCGTCGTCGGGGTCGCGACGGGTCGTCTCGACGGGCTCGAGGTCGGCGTCGGCCAGCTCGTCCCCGCCGAAGTCGAGGCTGCCGGGAGCGGCGACCGTATAGATCGCGCTCACCGTCAGGTCGATTCCGCGATCGTGGACCTGTACCGGCTGGTACACCAGGTTGTCGACGGCGTTTGCGAGCGGGTGGTCGTCGCTCATATCGGTCGAACCGACGGTCCCGAGCGGCAAAAAATATGCCGCTCGAGGGGGCTCCCCGAAGGCTTTGGTGGCGCCTCCCCGAGGGTCCGGTATGGTCGACGTCCTCAGCGAGGAGATGGCGAGGTTCGTTCGCGCGGTCGGGCCGGCGCCCGACGAGACGCTCCGTGAGATGGACGAGTACGCGGACTCGGCGGGCTTTCCCCACGTCGGTCCCGAGGTGGGCGGCTTCCTGCGGTTTCTCGCCCACGTCGTCGGCGCCGAACGGATCTTCGAGTTCGGCTCGGGCTACGGCTACTCGGCGTACTGGTTCGCCGACGCGCTCCCCGCTGACGGCGAAATCGTCCTCACCGAGGTCGACGCGGACGAACTCGAGCTGGCCCGCGAGTACATGGCCGCGGGCGAGTACGACGCCGTCGCCCGGTACGAGCTCGGCGACGCCCTCGAGACGATCGAGGGGTACGCGGGGCCGTTCGACGTGGTGTTGATCGACCACCAGAAGGGGCGCTACGTCGACGCCCTCGAGGCCGTCCGACCGAAGGTGCCCGTCGGCGGCGTCGTCGTCGCCGACAACGCGATCACCGCCGGGCCGATCGAGTTCGAGACGCTGCTCGAGGTCGCAGAGCGCGAGGCCGGCGGGGACGGCGAGTGGTCGATCCCGGAGTCGGCCAACGAGCACACCCGCGGGATCGCGGCCTACCTCGAGCGCGTGACCCGGGATCCGGCCTTCGAGACGGTCGTGCTCCCGCTCGGCGAGGGGATCGCGGTGAGCTACCGCGTGGAGTAGTCGGACTCGCCCTCGAGGACCTGCTCCTCGGCGACGTCGGCGCTCGCGCTGGCGTACTCCCGGAATCCGAGAAAGACGGTGGCCGAACAGGAGAGCAACAGCGCCGTCCACGTCAGCGCCGACAGCGAGCGAACCCCGGCGGCCGTCGTTCCGGGGGCGGCCCCGGCGACCGTCTCGAGGCCGACGAGGTGGAGTCCGGCGACGCCGAGAAAGCCGATCCAGAGCCCGAGCGAGAGCCGAGCGAGCTCCGGGCGGGACACCCGATCGGCGTACTGCGCGACGCAGTAGACGCCGCCGACGGCGAGCGCGGTCGCGCCGACGGTCGTCGCGGGCCCCACGTCACCTGCGGTCGCCGCGCCGGCACCGGCAAAGAGAACGAGCGAGACGGCGAGTAACCGCCGTTTTGAGCGATGAACTGTCGGAATCACGTCGAGCACCGTTTTCCTGGGTGCAACACTCGGCCGTACAAATACCTGTTGGCTACTCCATTGGTATTCCGATCGCGGACCGAGCGTCGAGTACGGGTCGAAATCGTATCGAACCGAACGAACGGCGCGGTACCGGCTACTACCCGGGACCCCGACGACGGTCCTCGAGCGCGTCATCGCCCGCCTCGAGCGACTGCTCGCCCCTCGAGGGCGATCCGGGCGGACCGAACGCTCGAGGAGCCGAACCGGTAGCTCTCGGTCGACGCGTCAGTCGCTCTCGCTCCGGTCGGCGGCTCGAACGACGTTCTCGACGAGCGCCGCGAGCGTCACCGGACCGACCCCGCCGGGAACGGGCGTGATCGCGCGGACTCGCTCGCTCGCGCTCTCGAAGTCGACGTCGCCGACGACCGTCCCGTCGGGTCGGCGGTTCGCGCTGACGTCGACGACGACGGCCTCGGGGGCGAGCATCGAGCCGTCGACCAGCTCCGGGACGCCCGCGGCGGTGACGACGACGTCCGCGCGGCGGGTGTGGGCCCCGAGGTCGGCCGTCTTCGAGTGACAGACCGTGACCGTCGCGTTGCCCCCGGAACGATCCCGCAGAAGCCGATTGGCCAGCGGCCGCCCGATCGCACTCGAACGGCCGACGACGACGACGTCGGCGCCTGCGACCGAGATCCCGGACGCCGACAGCAGCCGATCCACCGCCGCGGTCGTCGCCGGGACGAACCGCGGCTCCCCGGCGACGAGTCGTCCGAGATTCGTCGGGTGGAGGCAGTCGACGTCCGCGGCGGGATCGAGCCGGCGCCGCGCCGCCGACAGCGGGACGTGGTCGGGGAGCGGAACCTGGACGAAGACGGCGTCGATCCCGGGATCGCCGGACAGGCGTTCGATCTCCCGGTACAGTCGCTTGGCCGGCGCGTCGGGATCGAGGCGGACGTCGCGGGTGGCGATCCCGACCTCGGCACACGTCTCGTGTTTCAGCTCGACGAACCGCTCGTCGGCCGGGTCGTCGCTCATCAGCACCGTTCCGAGCGTCGGCACCGTCCCCTCATCTCGGAGACGTTCGACCCGCTCGCCGGCGCGCTCGAGGATCGGCGTCGCGACCGGATCCCCGCGGAGCAGTTCTGGCGACACGTCTCCCTTTCGTCGACCGCGGACTTGTAGGGTTCGCCGCCTCGGGTCGAGGGCCCGAACGGCTGGAAAGCATTTGGTCGTCCCGTTCGATAGCCCGACTATGGCATACGAGTACGCGGGGGACGCCGCCGAACGGCTGCTCGAGACGTACGACACCGACGCCGCGACGGGCGCGGCGGCGTCGCAGTTCCCCCGGGACGACAGGCGCCCGGAGCTGGCCCTGCTGCGACGGCTCCTCTTTCCGGGCTGCTGGAACGCCGCGGAGCTGCTGACCGACGAGTCGGCGCTCCGGGAGACGCTCACCGAACTGGGCTCGCACTACGAGCGGGGAATCAGGGCCTACGGGGGGTCCGACCCCGCAGCGACGGCGACCGACGTGCTCGATCGGCTGCCGGAGTTGCGCCGCACGCTCGAGAAGGACGTCGAGGCCGCCTACAAGGGCGATCCGGCCGCGCGGTCGGTCGTCGAGGTCGTCCGGTCCTATCCCGGGCTGCAGGCGATCACGATGCAGCGGGTCGCACACTGCCTCTACGAGGCCGGCGCCCCCGAGTACGCCAGGGAGTTGACCGAGTACGCGAAGTCGGTCACGGGGATCGACATCCACCCGGGGGCCCGGATCGGCGACTACTTCTTCGTCGACCACGGCACCGGGGTCGTCATCGGGGAGACGGCGACGATCGGCGACTGGGTCCGGCTCTACCAGGACGTGACGCTTGGAGCGTTGCACTTCGAGGAGGCCGAGGACGACGAGAAGGCCCTGAAGAAGGGGTACAAGCGCCACCCCGACATCGGCGACAACGTCGTGATCGGCGCGGGCACGAAGGTGC
This sequence comes from Natronococcus jeotgali DSM 18795, assembly GCF_000337695.1. Taxonomy (GTDB): domain Archaea; phylum Halobacteriota; class Halobacteria; order Halobacteriales; family Natrialbaceae; genus Natronococcus; species Natronococcus jeotgali. The sequence continues at coordinate 34,741 of NZ_AOIA01000151.1, forward strand.
TGGGCGCGATCACCGTCGGCGACCACGTCAGCATCGGCGCCAACTCCTGGGTGACAGAAGACATCCCCGACCAGACGAGCGTGTTCGTCTCCGAACACCCCGAGCAGGAGCGAAAGCGAAACGGGTGAGCCGTCAGCGGTGCTTCTCGAGCGTCTCGACCCGCCAGGTCTCGAGATCGGGCACCTGGTTGAACGCGTAGATGTGAACCCCGCGGATGTCGTAGTAGGGGTCGGTCGCGTACGGCGCGAGCCCCTCGAGTAGCGTGTCCGGCGAGTACGTTCCGCGGGAGCCCACGAGCTGGCGGAGGAAGCCGACGATCCCGCTGGTCTTCTGGAGAAAGCGGACGGAGTCGCCGACGCCGACTTTCTTCGAGATGCCAAGCAGCCGCTGGTACTTCATCACGCCCGGGATCCCGATCTCGACGGGGAGTTCGACGCCGCGGGTGCGGATCTCGTCGATCCACTCGAGGACGGCGTCGGGATCGTAACACAGCTGGGTGACGACGTAGGTGGCGTAGGGCTCCTTGCGGGCCATCGCCTCGGCGAGCGTCTCGTCGTCGAGGAAGGCGTGGCCCTCCGGGTACCCCGTGATGCCGACCTCCGCGAACTCGTAGGGAAGATCCTCGAGAGCCACGAGCAAATCCAGCGCGGACTCGAACTCGCCGGCGGGCTCCTCGCGGTCCCCGCCCGGCACGAAGATGTCCGTAACGCCCGCGTCGGTGAGCCGACGGGCGATCTCCTCGAGGTGGCCCCGGTCCTCGACGTAGCGGGCGGCGACGTGGGGGACGATCTCGTAACCGCGCTCGCTGGCCCGTTCGCTCCACTCGATCGTCGCCTCGAGTCCCAGCGTCGGGGAGGTGGTGATGGCGATCTCGGATCCCTCGGGGAGGTGGCCGAGCTGCTCGTCGATGCTCTCGAACGGCATCAGCTCGAAGCGGGGCTTCTCGAGCAGTTCGACCATCCCCTCGGCGGTCGGCATCGATTGGATGTCACTGGACATGGGTCGGTTCGTTCACCCGGCGCGGCTCCCGCCGGCGATCGGTCGCGAGTGCGGGCGTCGCCCGGAGCGCACGTGGTTGGCAGACATTATCAGACAGGTCCTCTCGAGAACACATAAATCGAACGATGAGAGGGGTTCGAACCGCGACGTGACGGCTCTCGAGAACGTCGTGGAAGCGGTCGGGCCGACGCGGCGGTGGTCCGATCCGGAACCGTCGGGAGATCGACGCGACTGCGGTTTTTAGTGGCTCGAGCGGAGAGGGAAGTCCATGCGACCGGGTACGGGGGGAAGTCCCCGCTGTGAGCGCTGCGGGTACGAACTCGAGGGCGACGAGGCGGGCTGTCCGGGCTGCGGGTTCAATCCCCGCCAGATCGGGCTGCGCGTCTCGATGGGGTTTCTCCTGATCGTCGTCTGTTCGATGACCGCGCTCTCGATCCCCCCGCTGACGGGACTGGCGCCGGTTCTCCTCGCGCTCGCGGCCGTCTCGTTCGGGCTCGCCGTCGCGACGTTCGCGGTTTCGTTTCTCGCGACGCCGTCCCGGCTCGGGTTCCTGTTTGTGGGGCTCTGAATCGGCGACGCCGTCGGAACGGCCCCGCTGCAGGTCGAAAGGTCTATCCGGCGGTGTGTGTCTCGGATAACTACACGGATCGTTACCAAAACTATATGTCGAACTGCAGGCAATCCACATACCGTGATTGACAGGGAGTATCATTTGTGATTCGTTCCCACCCCGGGTCGTCGTAACGGCGGCTCGAACGGTCGGTGCCGAGGGGGCGGCCCGATCGACCGGACGGTGTGGCACGAACGGTCACCTCGAAGCAGGGTCGATCGACGACTTCGGACGGAGCGACAACGGCAACACGAACACGGAGGGAAACTATGGCAGACGAAGATAAGCGCGGTATCCAGGGACAACTTTTCCACGCGGAGACCGACCGAGAACCGGGCGACAGAAACTGGAAGGGGTACGGGTTCGACGTCAATCCACCCGTATTCCTCACCGCGGGCGGGCTGATCGTGCTGTTTATCGTGCTCTCACTGGCGTTTCCCGATCAGGCGGGAACGGCGTACCAGGAAACCCGAGTCGCGGTGTCGAACTACTTCGACTGGCTGTTCATCCTGGCGGCGAACGCCTTCATTATCTTCATGGTCTACCTCGCCATCAGCAAGTACGGCTCGATCCGGCTGGGCGGGGTCGACGGCGAGAAGGAGTTCAGCGACATCTCCTGGATCGCGATGCTGTTCAGCGCCGGGATGGGAATCGGCCTCATGTTCTTCGGCGTCGCCGAGCCGGTGTTTCACCTCTTCGATCCGCACCTGGGCGCGGAGGCGGGAACCGAGGGCGCCGGCGAGGTGGCGATGGCGGTGTCGCTGTTCCACTGGGGGATCCACCCGTGGGCGATCTACGCGCTGGTCGCGCTCGGACTCGCCTTCTTCTCGTTCAACCGCGGACTTCCGCTCACCTTCCGATCGGTGTTCTACCCGGTGCTCGGCGACCGGATCTACGGCTGGCCGGGCCACGTCATCGACATCTTCACCATCTTCGCGACGCTGTTCGGTCTCGTCACCTCGCTGGGACTGGGCGCGCTACAGATCAACGCCGGGCTGACGTTCGTCGGCGACGAGGTGGGCGCGTTCCCCGCCGTCCCCGACGCGACCTGGGTGGCCGTCGCGATCATCGCGATCGTCACGGGGCTGGCGACCATCTCCGTCTACCTCGGCCTCGATAAGGGGATCCGACGGCTCAGCAACCTCAACCTCACGCTGATGCTGATCCTGCTCGGCTCGGTGTTCGTCCTCGGACCGACGCTGTTCATCCTCGGCGTCCTGCCCCAGGGGATCGGCGGCTACCTCGGCAACTTCTTCGAACTCTCCTTTTTCGGCGGCGCCTTCGACAGCCACTACTTCCAGGGCTCGGAGTTCTACGGACCCGGCGGCGAGGGGGAGGGGAACTTCCTCGTCGACTGGACGGTGTTCTACTGGGCCTGGTGGATCTCCTGGTCGCCGTTCGTCGGCATGTTCATCGCACGGATCTCGAAGGGACGGTCCGTCCGGGAGTTCGTCGGCGGCGTCCTCCTGATCCCCGTCATCTTCTCGTTCGCCTGGTTCGCCGCGATGGGCGGGAGCGCGCTGAACTTCGAGCTGAACGAGGCGACCGCGGGCACCATCAGCGGTCCCGTCTTCGAAACCGGCGAGGAGGTCGCGATGTTCGCGATGTTCGAACTGATGCCGGGGACGGTGGTCCTCTCGGTGCTCGCGATCGTCCTCGTGACGACGTTCTTCGTGACCTCCTCGGACTCCGGATCGCTCGTCCTCGAGCACCTGAGCACCGGCGGCAAACACGAGACGCCCCCGGCCGGCCGGGTCTTCTGGGCGGTCTCCGAGGGGCTCGTCGCCGCCACGCTCCTGATCGCCGGCGGCGACGCGGCCGTCGAGTCGCTGCAGGCGGCGGCTATCGCCAGCGGGCTTCCGTTTACTCTCATCCTGCTGTTTATGATGTACTCCGTGCTGACTGGACTCAGACGGGAGTACAGAACCCTCCAGTCCGACGAGTTCACCGAGCTGATCGAGGACCTCCAGGAGGAAGACGAGATCGTCGTCAGGAGCCGGACCGGCGACCTCGTCACGCACGTTAGGACCAGGGACGGCACCGTCGTCGACGTCGGCGACGACTGATCGGCTACGAGCGGACGACGGTGACAGGCTGCGGACACCGTCGAAGGACCTTCTCGACGTTGGACCCGAGGTACGTCTCGAGGGTTCCCCGGCCGCGTTCGGCCACGACGACCGCGTCGATCGACGCGGCGTCGGCGTAGTCGACGATCGCTCCGGCGACCGCTCCCGACTCGACCGCGCCGACGGCCTCGAGCCCCCGCTCCTCGGCCCGATCGACGACCTCGTCGACGACCCCGTGGCCGTACTGGCGGTACTCCTCGAGTCCCGCCTCGCTCGCGCCGACGCTGCGGACGTACGACCCCTTCGTCTCGACGACGTAGAGGGCGTGGACCTCGGCGTCGAACGTCGCCGCCAGATCCAGCCCGTGCTCGACCGCGGCCTCGGCTTTCCGGCTCCCGTCCGTCGCGATCAGTATCCGGTCTAGCATACCCGTTCACGCCGGGATTCGGCGGACTCGCGCAAATAGTTTGGGCCGCGCTCCCGGCGGCGGGGTCGAGCCGCCGTCGGACGGTTCACGGGGTGTTGATCTCCCGGACGTAGATAGAGAACGCGACGAACGTCAGCAGCGTGCCGGCGACGAAGTGTCGCCCCGCCAGCAAGAGACCGACGCTGGCGAGAGCCAGCACCACCGCGAGGATCGTGGCGGCGAGCGCGACGCGTCTGGACATACCGAGTTACCGCGGGGACGCGACTTATTCCCGTCGGCTCGAGGACGAGCGAACGCCGATGAGACCGATCAGCTCGTCCACTGGGGGCCGGCGACGACGGTCACCGGCGCGTCGATCATCCGGATGACCTTCTCGGAGGTACTCCCGAGGTGGCGCTCGACCGCCCCGTGGCCCTGCTTTCCCATCACGACGAGGTCGGCGTCGTTCTCCGCGGCGTAGTCGACGATCTCCTCGGCCGGACGACCGGTTCTGATCGCGCCCTCGCCGCTGAGGCCGCGCTCGGAGACGCGGTCGACGACCTCGCTGACGACCTCTTTGCCGTACTCCCTGTAGGAGCGGAGCTCGTCGTCGGTGAGGCCGACCGTCAGGATGTAGTTCGCCTTGGTCTCGACCACGTACAGCACGTGTACCCTCGCACCCACCGCTTCGGCGACGTCGAGGCCGTGTTCGATACACCCCTCGGCCTCGTCGCTCCCGTCCGTCGCGATCAGAACGTTGTCGTACATATGTACTCGTCCTCTCCCGTCCGGAACATGGCGGGTCACTCATATAGTCTTTGCTTTTGTTACCACACGACACGGTCCCGGAGCCGTCGCGGTGTTGCTCACCGACAGCGCCGAGGCGTTGCAGGCGACGGCCGTGCTGACCGGCGCTCCCTTCGCCGTCTCGTTCTGGACGCGCTGGTCGGCCTTCGTCGCGACGCTGGGCCGCCACGAGCGCGGGCACCGATGGCTCGTCGGCGCCGCGCGCTCGCGGCTGGGCGGCGGTACCGAGGACGAGGAGGACTGAGAGCGACGAGCCGAAAATCGAACCGGGCCGTCAGTCGTCGGCCGGCGTCTCGGCGTCGGCGGGCTCGAGGCCGACCTCGATCTCGGTCGCGGCGGCCTTGTACTCGGGGATCTTCGCGCGCTCGTCGAGGACGTCGTTGGTCAGCCGGTTGGCGGAGGCGGCCGCGAAGTGTGGCGTCGTCCACACCGACCCCTCCTTGATCGCGTCGGTAACCTGGGCCTCGACGGTGATCTCGCCTCGTCGGGATTTGAGCACGACGTCCTGACCGTCCTCGATCCCGTACCGCTCGGCGTCGTCGGGGTGGACGTCGACGAAGTTCTCGGGAGTCTGGCGGTTCAGCGTCGGCGACCGACGGCTCATCGTCCCCGTATTGTAGTGTTCCTCGAGCCGGGCGGTCGTCAGGATCAGCGGGTACTCCTCGTCGGGGGTCTCCTTGGGCGGCTGGTGGGTGACGCCCTCGATCCGTCCGAGGCCGTTGTCGGTGTCGAAGCTGTCCTCGTAGAGGAACCGGTCGCCCTCGTCGCCGAGTTCGTAACAGGGCCACTGGATCCCCTCCTCGCCGAGGATATCGTAGGTCATCCCGTAGTAGCTCGGACAGACCTGCCGGAGCTCCTCGAAGACGGCCTCCTCGTCCTCGAAGCGGAACTCCTCCTCGCTGAACAGCCGGCTGCCGACCTCCATGAGGATCTCGAGGTCGTGTTTCGTGTTCTCGTGGACCTTCTCGACGCCGCGCATCCGCTGGACCCGCCGGTCGGTGTTGGTGACGGTGCCGCCGCGCTCGGCCCAGGTCGTCGCCGGGAGGACGACGTCGGCGTACTGGGCCGTCTCGGTCATGAAGATGTCCTGTGCGACCATGAACTCGAGGTCCTGAATGCGCTCGATGACTCGGTTGGCGTCGGGTTCGCTCACGACCGGGTTCTCGCCCATCACGTACAGCCCTTTCACCGAGTTGCCGAACTCGTGGGAGAGCTCGACGTTCGTCAGTCCTGGCTCGTCGGGCACCTCGAAGCCCCACTCCTCCTCGACGGACCGACGGGCCTCGTCGTCGTCGACAAGCTGGTAGCCCGGCAGGACGTTCGGCATCGCGCCGACGTCGCAGGTCCCCTGAACGTTGTTCTGTCCCCGCAGGGGGTTGACGCCCGTTCCCGGCTTGCCGAGGTTGCCCGTGATCAGCGCGAGGTTGATCTCGTTTTGAACGTTGTCGACGCCGCAGGTGTGCTGGCTCATCCCCATCCCGGTGAAAATGGCCGCGTTGTTCGCCATCGCGTACTTCTCCGCGGCCATCTCGATATCCTCGAGCGGGACGCCACACTGCTCGGCGGCTTCTTCCTTGTCGAAGTCCGCGAGGGTCTCTTTGAGGTGGTCGAACCCCTCAGTGCGCTCCTCGATGAACGCCTCGTCGATCCAGCCCGCGTCGGGCTCTTCCTCGTGGTTCTCGAGGATCGTCTTGATGACGACGTTCAACAGCGGGATGTCGGTTCCCGGCTCGAGCTGGAGGTGCTGGTGGCGATCGGTCTCGTCGATCTGGAACGACGAGGTCGTCTTGTTGGCGTGGGGATCGACCTGGATCACCGTCGCCCCCTCGAGGACGGCCTGGCGGAAGTACTGGCTGTTGGCGATCGGGTGTTGCTCGCCGGGGTTTGCCCCCTGGATCCAGAAGACGTCGGCCGACTCCTCTAAGTCGGCCATGCTGTTGGTCATCGCGCCCGCGCCGAGGCTGGTCCGCAGCGCCCACACCGTCGAGGCGTGACACATCCGGGTGCAGTTGTCGACGTTGTTGGTGCCGTACCGGCGCGCGAGCTTCTGGAGGAGGTAGTTCTCCTCGTTCATCGTCTTCGAGGAGCCGAAAAAGCCCGTCGCGTCGGGCTCGTACTCCTCGCGGATCCGCTCGAGTTCGTCGACGATGCGGTCGTAGGCCTCCTCCCACGTCGCCTCGCGGAACTCGCCGTTTTCCTTGATCAGCGGCTCGGTGAGTCGGTCCTCGTGGTCGACGACCTCCGTCGCCGCGCCCCCCTTGATGCAGATTCGGCCCTCGTTGACCGGGGCGTCGCCCCAGGGCATGAACTGGACGTCGCCGGGTTCCTCGCCCTGGTTGACCTGAATTCCGCAGCCGACGCCGCAGTACGGACAGATCGTCTTGACGGGCTCGGATTCCTCAGTCGCCATCGGAACCACCTGTGTGGAGTGTGACCATGATATACCATAGCGTTCCATCCGACGAGGTATGAACGTTTCTCCCGTCCCGTTCGAAACGGCGAGAGAAACGTTCACAGTACCGGGCGTCTAACCGACCGACGATGGCGCTCGCCCCGGACGCGGTCGAGATCCTCGCCGACGAGTACCCCGACGAACAGCCCCTCGCGGCCGTCGAGGACGAACACCGCGAGCTGTTGCCCGCGACCCTCCGGAAGGGAGCGTACGGCCGGCGCGACGTCGAGTGGATCGTCCAGTGGTACTTCCGGCGCCTCCTCGGTCGGTACCCCGACGCCGAGCGACGGGCCGCCGAGGAGCGCTTCGGCGACAACGAGTACGAGGCCCTCGAGACGGCGATCGAGGGCGCTCTCGCGGCCGAGACGACGCGCGCGAAACTCGAGGCGCTGACGGAACTCACGGGCGTCGACGTCCCGATCGGAACGGCGTTCCTGCAGTTCCTCGAGCCCGAGCGGTACCTGGCGATGAGCGCCCGCGAGTGGGGAGTGTTTCGCGAACAGGGGGAACTCGAGGAACCGTATCCGGACGAACCGAACGTCGAGGACTACGAGCGCTACCTCGAGCGCTGTCGCGAACTCGAGCGGCGGTGTGACCGCGACCTCTGGGACTGCTACCGGGCGCTGTGGCTGCTGGGCCACCGATCCGAAGGCGGGCGGTGAGCGGGCTCAGAACAGCCCGTCGATGCTCCCGTCCGGCCGCAGCTCCATGTTCGCGGCCGCCGGCTCCTCGGGAAGTCCGGGCAGGGTGAGGACGTCGGCGGTCAACACGACGAGAAAGCCCGCGCCCGCGGAGGGGTAGACCTCGTTGACCTCGAGGGTCCAGTCCTCGGGGACGCCCTTGCGGCTCGCGTCGTCGCTCAGCGAGTGGAACGTCTTGGACATGCAGATCGGCACGTCGTCGAACCCGTGTTCGGTGAGCCGTTCGATGTCGCTCTGGGCGTCGCTGTGGTACTCCTGTCTCTTATACACATCTNNCCCTGCGCCATCAGAGATGTGTATAAGAGACAGGGTCGACCCCGCCCTCGCCACCGTCGCTGAACACCGTCGATTCGGCGGCCCGCACGTCGAGCTCCTCCCGGCAGTGCTCGAGGACCGCCTCGACCTCGGCGTCGGTGTCGTCGGGGAACCGATTGAGCGCGACGACGACGGGGACGCCGAACTTCCGGAGGTTCTCGGCGTGTTTGTCGAGGTTCTCGAGGCCGCGCTCGACGGCCGCGACGTCCTCGCCTTCCAACTCGTCGAGGTTCGGCGGCCACATGTCCTGGCCGTGGTACTTCAGCGCCCGCACCGACGCGACGAGCGTGACCGCGTCGGGCTCCATCTCGCCGAACCGACAGACGATGTTCATGAACTTCTCGGCGCCCAGATCGGAGCCGAAGCCGGCCTCGGTGACGAGGTACTCCGAGAGGTGGGCCGCGACCTCGTCGGCGATCAGCGAGTTGGTGCCGTGGGCGATGTTGGCGAACGGGCCGCCGTGAACGAACGCGGGCGTCCCCTCGAGCGTCTGGACGACGTTTGGCTTGAGCGCGTCCTTCAGCAGGATCGCGGCCGCGTCGGTCGCGCCGATGTCGTCGACCGTGACCGGCTCGCCGTCCTCGGCGTAGGCGACGACGATCCGACCGATGCGGGCCTTGAGATCCTCGAGGCTGTCGGCGAGACAGAGTACCGCCATCATCTCGGAGGCCGCCGTCAGGATGAACCCGTCCTCGCGCGGAACCCCGGTGACCTCGCCGCCCAGGCCGACCACCGTCTCCCGGAGGACCCGGTCGTTCATGTCGATCGCGCGGGGCCAGTTCACCCAGTTGACCGCGATATCGAGCTCGTTGCCCTGCTTGATGTGGTTGTCGAGCATCGTCGAGATCAAGTTGTGCGCCGAGGTGAGCGCGTGCAGATCACCCGTGAAGTGGAGGTTGATGTCCTCCATCGGGAGCACCTGGGAGTAGCCCCCGCCCGCGGCGCCGCCTTTCACGCCGAAGACCGGTCCCAGCGACGGCTCCCGGATCGCGACCAGCGCGTCCCGATCGATCCGGTTGAACGCCTGGCCGAGCCCGACCGTCGTCACCGTCTTCCCCTCGCCCAGCGGCGTCGGCGTCATCCCGGTGACGAGGATCAGCTTCCCGTCCTCGGAGTGCTCGCTCCGCAGGCGCTCGATCGCGTCGAAGGAGACCTTCGCCTTGTAGTCGCCGATCGGCTCGAGGTCGTCGGCCGCGAGCCCGAACGGCTCGACGACGTCGGCGATCGGACGCTTCTCGGCGTCCTGTGCGATCTCGTAGTCGGTCGGAATCGCCCCGTCCTGATTCGAACCCGTCATCTAGCGTCTGTTTTCCCGAAACGGTGATAAGTGTTAGCTCACCTCTAGTGTTCCGGATACGACGAGGTCCGTCCCCGAATCCCGTTCGACCGTATTACCACGGGGGTACGAGCCGAACTCGTTCGCCCGTAACTCGCCATGATCGCGTCTACTACGGGAATTTAATACCCTGGGTATCGTTGACACGAAACTGGAAGAAGTATGGGAGATAACAACATGCAAGAACCGGGTAGCCGGTGTTCGAACGGAAAGCGGAGGGACGGTCTCGAGGGAGGCGAACGCGGATGAGCGACGCGTTCCCCTCGAGCGCGGGCACCGTGATCATCGGGGCGGGGATCGTCGGCAACAGCCTCGCGTACCACCTCGCTGAGCAGGGCCGGGAGGATATCCTGTTGCTCGACAAGGGACCGTTGCCGGATCCCGGCGGTTCGACGGGTCACGCGTCGAACTTCCTGATGCCGGTCGAGCACTCCAAGGAGATGACCCACCTCACCCGCCGGAGCATCGAACAGTACGAGGACATGGACACCTTCACCAACAGCGGCGGGATCGAGGTGGCCCGGACCGAGGAGCGCATGGAAGAACTCCGGCGGCGCGTCCAGTCCGCGAAGGCCTGGGGCGAGCCCGGACGCATGCTCTCGGTCGAGGAGGTCGAGGAGATGGTTCCCTACGTCAACACCGACCTGATCAGGGGCGGGTTCTACAGCCCGGGTGCGGGAACCTGCGACCCGCTGCGTGCCGGCGAGGTGATGCGGGCCCGCGCCGACGAGTACACCGACGGCGGGCTGACGGTGTCGCCGAACACGACGGTGCTTGACCTCCACCTCGAGGACGGCGCGATCAGCGCGGTCGAGACCGATCGGGGAACCGTCGAGGCCGACGAGGTCGCGATCGCCTGCGGCCTGTGGAGCCCGAAGATCGCCGCGATGGCCGGCGTCGAGATCCCGCTGACGCCGGCGGTCCACCAGATGGTCAGCGTCGGCCCGATCTCCTTTTTCGAGGACTACGAGGGCGAGATCTCCTTCCCCGTCGTCCGGGATATGGACACCCAGATGTACGAGCGCCAGCACGGCAACGACCTCGAGGTCGGCTCCTACCAGCACCGCCCGATCCTCTGGGACGTCGAGGAGATCCCCTCGATCGACGAGGCGCCGCTGTCGCCGACCCAGCCGCCCCTGACCGACGACGCGTTCGAACAGTCGATGCACGACGCCCTCGAGATGGTGCCCGACCTGCTGGACGATCCCGAGGCCGGCGTCCGCCACGAGATCGACGGGCTGCTGTCGGTGACCCCCGACGGCGCGCCCCTACTGGGTCCGCTACAGGACGTCGAGGGGCTGTGGTCCTGCGCCGCGGTCTGGATCAAGGAGGCCCCCGCCGTCGGCGAGGCCGTCGCCCAGTGGATGACTCGGGGCTGGTCGGACATCGACCTCCACGGCTCGAACGTCAACCGCTTCTACGAGTACGGCACCTCCAGACAGTTCGTCAAGAACCGCGCAGACGAGGGGTTCCAGAAGATCTACGGCATCGTCCACCCCCACGAGCAGTGGCAGAGCTCCCGCCCGCTGCGCACGAGTCCGTTCTACGACCGCCAGGACGACCTCGACGCCCGCTTCTTCGAGGCCGCGGGCTGGGAGCGACCCCAGTGGTACGAGTCCAACGAGGACCTCCTCGAGCGCTACGACGAGGACCTCGAGGGGCTGAGACGGCCCAACGAGTGGGACTCGCGGTGGTGGTCCCCGATAATCCTGGCCGAACACCTCCACATGCGCGACAACGTGGCGATGGTCGGCGACATGGGCTTCGGCATCTTCGATTTCGTGGGTGCAGACGCCCGCGAGTTCCTCGAGGGGATGGCCGTCGGCCGGATCGACGTCGACGTCGGGAAGACGGTGTACACGCCGATTCTGGCGGAAAACGGCGGCTTCGTCTCGGACCTGACGATCGCCCGGCTCGGCCCCGACCACTTCCGGCTGATCACGGGCGGAGCCGCCGCCGGCTCCGATCGGGCCTGGTTCGGGAGCCACGTCCCCGAGGACGCCGACGTCACGATGATCGACAACTCCGAGTCGCTGTGTACGCTCGGCGTCTGGGGGCCGAACGCTCGCGAGGTCCTCGAGTCGGTCGCCGAGGAGGACGTCTCCCACGAGGCGTTCCCGCCCTACACCGCCCGGGAGCTCACCGTCGGCGAGGTCGACGCCTGGGCGATGCGACTCTCCTACGTCGGCGAGCGCGGCTGGGAGCTCTACGCGCCGATGGGCCAGGGCCGACGGCTCTGGGAGGTGATCGAGGACGCCGGCGCGGACCACGATATTCGCCCGGTCGGGATGGGCGTCTACGGCACCACGGGCCGCATGGAGAAGGGGTACCGCCTGCACGGCCACGAGCTCGAACTCGAGTACGACCCCTCGGAGGCCGGCCTCTCGTTCCACGGGGTCAAGGACGCGGACTTCGTCGGGAAGGAAGCGTACGAGGAGGCGCTCGAGACCGAGGACACGGCGACGCTGTGTACGCTGTCGGTGAGCGACCACGCCCCCGAGGGCGGCGAGCCCCGGTTCATGCTCGGCGGCGAGCCCGTGCTGGACGACGACGGCGAGGTGATCGTCGACGAGGAGGGCCGGGAGTCCTCCGTCACCAGTGCCGGGACGGGCCCGACAATCGGTAAACACCTCCTGATGGCCTATCTCCCGCCGGAGTACGCCGAGGAGGGCCGCGAGCTCGCGGTCGAGTACATGGGCCAACGGTACCCCGTCGAGGTCGAGGTCGCCGGCAGCGAGCCGCTGTTCGACCCCGAGAACGACCGCATCCGGAGCTAACCATGAGGGTACTCGCCTGTCTCAAACGCGTTCCGAACACGGGCGCCAGGATCGTCCTCACCGAGGACGAGCAACGGATCGACGCGAGCGGACTGGGCTTTACGATGAGCCCCCACGAGGAGTGTGCGATCGAGGAGGCCGTCGCGCAGGTCGAGACCCACGGCGGCTCCGCTCACCTGCTCACCCTCGGCCCATCCGAGGCGGACGAACAACTCCGGACGGGACTGGCCATGCAGGCCGACGAGGCGACGCTGCTCGAGACCGACGGCGAGGAGTGGTCCCCGCGGGCGACCGCCGACGCGCTCGCGGACGGAATCGATCGGCTCGCCGACGACGAGGGGTTCGACCTGCTGTTGTTCGGCAACGAGTCGGCCGACGCGGCCAACTACCAGGTCGGCGTCCGCGTCGCGAGCGAACTCGGCTACCCCTGCGTCACCGGGATCAAGGACCTCGAGATCGAGGACGGAACCGCGATCGCGAGACGCGAGGTCCCCGGCGGCGAGGAGGTCTACGAACTCGACCTGCCAGCCGTCGTGACCGTCAAGGAAGGGCTCAACGAGCCCCGGTACGCCTCGATGCGGGCCAAGATGCAGGCCCGCCAGCAGGACACCGAGAGCATGGAGCCCCGGGCCGAGACGAGGGCTGGCGGACTCGAGAAGGTCCGACTCGAGGCGCCCGAGACCGACGACTCGCCCGCGGAGATCCTGGGCGAGGGGCCGGAAGCGGTGCCCGAAATCGTCGAGACCCTCGCCGAGGAGGAGGTCGTATGATCCTCGCGCTCGTCGAACACGACGAGGGAACGCCCGAGGAACTCTCGCTCGAGGGAGTCGCGATGGCCCGCGAGCTGGCGACCGCCGAGGGTGACTCGCTCGAGGTCGTCGCCGTCGGCGACGAGGCCGACGCGCTGGGCGAGGCCCTCGGCGAGCACGGCGTCGAGGCGGTCCACTGCGTCGCTCACGACCGCCTCGAGGGAGAGACCTACGCGCCCGACGCCTGGGCGGAGAGCGTCGCCCAGCTCGCCGACGACTGCGGGGCGACGGCGATCACGGGTCCCGGGACCGACCGCGGGCGCGACGTCCTCGCACGGGTCGGCACGAAACTCGACGCGCCGCTGGCGACGGACTGTCTCGGGGTCGAGGTCGCCGACGACGGCGCCTACGAGCTCCGGCGGAACCGCTGGGGCGGGAGCCTGATCGAGCACGCCCGCCTCGAGGGTAACCGAAAGCTGCTGACGGCGGCCGAACACGAGTTCTCGAGCGAACCCGCGGCATCCGCGGTCGAGGCGACCGTCTCCGCGTTCGAACCCGACCTCGAGGACGACGACCTCGCGGTCCGGGTCGACCGCGTCGAAGCGGGCGACGAGGAAGGGATCTCACTGGGCGAGGCCCGGGTCGTCGTCGGCGGGGGTCGGGGCGTCGGCAGCGCCGCGGACTACGACCAGCTCGAGGAGCTGGCGGAACTGCTGGGCGGAACCGTCGGCGCCTCCCGGGCTGCGGTCAACGAGGGGTGGCGTCCCCACGACGATCAGGTCGGTCAGACGGGCGCGAAAATCAGTCCGGACATCTACATCGCCTGCGGAATCAGCGGTGCGGTCCAGCATATGGTCGGCTGCAAGGGCGCGGATTCGCTGCTCGCGATCAACACGGATCCCGAGGCGGCGATCATCCAGAAGGCCGACTGGGCCGTGATCGGCGACCTCCACGAGGTCGTACCGGCGCTGAACGACGCGCTCCGGGAGGCCGACTGACCGTCCGCGTCGAGCGGACGGACGGTCGCCGGGGACCGACGCTCGGTTCGCGTCGCGAGTCCTCCGTCCGATCCGCAACCCGTACGAAACCCAACGGTTCTCGGTCGTGGGCGGAGCAAAGGGGGCGACCGACGAGCCCCGGAGGTCGATCGTCGGGTCGGAATCGTGTCCGGACTATCAGGGAAAAAGATGTGTGAGGCAAGGCTTCGGGGCTGTACGGACCTTTTTAATCCGTAGTGCGTACGGGGTCGTATGACACTGCATAACAGAACGGTCCGCCAGGACGTCCGCGAGCTGGGCGCGCTCCTCGGCGACGTCCTCGAGGACCAGACCTCGCGGCGGGCGTTCGAGACCGTCGAGTCCTGCCGGACGACGGCGATCGATTACCGATCGGGCGAGCTCGAGTCCCGCGATCCGCTCGCGACGGAGCTCAACAACCTCTCGCCCCACCAGCAGCGGGTCGTCGCCAGGGCCTTCACGACGTACTTCGAGCTCATCAACCTCGCCGAGGAGCGCGAGCGCGTGCGCTCGATCCGAACCGGCTCCCAGGAGGGGACCCTCGAGGACAGCCTCGAAACGGCCGCGGCCGAACTCGCCGAGACCGACGTCGAGACGGTCCAGCAGGTCCTCGAGGACGTCCTGATCGAGCCGACGTTCACCGCCCACCCGACGGAGGCCCGGCGCAAGACGGTCAAATCGAAGCTGCGAACGATCGCGACCCACCTCGAGACCCTCGACGAGCGACTGCTGACCGACAAGGAACGGGACCAGGTCTGGCGGGACGTCGACGCCGAGGTGACGAGCCTCTGGCAGACCCCCCAGGTCCGCAAGCGCCAGCCGGAGGTCGCCGACGAGGCCCGCAACGTCCAGTGGTACCTCGAGAACACGCTGTTCGACGTCGTCGGCGAGGTCTACGACGAGCTCGCGGACGCCATCGACGAGGAGGTCGGCCACAGCCTCGAGATTCCGAAGCTGTTCGAGTTCCGCTCGTGGGCCGGCAGCGACCGGGACGGCAACCCCTACGTCACCCCGGAGGTGACCGCGAACACCCTCGAGCGCCAGCGGGAGGTCGTCTTAGAGCAGTACCGTACCCAGCTCAAGCGCCTCTCGGGCGTGCTGAGCCAGGACGGCAGCCGGATCGACGTCGGCCCGGAGTTCGAGGCCGGACTCGAGGACGACCGGGAGCTGCTGCCCGGCAGCGCCCGCACCGCCGAGAACCGCTACCCGGGCGAGCCCTACCGCCAGAAGCTCAAGCTGATGCGCGAGCGCCTGGCGCGGGTCGGCGACGTCCGCCCCGGCGGCTACGACGAGGTCGACGAGCTCCTCGAGGACCTCGAGGTCGTCGCCAAGAGCCTGCGGAACAACGGCGCCGAGAGCGTCGTCGACGCCCACGTCGATCCGATCCGTCGCCAGGTCGCCACCTTCGGCTTCTCGCTGGCGAGCATGGACCTGCGGGACCACCAGCAGAAACACACCGACGCCATCGCCGCGGCGCTAGAGCGGGAGGGGATCGACTACCACGGCCTGAGCGAGGACGAACGCGTCGAACTCCTGACCGACGCGGTCCTCCAGGACGAGCCCGTGATCGACCTCACCGACACCGAGGGACTCTCGGAGGATTCGGCCCGCGTGCTGACGCTGTTCGACGAGCTCGGCGACTGGCAGACCGAGTACGGCGTCGAGGCGATCGACACCTACGCGATCTCGATGACCGAGGAGCCAAGCCACGTCCTCGAGGTGCTGTTCCTCGCCGACCAGGCCGACGTCGTCTCCCTGCCCGAGCACTGCGGGATCGACATCGTCCCGCTGCTCGAGACCGAGTACGCCCTCTCGGGGGCCCGCCGGATCATGGGGACGCTGTTCGAGAACGAGGCCTACGCGCAGGCGCTCGCTGCCCGCGACGACACCCAGGAGATCATGCTGGGGTACTCCGATTCGAACAAGGAGAACGGCTTCCTCGCGGCGAACTGGTCGCTGTACAAGAACCAGCGCCGGCTGGGCGAGATCTGCGACGACCACGACGTGACGATGCGGCTGTTCCACGGCCGCGGCGGCTCGATCTCGCGGGGCGGCGGCCCGATGAACCAGGCGCTGCTCGCCTTGCCGAACTCCACCGTCACGGGCCAGGTGAAGTTCACCGAGCAGGGCGAGGCGATCGCCGAGAAGTACGGCAACCCCCGCATCGCCGAGCGCAACATCGAGCAGATGCTGAACGCCCAGCTCCGGGCTCGACTCTACGCCGAGGACCAGCCGGAGGAAGACGTCGACGAGGAGTGGGTCGAGGCGATGGAGACGATGGCCGACGCCGCCCGTCGGGAGTACCGCGATCTGCTCGAGAGCGAGGGGTTCGTCCGGTACTTCGAACAGGCGACGCCGATCACCGTCATCGAGGACCTCGATCTGGGCTCCCGGCCCGCCTCGCGGTCGGGCGAGCGCACCGTCGAGGACCTGCGGGCGATCCCGTGGGTGTTCTCCTGGACCCAGTCGCGGTGTATCCTGCCGGGCTGGTACGCCCTGGCCAGCGGGATCGACGCCTACCTCGAGGACGGCGGCTCGACGGAAACCCTCCAGGAGATGTACGAACAGTGGTCGTTCTTCCGGACGACGCTGGACAACGCCGCGCTCTCGCTGTCCCGGACCGAACTCGAGATCGCCGAGACCTACGCGGGGATGGCCGACGCCGACCTCCGCGAGCGGTTCTTCCCGCGGGTCAGCGAGGAGTACGAGCGGGCCGCGAAGCTCGTCAAGACCATCGGCCAGCGCGAAGAGCTTCACACCCGCGACTGGCTCGGCGAGAACCTCGAGCGACGGAACCCCTACGTCGATCCGCTGAACCTGCTGCAGGTCTACCTGCTCGGTCGCACCCACCGCACCGACATCGAGGAGCGAACCCTGCGACTGACGGTGAAGGGGATCGCCGCGGGGATGAAGAATACGGGTTGACATCCTCCCGCGCCTAAAGACGTCCCCAGAACGCGGAGCGTTCTGGTGTGCGAACGAGACGCGTCGCGTCTCGGTAACGCGGGAATCCACGAAGTGGATATTCAGGTTGCGCGTTTCCTCGGGGTTCAAGTACGCTTTCGCGTGACCCTTCGACGGTCGTCGTCCAGTTGTGACCATGGACGTACTTTTCAGCGCGTGTAGCCCTGTCAATGGGGCCTTCCTCCCCGCATACAGCGAGCGCCAAAGACGGCGGGTTCTTCAGCCCGCGAGGTAGCACGGTTCGCGTCAGCCGAACTGCTACGCCGTGCATGGTTCACCCTCCCGTTGTGCGATATTTTCCGAAGCGTTCAGGTCAGCATGGCGTCCCCGACTGCACTCCAAACATGAAAAGTGGTCACCATCACGGGTTCCCATCGAACCACACGCCGAACATCGCTGACTGGTATAGTGTGGGTCACCCTTCTCGACGCGGATACCAGCGCGTTCGGCTTTGTACGTGATGAACTGTTGGAGTTGGTGGAAATGCCACGAGTGGATGCCCGACCACGAACTGTTCTCGCGGATACCTTCGAGGTCTTCCATCCGGATGACTGGATTCTCGAACTGTTCCGCGAACGTGATGAGGCGACGGGAGAGTTTGTGGTTCAAGTCCGTAATTCGACGCTGTTCTTTGTCACCCACACGGTTTCGTGCGCGAAGCGCACCCGCTTGTGAAAGCGAATCGCGTAGGGAACGATATTTGCGTCGAACATACTTCGCCTTACCACCTGATACCAGCATCGACTCGTCTTCGTCGTAGGCGGTCACGGCAAGAATATGCCGTTTACCAATATCGACACCGATGGGCGTCTCACCAGATGTATCGGCGTCGTATTCGATGTTGAACGTACAGAACCAGTCGTCGCCACGGCGGTACACCTGTAGCCGTGTTTTCTTTGCGTCACCTTCGACCAGTCGGTCTACGGGGTCGGCAATATCGTCATACACCTCTATCGGGGTGTACCACCATTGCGAGACGCACGGGAAGCCGACGACGACCGTCCCGTTCTCGGTCGTGTCGATTTCCCAGTTCTGATTGTTGACGGCGAACGGTTGACTCTCTCGGTAGCGAACCTCTCCATCATTGTTGTGGTCGGATTTCGCCTCTCGGATGGCTTGGTTCTGGATGGCCGAATAGAGGTCGTTGTCGATACTGGCCGTGGTCACGGACTTGCCGAAGTCGCCGTTCTCCCATCCGTCGATGCAGAATTGCTTGGTATCACGGTAGAGTCGAGTCGCGCGTTGCCACTCTTTGCGCCGTGAGAGGGATGGGTTGTGGAACTTCGCGGTGACAGTCACCGTGACTATTACAATTGTAATTATATATTCTTTCTTAAGAATCTGTTGGAATATCAGGCCGTGCTATCGTCTGTTGGTTGCGTCACTTAGTGACGGCGCGTATCCACGGCCTTTAGGCCGTGGCATTGCGCCTGTTCCTCCTGTAACCAAGACATTGATCTGTTGATACTTAATGATCGCGGTGGCGAAACCAGCCGTGCTATCGGCGATGGGGGTCAGAGGGACTGTCGGATTCCTCCCACGACTACAGTCGTGGGTTTCCTCCTCGCATTCATGTGAGATCCTCCCGCGCGGTTCGTGGGTACCGTCCGTCGTCGGCCTCGAAGGCTCGAGTGTAACGCCTCGTGTCGGGTCGTCGCGGCAGTGCGGGACCGGTTCCCAGACGGAACGGCGATTCGAAACCGATAAAAACGTCACCGCGGTAGGTTGAGGTGAGCCGAGATAGCCTAGCCCGGCCAAGGCGGCAGATTCGAAATCTGCTGTCCTCACGGACTCGGGAGTTCAAATCTCCCTCTCGGCGCTTTTCCGCGAACTACGTCGTCGAGCACCGCGTAGCGTGTGCTCGACACCCGTGAGCGGAAACCGACGACGGGATTTGAATCAGGGAGCGAAGCGAGCGCAGCGAGCGGAACGACCGTGGTTCAGATCTCCCTCTCGGCGCTTTTGCAGTACCAAACCGGTGAGCGCCGCGTAGCGGTGCGAACCACTCGTCGCGAGGCCGTCGAAAACGCGTTCTCCCCGTTCGATCGCTCTCCTGGGAACCACGTGCCGGTTGCGTCGCGTCGACGGAGCCGAGCAACAGGAGCCGACCAATAGCGGGTGTCGTCGTCAATCAGTATCGAATAGACGGATCTCCAAAACGCCGCCGGTCGGAGCTCTCGAATGTTCATCGATATCGACTAGTATTAGTGATCTGTGAATTCGGAAAAGTACATGGAGGGAAACACCCATTAGACTGTTTCAGAAACTGTTGTGCTATGTCAGCCGAGCCAATCGCGACCTTCGAATCGTCTCTCGACGAAGTCGGGGTCGAACTCGTCCGGACGAGTGCGGATCAGTTCGAGTCCGCGCTGACGCCGCTTCTCGACGCACCCGCAGTCGGCGCTTCGCTCCCGTTCGAGAACGTCTCTCTACCGGACGCCGTAGAAACAGATCCGGGAGTAGAGAAACTCGAGGCCGCTAAAACCGGCGTCACCGCCGCCGGATACGGTATCGCAGACTACGGGTCCGTGATTATCCAAGGCGGCCCCGACGGCGAGGAGCCGGCGAGCCTCTACGCCGACGAACACGTCGCCGTCGTCGCCGGCAGCGACGTTCTCCCGGACATGGACGCGACGTTCGATCGGCTCGCCGAGGATATTCGTAGCGGCACCGGGCAAGCCATCATCGCAACCGGACCGAGCGCTACGGCGGACATGGGCGCGCTCGTAAAAGGTGCGCACGGTCCGGTGGAAGTCACCGTCGTTCTCCTGGAGGACAGATAGATGAGCGTCGATACCCGCCAGCGGAAAGCCGAACGCATCCGCCACCTTCTCGAAACCGAAGGCGACAGCGTCCACAAGAACACGCAGGTCTTCAACAACGGCCGTTACGAGTCCACCGCGGATCTCGAGGACTACGAGGCGCTCAAAGACGAAGCCCGCGCCATCAAAGAGGATGCCATCGAACGCCTCCCCGAACTCGTCGATCGGGTTACCGAAACGATCGAAGCTAACGGCGGCACCGTCTACGTCGCTGACGACGCCGCCGACGCGAACCGATATGTAACGGAGGTCGCCGACGGCCGCGACGTCGTGAAGTCGAAGTCGATGACAAGCGAGGAGATCGAGGTAAACGAATCCCTGGAGGCCAGCGGGTCGGACGTCTGGGAGACCGACCTCGCCGAATTCGTGTTGCAGGTCGCCGACGAGGCGCCCTCGCACATCGTCGCACCGGCCATTCACAAGTCCCGCGAGGAGATCGCGGAGCTGTTCAACGCGTATTTCGATCCGGAGAAACCCCTCGAGACCGCCCAGGAACTGACGCAGTTCGCCCGCGAGCATCTCGGTGAGAAGATCGCGGACGCCGACGTTGGCATGACCGGGGCGAACTTCGTCACAGCGGACACCGGCACGCTCGCGTTGGTTACGAGCGAGGGCAACGCTCGTAAGTGCGTGCAGGCGACGGACACCCACATCGCGGTCGCGGGCGTGGAAAAGCTCGTGCCCCGCGTCGAGGACCTGCAACCGTTCGTCGAACTCATCGGTCGGTCGGGGACCGGACAGGACATCACCTCTTACGTTTCGCTTTTCACGCCGCCCGGCGATTCGCCGACCTTCGATGGGGACGGTGAACTCGGCTCCGGCGACGATCGCGAATTCCACCTCGTGCTCATCGACAACGGCCGCATGGAGATGCGCGAGGACGACCAACTCCGGGAGACGCTGTACTGCATCCGGTGTTCCGCGTGCGCGAACTCGTGTGCGAACTTCCAGCACGTCGGCGGCCACGCCTTCGGCGGCGAGACGTACTCGGGCGGTATCGCTACCGGCTGGGAAGCCGGCGTCCACGGCGCCGACAGCGCCGCGGAGTTCAACGACCTCTGTACGGGGTGCAGTCGGTGCGTGAATCAGTGTCCGGTGAAGATCGACATCCCGTGGATCAACACCGTCGTCCGCGACCGCATCAACCGCGGCACGGACGGGGATCTCGACTTCCTCGTAGACGGGCTCACACCCGACGAGGAACCCGGCGGAGTCGACCTGCAAAAGCGCCTGTTCGGAAACTTCGATACGCTGGCGAAACTCGGGTCGACGTTCGCACCGCTCTCGAACTGGGTCGCACAGACCGGGCCCGCCCGCTCCCTGCTGGAGCGGACTCTCGGCGTCGATAGCCGACGCGAACTCCCGGCGTTCGAGCGCGAATCCCTCGTCGAGTGGTTCGAGAACCGTGGACCGCGAGTGGATCCCGAGGAGGCGCGCCGTCAGGTCGCGCTCTATCCCGACGCGTACACGAACTACGTGCGCACCGAGCGCGGGAAGGCCGCCGTCCGCGTCCTCGAGGCGCTCGACGTCCGCGTCGACGTCCCGGCTGCCGGCGAGAGCGGGCGTGCACCGCTCTCACAGGGGATGGTGGCGACCGCCCAGTCCAACGCCGAAGACGTCTACGATTCCCTCGCACCCGCCGTCGCCGCGGGCCACGACGTCGTCGTCGTGGAGCCATCGGACCTCGCGATGTTCCACCGGGAGTACGAGCGACTCCTCCCCGAGGACGAATACGCCGCGCTGAAAGACCGCAGTTACGAGGTCATGGAGTACGTCTACGGTCTGCTGGAAAACGGCGCAGACCTCGACGCGCTCCCCGAGGGGGATGACACGCGGATCGCCTACCACAGCCACTGCCAGCAGCGCACGCTCGATCTCGAGCCCTATACGGTCGCGGTTCTCGAGGACTGCGGGTTCGACGTCACGACCTCGGACGTGGAGTGCTGTGGGATGGCCGGGAGCTTCGGGTACAAGTCCGAGTACTACGAACTCAGCGTGGACGTCGGCGAAGCGCTCGTCGATCAGTTCACGACGGAGAACACCGCGGACCGCACCGTCGTCGCCAGCGGCACGTCCTGTCTCGAGCAACTCGACGCGCTGCTCGCGCGTCGACCCGCACATCCGGTGCGGCTACTCGATACGCGGTAGTCGGAATCGGCGCCGGCGCGAGCGCGCTGGTGCCCTGGCGAGTCGGGCACGAACTGCTCGCGGGCGGCATCGGTGTGCGGTGGTCGTTCCGCCGGTCGGACCCCGCTCGAAGGCGCGACTCTCGCGGCGACCGCCCCATCCCGGCCGATCGGTTCGGGAATCGTCGTCGGTCCGTCCGGATCGGCCGTGCGTCGTCGGCCCGACTCTGGACGGACTTGTGGCGGACATCGGGCAGCGAATACTCGACACCCGATCCGCCGCGGATCGGCGGAGAACCGAAACTATAGCCCGGTCGAGTCGGAAGACGGAGAGTGAAATGTCGTGGTATCTCCTGTTGCTCGCCGGACTGTTCGAAATCGGCTGGGCGGTCGGACTCGAGTACTCCGACGGACTCACGAAACCGTGGCCCACGCTCGGAACCGTCGTTTCCCTCGTTATCAGTATGGTTCTGCTGGCACAGGCCGTCAAGGACCTCCCCGTGGGCACGGCCTACGCAGTGTGGACGGGCGTCGGTGCCGTCGGAACCGCGTCGCTCGGGATCGTCCTGTTCGACGAACCGGCGACGCTCGCTCGGGTGGCGTGTATCGGCGTGATCGTCGTCGGTATCGTCGGTCTCCACCTCGCGTCCGGCGGCCACTGACCCGTTGCCGGCGCAGTCTGTGCGCCGAATTTCGGGGCCGATACGTTCTCGCGCGGTTCCGCGCTCCCGCTCGGCGTTCCACGATCTCGAGTCCGCCGCTCGCGCCGACCCCCGTTCGAACGGAGCCGTGACCGTTCGTCCGTTCTAGAGCTCTTTTCCCGTGGTATGAGTACCCATCTCTCGCAGGGAACCGCTTTATTCCCGCAGCTATGGGAGGGAGTCCCGAACCGACATGGTGTCACAGCACAGTACGGTCCCGACGGCGAGACGGGGTGAGCGGGCGCGATGACCGCAGACGAGGAGGGCGGTCCCGAGGACGAGCCGTTTCACCCCTTCGGGGAGGCCGCCGAGGAGGAGTACCGGGCCATGCTCGAGGAAACCGACTACGACGCGGATCTCGGGATGGCGATGGCCGAGGACGCCCTGCGGGTCACCAAGGGGGAGCTCTCGGAGGCCGAGTTCCACGAACGGTACCACGAGGACGTCCTCGCGGAGTTCGGCGAGGACGAGCGCCCGACCAAGGAGGCCTACGAGAACGCGATGGGGGAGGCGAAGGGGACGCTCGGGGGGATGCTCGAGCGCTTCGCGGGCGACGGAACGGGATCGCGCCGCGAGACCATGAAGAAGATGGGCGTCGGTGCGGCTGCGGTCGGCCTGGGCGCGTGGGGGACCGCCGAGGGCGGCGACGAGCCCGATCCCGCCCCGGCCGTGGCGGAGGAGGAAGCCGAGGACGAGGAGGGAACCCAGTGGGGGATGACCCTGGATCTCGAAGTCTGCGACGGGTGTCTCTCCTGCGTGGTCGCGTGCAACCAGGAGCACAACTGGAACGAGGGGGCGAACTGGATGTACATCCTCGCGTACGACGACGGCACCGTCGAGTCGCCCGATACCGACGACTTCGAGGACACGCGCGATTTCAACATGCTGATCCGCCCCTGTCAGCACTGCACGGACGCCCCCTGTGAGAAGGTCTGTCCGACCACGGCCCGTCACACCCGCGAGGAGGGCGGGCTCGTGCTCACCGACTACGACGTCTGCATCGGCTGTCGGTACTGCCAGGTCGCCTGTCCCTACGGGGTCAACTACTTCCAGTGGTCGGAACCCGAGGTCGACGCTCCATCGGAGGATCTCGGGGAGGACATGATGTACGACGAGCGCGGGCGCTGGGTCAGCGGCCGCGGACCGCGCGGGGTGATGGAGAAGTGCATCTTCGACCCGGCCCGCCAGGACGGCAACCGGGGCGAGGAGTTCGTCGGTCGCACGGCCTGCGAGGACGCCTGCCCGCCGGGCGCCATCCAGTTCGGCGACATGAACGACCCCGAGAGCGATCCCCAGCGCTACGCCGAGAACGTTCCCCTCGCACGCGCACTCGAGGCCGATCCGGACGACGAGGAGCTCCAGGAGGCGATCGCGGTCCTCGAGGGCGACCAGGAGCCCGCCGAGGAGGAGGGCGGCGACGGACTGACCGAGGACGAGGCCGAGCAGCTCCTGCGGGGCGAGTACGGGGACGCCGAGTCGACGTTCAAGCTCCTCGAGGACTACAACACCGATCCGAACGTCCTCTACATCGGCAACGAGCCCGGACCGGAAGCCGAGCAGGTCCCGGGGCCGGTCGCCTACGAGGACGTCGGCCAGCTCGACGTCCGCAAAGACGCCCTCGACGACGGGACGTTCGGCGGCTCCGACCTGTCGCTGTGAGCGACGACGGCCCCTCGCGGTCTCCGGTGCGATCGAGATAACCTACCTTCATACCGCTCGAGCGCGATCGCCCGGTATGGAGCTCCGTCAGCGACTCGTCGTCGGGACGCTCTGGATCGGCGTCGCGGCGCTGATCGCGTCGACGCTGTTTCCGATCTCGTCGATCTCGGTCGGTGCGGCGGCCCGGCTGTTCGTCGTCGTCCTCGCGCTCTTTCTCGCGGGCATCTACCTGTTCGACCCCTGGGGCGTGCTCGATCGACAGCCGTTTCACTGAGCCCCGGATCGGAACGGAGCCGGAAAATCGGAACCGGAGTCAGTCGTCAGCGGGCGCGAGCGGCTGCGCGTCCCGCCCGAGCAACCGATCGAGCGCGTCGACCATCGCCTCGACGCTCGCGCGCGTGATGTCGGCCTCGCTCCGGGCGACGGTCACCGAGCGGTCGTTTCGGACCATCGTCACCTCGACGGTGACGACGGCGTCGGTCCCGCCGGTAACGGCGTCGACGTGGTAGGACTCGAGTTCGGCGTCGGCCATCGACCCGAGCGCCTCCCGAACCGCGGAGACGGCGGCGTCGACGGGTCCGGAGCCGGTGCCGCTGGCGACCCGTTCCTCGCCCTCGACCTCGAGGCGAATGCTCGCGGTGGGGACGGCGCCGCCGCTGGTGGCGTTCAGATCCAGCAGTTCGACGACCCGCTCGCGGTCGTCGCCCGTGACGTCCTCGGCGATGGCGAGCAGGTCGGCGTCCGTAACGCGGCGACCCCGGTCGCCGAGCTCGGTGACGCGGGTCGCGATCTCGGCGACCTCGTCGGGGTCGGCCTCGACCGCGTGTTCCTCGAGGGTCGCCGCCACGCCGGCCCGGCCCGTGTGCTTGCCAAGCGCGAGCCGTCGCTCGCGTCCGACCGTCTCGGGCGCGTAGGGCTCGTACATCTTGTCGTCCTTGAGGGTACCGTCGGTGTGGATCCCGCTCTCGTGGGTGAAGGCGTTCTCGCCGATGACGGCCTTGTTCGGCGCCAGCGGCACGCCCGTCGCCCGCGAAACGCGCTGTGCGAGGTCGTACAGCTCCTCGAGTTCGACCGTCTCGACGCCGTAGACGTGCTCGAGCGCGATCGCGACCTCCTCCAGGGCGACGTTGCCGGCCCGTTCGCCGAGCCCGTTGACGGTGCAATGGACCAGATCGGCGCCAGCCGACACCGCCGAGACCGCGTTCGCGACGCCCAGTCCCAGATCGTCGTGGGTGTGGGCGCTGACGGGACCCAGTTCGGCGAGCCGGGAGACTGCCTCGGCGGTACGCTCGGGACCGGTGTGGCCGACGGTGTCGGCGAAGCAGGTTCGGTCGGCGCCGGCCTCGAGGGCGGCGCCCATCAGCTCCTCGAGGTAGTCCAGGTCGGCCCGGGAGCCGTCCTCGCCGATGACCTCGACCCAGAGGTCGTGGTCGGTGGCGTACTCGACGAGCTCCGCGGTCTTCGCGAGGTTGTCCTCGCGGGAGGTGCCGACCTTCCCCTCGACGTGGCGGTCGCTGGCGGGGACGACGATATGGACGCCGTCGACGTCGCACTCGAGCGCGAGGTCGACGTCGCCTTTCATCCCGCGACAGAAGCTCGTCACGCGAGCGTCGAGATCGAGGTCGGTCACCCGCGAGATCGCCTGTCGCTCGCCCGCGCCCGTACAGGCGCTGCCGGCCTCGATGACGGCGACGCCGGCTCGCTCGAGCCCGCGGGCGATCTCGACCTTCTCGTCGGGCGACAGGGAGACACCCGGGGCTTGTTCGCCGTCGCGAAGCGTCGTATCGAGAAGGCGCACTGTACGGTCGGCTGCGATCGTCTGCTCCGGAGTCGTAGTCACGAAGGAAGGGCTATCTCGGCCCTGGAATTTCGCGCCCAGCCGGGTTGCCCCGACTTCCTCTATCCTCGGACTCCGGCGTTGAGAACGAATCTCGTGCCATCGTATCCCGACCTATTCCGACGGGGCGACTTAACCTCGCCGGTGTCGGCATCTTCTGCGGCCGAACGCGCTCGAGGTGGAAAGGTTACGTCCGCTCGAGAACCAGCTCGTCGCCGGGTTCGACGCCGTCGGCCGCCCCCGCGGGTAGCTCGAGCAGCAGGTCGGCCCGCTCGCGGGCGATCCCCCGCCAGGGCCGCAGGCGCTCGACGCGCCGTACGACGCCCTCTTCGACCCAGATCACGTCCAGCGGCACGAACACGAACAACATGTGGACGTCGCGGGGCCGCGCCGACCCGAACCGGAAGGCGAGCGCGTACCCCTCGGGCAGCGAACGGCGGAAGGTGAGTCCCCGGAGCTGAGCCAGCGCGGAGTCGGCCGTCTCCACGGTCGCGGCCAGTCGGCGGGCGACGCCGGATTTCGGGTAGTGGCGCAGTTGCACGCCCTCGAGTGCCCGCCGAGACGGGAAA
Organism: Natronococcus jeotgali DSM 18795; assembly: GCF_000337695.1. Classification (GTDB taxonomy): domain Archaea; phylum Halobacteriota; class Halobacteria; order Halobacteriales; family Natrialbaceae; genus Natronococcus; species Natronococcus jeotgali. The sequence continues at coordinate 61,653 of NZ_AOIA01000151.1, forward strand.
AGCTTCCCGCGGAACTCGAGCGGTGAGTTCGAATGGGCGAGGGGTTGAAACGTCGCGCTCGCCAACGGGACGGCGATGGAGAAAACGCCGCGAGGAACGTCCGTCGGCGTCGACGACCCCTACGCGTTCGCCGGCGTCTGCGACCGCTGTACCGACGACGGACGGTGTCGGTACGCCTTCGAACGGTCCGACGACGACCCGGAGTTCGCCCGCGAGCGGGCGGCCGAGGAGTACGCCTGTCCCGTCCACGATCCCGACCGCGAGGAGACGCCGGCCGACTGCCCGCACTTCCGGTCGCGAAACCGCGATCGGGAGTGTGTGCGCTGCGGTCTCGAGGAGAAACGGCTCGCTCACGACGACGAGCGCCCACTGCTCGAGGAACACCACCTCTCGTACGCCGACGGGAACGAGTCGGCGAGCGAGGAGAGCGACGAGCTCTCCCACGAGATCACGGTCTACCTCTGTCGGTGGTGTCACTCGAAGGTCCACAACTCGTGGGCCCGGATCACCGACGACGTTGCACCAGAGCCGCAGGCGATCGCCGAGCTCGAGGGCCGACGCAGCCGCGAGCGAACGGAGCTGGGGTTCGAGTCCGCGGCGACCCGCTACGGGGACGACGCGTAGCCGTCGCTGCCGACCGGGACGCGGACTCCGCGAGGATCCGAGACGCGTAGCCGTCGGACGCGTCAGTTCTTCGGGAGGATGTCGCCGACCCGTCGGGGCTCGCCCTGCAGGTTCGGCTGGTCGGCGACGATTTTGAGTACCTCGTGGTCGGTCACGTCGTAGTAGGACTTCTCCGTGGCCTCCTCGATGAGTTCGCGCTCGAGGCGGAACTCGGTCCCTTCGTACACGACATCGACACCCTCGTCGTCGAACGCAAGCGTCGTCATGGCCGACCGTAGGCGATCCCCCGATAAAAACCGGACGGCTGTGCTCGCGCGGTCGACGACCGTCGCCGCGCCCGCCGTCGAATCGCGCGAGGTTTATTAGCCGGCGCTCACATTGGTTGCGAACGTGGCGTTTCGCAGAGATCCGCTCGACGAACTCGTCGTTCCCGACGGGACCGAAGCCAAGGAGGTCGCCCTCGAGACCGACGGGGACGTGCTGGTCGGCGCCCGCTCGTCCGTCGAGTTCGGCGTCCGCGGCCGGAACGTCCTCGCGGGCGAGAGCGTCGAGTTCGGCGGGGACATCGAGGCCGAGGGCGACTGTCGGCTCGACATGTGGTGTGACGTCGCCGAAAACGTCCTGGTCGGCCAGGACGCCTACATCGGCGAACGCGTCCACATCGGCGGCGAGATGAAAGTCGCCGGCGACTTAGACATCGGCGACGACGTCGAGATCGACGAGGGGTTCGAGGCCAACGGCTGGATCGTCATCCGGAACCCGATGCCGACGATCGTCTTCCTCTTTGTCTATCTCAAACAGCTCCTGTTGATCGGCGAGGAAGACGCCGCCCAGCGGCTCGTCTCCGAGTTCGTCGACGAGGACGAGGACGAGGAGGAGCCGACCGCCAAACCGCTGATCGTCCCCCGCAACGCGACGGTGAGCGACGACGCCTGGCGGGTCTCGACGCCCGCGACGATCGGCGACGGCTGTCGGCTCCACGGCAACATCCGCGCCGAGTCGATCGACGTCGGCGAGGACTGCAACGTCTTCGGCAGTCTGCGGGCCCGCGAGGACGTCTCGGTCGGCGAGGGGACCCGCATCCACGGCGATCTGACGACCCGCAGCGGCGACGTCACCGTCGAGCCCGGGGCTCGAGTCCTCGGCGACGTCTCCTGTAGCGACCTCGACCTCGGCCCCGGCGCCGAGGTCGACGGCTCGATCCGCGCCGACGGCGAGATCACGATGCGGACGACCGAGCGCGACCTCGAGTAGGACGCGTTCCCGGGCCGTACGGATGCGTTCTCGACCGCCGGCTCGTCCGAGCGAGATCGACTCGGTCGCCTGGGGCGGCGAGTCGAACCGTCCCGACGGTTTTCGGCCCGCTCGGCCATCCGTGCCCCGCGTATCGATCGCGCACCCGATCGTTCTCTCTCACGGCGATTTTCACCCGCATCCTTAATAGTGTCAGCTCCGTTAGAACCACTCGAGTATGGTTCGCGTGAGCAACTACCAAAGAGGGGTGAGATCGTGCGATCGATCGTGTTGACGAAGGGTGTGCCGGACTTCTCGGAGGGTGCAGTCTCCTTCGACGAGGACGGCCACCTCGAGCGGGGGAAGACGCCGACGGTGATGAACCCCAACGACGCGTTCGCGCTCGAGGCGGCCCTCCAGACGCGGGTGCGCCACGGCGGCCACGTCAGCGCGATGAGCATGGGGCCGCCCGGGTACGGCGACGTCCTGCGGGAGGCGATGGAGTCGGTGTACGCCGACGATACCTATCTGCTCTCCGACCGGGAGCTCGCCGCCTCCGACACCTGGGCGACGGCGATCACCGTCAGTTCGGGGGTCGAGAAGTACCGCGAGGAGGTCGCCGACGTCGACCTCGTCTTCGCGGGCTTCAAGACCGCCGACGGGGAGACCGGCCAGACCGGACCCCAGACCTGCTGGGCGCTCGAGTGGCCGATCGTCACCCACGTCATTGCGCTCGACATCGACCCGGACGAGCGCCGACTGCGGGCGAAGCGCCTCGTCGAGGGCGACGTCGACGAGATCGAGACCGTCGAGGCGCCCCTGCCCTGCATGGTCGTCACCGATCCGGAGTTCGAACCGACCTATCGGAAGGCCGCCCACCGGCTGACCCACAAGGAGCTTCGGGCCGAAACCCAGGAACGGGCCGCCGACCACGACGAGCACCTGACGACGTGGGATCACGTCGACTTGAACCTCGATCCCGACTACATCGGGCTCGACGGCTCGCCGACGATCGTCTCCTCGGTCGACCCGATCCCGAAGGCGCCCTCCGAGCGGGAGGCGACGATGATCGATCCCGACGACGGCGCGGCGATGGAGCCCGTCCTCGAGGAACTACAACCGTTCGCGGGAGGTGACTGACGATGGCGCTCGATCCGAACGAGTACACGGCCGACGAACTGGGCGAGGAACTCGAGACGCTCGAGGACGTCGAGGAACTGCAAGCGGTGCTGGAAGCCGAACAGGCGGGCAAGGACCGCAAGACCGCCCGCGAGGCGCTCCACCGTCGCCTCGAGGAACTCGGCGAGACGGGTATCGGCGAGGGCGTCGAAGAGGGGACCGAGACGGAAGGCGAGTACGAGGAGACGAAAGAGGAGGTCGGCGACGAGGCGGAGGGCGAAGAGGTAGACGAGATCGACGATGACGGCGGAGACGCGGACGGAGCCGACGAATCGGCGACCGAGGACGACGGCGACGGAGACGAGTCGGGGGGAGAGGAGGACGCGGACGACGAGCTCTCGCATCCGACGCGGGACAAGAAACACGTCCGGGCGCTCGAGGACGGCGAGTACGCCGACGTGTGGGTGTTCTGCGAGACCCAGCAGGGCGAATTGCTCGAGGTCTCGCGGGAGATGCTGGGCAAGGCCCGGGAGCTGATGGACGGGTTCGAGGCGGAGTACGGCGAGGACGAGCGCGTCGTCGCCTTCCTGATGGGCGACGACTGCGAGGGACTGGCCGAGGAGTGTGTCGCCTACGGCGCCGACGTCGCGGTCTACCACGACGACGACCGCCTCGAGCGATTCCTGCACGAGCCATACACGGAGATCGCGGCCCACATGGCCCGCGGCGAGGGCACCGTCGAGAGCACCGACTGGCGCGAGTACGACGAGCCCCGCTACATCCTGTTCCCGGCGACGAACAACGGGCGGGACCTCTCGGCGAAGGTCCAGGCCGAACTGGACTCCGGGCTCGCCTCGGACTGTTCGGACCTCTACATCGAGGACGAGGAGGTCTCGAACCCGGTCAAGACCGGCGAGCCGGGCGTCAAGAAGACCTTCGAGAAGGTCCTGCATATGAAGCGGCCCGACTTCTCGGGATTCGAGTACTCGACGATCCTCTGTCTGGATAATCCGGGTCGGGACTTCCACCCGCAGGGAGCCTCGATCATCCCCGGTAGCTTCGACCCGATCGAGGCCGATTACGACCGCGAGGGGCTCGTGATCGAACACGACATGGAGCTCGAGGAGGACTGGTTCCGGGTCGAGATCACCGAGCACGACCGGCTCGAGGCCGGGATCGACCTCGCCGGCCACGACGTGATCGTCTGTCTGGGGCGGGGGATCGCCGACGACCCGACCCGCGGGATGGAACTGGGGCTCGAGCTCGTCGACGCCTTCGAGGACGCCGAACTGGGCATCACGCGGGGGATCGTCACCTCGGCCTACCAGTTCGAGGGCCACGTCGAGGAGTACTCGAAGGAGGAGCGCCAGATCGGCGAGACCGGACAGGTCGTCGCTCCCGAGATCTACATCGCCGCGGGCGTCTCCGGGGCGGTCCAGCACAAGGTCGGGATGGACGAGTCCGACACCGTCGTCGCGATCAACACCGATCCCGACGCGCGGATCCGGGACTTCAGCGACTACTACGTCGAGGGGGACCTCTTCGAGGTCCTCCCCAGACTTACGGCGGCGGTCGAGTCCGGCGAGACGCGACTCGAGGCGGTCGCCGACGGAAGCGGGGGTGAGGACCGATGAGCGCGAACGGGAGCCACGAGAACGAGTACGAACACTACGAGGCGGTCGTCGTCGGCTGCGGTCCCGGCGGAGCCGCCGCCGCAGCAAGACTGGCCGAACACGGCGTCGAGACGCTCGTCCTCGAGCGGGGCGTCGAAGCGGGCGCGAAGAACGTCTCCGGCGGGCTGATCTACGCCGAGGACTCGGCTCCCTACACGATCGACGACCTCTTCGAGGGCTTTCGAGAGGCGGCCGCCGAACGTCCCGTCACCGACTACCGGATCCACAACATCGCCGGGGACAAGGTCAAGACGTACGATCTGACCGACCTCCACGAGCACGACACCGACTGGTGCGACGCCGTGCTCCGCCGGAAGATGGACTCGTGGCTCCAGCGACGGGTCCACGAGAAGACCAGCGAGACGGGCGGGGGCGTCCTGACGAACGTGCGGGTGAACGGCCTCCTCCGAGAAGATAGCGAGGGTCGCGTGCGACCCTCGGAACAGTCGAGCGGGCGAAGCCCGCGAGACGGAGAGATCGTCGGCGTCACCTGCGACGAACTGGACCCGATCGAGGCCGATCTGATCGTCGCCGCAGACGGGGTCAACTCCGAGCTGGCCCGCGAGGCGGGTCTCATGGACTGGGAGGAGCCCGACGAGTGGTTCCAGGGCGTCAAGGCCGTCGTCGATATGGACCCCGACGCGGTCAACCACCGGTTCGGGATCGACGACGACGAGGGCGTCGCCCACCTGTTCTCGGGCGACCTCTTCGAGGACGTTCGCGGCGGGGGCTTTCTCTACACCAACGAGGAGTCGCTGTCGATCGGGACCGTCTTTCACCTCGACAGCCTCGTCGCGGAACAGGCCGAACCCCACGAGCTGCTCGACGCCCTGCTGACCCACCCAGTGCTGGCCCACTGGACCGGCGACGGGTACGACGAGCGCGAGTACGCCGCGAAACTCGTCCCCGACTCGAAGAAGGTCGCCCACCGCGAGCCCTACCGGGATCGCCTGGTGCTGGTCGGGGACGCAGCCGGCCAGATGCAGGCCCAGGGGCCGATCATCAAGGGGATGAACCACGCCGTCACGGCCGGGGCGCTGGCGGCCGACGCCTTCGCGATCACGCGGGGCAACGCCGACCCCGAGGCCGCGGGCCGGCGCTACGCGAAGCTGCTCGAGGACTCGGGGACGATGGCCAAGCTCCGCCCGAAACAGTACGACCTCGCCCGAACCGTCGCCGAGCGCGACGCCGTCACGAACGTCGTGGATGGCGTCCTCGAGTCGCCGATCGGCCGCGTCGCGCTCGGGAACCCGCTGGCCGACCGCGTCCTCGAGCGGGCGTACAACTCGCCGCTTGTGGTGTCGATGCTGCCCGACACCCGCACCGGGTACACGACGGTGCCGACGGTTATCGGCGAGGCCCGCGGGAAGAGTATCCGCTGGAAGAACGACGCCGAGCCCCCCAGCCTCGAGGAACGGATCGGCGACCTCACCTACGACACGGACGTCGGCAACCCCCACATCGAACTGCGCGACGACTCCGCCGAAGCGAGCGGGGCCGCCGTCTACGCCTGCCCCGTCAGCGCCGAGGCGTTCGGCGGGGGCTGTTACCGCACGGAGCAGGTGAAGACGAACGGCGACGAGGAGACGGTCGTCAGCCTCGACACCCAGCCCTGCGTGGAGTGTGGCACCTGCGCGATCGTCGCCGACACCGCCTGGGAACACCCCCGCGGCGGGAAGGGCGTCGAGTTCCGCGAGGGCTGATGAGCCGGTACGGACCCAGGATCGCCGCGCTCGCCCGACGGGCCGAACGCGACCGGGCGGCCCTCGATGGCGCCGATTCGGCCGCCGACCCCGAGGCCGCCCGCGAGTACCTCCGCGAGGGCGCCGGGCGGGCGATCTGGTGGTACGTCGAGGCCCGAACCGGCGGACGGCTCGTCGCGTTCTCGGAAGCCGAGTTCGCGGCCATAGAGCGGGCGATGAACGACTGGCTCGAGTGTTACACGCGGTGTCACGGCGTCGAACTCGAGGCCGACTTTACCGTCCGACAGGCCGCCGAACTGTTGCTCGAGACGCGAAACGTCGTCGACACCGCGCAGTTGCTGACGGGCGTGCCCGAGCGCGAACGGCAGGGGCGAGTCAGTAGATGAGTTCGTCGTCGTTCTCGACCATGTACAGCGTGCGAGCGGCGATGTTGACCGCGTGGTCGCCGACCCGCTCTAGGTCCCGGATCGTCAACAGCAGCCGCGAGACGTCCTGGAGGATCTGCTCGACCTCCTTGGGGGAGTCGAGTTCGCGTTCGATCAGATCCCGGACGACGATCTCGCTGGCTCGCTCGGCGAAACGATCGATCTCGTCGTCGCGCTCGGCGAGTTCCCGGCAGCCGTCGGTGTCCTCGGTGTCGTAGGCGATCATCGCGTCCTCGACCATCTCGAGGGTCAGTTCGCCCATCGCCTGCACGTCGACGTCGGGGAACCGGTCGTGTTCGGCGTCGTGGGTGTACTCGCCGAGATTCACGGCGAGGTCGCCGATCCGTTCGAGGTCGGTGATGATCTTGAACGTCGAGGCGATAAACCGCAGGTCGCTCGCGACGGGCTGCTGGAGCGCCAGCAGCTCGATGCAGTCCTGCTCGAGTTCGAGGTAGAGCTCGTTGACCTCGCTGTCGCCTTCCATCACTTCGGTGGCGAGGTCGGTGTCTTTCTGCTCGAGCGCGGACAGTCCCATGCGAAGCCGCTCCATGACGACCTCGCTCATGTAGAGGACGTCCTCGCGGACCTCCTCGAGTTTCTCCTGGTACGACTTTCTGGCCATGGTGCAGCCACCTGTGCGGGCAAAGATATACCTTGTGCTCGGACGAGCCGGCCGTTCGACGTCCCGCGACGCGCGCTTCGGCTTAGAGCTCGGGTGCGACCTCCCGGCCGAGCCGTTCGATCGACTCGCAGAGCGCGTCCGTCCCGATTCCGGGACAGTACGACCGAAAGATGACGTGGACGTCGTCGCCCAGTCGCTCGCGGTAGGTCGCGAGCTCCTCGCGGACCTGCTCGGGGGTGCCGACGATCGCGTCCTCCCTGAGTTCCGCCTTCTTCTCCTCGGAGAGCCCGTCGCCGACGTCCTCGTCGCCCATCCACTCGGCGTATTTGCGTTGCTGGTAGAAGTAGCCCTCGCGCATCCGCTCCCAAGCTTCCGCCTCGGAGTCGCCGACGAAGCCGTAGCGGATCACGTACGTCGTGAACTCCCCGTCGATCCCCTCCTCCTCGCGGACGCGTCGGATGTCGGCCATCCGGGTCTCGACGTCCTCGAGCGAGAGCATCTCGTTGGCACACCAGCCGTCGGCCATCCGAGCCGCGCGCCTGACGGCGGGCTTGGCGAGCCCGCCGAGGACGATCGGCGGCGCCTCGTCCGGGGTCGGCGTCACCTCGGTCCCGGGATCGACCGCGTGGTAGTCGGGGTCGTACTCGAGCGGACCGGGCTCCCAGGCGTTTCGCAGCACGCGGATCGCGTCCTCTGTCCGGTCGGTTCGTTCGTCCTTGGGCACGCCGAAGTTCTCGAACTCCCGGTCCCAGTAGCCGATCGAGAGCCCGAGAGTCAACCGTCCGCCCGACAGGGCGTCGATCGTCGCGGCGTCCTCCGCGAGCCGGACCGAGTCGTAGAAGGGGGCGAGCCCGACGGCCGACCCGACCGTGATCTCGTCGGTGCGGCCAGCGAGGGCCCCCAGCGTCGGCACGGTCCCCGAGAGGTACCCGTCGTCGGTGAAGTGGTGTTCCGAGGTCCAGACGCTCTCGAGGCCGGCCTGGTCGGCGGTCTCGGCGATCGTCAGGAGGTCGTCGTACACCTCGGTCGTCGATCGGTCGTCGTCCGGGCGCCGCTGGGCGGTCAGCAGTCCGAGTCCGATATCCATACGGACGACGTCGGTCCCGAGGCGTGAAAGCGGGCGGCCTGAATACGGCGGCCCGACGGCCGATCGCGGTCGTCGGAACGGCCGGGTTACGAGCCGTCCTGCTGGTACCGGTTCCGGATGAGGATCGCGACGGAGTTGATCGACAGCAACACGACCAGCAGCGTCACGACGCCCGCGGCGACGACGCCGTACTGGAACTCCGTCTCGGGGTACGACGACCAGTTGTAGATCTGCAGGGGCATCGCGCTCACCTTGCTCAGGAAGCTGTTGGGAACGCCGAAGACGGTCGTCGGGGCCGCGATCATGATCAGCGGCGCGGTTTCGCCGATCGCCCGTCCGAGCGCCAGGATCGTTCCGGTCATGATCCCCGGCATCGCTCGCGGGAGAACGACGTTTCGGATCGTCTGCCACTTCGTCGCGCCCATCCCGTAGGACGCCTGCCGCTGGGAGTCGGGGACCGATCGGATCGCCTCCTGGGCCGAGATGATCACGATCGGGAGGATGAGCAAGGCGACGGTAAACGCCGCGACGAAGATCGTCCCGTAGCCGAGATCCAGCAGAGTGACGAACAGCCCCAGCCCCAGCAGGCCGTAGACGACCGAGGGAACCCCGGCGAGGTTCGCGATGTTGAGTTCGATGAACTTGGTGAGGTAGCCGTCGCCGGCGTACTCCTCGAGGTAGATCGCGGCGCCGACGCCGAGCGGAAACGTGATCAGCGCGATCAGGAGCATGATCGCGATCGAGCCGACCAGCGCCGGCAGGAATCCGGCCTCGTACGGGTCCGGGTGGGGCGGGCTCGTGAGGAAGTCCCAGTCGAGCCAGCCGACGGCGTCGACGGAGACGTTCGCGAGCAGGGCCGCCAGCGAGACGATCCCGACGAGCGTCGCCGCCAGCGCGAGCAGGCGGAAGGCGGTGTCTTTCGTGCGACTGACCCGCCCGAACTCGGAGTCGGCGGCCTCGGACGTATCGGCCGCCATCAGCGGTACACCTCCCGGTAGCGCGACGCGACGAATTCACTGATGAGATTCATGACGAACGTGATGACGAACAGGGTGAGTCCGACCGCGAAGAGGCTCTTGTAGGCGGGGCCCTGGCCGACGAGGTCGCCCGTCCCGATCTGGACCATCGCCGCGGTCATCGTCTGGATCGAGTTCAGGAACAGGCCCGCGGGATCGGTCACGTCGATGAGCCGTGGCGTCTGGCCCGCCGCGATGGCGACGATCATCGTCTCGCCGATCGCCCGCGAGAGCGCGAGGATGAACGACGAGAAGATGCCCGACAGCGCCGCGGGGACCACGACCGAGGTGGAGACGGTGAACTTCGTCGCGCCCAGCCCGTAGCTGGCCTGGCGCAGCGAGTCCGGCACCGCGCTCATCGCGTCCTCGCTGATCGAGGAGACCATCGGAATGATCATGATCCCGACCATGATCGACGCCGAGAGCGCGTTGAACGTCGAAAGGGGAAGAAACGCATCCAGCGCCGGCGTGACGTAGACGAGCGCGAAGTAGCCGTAGACGACCGTCGGAACGCCCGCCAGGACCTCGAGCGCGGGCTTGAGGTACGACCGCTGGCGCTCGGAGGCGTACTCGCTCAGGTAGATCGCCGTCAGCAGTCCGATCGGGAGCGCGACGAGCGCCGCCCCGACCGTGATGACCAGCGTCCCCGAGATCAGGGGCAACACGCCGAACGAGACCGGCTCGTTCGTCGGGCTCCACCGCGTGCCCGTGAGGAACTCGACGAAGGAGACGTCCGAGAAGAAATCGACCGCGTCGACGAGCAGCGTCGCCACGATCGCGACGGTCGTCAGGATCGACAGCAGCGCACACAGCATGAAGAGGTACCGAAACGCCGTTCCGCGGGCGGTTCGGGCCCCGTCGTGGGAGAAGTCCGGCTGGCTCATCCGTTCACCTCCGCGACCTGTTCTTCGAGGCGCTCGAGGTTCTCGTCGCGCTGGTCCTCGGTGATCGGGACGTAGCCGACGTCCGAGACGAGGTCCGTCGCGGCCCGTTCCATGTAGAAGCGAGCGAAGTCACGGACCGCGGAGTCGGCGAGCGACTCCTTGGCGACGTAGATGAAAAGCGGTCGCGAGAGGGGAGTGTACTCGCCGGACATCGCGGTTTCGGTCGACGGCTCGACGCAGCCGTTGCCGTCGTCGATCGAGACCGCCTTGATCGAATCCGGGTTCTCGCTGTAGTAGGAGAACCCGAAGTATCCCATCGCGTACTCCGAGCCCTGAACCCCCTGGACGATCGTTCGGTCGCGCTCGGTCGCGTAGTAGTCGCTCTTGTGGTTGATATCTTCCCCGAGGACCGCCTCGTTGAAGTAGTCGAACGTCCCCGAGGTCGTCGCGGCGCCGTAGAGCTCGAGTTCCTCGTCTGGCCAGTCCTCGTTGATGTCGCTCCAGCGCTCGGCGCCGTCGGCACGCCAGATCTCGCGGAGTTCCTCGACGGTCAGACAGTCGATCCAGTCCGCCTCGGGGTTGACCACGACCGTCAGCGCGTCGGTCGCGACCGTGAACTCGAGCGGCGTGATGTCGTTGTTCCCGCACTGGTCGATCTCGGCGTCGGCGATCTCCCGGCTCGCGTTGTTGACGTCGGTTCGTCCCGCACAGAAGAAGTTCCCGAACCCCCCGCCGGTTCCGGTCTTACTGATCGAGACGTTGACCGTCGGGTGCTCCTCGGAGAACGCGGACCCGATCGCCTCGGTCACGGGGAAGACGGTGCTGCTCCCCGCGATGTTTACCTGGTCGTCCTCCGCGGCGAAGACGCTGCTACACCCCGCCAAACTACTGGAGAGGCCGACACCCGCCGCGGCAAGAAGAGTACGCCGACTGACACCGGTCGGCAGCGACGCCGTGGTTTCTCTCGCCATCACGGGATAGAAGCCGTATCGGAGGTAAGTATACTACTATGATTGCTATATAGAGATATATATCCTCGGTCGGGCGCTCTCGAGCCCCGGTTCTTCTCGGCGGGAGCCGCTACGACGCTACAGAGCGATACGTACTCCGAACGAATCGACGACGGACGGCCTAATCGGTGTTCGGTAACGAATGCCGATCGAAAATATATAGGACGCTCGCGGAACTGGGGGACGAAGGGTCGGAGGGACGCGGTCGGTTCATCGTCGAGTTCGGCGGTTGAACGGCTACGCCGCCCGCGACGCGGCGGCGGTTACCCGAACTTGCCGGTGATGTAGTCCTCGACGCGATCGCTCTCGGGGTTCTCGAAGATCTTGTTGGTGTTGTCGAACTCGACGAGGTTCCCGCCGGTGAGGAAGACGGCCGTCTTGTCGGAGATGCGGGCCGCCTGCTGCATGTTGTGGGTGACGATCGCAACCGTGTACTCCTCGGCGAGGTCCTCGATCAGGTCCTCGATCTTCGAGGTCGCGACCGGGTCCAGCGCCGAGGCCGGCTCGTCCATCAGGATGACCTCCGGGTCCGTGGCGATCGCCCGCGCGATACAGAGTCGCTGCTGTTGTCCGCCCGAGAGGTCGAGTCCGCTCTCGTCGAGCTGGTCCTCGACCTCCTCGAGCAGCGCCGCGCGCTCGAGGGCCGTGTGGACCCTCTCGTCGACGTCGTCGTCTTTCCCCTGGACGCGCAGCCCGTAGGCGACGTTGTCGTAGATGCTCTTCGGGAAGGGGTTGGGCTTCTGGAACACCATGCCGATCTTCCGACGCAGGGCGACGGGGTCGACGTCCTCGTCGTAGATGTTCTTGCCGTGGAAGTAGAGGTCGCCCTCGACCCGGGCCACGTCGATGAGGTCGTTCATTCGGTTGATCGACCGCAGGAACGTCGACTTCCCGCAGCCCGAGGGGCCGATGAGCGCCGTTACCTGCTTCTCGGGGATGTCCATGTTGATCCCGTTCAGGGCTTGCGTGTCGCCGTAGAAAACGTCGAGATCCCGAGCCTCGATGACGGCGTCGTCAACTCGAGGCGATCCCAACGGCCTGTCGGCGCTCGACATGTCGACGTCGGCCGACGACGAAGTCGCCGTCCCCTCGCGCTCCCGACTCTCGACCGCCGTGGATTCGCCGGTGTTCGCAGTCATGCCGGTTGCCTCAGCATTCGGGCTGAGCAAGTTACCTGTTGCGAAACGCCCGTCCGCGGAACCGATCGATGCGAGTTGCGATCGCAGTCCGTCGAGCCGGCCGTTCGTCTCGTCGCTCATTACCTCTCTCGAGGTGAGATCCGCCTAAATACCATGCTATGTCTCCTATATAGACCTATATACTCGTCTCCGACTGGTCGTCTCCCGGATCATTCGGACGACGCCTCGGTCCCGGCGGGCCGCCGAGGAACGCGGCGTTCCGCGAGCGGACCGCTGCGAGTCCCCGGCGTGCGTACGACATCGTACCGGGGTCTCGCGATGCCTCCGGACGGCTCAATAGTGCAACTAGGAACCGATATGTATCGACCCGTCGTCGAGACGACCATGCGCGAACTCTCGAGCGAGGACGAGGCGAGCAGCGAGCGAGCGAGCGACCCCGCGCCCTCGGCGCCGGCGTCGACGTCGCTCGACAGCGCCGTCGTCAGCTACGAGGATCGGGCGGACCGCCGGACGGTGTTTCCCGCGGACTGTCCGGACGAGCGGAAGCTCACGGCCTGGTTGAGTGCGAACGCGACCGCGTTCGTCGACCTCGAGGAGCGTCGCTGAGCGAGCGGTCGTCTCGCCGGCGTCGCGGAAAACGGTTCGACGGTCGGGAACTACTCGAGGAGAACGGCGTTGACTTGCCCGGTCTGGCCGGGGCGGGACGTCACGCGGGCCTGCCCTTCGGACGTCTCGATGACGGCGCCTTTCGTGATGATGTTCCGTCGGACGTAGTTCGGGTTCGCGTCGTTCTCGACGACGTCTTCGATCTCGGCGGTGACGGTCTCGCCGCCCTCGTTGACGTTTGCAACGTTAGTCGCGAGCGCGCGGGTCTTCGTGTCGGTGCCGCGGACGTCGACGACGCGGAATCGGGGCTCGCCGACCTGGGTCTCGGTCGGGAGTCGACCGAGCTCGTTCTTGCGGCGCTTCCGGACGTTCTTCAGTCGACCACCGGTTCGCTTGCGCGTGGAGCGTCCCTGGTTTTGCATACTCGGACAACGTCCCGGCGGCTACTTGAATCCACGCTTTCGGATCGCCCCGCGATTTCGCACGGTTGCGGGTCACTCGTCGGGAACGAGGCAGTAGGCGTGGCCCGGCTCCTCGAGGGTCGTCTCGACGTCGTCGTCCCAGTAGTTCGAGAAGACGCCCCGCTCGGCGTAGTAGATCCGGCCGTCGCGGGGGACCGGCGCGCTCGAGACGTGGCCGCGGTTCTCGACCCGCCAGCGCCGGTCTCCGGTCTCCTTGTCCAGCGCGTACAGGTGCGAGTCGTAGGAGCCGACGAGGACGGCGTCGGCGGTGACGGTCACCGCGCCGATGATCGAGCCGTTGACGTCGGTCGCCCACAGCTGCTCGCCGGTCTCGCAGTCGATCGCGTAGACGTGGTCGTCGTTGCTCCCGGTGTAGACGACGTTCTCCTCGGGATCCAGCGCGGGGTTGGCCATCGACCGGTTCTCGAACTCGAAGGTCCACTCCTCGGTCCCGTCCTCGAGGTCGATGCAGTGGAACCGTTCGTCCCAGGAGCCGACGTAGCCGTAGCCGTCGTGAGCCGCGATCGTCCCCTTGATCTGGGCGCCGAGGTTGAACTCGCCGCCGGCTTTCTCCTCGCCGTCGGGGCCGTCCTCGCCGCCGGTCTGGTACGTCCAGGCGAACTCGAGGGAGGGGAACTCCCAGCAGTAGACGACGCCGTCGTTCGAGCCGGCACAGAGCCGCCCCGCCTCGAGGTCGATCGTCGGCGAGGGGTGGGCCTGGCCCCAGATGCGGTCGTCGTGCCAGGTCGGCTCGCCCGTGGTGGCGTCGAACGTCCACAGCGCGCCCGAGGAGGGGCCGCCGTACTCGGCGATCACGTACAGCGTGCCGTCGTAGTAGGCGGGGCTCGAGCCGATCGCCAGCGTCCCCTCGAGTTCGTGGGATGGGGTGTGCCAGACGATCTCGCCGGTTTCGACGTCGATCGCGTACAGGTCCCCGTCGTAGCCGCCGACGTAGGCCGTGCCGTCGACGATCGCCGGCGAGCCGTGAAATCCGAGGTCGGTCGCACCGGTCTCGGTCAGCCAGCGGGGTTCGCCCGAGGGCTGGACGCCGTGGACGAACCCGGTGTCGCCGGCGATCACGATCGTCTCGCCGTCGGGCGTCGGCAGCGGGCTCGACTTCGCGGCGGTGTGGCCCACGTTGTTGATCGGGAACGACCAGTTGACGCTGACGGAGTCGGGCACGCTCTCGTCGGGGTAGTAGCCCAGGCGGCGCAGTCCGCGGCGAAACATCGCCACGTCGTCGTCGGGGTGGCTCGCGTACGACGAGACGTCGTCGGCGACGTCGGGGTCGGGGTCATTACCGTCGGCGCCGTTTTCCTGGTCCGTCGGCTCCCACAGGGTACAGCCCGCGAGTCCCGCAGTCGCGGCGACCCCGGTGGCGCGAAGGAACCGTCTGCGGTGCGCGTCGGTCGGTGCGGCGGAGTCGGCGAACGGGGGCTGAGATCGATCTGGCATATCGGGAGGTCCGTGAAAATTCGACGGAACGTATCCACAAAAGAATCCCGGTGTCCGTCGATCGCGCCCCGTTTCGGCTCCGGGCCGGCGGGGAGTCGCCCTCGGTCTACTCCTGTTGAGCGTCGACGACCGCCACGCCGGCCAGGTTCACGATGTCCTTGACCTCGTCGCCCCGCTGGAGGACGTGGACCGGTTCGTCCATGCCCACGAGCATCGGTCCGATCGCCTCGGCGCCGCCCAGCCGCTGGAGCAGCTTGTAGCCGATGTTGCCCGCCTCGAGGTTGGGGAAGACGAGCACGTTCGCGGGTTCCTCGAGCTCCGAGAAGCCGTAGGTTCCCTCGAGGATGTCCTCGACGACGGCGGTGTCGGCCTGCATCTCGCCGTCGACGGGGAAGTCGACCTCGGGGTCGTCCTGGAGCTGTCGGGCCGCCCGTCGGGGCTTTCGGGTCCCCTCGTTGTCGACGCTGCCGAAGTTCGAGTACGACAGCAACGCGGCCCGGGGTTCGACGTTGAACCGTCGGGCGAGCTTCCCGGTCTGTTTGGTTACCTCCGCGAGGACCTCCTCGTCGGGGTTCTGGTTGACCGTCGCGTCGGCGACGAAGATCACGCGGTTCTTGAAGGTGAGCATGTAGACGCCCGCGGCGTAGTCGACGTCGTCGGCGGTGCCGATCACCTGCAGCGGCGGCCGCAGCGCCGAAGGATAGTGATGAGAGAGCCCGGTCAGCAAGGCGTCGGCGTCGCCGCGTTCGACCATCACGCTCCCGAAGTAGTTCGAGTCGGTCTCGACGAGTTCGCCCGCCTCGGTTCGCGTGATCCCCTTGCGCCGGCGCAGTTCGTGGAGTCGGTCGGCGTAGGCGTCGTAGTCGCCGACCGCCGGGTCGGCGACCTGCGGTTCGAAGTCCAGGCCGAGGTTCGCGGCGGTCTGGCGGATCTCGCTTTCGTCGCCGATCAGGATCGGCGCGGCGACCCCCTGCTCCTGGATCTGGTAGGCCGCCCGGATCATCTTCTCGTTTTCGCCCTCCGCGAGCGCGACCCGCTTGGGGTCGCTCTTGGCCTTGTTCAGCACGACCCGCATCATCTCGCGGGACTTTCCGAGGCGAGCTTCCAGCTGTTCTTCGTACTCCTCGAGGTCGATCTCGGTGCGGGCGGCGCCGCTTTCCATCGCCGCCTCGGCGACGGCGGGCGCGACCCGGAACAGCACGCGCGGATCGACGGGCTTCGGGATGATGTAGTCGGGGCCGTACTGCAGGGGTTCGTCGCCGTAGGCCTTGACGACGGCGTCGGGAACGTCCTCGCGGGCAAGTCGGGCCAGCGCGCGGGCGCAGGCGACTTTCATCTCCTCGTTGATCTCGGTCGCGCGGACGTCCAGCGCACCCCGGAAGATGAAGGGGAATCCGAGCACGTTGTTGACCTGATTGGGGTAGTCCGACCGACCCGTGGCCATGATGACCGTATCGTCGCGGGCGGCTTTCGCCTCCTCGTAGCCGATCTCGGGGTCGGGGTTGGCCATCGCGAAGATGATCGGATCCTCGTTCATCGAACGGACCATCTCCTGGGAGACGATTCCGCCCGCCGAGAGCCCGACTAGCACGTCGGCGCCCGCCATCGCGTCCGCGAGGTCGCCCCCGGGCAGGTCGCGGGCGAACTCCCGCTTGTACTCGTTGACGTCGCCGGCCTCGGCCCGGCGCTGGGTGATGATCCCCGTGGAGTCACACATCGTGATGTTCTCCTTGCGGACCCCGAGCGAGACGTAAAAGCGGGCCGTCGCGATCGCGCTCGCGCCCGCCCCCGAGAACACCACCTCGAGGTCCTCGAGTTCCTTGTCCGCGACGTCGGCGGCGTTGACGAGCGCGGCCCCGGAGATGATCGCGGTGCCGTGTTGGTCGTCGTGGAACACGGGGATGTCCATCTCCTCGCCCAGTCGCTCCTCGATGGTGAAACACTCCGGCGCCTTGATGTCCTCGAGGTTGATCCCGCCGAAGGTCGGCCCCATCATCCGCACGGCGTTGATGAGTTCTTCGGGATCGGCCTCGTCGAGTTCGATGTCGAAGACGTCGATGTCCGCGAAGCGCTTGAACAGGACGCCTTTCCCCTCCATTACCGGTTTCGACGCCTGCGCGCCGATGTTACCGAGGCCCAACACGGCCGATCCGTTCGAGACGACGCCGACGAGGTTTCCCTTCGCCGTGTACGAGTAAGAGTCGTTTTCGTCCTCGGCGATCTCCATACACGGCGCGGCGACGCCCGGCGAGTACGCGAGCGAGAGATCCCGCTGTGTATTCGTCGGTTTCGTGGTCGATATTTCGATCTTACCCGGCGGATCGGTCCGGTGATACTCCAGTGAATCCTCGTCGAGTCCCATACGGGAGCCACTGCGGGATACCACTAAAAACAATGCGAAAGGGACAATCGACGATCGTCGAATTCGGTACGAACGGAAGCACTGACGGAGTCGACCGTTTTATACGCGCCGCTCCAGTGGATGGAGTATGGACGTCGCGCTTGGTGGGACGTTCGACCCCGTTCACGACGGCCACCGCCGGCTGTTCGAACGGGCGTTCGAACTCGGGGACGTAACCGTCGGACTCACGAGCGACGGGCTCGCGCCGAAGACTCGCCACGTCGAACGCCACGTTAACTCCTTCGCAAAGCGAAAGGAAACGCTCGAACGCGAGCTCGAGCCCCTCGCCGAGGAACACGACAGGGCGTTCGAGGTCCGAAAGCTCGAGGACCCGACCGGGATCGCGACCGAGCCGCAGTTCGATTACCTGGTCGTCTCCCCCGAGACGATCGAGGGCGGCAAACGGATCAACGAACTCCGCCACGGGCGCGGGCACGACCCCCTCGAGATCGTCGTCGTTCCGCACGCGCTGGCCGACGACGGCGAGATCATCTCGAGTACTCGAATCGTCAACGGCGAGATCGACGAGCACGGCACCGTTCTCGAGACCGACGCCGAGACGGAACGGCACTGATTGAGTCGGCCGGCGGGAACGTCCCACGACGTTCGATCAGCGATCCGATCGTTCGCTCCGGTTTCGGCACGATATCGTACACTTACGCGAGAGCGCTGCGGTGAAACGTACCGCCCGACTCACCACCGCGGCGGCTCGAGTCCCGCTTCCTCGAGCAGATCCTTCCACCGCGACTGGATCGAGAGCCGGGAGACGTCCGCCGCCTCGGCGACGGCGCTCTGGGTGCGGCCGTCGCCGGCGACCAGCGAACCGGCGTACAGACTCGCCGCCAGCGTCGCCCGCTTCGATCGGTCGGCGTCCGGGACGTCGAGTAGGAACAGCTCCGCGGCACACGAGCGGGCCTCGCTCGAGAGCTCCAGTCGGTCGGCGGCCCGCTCGAGTCGCTGCAGCCAGGGTTCGTACTCGACGCGATCCCGGGCGCTGTGCATACGGTTCCTATCCCGTCAGCCGAAATAAACCTACGGCCCCGCGACGGTCTCGCCGCGCGGGCGGTAATCGCGTTCGGAACGGATCGATACGGGTTCCAATACGCGGCTAGGCACGGCAACATTCAGCTACGAACGACTCACCGAATCGGCCCTTCGCCGCGGATTTCACTAGGATACGACTACTAAAGCACCGCTCCGCCGAACCTCGGATCGACGCCCGTCGCTCCAATCGAGCCGGCGGTCCTCCCCTCATGAAAGAACCAACCTGCAAGCTGGTGTGTACCGGATGCGGCCTCGAGATGCCCTACCGGGATCGGTCCCTGGCCGAGCAGTCGGCCGAACTCCACCAGCTTCGGGACTCGGAGCACGTCACCTTCATCGTTCCGCCGGACTGGTCGCCCGAAGAACCGGTCAAACACGAGTAAACCGGATCGACAGGTTCTTACTCGATTCGCGAAAACCAGGGAACGAGCGCGGGTAGCCAAGCTAGGCCAACGGCGCAGCGCTTAGGACGCTGTCCCGTAGGGGTCCGCCGGTTCGAATCCGGTCCCGCGCATTGCTGTCNGGGTAGCCAAGCTAGGCCAACGGCGCAGCGCTTAGGACGCTGTCCCGTAGGGGTCCGCCGGTTCGAATCCGGTCCCGCGCATTGCTGTCGTGAGCAAACTCGCGAGCGACAGCAATCGTACGGCCGATTCGAACGAGAGAGGACGCGCGCAGCACTGCGAGCACGTCCTCGCGTGGTTCGAATCCGGTCCCGGTTGGCCACACCTCGAGCCGACGTTCCCTCGAGACGAACCCGTTCCGCAGCGTACGAAAACCACACCGACGGCTGCCGGGTCCGATACTCCGAACGACCTTCCGTGCCACGCGTTGGCAAGACGGTCGTCAGACAGTCCACAACGCTTATTCGCGCGGGAACGGCTTATACGAGCAATGGCCGGGTTAGACGATGTCTTCGGGGACCTCTTTTCGAACGTCGACGGCGTCGCGCTGTTCTCACCGAGCGGCTCCTACTACGAGCGCTTCGCCGACCTCGAGGACGTCGAGGTGATCGTCGTCGGCACCGAGAACGACGTCGGCGCGAGCACGTTCGTCGAGCTCCCCCTCGAGTTCGAGGACATCTCGGATCGGATCCGATTCGGGCTCGAGGGCGCGCTCGATCAGGAGATCATCGACGACGGCGACACCCTCGCGTGTGCGACGAGCGTCTTCGGCGACGACATCGACACCGTCTCGCGGGTCCGGGCCGACGCGGACAACCACACCGGTATCTACGATCTCTTCGCTCGCTCTCGCGCCGATCCGGAGGTCGTCAAGTCGGTCCTCGAGCTGGCGATCGAGCTGGGACAGAAGGGCCAGAAGGGCAAACCCGTCGGTGCGCTGTTCGTAGTCGGCGACGCGGGGAAGGTGATGAACAAGTCTCGACCGCTGTCGTACAACCCCTTCGAGAAGTCCCACGTCCACGTCGGCGACCCGATCGTGGACGTAATGTTAAAGGAGTTCTCGCGGCTCGACGGCGCCTTCGTGATCTCCGACGCGGGCAAGATCGTCTCGGCGTACCGCTACCTCGAGCCCTCGGCCGAGGGCGTCGACATTCCGAAGGGGCTGGGCGCCCGGCACATGGCCGGCGGCGCGATCACGCGGGACACGAACGCGATCTCGATCGTGCTCTCGGAGAGCGATGGTCTCGTTCGGGCGTTCAAAGCCGGCGAGATCATCCTGGAGGTCGATCCGGAGGCGTACTAGCATGGACTGGCAGACGCTCATCGACGAGCCGGCGGTGATAGCCGCGGCGGTACTGGTTCTCGGCCTCGTCGTCGGCTACCTGGTCGGGCGGCTCAACGAGGAGCTGCTGACGGCCTCCGGCGTGCCCGAAGCCGTCGAGGGGACCCCCTTCGAGCGCACCGCCCAGTCGCTCGGTACGTCGACCGTCGAGATCGTCGCTCGGCTGAGCGCGTGGTTCATCTACGGGATCGCCGTACTGACGGCGATCCACATCGCACAGCTGCTCGACACCGACGCGTTCTGGCTTCGAGTGACCGAGTTCATCCCGCAGGTGTTCGTCGCCGTACTCGTGATGATCGTCGGCTTCATCGTCGCGGACAAATCGGAGCTGACCGTCGGCGAGTACCTCCGCAGCGTCAAACTCCCGCAGGTCGCGCTGATCCCGAAACTCGTCAAGTACTCGGTGCTGTACGTCGCGCTGGTCGTCGCGCTGGGACAGGTCGGCGTCCACGTCACCGCGTTGTTGATCCTCCTCGCGATCTACGCCGTGGGGATCGTCGCCGTCGGCGCCTACGCGTTCAAGGACTTCCTCGTCTCGAGTGCAGCCGGCATCTACCTGTTGCTCAACCAGCCCTACGGGATCGGCGACCGGGTCCGGGTCGGCGACCAGACCGGGATCGTCCAGGAGGTCGACCTGTTCGTGACGAAGATCGAGGACGACTCCGAGGAGTACATCGTCCCGAACCGCAAGATCTTCGAGGACGGGATCGTCCGGGTTCGCGACTAACGTCGCGGGGTCGAGACGACCGCTTCGACGACGGGTTCAGTCCTCGAGCGAGAGCCCGGCGTGCCAGCGGTCGACGCCGGCCTCCCGTTTCTTCTCGTCCATCCTCGCGAGCAGATGGGTCGCGAGCGTGGCGGTCTCGGCGGCCCGGGACTCGCCCTCGGTGCTGAACTCCCCGCCCTGGCGGTCGGCGTAGACGGTACAGACCGCGCCAGCCCGCAGCCCGTAGACGCTCGCGAGCGTCATGATGGCGCTGGCTTCCATCTCGATGTTCTTGACGTTCGCTTCCGCGAGTTGCTCGACCAGATCCGTGGAGCCGGCGGCCTCGAACCCCTCGAAGCCGGGCCGGCCCTGGCCGGCGTAGAAGGAGTCGGCGCTCATCGTGACGCCGGTGTGGTAGTCGTAGCCCAGCCGCTCGGCGGCGGCGATCAGCGCGCTGACGACCTCGTGGTCCGCCGCGGCGGGGTAGTCCTCGCGGACGTACTCGTCGCTCGTGCCCTCCTGGCGGAGCCCCCCGGTCGTGATGACGAGGTCGCCGACGTCCATCTCGGGCTGGACGGCCCCGCAGGAGCCCACGCGAATGAACGTGTCGCTCCCGACGCGGGCGAGTTCCTCGACCGCGATGGCCGCGGAGGGACTGCCGATCCCCGTCGAGGTGACCGAGATCGGCGTCCCCTCGTAGCTGCCCGTCGCGGTGCGGTACTCGCGGTGGTGGGCCCGGATCTCGTGGTCGTCCCAGTAGTCGACGATCACCTCGAGCCGTTCCGGATTTCCGGGCAGGAGGACGGTGTCGGCGACATCCTCGCTCGCGACCTCGAGGTGATACTGTACGTCGGCGTTCGGATCTTCGCTGTCTCCCGGCATTCGGCTCCGCGGTTCGCGCCCGCGGTGTATATAAATGCCGGGCTTCCGTAGCCCCGGTATGGCAGACGGAACCCTCGCGGACACCTACGTCGCCGCGATCCAGCACGATCTGGCCGACCTCCCGCCAGGGGCGACCCGCGTCGGCGTCGTCCGGCGGCCGGCGCCGTGGTTCCACGCCGCCGTCGACGAGAACGTTCCCGATCTGGGACCGCCCGCCGACCTCCTCGAGGAGATCCGGACCGTCGAGGACGACCTCAAGATCCAGGGGCTCTGCGAGGAGGGAGCCCACAACGCCGCCTGGGACCAGGTCGACTTCGGCGAGCGCTACCGCGCGTACCTCGAGGCGTCTCCCGAAGCCCGGGCGGCCCTCGAGGCGCTCGCCGAGCGGCTCGCCGACGGGGAGTCGCTGGCGCTGGTCTGTTACGAGAACACCGAGAAGAAGCGGTGTCACCGGACGGTTCTGCGGGAGCGACTCGAGGATCGCGACTGAGAGCGAACGGCCTACTCGAGGGTCTCCTGAGTGATCGTATCCGGCAGCAACTCCCCGAGCGTGTACTCGCGAACCGACGGGGCGCCGTCCTCGTCGCCCAGATCGCAGTAGACGACGAGGTCGTCGTCGCAGAACTCGGCCAGCGTCTGGCGACACATCCCGCAGGGGGTGACGCCGTCCTGGCGGTCCGAACTCACCGCGAGCCGAGAGAAGTCTCGGTGGCCCTCTTTGACGGCCTCGGCGATCGCGACCTCCTCGGCGTGGAGGCTGTTGCTGAAGTTCGCGTTCTCGAGGTTGCAGCCGACGAACACCTCGCCGTCGGCCGTCTCGAGGGCGGCGCCGACGGCGTACTCGGAGTAGGGGACGTGTGCGCTCGCCCGAATCTCGCGGGCGGCGTCGATCAGTTCGTCCATACGCCCGATAGTCCGACCGGGCGCAAGAAGGCACCGACCCGCGGCGACGGCGCGGCTACTCCTCGTCCCCGTCGTAGGGCTCGCCGGCCGCCTCCGGCAACTGGGTCTTGCCGACGAACACGAGGACGACGATCACCGTCGCGTAGGGGATCGTCCGGATGAGCTCCGTCGGGACGGCGTAGCCGAGGTTCTGGAGCTGGATCTGCATCGCCTCGAGGCCGGCGAAGAGGAACGAGCCGCCAAGCGCCCCGATCGGGTGGTAGTTCGCGAAGAGGTAGGTCGCGATGGCGATGAACCCGCGGCCGCCGATGGCGGTCTCGCCGCCGCCGGCGAACGTACCGAGCTGGCCCAGCGCGAAGCCGGCGCCGCCGAGGCCGGCGAAGATCCCCGACAACAGGACGGCGGCGTAGCGGACCCTGCGGACGTCGACGCCGGCGGTGTCCAGCGCCTTCGGGTTCTCGCCGCTGGCGACGACCCACCGACCGAACGCCGTCCGGTTGAGGAGGTACCAGCCCGCGGCGGCCGCTCCGAGCATGATGTAGACCTGCGGCGGCGTGTCGAACAGCAGGTATCCCAGCAGCGGGATCTCCGAGAGGATCGGGACCGTAACGTTCTGGAACCGACCCACGCCCGCCGTGTTCGGACTGTCGAAGACGATCCGCGAGGCGAAGGGCGCGAGCCCGAGCGCGATCAGCCAGACGGCGAGCCCGGCGATGATCTGGTCGGCCTTGAAGTCGATGCAGACGACCGCGAAGATCAGCGCGAACAGCGTGCTCGCGAGGACGCCGACCGCGAAACCCCACCAGTGGTGAGAGAGCGCCAGGGTCGACCCGCCCGATCCCAGCCAGAAGGTGACGATGATCGAGGAGAACGCCGAGACGATGAGCAGCCCCTCGATCCCGATGTTGATCACGCCGCTTTTCTCGGCGAAGATGCCACCGATCGCCGCCAGCGCGATGGGAACCGCGAGTCGGAGCATCGCCGTGTGCGTGCTCGGGCTGGCCGCGATCGACAGCAGGGCGCCCGCCCAGGAGTCGGGGAAGGCGAGGCCGGCCACGAGCCACAGCACCGCGAGCGCGCCGACCGCACCCAGCACCGTCCGCCGGGAGAGTCCGCTACTCATCGGCACCACCTCCCGCGGCCCGCGCCGGGGCGGCGTCGGTATCGACGAACCGACGGCCGATCATCCGGAAGAACTCGGGCATCGCGACGAACAGGATCAACAGCCCGGAGAGAACGCCCACGAGCTCCGGGGGGACGTCCGTCGAGGTGTTGATCGAACTCGAGCCGCTGTCGAGCACACCGAACAGGAACGCGGCAGCGCCGACCCCCAGCGGGTTGTTCCCCGCGAGAATCGAGACGGCGATCCCGTCGAAGCCGAGGTCGGGGACGTTCTCGAGCCAGCGGCCGTGTTGCATCAACACCCAGAACGCGCCCGCGACCCCGCCGAGCGCTCCCGAGAGCGTCATGCTCGCGACGGTCATGCGCTTCTCGTCGACGCCGCCGTAGGCCGCGGCCTCGGGCTGGATACCGGTCGTCCGGAGCTCGTACCCGAAGGTCGTCCGGGCGAGCAGCCAGGCGATCGCGATCATGAGCGCGACCGCGAACCCGAGCGCGAGCAAGGAGAAGTCCATCCGCCCGCTGAATCCCACGCCGGGAAGGGTCGGGATCTCGGCGTACTCGGGAACGGCACGGGTTTGCGGGTTGGCGCTGTTGGGGTCCTGGAACCACCGGGAGAGCAGCGTCGCGGTGACGCCGGTGGCGATGAAGTTGAGCATGATCGTGGTGATCACCTCGTTCGCGTCGGCGTAGGCCTTGAGCGCGCCCGGGATTGCGCCGTAAAAGCCGCCACCGAGCGCACCCGCGAGCACGCCGAGGGGAACCAGCAGGACGGTTCCGACGAAGCCGCCGGGAAGGTACGGCGCCGCGAACAGCACCGTCACCGCCGTCACCAGCCCGCCGACGACCAGCTGGCCCTGGGTTCCGATGTTGAACAGTCCCGCACGAAACGCCACCGCGACCGACAGCCCGGCGAAGATCAGCAGCGTCGTCTGTCGGAGCGTCGTCGCGAGGCTGTAGTTCATCGGACTCCAGCCGCCCTCGAGCGGGTGGCCGAGCGAGCCGAGGAACAGCTCGTAGTAGACCTGCATCGGGTTGTAACAGAAGGTGACGCCGGCGATATCGAGCCCCGCCCGACAGGAGGCGAACGCGCCGGAGACGAAGACGAGCACGCCCCCGACGAGGATCGCCGCCACCAGCGCCGCGAGGCTGATGACGAGGCGCTCGAGGACCGACGCGTGGACGAGGCGCTCGAGCAGCCGCTCGAGGTCGTCCCGCATCAACGCTCACCCCCGTCGGCGGGGTTGCTCGCCGGGCGCTCCCGCGACCGGTCGTCCGGCTGCTCCCCCGCCATCAGGAGGCCGAGCTCCTCCTCGGTGACCGCGGCGGGATCGGTGACGTCGACGAACTCGCCCTCGTAGATGACCGCGAGCCGATCCGACAACCCCCGGACCTCGTCGAGGTTCGAGGAGACGAGCAACACGGCTTTGCCCTCGCGCCGCAGCTCGAGCAGCCGTTCGTGGATGAACTCGGTCGAGCCGATGTCGACGCCCCGGGTCGGGTGGGTCGCGACGACCAGCTCGGGGTCGCGCTCGAGCTCGCGTCCGACGACGAACTTCTGCTGGTTCCCCCCGGAGAACGATTCGGCGTCGGCGTCGGCGTCGGGCGGGCGAACGTCGTAGGTGCCGATGACGTCCTCGGCGTGGTCGCGAACGCCGGCCCAGTCGATGCGGCCGCCGCGGGCGAACCGCGGCGAGCGCTGGCTGCCCAGCACGGCGTTCTCGACGAGGTCGAACGGCATGACCAGTCCCTGCTCGTGGCGGTCTTCCGGGATGTGGGCCATTCCGGCCTCGATGCGCTGGCGGCGGGACCACGCAGAGACGTCCGTCCCGTCGAAGGAAACTCGCCCCGCGTCGGGCGTCTGCAGCCCCGTGATCGCTTCGATTAGCTCGCTTTGACCGTTGCCGTCGACGCCCGCGACGCCGAGGATCTCGCCGGCGCGAACCTCGAGGTCGATCCCCGAGACGAGCTCGACGCCGCGATCGTCCTCGACGACCACGTTCTCGGCCTCGAGGATGGGGCGTCCGGTCTCGACGGGCTCGCCGCCGGTCTCGAGCAACACCTCACGGCCGACCATCAGTTCGGCGAGATCCTCGCGAGTCGTCCCCGCCGGATCGACCGTTCCGACGGACGAGCCGTCCCGGAGGATGGTGATTCGGTCGGCCGCGTGCATCGCCTCGCCGAGCTTGTGGGTGATGAAGATGATCGTCTTCCCCTGCTCGGTCAGCTCCTCGAGGACGCCGTAGAGGTCCTCGACTTCCTGGGGTGTGAGCACGGCCGTCGGCTCGTCGAGGATGAGCACGTCGGCGCCGCGGTACAGCGCCTTCAGGATCTCGACGCGTTGCTGGGCGCCGACGCTTAACTCCTCGATCGTCGCCGACGGATCGACGTCGAACCCGTACCGATCGCAGAGGTCGGCGATCTCCCGGTCGATGCGGTCGCGGTCGACCGCCAGTCCGCCCCACTTCCGGGGTTCGTTGCCCATCGCGATGTTCTCGGCGACGGTCATCGGGTCGACCAGCATGAAGTGCTGGTGGATCATTCCGACGCCGGCGTCGATCGCGTCCCGTGGCCTGTCGAACGCTCGCTCCCGGCCGTCGACGACGACCCGACCCTCGGTGGGCTCGTAGAGCCCGTAGAGAACGTTCATCAGCGTCGTCTTTCCCGCGCCGTTCTCGCCCAAGAGCGCGTGAACGCTCCCGCGTTCGACGCGGAGATCGACGTCGTCGTTCGCGACGACGCCGGGGAACCGCTTCGTGATCCCGTCGAGGTGGACCGCGAGGTCCCGCTGCGATCGTGGGTTTCGGTCGTTCCCCGAATCGTTCATGCGAAACTCACAGTTCCTGTGGGACCTCGATCTCGCCGTCGATGATCGCCTGTCTGGTCGTCTCGACTTCCTCCGTGATCTCGTCTGGAATCTGATCGCCGATCGACTGCCCGTAGACGGTCTCGACGCCGTCTTCCTCGAGGCCGAGCCGTTCGGTCTCGCCGCCCTCGAACTCGTCGTTGATGACGGACTCGATCGCGGTGAACACCGCCTCGTCGACGCGTTTGACCATGCTCGCCAGGATGACGTCGGCGTAGTCCTCCTGGCTCACGGACTGGTCGTCGTCGACGCCGATCGCGAACCGCCCCTCGGCCTCGGCGGCCTGGAAGACGCCGACGCCGGTTCGACCCGCCGCGTGGAAGACGATGTCCGCGCCGTCGTTGTACATCGAGCGGGCCGTCTCCTGACCGCTCGCGGTGTCGTTGAAGTCGCCGACGTAGCTCGAGAGGACCTCGACGCTCGAGTCGACGTGCTCGACGCCGGCCTCGAAGCCGGCCTGGAACGACTCGATCAGCGGCGACTCCTCGCCGCCGACGAACCCGACGACGGACTCGTCGGGGTTGGTCTCGCCGTTGCCCGCCGCGAACTCGGTACCGGTCAGCAGCGCCGACAGGGTCCCGACCAGAAACGAGCCCGCGGGCTCGTCGAAGTTGTAGCTGCGGACGTTGTCCGATTCGACGGCCGCGTCGACGATAATGAAATCCTGGTCCGGATACTCCTCGGCGTTCCCGGAGAGCGCGTCCGCCTGCGCGAAGCCGATGCAACTGACTAGGTCGTAGTCCCCCGACGCGGCGAAGTCCCGCTGTGCGCCCTCGAACTCGCCGACGGATTCGGGTTCGGCCTCGTCGTAGGTGATGTCGAACTCCTCGTCGGCCTGTTGAACCCCCTGCTGGGCCATGTCGTTGAACGAGTCGTCGCCAGTTCCGCCGGTCGCGTACACCATCCCCACGGCGGCGTCCGTCTCGCTTCCCCCCTCGCCGAATCCGCCGACGCAGCCGGCCATCGTCGCGAGCCCCGCCGCGCCCGCAGCGCGCAAGAAGCGCCGTCTGTCTCGTGCCATAGTACCGGGTAGTGCACGATACCGGGTTAAATGATGTGGATTCGCCCGCTACACCGACCAGATACGCGTTATATCAGATTCCGACCACTACGCCGACGCGGGCCGGCGGGCGATCGGGCCGCTACCGCGACGCCTCGATCGCCCGCTCGATGACGGTCTCCGCGTCGTCGATCAGCTCGTCGACGGCGTCGCTCTCGGCGTAGAGTCGGACGTAGGGCTCGGTGCCGCTGGGGCGAACGAGCAGCCACGAGGCGTCCGCGAACTCGAGGCGGACGCCGTAGTCGGTGTCGACGCTCGCTTCGGGAAACGCCGCGGGGAGCTCGGACTCGAGGCGGGCCATCGCGTCGGCCTTGAGCCGATCCGGACAGTCGACGCTGACCTTCCGGTAGGGGCGTTCGGTAACCGGCTCCCGGAGGCTCGCGACGTCCCCGGACTCGTCGACGAGCGCGGCGACGACGGCGGCGCTGGCGACCCCGTCGATCCAGCCGCCGAAGGGGACGTGGATGTGCTTCCAGGGTTCGGCCGCGAAGACGACCGCGGCGTCCTCGCCCGCCCGCTTGCGTTCCCGCGCGATTCCCTCGTGGAGCGCGCCCAGACGGACCCGCTCGACGCGTCCGCCCGCCTCCCGAACCCGCTCGTCGATCCGGGCCGAGGCGTTGGGCGTGGTGACGACGACCGGGTCCTCGACGTCGCTTTCCCCCGCGTAGTGTTCGGCCGCGACCGCGAGGACGGTGTCCTCGTGGACGACCGACCCGTCGGGCTCGAGGACGACGAGCCGATCCGCGTCCCCGTCGTGGGCGAGCCCGAGGTCGAACGAGCCCGCGGCGAGGAAGTCGCTGAACTCGGTCAGGGTCTCCGGGGTCGGTTTGCTCTCTCGGCCGGAGAAGTGACCGTCGACGTTGGCGTTGACGCCGACGACCTCGGCGCCGAGGTCGTCGAGCACCTGCGGCGTCGCCAGCGCGCCGACGCCGTTTCCGCAGTCGACCGCGATCGACAGCCCCGAAAGCGGGGCCTCGCTCTCGAAGCGGGTTCGGACGTAGTCCGCGACGGCGTCGCGGTACTCGCCGAGGACGTCGGCCCGCTCGGAGCGACCCCACTCCTCCCAGGCGGCCAGCCCCGACCCGTCGGCGCCGACCTGCTCGTCGATCAGCGCCTCGGCGTCGCTGTCGTACTCGACGCCGTCGGCAAACAGCTTGATCCCGTTGTCGCTCGGCGGGTTGTGACTCGCGGTGAGCATCACGCCGCGTCGTCCCTGCGACGCGAACGCCAGCGCCGGCGTCGGCACGCGGCCGACCCGACGGACGTCGGCACCGGCGCTCTCGAGGCCGGCCTCCATCGCCGCGGCCAGCGCCGGCCCCGTCTCCCGTCCGTCGCGCCCGACGACGAACGCGGTGCCGGGCTCGCCCGCGGCCTGACCGACCGAGAGCGCAAGCGTTGGCGATACGTCCTCGACTGGGCCCCGGATCCCCGCGGTCCCGAACAGTGTCATGGTGGGCCGTTCCGCGAGGAGCTACTTATTCGCCTCGAAGGGGCGCGCTAGGCCTCGGGGAGGTCGTCGATCAGGACGACGGCCTCGCCGTCGACGACGGTTTCGTCGTCGTCCTCGTCGCGGACGACCGTCTCGAGGCGGTACTGCTCGTTGCCCAGGTCCTCGACGATCTCGACGCGGGCCGAGACGCGGTCGCCGATCCCGACCGGGCCGGCGAACTCCAGATCCTGGGAGAGGTAGATCGTCAGCCCCGGTAGCCGAGCCAGCGCGGCGCTGATCAGCCCCGAGACGAGCGTGCCGTGGACGATGCGGCCGCCGAAGCGGGTCTCGGCGGCGAACTCGTCGTCGAGGTGGAGACGGTTCGTATCGCCGCTGATCTCGGCGAACGCCCGGACGTCCTCGTCGGAGAGGGCCTTCTCGAAGGTGACGTGGTCGCCCGGACCGAGCGCCGTCGGATCCTCGACGCTGCGCTCGAACGTCCAGTCGGGATCGGCGTACTCGAGCGAGGGGATCGAGGCGTCGGCGCACTCGCCGTTCGGTTCGGTTCCGGCCGAATCCATCGCGGCGATCGCCGCGCGGTTGGCCGCGGTCGCGCTCCGGAGGACCGATCGAGTCGCGGTGGACCAGGCGTTGGCCAGGGCGCCAAACCCGTTCTCGCCGGCGTTCTGGTGGGACATCTACTCCCGCTATAGGGACGAGGCCATTATACCTCTTTGGTCGCACAATGCGGGGTTATCCGCGGGGGCGACGGGACAGTAACCGACGCTTTCGACCGACTGCGGCGCGGGCTCGATCGGAAAATCACACGACGGGGCGACGATGACCCCCAATATGCAGCTGAAACCACTCAATGGCACTCGATGGTACAGAGCGGAAACGCTTATGAGGCCGGAGCGCGTTGACACCAGTGATGACGGACGACTCCGACCGATCGCCCTGGTTTCCGCCGTCGATGTTCGCCGAGCAGATGCAAAGCGCCGGCGAACAGGTCGCCGAATCCCAGCAGGAGATGCTGAAGCAGCTGTTGGAAGCCGGCTCCGCGAACCCCCTCGAGAGCGCCTCGAGCTTCGGGCCGATGAACATGGGGACGGCGACGTTCAAGGCGCGGGTCCAGAGCGGCGGTCGGATCAGCATTCCCGAACCCGAACGGGAAGCCCTCGACATCGAGGAGGGCGATATCGTCCAGACGATCGTCGTTCCCGTCAAGCGAAACCGCGAGGAAGACCAATGACACAGAACCCACTCACCGCCATGTTTACCGCACAGCGCACCGCCATCGAACAGAGCCAGCAGCTCACCCACGACGCCCTCGAGGCCCAGAAAACCTCCTTCGGCGCCGTCGTCGACGCCGTCGAGTCCTCGAGCTCGGCCGTCGAGACCAACGCCGAGTTCACCAAGGGCGCCGTCGCGGCCTACTTCGACGCCGTCGAGGCGTCGCTGCCCGAGGACGGCCCCGACCTCGAGGAGTTCCGCGCGCAGTTCGAGGAGAACGTCGACGCGATGACCGACGCCCAGCAGGAGTCGCTGTCGGCCGTCGCCGAGGCCCTCCAAGAGTCCGAGGCCGCCTACGACGAGTTCGCCGCCAGCTACGCCGAGGTCGTCGACACCAGCTTCGAGGCCGTCCTCGAGGCCCACCAGCAGGCCGAGGAGAACGCGTCGGCGATGACCGAGAACGTCGACGCCGTCGCCGAGGAGTTCGACGTCTCGGCGTAACGACCACAGCCTTTTGATCACACGCCCCCTCTTCCCACACAATGACAGACACACCGCCGCAGTCACAGAACTGGAACGCGTTCGCCGAACAGTGGAACGAGCAGTTCCTCGAGGCCTTCGAGAACAACGTCGAGGCCCAGGCTCGATTCGTCGAGAGCTGGGCCGAGACGGTCGGCGAGATGAGCGACGACGCCGAGCTCTCCGAGGGCGTGGAGGGCTACGCCCGCGCCTACGAGGCCTGGATGAACGCCTCCCAGCAGATGGTCGAGCGAGCGAACGACCAGCTCGAGGGCGAGGACGTCGAGCTCGATGAGTTCCGCGACGTCTGGCTCAACACCGCGAACGAGGCGTTCAAGGAGGTCATGTCGACGACCGCCTTCGCGAAGATGACCGGCGAGACCGTCGGCGACGTCCTCGAGCTCCAGCAGGAGGCCGACGAGGTCGCCGAGGAGACGCTGCACTCGCTTGGCTTCCCGACCGAGAGCGACGTCGTCGAGGTCGGCGACCGCCTGGTCGAGCTCGAGCGCCGCCAGCACGCCGTCGAGGAGAAACTCGACCGCGTTCTCGAGCACATAGAGGAGCAATGAAGAACCCGTACGCGACCGCCCTGGAGATGCAACGCCAGGCCTGGGAGGGCGCCGCCGACCTCGCCGAGAAGAGCCAGGTCGCGCCCGACCGAACCGAGACCCTCGAGAACGTCGAGGTCGGCCAGACCCCCAGCGAAGTCGTCTACGAGGAGAACAAACTCGAGTTGCTCCACTACGAGCCAAAGACCGAGGAGCAACACGACATCCCGATCCTCATCGTCTACGCGCTGATCAACAAGCCCTACATCCTCGACCTGCAGCCCGATCGCTCGGTCGTCCAGACGCTGCTCGAGGCCGGCTTCGACGTCTACCTGATCGACTGGGGCGAGCCCTCGAAGCTCGACCGCCAGCTCGGGCTCGACGACTACGTCAACCGCTATATCGACAACTGCGTCGACGTCGTCCGCGAGCGCTCGGGCCAGGACGCGATCAACGTGCTCGGCTACTGTATGGGCGGGACGATGTCGGCGATGTACGCCGCTCAACACCCCGAGAAGGTCGAGAACCTCGCCCTGATGGCCGCCGGCCTCTGCTTTGCGGGCGACGGTGGCGTCCTCGAGCTGTGGGGCGCCGAGGACTACTACGACCCCGAGAAAGTTACCGAGACCTTCGACAACGTCCCCGCGGAGTTCTTAGACGTCGGCTTCGCGCTGATGGATCCCGTCGCCAACAACGTGACGAAGTACGTCCGCTTCTACGACAACATGGAAGACGAGGACTTCGTCGAGAACTTCGGGCGGATGGAGCGCTGGCTCGACGAGGGGATCGACGTCGCGGGGAAAGCCTACGAGGAGTTCATCCGCGACATCTACCAGGAGAACAAGCTCGTCGCGAACGAGCTCGAGCTGGGCGGCGAGGCGATCGACGTCTCGAACATCGACATGCCCGTCCTGCAGATCGTCGCGGAGTACGACCACCTCATCCCGCCGGGTGCCTCGAAACCGTTCAACGAGGCGGTCGCCTCCGACGACACCGAGGTCATGGAGTTCGCGACCGGACACATCGGGATGTCGGTCTCCTCCCGGAGCCACGCCGAGCTCTGGCCCGACGTCTGCGACTGGTTCGAGGCCCGCTCGACGGTCGAGACCGAGGCCGAGCCGGAGACGCCCGAACCCGACGAGCCCGACGCGGGGCTGGCCGAGGACGTCGAAGGCGACGAGACCGGCCTCGACGAGTTCTCGGAGGAGGCCCTCGAGGAGACGGCGGTCGACGACCTGACCGAACTCGACGGCGTCGGCCAGTCCTACGCGAACGACCTCGCCGCGGTCGGCATCACCACCTTCGAGGAACTCGCCGAGGCCGACGCCGAGGAACTCGCCGACGAGACCGACATCGCCGTCGCTCGCCTCGAGGACTGGATCGACCAGGCCGGCGAGCAGTAACGCCCGCTGACGCCCCGACGCGACCGCGTCGGCGCCCTCCCGACCCCGGGTCGGACGCTGCCGATTTTATTCACTTCACCAAGGGACGAAACCCAACAGGTCGTTATATAACAATCGGTGGCACAGTGTACACTAACGATGTCCATGGAGGGACGTACCTGTGTCATTACGGGCTCGGCGCGAGGTATCGGGCGCGGGATCGCGGAACACCTCGGCGAGGAGGGGGCGAACGTCGTCATCAACTACCGGTCGTCGGAGGGGGACGCACACGAAGCCGTCGACGCGATCGAGGACGCGGGCGGGCGAGCCGTCGCCGCCCAGGCCGACGTCTCGGTCCCCGAGGACGTCGAGCACATGCGCGACGTTTGCCACGAGGCGTTCGGCCCGGCCGACGTCCTCGTTAACAACGCCGGGATCACCGCCGACAAGCAGTTCACCGAGATGTCCCGCGCGGAGTGGGATCGGGTGATGGACGTCAACCTCGGCGGGATGTTCAACTGCACCCAGACGTTCTACGACGACATCTGGAACGCCGACGAGGGGCGACTGATCAACATCTCGAGCGTCGTCGGCAAACAGGGCAACTTCGGACAGGCCAACTACGCGACCGCGAAAAGCGGGATGTTCGGGTTCACCCGGACGATCGCCCTCGAGTTCGCCCAGGGCGGTTCGACGGCCAACTGCGTCGCGCCCGGCTTCACCCGGACCGACATGGTCGAGAGCGTTCCGGACCACGTTCTCGAGCGGATCATCTCGGGGATCCCCCTCGAACGCCTGGCGGAGGTCGAGGACATCGCCGCCGTCGTTCGCTTCCTCGCGAGCAGGGAGTCGTCGTACATCACGGGCGAGGTGATCGACGTCAACGGCGGAATGGACCTCTGAGCCCGCCGTAGTGTCCCGTTTTTTCGATCCGACTCCGCGGCTCGGCGGGAGCCCGACAGCGCCTCCTCCCGGCCGCCGGCGGGGAGAACACGCTTCGAGCAACCTGGCGTCGACTTCCCGAAGCGGAGCGGACGAACGCGGCGGTTCGCGGTTTACCGGTCGGTTCGGCTCGAAGATTTCGGACTCCGTTCGATGTATTTGAGTGCGAAGTTATTTACTTTATTATGAAAAGTACTATATTATATTATAATATAATGATATTCGAATGGTGGAAAATAACGGCGGAGCTGATTACTCGAGAACGAGCCGTCGATCGATCCTTCGGGCGACTTCCGGCGCCGTCGCCGGCGTCGGACTCGCGGGCGTCGCGACGGCCGATTCCGGCGAGAGGCGCGAGGTCAACGTCGGGTTCGAGAACGACCGCGGTCGCAACGCCGCGGCGGAGGCGGCGACCGACGTCCGACGGGAGTTCGCGTTCGACGCGATGACGATCACCGTCCCGGAGCGAGCCCTGAACGGCCTCCGGCGGAACCCGAACGTCCGATACGTCGAGCGGAACGGCGAGATGCACGCGTTCGAGCAAACCACGCCCTGGGGCGTCGACCGCGTCGACGCGCCGGTGGCACACGACGCCGGCGAGGGCGGATCGGGAGCGGACGTCGCGATCATCGACACGGGTGTCGATTCGACCCACGAGGCGCTGCAAGACGTACTCGGCGAGGGGGCGGCGTTCACCGGCTGCGGCGGGTTCGCCTGCCTGTTCGGCGGTAACGGAAACGACTGTAACCGGTCGTGGGACGACGACAACGACCACGGTACGCACTGCGCCGGAACGGCCGTCGCGCCGGACGACGGCACCGGCGTCGTCGGCGTCGCGACCCGATCGACCCTCCATCCAGTCAAGGTCCTCGACTGTCTCGGCAGCGGCACGAACTCGGACATCGCCGCCGGAATCGAGCACACGGCCGAGCAGGGCTGGGACGTCGCGAGCCTGAGCCTCGGCGGGGCCCAGTCCGATCTCGTCTCCGACGCCTGCGCATACGCCCACGACAACGGCGTCCTCGTCGTCGCGGCCGCAGGCAACGACGGCGAGTGCACCGACTGCGTGAGCTATCCGGCCGCGGAACCGAACGTGATCGCGGTCAGCGCGACGACCGAATCCGACGAGATCGCGGCGTTCTCGTCGACGGGCCCCGAAATCGACATCGCCGCACCGGGCGAAGGAATCTACTCGACGGTCGCCGGCGGCTACGATACCCTCTCGGGAACGTCGATGGCCTGTCCGCACGTCGCCGGTGCGGCGGGACAGCTCATGTCCAACGGCTACACCAACGAGGAGGCTCGAGCCAGGCTCCAGGAGACGGCGGAGGACATCGGCCTCGAGGAGGCCGAACAGGGACACGGACTCCTCGACGTCGCCGCCGCGCTGGACGCGTAACTCCGAGTCGAGTCCGCGGGGCGCTCAGTGCGTTCGTTTCTCCTTCTCGAGCACTCGGACGTTTTCGATCCCGGTGTCGGGATACTGGCCCTCGGCGTCCTTCTCGACGGCCTTGACCATGTCCCAGACGACGTTCAGGCCGGTCGTGACGCCCTCGAGGGCCTCCATCTCGCAGCCCGTCTTTCCGGTGGTCTCGACGGTGACCTCGCACTCGACCCGGTCCTCGCGCAGTTCGAAG
The DNA here is from genome assembly GCF_000337695.1 of Natronococcus jeotgali DSM 18795. GTDB lineage: Archaea > Halobacteriota > Halobacteria > Halobacteriales > Natrialbaceae > Natronococcus > Natronococcus jeotgali. The sequence continues at coordinate 97,124 of NZ_AOIA01000151.1, forward strand.
TCGGTGTCGACGTTCGTGATCGGGATCTGGTGGCACATCGGGATCGTCTCCCAGGTGTGTTTCACGGCCTGGACGGCGCCAACCCGGGCCGTCGCGAGGACGTCGCCCTTGCCGATCTCGTCTTCGCGGATCGCCTCCACGGTCGAGGGCTGCAGGCGGATCTCGCCGACCGCGACTGCCCGGCGCTCGCTGTCGGGTTTGTCGCCGACGTCGACCATCTGGACGTCGCCCTCCTCGGTGGTGTGCGTGAGTTCCTCGGCGCCCGAATCGTCGCCGCTTCGCGGATCCGGGTTCGATCCCGCCGCGGGGGACGGATCGTCACTCATCGTCACCACCCCACAGCGTCGGGGGAAGCTCCTCGAGCAGTTCCGACGCCAGAAAGCCGTGTTCGTGGCACTCGGCGAGGCGTTCGCCCGCGAGGCCGTTGACGTGGGCGCCCGCGGCCGCGGCGTCCACCGGCTCGGCGCCCTCGAGCAGGGCCGCAACGATCCCCGCGAGCGTGTCCCCGGTTCCGCCGACTTTCATCCCGACCGTTCCCGAGCGGCTGATCCGCGTGCGCTCGCCGTCGGAGATCACGTCGTTTTCGCCCTTCGCGAGGACGACGTGGCCAAGCTCCGCGGCGAAGTCCTCGATCTCGTCGGCGACCGCAGCCAGGTCGTCGGCATCGGGCCCGCCCATGCGGGCGAGTTCGCCGCGGTTCGGCGTACAGACCAGCGTCGCGTCGGTCTCGACCTCCGGGACGACCTCGAGGGCGTCGGCGTCGACGACCGCCCGGCCGTCGTACCCCGAGAGGAACCGCCGCGCGGCCTCGAGGGTCTCCTCGTCGGTGCCGAGCCCGGGACCGATGACGACGACGTTGTCGTACGACGTCGCGGTCTCGAGGAGATCCTCGGCGACCTCGGGGGTGAGGATCTCGCTCTCGTACGGTTGGACGATCAGGTCCTCGGCGTACCCCTGGATCTCGCCGGCGACGGCGTCGGGCGCCGCGACGAAGGACAGCTCCGCGCCGGTTCGCAGGGCGGCCTGGGCGGCCAGCGCCGGCGCACCCGTGTAGGGGCCGCCGCCGATCACGTAGGCTCGTCCCTCGCGGCCGTCGGGCTCCGCGAGGGAGACGTCGCCGGGACCGACGTCTCGTTCGGCTGCCGCGGGGATGCCGATGTCGGCGACCGCGAGCTCACAGTCGAGCTCGGCGAGTCCGGGTTTCGCGTCGTGGAAGGTGACGACCCGATCCGCCTCGACGGCGTTGTCGGCGACCGCGCCCGCGTCGGCGTCGAACCCGGAGGGGACGTCGACGGCGACGACGGTCGCGTCGGCCGCATTGATCGCCTCTGCCGCGGTCGCGGCGGGCTCGCGGAGCTCGCCGCTGATCCCGGTGCCGAGCATCGCGTCCACGACGACGTCGCAGTCGGGGAGTTCGAACCCGCTCGAGTCCGCGATCTCGTGGGTGTCGTAGCCCGCGTGCTGCAGGGCCTCCCAGTTCTCACGAGCGATTTCGGTCCCGATATTTTCGGCCGGTCCGAGCAGGAGCGTCGTCACGTCGTAACTCTCGAGAAAGCGGGCCGCGACGAACGCGTCCCCGCCGTTGTTTCCGCGCCCGGCGACGACGGCGACGCTCGAGCCCCGATCGGCGACCTCGCGGACCGCCCGCGCGACCGCGTTCCCGCTCGACTCCATCAGCTGTTTCTGCGAGACGCCGAGCGCCGCGGCGTTCTCGTCGACGGCGGCCATCCGTTCGCCCGTGATCATGGCCGTGCGTTCGCGGGGGGCGCCGTTGAAGATTGCGGACGAAACGCTCAATCGGATCGCGTCCCAACCGCGTCCGTGAACGTCTTCTGGCTCGACGAGGACCCCCGGCTCGCCGCCCGATATCACTGCGACGAGCACGTCAACAAGCTGTTGCTCGAGGCCGCGCAGGTGCTGTGTACCGCGGCCCGCGAGAACGGCCGCGACGACGACTTCCTCTACGCGGCGACCCACACCGGCCATCCCGTTACGGAGTGGGCGACCGAGTCCCGGGCGAACTGGCTGCGGCTGCGCGAACACGCCGCGGCGCTCAACGCCGAGTTCGTCGAGCGCTACGAGAAGGAAACCGACCACGCCAGCTGGGAGGTCATCGAGCGGATCGACCCCGACGGGATCGACTTTCCGTCCGACGAGCCGACGCCGCGCCCGCAGGCGATGCCCGAGGAGTACGAACGACCCGGCGACCCCGTGGAGGCCTACCGGGCGTACTACGCCGGCGAGAAGGCCGAGTGGGCGACGTGGGCTCACACCGAGGAGCCGCCGTGGCTCGAGGAGTACCTCGACTCCCCGGACGTCCGCGCCGAGGATTGAGTCAGTACCGGATCTCGAACCCGTCTTCGCCCTGGGGTGGCTCGTACTCGACCTCGACGCCGTCGACGTCGGCCGCGGGACTGCCCTCGTGGCAGAACTCGACCATCGACTCGACGGCGTCCTCGGGTCCCTCGAACGCCGCCTCGACCCGACCGTCCTCGAGGTTCTTGACCCAGCCGTCGACGCCCTCCTCGCGGGCCGTATCGCGAGTGGTCGCGCGGTAGTAGACGCCCTGTACCGTGCCGGAGACGTAGACGTGTGCGCGCGTTCGGTCCGTCACGTGCGTGGCGTCGTCGGTGACCGGGAAAAATCCAGCCGTCCGACCCGCGGGTCGTCGCCTCGAACCGATATCGAAAGAACCCTCGAGCGACAACCGCCACTCGGAGATGGGTCCCATCGAACGCTTCGAGGAAGAGTATCTCGACGTCTCGAGCAGCCGTGCGACCGTTCGGGAGCTGCTCGAGCTGTTCGTCGGATCGATCCTGTTCGTCATCGCGGCCTGGGCGCTGACGCGGTATCTTCTGGGGGAGACGATCGCGCTGTACGTCACGGGGGGACTGTCCGTCGCGTTCGCGATCACGATCGTTTCACAGACGTACTGGGCGATTACCGGGCGGGAAGATTACGAGTGAAGAGAGAAAACGAGTAATGAACCGTTGTGAACGGATAACTCGAATCAGTCCCGCGTTCGCAGGTGATGGAAGACGTACGTCTGGGCGTAGCCCGCGTACTCGCCGCCGAAGCGCTCGCGAAGCGCCCGCGAGGTCGCCGCGTACGACCCCCGGTCGCAGTCGGGGTAGTGCTCCTCGATCGCCGTCTTGAGCCACGTATCGAGCGGAACGGCCTGATCGAATCCCAGCGAGAACAGCAACACGCAGTCGGCGACCTTGTCGCCGACGCCGACGAATCGCTTCAGGAACTCTCGGGCGTCTTCGTACTCGAGCTCGCGAGCCTCGGCGGGGTGGGCCTCGCCGTCGGCAACCATCTCCGCGGTGCGAACGACGTAGGGGGCGCGGTACCCCAGCCCCAGTTCTCGCAGTTCGCCCTCGGTGGCCGCCGCGAGCCGCTCCGGGGTCGGAAACGCGTGGTACGTCGCGCCGTCGAACGCGACGGGTTCGCCGTACTGGCGGGCCAGCGCCGAGACCATCCCGTGGATGCGATCGACCCGCATCTGGGCCGAGCAGATGAACGAGATCAGCGTTCCGAACGGCGGGTCGTCGACAAGCCGCATCCCGCGGTGGGCCGCGTAAGCCTCGTCTAACAGCGGATCGTCGGGTGCGGCCGCGACGATCGCCTCGAGGTCGTCCTCGAGGCGGAGCAGCCGGCGCACGAGCGGGTCGGCCTCGATCGACGACTCCCACTCGAGGACGCCGTTCCGGCTTCGGACGCGAACGACGGCGCCGTCGACGACGGTGTAGTACCACTCGTCGGGAGCCGGCGCGCCGCCGTACATCGCCCCGTCCGTTCGCCGCCAGAGGTAGGTCTGTCCGCTCTCGAGGGTGCGGTACAGGTCGAGCCCGCCGGACAGCGCCTCGAGATCGACTTCGCCGGAGTGCATCTGTCCCACCCTTCGGGAGCGCGGGCTTGGGACTTTCGGACCCGCCACGAAGGGACCCACGCGCCGGGACGGAGCTCGGGGCGAACCTTGATACTGTAGGCGACGGTACGTTTTCGTATGGACTGCAGGGTTGTCGTCGAGGCTGCCGTTCCGGTGTTCGACGTCGAGACGGAAGACGAGGCGATCCGCATCGCCATCTCGAAGACCGGCGAGATGTTGAACCCTGACCTGAACTACGTCGAGATCAACATGGGCGAGCGAACCTCGCCGGAGGGGGAGGAGCTGCCGCCGGCGTTCATCGCCGCCGACGAGGCGCTGGTCGCACTCGAACTCGAGATGACCGTGTTCAACGTCGAGCGCGAGGAACACGCCTCCCGGATCGCCCGCAAGGAGATCGGCCAGCGCCTCGAGAACATCCCGCTCGAGGTACTCGAAGTCGAGCTGATCGAAGAAGACGAAGAGGGCGAAGACGAACGGACGCCCGAAAGCGAGGACGACGGATCCGAATCGGATTCCGAAACCGACTCCGAAGACGACGAGATTCTCCCCGAGTTCGAGGACCTGGTCGAGTAACGCCTCCGGACGACGCCGATCAGTTTTCGATCGTTCGCGCCGATCGCCCGACTTCCGCTCAGTTTATCCCGTTTTGACGGACCGAAGCGACGAGGGACGGTCTCGCCAGTAAGGAGTAGCGATCGAAGGAGACGTTCTGACAACTAGTCTGCGGTAGCGGCGACGGCTTCCTGTTCGTCCTCGCGCATGTTCGTCGTGATTCCGCCGGCGAGGGCGAATACGGCGGCCTTGTGGTCGGTTTTTGATTTGTGGATCGATGTCGGCCGAATGCCGCGAGACTCATACTCCTCGAGGTCGATCTGACAGTTCTCCCACTCCGCGCACTGGTTCGATACCTCCGCAAGAAGGCCGTGAAGGTGAATGAGCTCCTGTTTCTTCATAACCATGCATTCCTATCCGCTGCAGGGTTATATTATTATCTTGAGTCGCGTTAGCACAGACACCGGATCGAATTCGACGCTTGTCACGTTCGAAACCGAAAACAACGACGATATTACTCGGACGAAACCCTACGAAGGGGTCGGCTACAACGATCGATTAGCCGGGTAAGCGGGCGTTTCTGTTCACCGTTATTCATATACCGTACTGATTACTAAAATCTCAATATTACAATTATGTATGCTCGAGAAAGAACGAGCCGATAGGATCGGCGTCGCCGGCTAGCCGAGTTGTTTCAGCGTCTGGAGGTCGCGGTCGGTCCGCGTGAACTCGGCGGTCCGTCGGGAAGCGTGACAGTTCGGACAGTGGAACATCTCCGCAGGGGTCGGGAGTTCGCCGGGAGAAACCTGCCAGTCCTTGGCACATTCGGGACACAGCAACTGAACGGTCGTTTCGTCCATGCTATACTGTTCCACACCCGAGGTGAAAAGCTTTGTCGCAGTCCTATTCCGGGTCGGGAACCGACCGACCGAGCGATGCCGACGGCTCGGCGACAGGATCGAGACGAGAGAAAAGCCGAGAGAAACCGCTCCCAACGACCGCGTTACGCGGGCGCCGCCGAACCCGAGGCCTCGAGCAGCTCCTTGTACCGGTTCCGAATGGTGACTTCGGAGATGCTGGCGACCTCGCTGACGTCGTTCTGGGTGACCTTCTCGTTGGTGAGCAGGGCCGCGGCGTAGACCGCGGCGGCCGCGAGCCCGACCGGGGACTTCCCCGAGTGGACGCCCNCTGACGTCGTTCTGGGTGACCTTCTCGTTGGTGAGCAGGGCCGCGGCGTAGACCGCGGCGGCCGCGAGCCCGACCGGGGACTTCCCCGAGTGGACGCCCTCCTCGCGGGCCGAATCGAGCAGGTCGCGGGCCATCCGTTCGGTCTCGTCGGAGAGGTCGAGGTCGCTGACGAACCGCGGCACGTAGCTCTCGGGGTCGGCGGGCTGGACCTCGAGACCGAGTTCCCGGATGATGTACCGGTACGTGCGGGTCAGCTCCATCTTCTCGACGCGGCTGACGGCGGAGATCTCGTCCAAGCTGCGGGGGGTGCCGGCCTGGCGGGCCGCCGCGTACAGCGACGACGTTGCGACGCCCTCGATCGACCGTCCCGGCAGCAGGTCCTCCTCGAGGGCGCGGCGGTAGATCACGCTGGCGGTCTCGCGGACGTTCTCCGGGAGTCCGAGCGCGCTGGCCATGCGGTCGATCTCGCCCAGAGCCTGCTTCAAGTTGCGCTCCTTGCTGTCGCGGGTCCGGAAGCGCTCGTTCCAGGTCCGCAGACGCTGCATCTTCTGGCGCTGGCGGCTNNTCATGTTCGTCGTCGGCGCGCCGACGCGGGACTTCTCGTCTTTCTCGGCGGCGTCGAACGCGCGCCACTCGGGACCGCGGTCGATCTCGTCTTCCTCGACGACGAGTCCGCAGTCCTGACACACCGTCTCGGCGTGCTCGGTATCCGAAATCAGGCGTCCGCCACACTCCGGACACTGTTCCTTTTCACCCTGTTCCGTCTGGGTTTCCTCCTCGGTCGTTGCTTCGTCCTCTCGGGTGTAGGTTCGAATGTTTTCTGTCATCGTTGGGATGGTTACTCGGGGCTACCGGGTGGGGGAACCAGAAGAAACCCGGTCGCCTCAGCTAACATATTGTAAGACCGTAATCCATATAAAGCTTTCGCCTACCTTATAAACTAACCGGGTTTTCTGTTATATATGTTTCGGATACATAGTGATTAATCGTCTGAGACTCGGACTACTCGACGGTGAACAGGTGTCCGTCGGTCGGGACCTCGAAGAGCCCGATCCTGGCCCCCGCGTCCAGCCAGGCGTGACCGTACGAAAACGACGCGAGCGCGTTGACCGGGTCGTTCCGCTCCCGGAAGTGACGCCCGTCCTCGAGATAGGAGCCGGCCATCTCGTAACAGTCCTCGGCGGCGTCGGCCATCGGCGTTCCCTCCCGCGGTGCGATCGACGCCGCCTCGAGCGCCTCCGCGAGCAACTCGCCGTACCGATCCGTCTTCTCCTCGAGGTCCGCGGCCATACCCGGTTCTCGTCGCTCGAGACCGTAAATCCGTCGGCGAAGCGCGACGGTCGCCGGCGGAATCACCACGCATTTAGCGACGGACTCGAAAGGGCTCCCGAATGCGACTGCTCCAGGTGCTCGTTCCCGAGGAGAGACGGAGCGAGACGCTTCGGGTTCTCGACGACGAGGGACTCGACTACGTCCGAACGAGCGAGTGCAGCAACGAGATCGACGCTGAACTCGTTACGCTCCCGGTTCCGACCCAGGCGGTCGATCACGTGCTCACCTCGCTTCGGGAGGTCGGTATCGAGGAGGAGTTCATCATCGTCTCGTCCATCGAGACCGCTCGCACGCCACGGATCGACGAACTCGAAGAGCGGTTCGTCAACGGGCAGGAGGAAGACGACAGCATCACCCGGGAGGAGATCCGGACGAAGGCCCTGAACATGACCCCGGGGCGGGTTACTTACTACGCGATGACCCTGCTGAGCGCGATCGTGGCGACGGCCGGACTGTTACTCGACTCCCCTGCGATCGTCGTCGGCTCGATGGTGATCGCGCCCCAGATCAGCGCGGCGATGACCGGAACCGTCGGGCTCGTCCTCGACGACCGTCGGATGTTTCTCGACGGCGTGTTCTCGATGGTGCTCGGGCTCGTCGTCGCGATGGTCGGCGCGTTCGGGTTCGCCTGGCTGATTCGATCGGGCGGAGTCGTCCCGGTCGCCATCGACATCACGGCCATCGAACAGGTACAAAACCGAATCTCGCCCGGCCTGCTCGCGATTATCGTCGGCGTCTGCGCCGGCGCCGCGGGCGCGTTCGGACTGGCGACCGCGATCCCCGTCTCGCTCGTCGGCGTGATGATCGCCGCCGCGCTCATCCCGGCGGCGGCTGCGGTCGGGATCGGCGTCGCCTGGGGAAACGTCGGCGTCGCGCTCGGCGCGTTCGTCCTGGTCGCGGTCAACGTCACGTCGATCCTGCTCGCTGGACTCGCCGTCCTCTGGCACCTCGGATACCGTCCCGAAGGGTGGACCACCGGAGCCGTCCGGCCGAACATCTCCCGGGACAACCTCGAGACGATCGCCGTCGTGATCGCGATCAGCGCGGTCGTTCTGACCGGTGCCGGGGTCGTCCTCGGTCAGCACGTCACCTTCGAGAACGAGGTCAACGAGGAGGTCAGGACCGTGCTCGACGACGACGAGTACGCCGAACTCGAGCTGGTCGAACTGCAGACGGAGTTCCACGACGGGGGCACGATCAGCGACGAGACGGAGGTGACGATCTCGATCCGTCGACCCGCGGATACGGCGTACCCCACCCTCGCGACGGTGATCGAACGCTCCCTCGAGGAGCGGACGGACCGCGACGTCTCCGTCGTCCTCGAGTTCGTCGAAGGGGCGACTTCCGGGGGGTAGACGGACCGTACGCGGCGATCGGTGCTGAGAACGCAAGGGGTTTAGGTCCAGTTTCCTAACATCGGAGTATGAGCGAGCAGCCACGCGTCGAGATCTACACCAAGACGCAGTGTCCTTACTGCGAGAAGGCCAAGGACCTCTTCGACAGCAAGGGCGTCGAGTACGAGACCTACAACGTCACTGGCGACGACGACCTGTTCGAGGAGATGGTCGAGCGCGCCGAGGGCCGCAAGACCGCTCCCGAAGTGTTCATCGACGACGAGCTGATCGGCGGCTGGGACCAGACGGCCGCGCTCGAGGAAACCGGCGAGCTCGACGAGAAGCTCGGACTCGTCACCGACGGGGGATCGGAGGTCGAACACCGCAAACTGATCATCGCGGGTACCGGTATCGCCGGCCTCACCGCCGCCATCTACGCGGGACGGGGCGACAACGATCCGCTGGTCATCGAGGGCGACGAGCCCGGCGGTCAGCTCACGCTCACCACCGACGTCGCCAACTACCCGGGATTCCCGGAGGGGATCAGCGGTCCCGACCTGGTGAACAACATGAAAGAGCAGGCCAAACAGTTCGGCGCCGAGCTCAAAAACGGAATTATCGAGTCCGTCGATGCGGACCAGCGTCCGTTCCGCGTCGAACTGACGAACGGCGACGTCTACACCGCCGACGCCGTCATCGCCGCCTCCGGCGCCTCGGCTCGCACGCTGGGTGTCCCGGGCGAGGACGAACTGATGGGCTACGGGCTCTCGACGTGTGCGACCTGCGACGGCGCGTTCTTCCGGGGCGAGGACATGCTCGTCGTCGGCGGCGGCGACGCCGCCATGGAGGAGGCGACCTTCCTCACGAAGTTCGCCGACACGGTCTACATCGCCCACCGCCGCGAGGAGTTCCGCGCCGAACAGTACTGGGTCGACCGCGTCCACGAGAAGGTCGAGGACGGCGAGATCGAGATCATGAAGAACACGGAGCTGACCGAGATCCACGGCTCCCAGGAGGAAGGCGTCGATCACGTTACTCTCGTCGAGAACGAGCAGGGCCATCCGACCGACCGCCTCGACGACCCCGAAACGAACGAGTTCGAGTTCGACGTCGGCGCGGTCTTCTACGCCATCGGCCACACGCCCAACACCGACTACCTCGAGGGCACGGGCGCCACGATGGACGACGAGGGCTACCTGCGCACCCAGGGCGGCTCCGGCGGCGGCCAGACCGAGACCGACGTCCCCGGCATCTTCGGCGCTGGCGACGTCGTCGACTACCACTACCAGCAGGCGGTGACCGCCGCGGGGATGGGCTCGAAGGCCGCGCTCGACGTCGACGAGTACCTCGAGGATCTCGAGCGCGCCGAGTCCAGCGCCGAGACCGAGGCTGCCGCGGCCGACGACTGAGGCGGCCTGCCGGAACCGTTCCCGGCACACCGCGGGTCGGGGTACGCCGGAACGGAGTGACAGCAGCCGGTACGAGGCGAGCACACTCGAGTCAGGAACTGTTTTCCAAGCGGTCCGCGAACGGCGCCGCGATCACGACTCCGGACGGAAACCGGAGGACGTACTCGGCAGGCGCTCTCCGAAGACGGCGACGAAACCGACGGCGATGACAACCCCGTTCGCGAGGCCGACGGCGAGCATCTTCGAGGTCCGATCCCGTTCGGTCGCTACTGGGTGTGAACTCGACGGCGAATTGAGCGTATTGATCGTCTCGAGGACTCGAGACAGTACGGTTCGTTTCGCCCAGAGCGTGCTCCGGGAGTGAACGACCGAACGAATCCGCGGGGGTGGACGTGAAACGGTCCGTCCGGAAGGATAGAACGCAGTGAGGTGTCGCTTGAGCGACCCCGTTCGGACCATCACGTACCACTCGGCTACGAGTAGACGCCAGGAGCGTCTGCTGGGACGCGTCGCCACTTCGCGGCGTGACGGGCGAAAGAAAAACGGGATGTCGCAAGGCCGGACGGAGTCCGGTAGTTAGTCGGCGTTAGTTCTGACGGCGGGTCGCGAGCATGGCGGCGCCGAGAAGCGCGACGATCGCGACGGCGACACCGAAGCCGGGCACGGTCTCGTCGTCGTCCTGCTTGTCGTCGCCGTTGTTCTTCTCGTCGTTGTCGCCGTTGCCACCGTTGGCGCCGTTGTCGCCGTTGCCACCGTTGGCACCGTTGTCGCCGTTAGCGCCGTTGGCGCCGTTCTCACCTTTCACCTTGTCGCTGACGGTCAGCGTTCCGGAGTCGCTGTCGTCGCCGGTCTCGACGGACCAGTCGACGTCACCCTCCTCGCTGGTGTCGAACTCGAAGGATTCGGTGGTGGACTCGCCGGTGTCGAGCTCGAGCTCCTCGGTGTACTCCTCGTCACCGATGGTGACCTCGAGCGTCGCGTTGCCGGCCTCGTCGTTGTTGTTGACGACGGTCACGTCGAGCGTGGCGTTGTCGTCGACGTTGACCTCGGACGGGGCGGAGGCGTCGAGCTTGAAGCCGTCCTTCTTGTCGGGCTGGTCGTCGCCGTCGGCGGAGACGAAGACGCCCTCGGCCTCGTGTGCGGGCTCGTCGCCAGCGGTCACGCGGAGGGTCTGGATCTCGTCGCCCGCCTCGTGGCCGCTGAGGTTGAAGGTGGTCGTCAGCACGCCGTCGCCGTCGATCTCGGCGTCGGAGGTGTAGACCTCGGAGGTCGTGCGAAGGCGGAAGTCGCCGTCCGTGCCGGGCGCGAGGTTCGTCTCGGCGGTCAGCTCGGACTCGTTGCTGTTGTCGATCTGGAAGCGGTCGTCCTCGTCCTGGTCGCCGACGAGTTCGACGAAGGCTTCCTCGACGCTGAACTGCGTCTCGACGGTTTCCTCGTCGTCGACGTAGTCGTTGGTCTCGCTGACGGAGAACGTAACGTTCCAGGTCTCGTCGATCTCCTCGTCGTCCTCGTCGACGACCTCGTCGGCGTCGACGACGACGAAGAATCGGTCCTCGTCCTCGTCGACGATGACCTGGTCGTTGCTGATGTTCTCCAACTTGAAGCTGTCGGCATCGCCGTAGCGCGGCTCCTCGGTGTCCTCGAACTTGAGCTTGAGGGTGTCGTCGCCGACCCAGTTCCCGTCGTCGTCGAGAGCGTAGCCGTAGATGCCGGACGCTTCGACGCCGACGACGAGGCGGTCCTCGTCGGCGACGGTGTCGGTGGAGACGGCGGAGTCCTCGACGTCCTCGAGGTCGACGTCCGCGGCGTCGAAGTCGTCGCCCGCGAGGGCCCACGTGTTCATGTCGCCGGTCGATCGCTCCTCGAGCAGGAGGACCGCGGCGTCGGTCTCGTCCTCGGTCTCGTCCGCGGTTCCGGGGAAGACCTCGAGCTCGTAGTCGCCGGGGAGGAGTCGCTCGTCCTCGCCGAGCTGGTTCTCGTCGTTCTCGAGCTCCTCGGTGACGGTCACGTTGCTGTCGTCCAGCGCCTCGCCCTCGTCGTCGAGGACGGTGACGACCTCGTCACTGTTGCCCTGGCCGGCCTCGTACGTGTTGTACTGGACCGTCACGTTGTCCTCACCCTCGACACCGGTGATCTCGATGTCGGCGGTGTAGAACTCTTCCTCGTCGGTCATGTTGACCGTGAGGTTGTCCGTGCCGTCGTGTTCGATCTCGAACTCGGCGACGTCGCCGACGTTCTCCTCGTAGGTGGACTCGTCGAACTGCGCGTCGGTCTCGGGTTCCTCGCCGACCGTGATCTCGGCCGTATCCTCGGCCGTCGTGTCGGTCACGTCGACGGTGAACTCGTAGTTACCGGTGTCCTGCTCGGAGAAGTCGGCTGCGATGTCCTCACTGAGGTTACTGATCGCGACCGTGTCATCCTCGTCCTCGACGGACTCGCCGTCGGGGAGGATGCTCTCGAGGTCCTCCTGGCCAACCGTCTCGTTTCCGAGTTCGGCGGTCACGTGGACCTCGACGTCGCTGTCGTTGCGAGGCTGGTCGCTGGTGTCGTCGTAGTTGAGGGTCGTGCTGTCACCCTGCTCGACGGAGCTGTCCTCGAAGTCAACGTTGACGTTGTGTTCGTTGACCCAGAAGACGCCGGTGGAGTTGTTGTCACCGTGCTTAACGAAGTACCGACCCTCCTCGAGGTCGCTCGTGTCGACGGTTGCGCTCCTATCGTTGACGCGGAGGTTCTGGACCGTGTCGCCGTCGTGACTCAGGTCGGCGGGCGAATTCAGATTGCTGATCTCTACTTCTTGTCCGATCCATACGTCTTCTTCGTTGATATCGTCCGCGTCCAGGGTCTCGTCCTGCGCGGCGACGGCGCCCGGGAGGGACGCTGCCATCGCGAAGACGGACATGACCACCAGCGCGGCAAGGAACGCTGCACGTCCCTTTTCGCGGAATGAATTTTCGCTTGTCATTTGTTGTTGTTGTCTTGTTGGTTTGCGCGCGATCGAGCGGAGAGCGAGCCAACCGACAGCCGCCTCGCAGCCGACTCGCCCCGGGTAGGGGTAATCGCCACTTTCGGGAAGTCTGTAATAAGCTTTCTGACCAATATATACGTTTCTCGATGTGTTCGATACGCCACGATAGCCCGGCTGTACCGGATTTAAGCCCGCTTTCCGAATTCAGTAAACTTGCTCTGGAAAGTACGAATCTGCTTATTCTACCGAATGAGCGTACATGTTTTTGAGTTATAGGTATCAGATAGATCTAACTCCAGATCTGGATAGTTTAGTTGGATATCGGCAATCAGTTACGGGTCCGTACTCGAGTCGCGTGCCGTCCGCTCGAAGTGCGAGCAGGAAGCGCCCGGGAGCGTTCGACCGCCGGTTCCTACGGCGTCTCCGCTCGAGAATCGCGGTACCGACCGAAGGCCCACACCGCGACGGCCGCGAGCCCGGCGACGAGCGCGGGCCAGCGATCGCTGCTCAGGTAGAGACCCCCCGCAGGCGGACGGTACTCGAGGAGCGGCCAGAGGACGGCGTAGGCTTCTCCCGAGGGGGTGATGAGCGCGATGTCGAGGACGTGGTGGGTGGCGGCGCCGACGAGAAAGAGCGCCAGCGCCCGCCGGCGGTACTCGGGCGCGAGCAACAGCACTGTCAGCAGGCCGACCGCGATCGTTCCGCCGAGGGTGTGCAGGGGAGCCCAGGCGAAGGGGATTCCTAGGAGGTACTGCATCAGCCCGTCCGGGAGGAAGATCTCGGCTTTCACGAAGTCGGGCGAGAGCGCGCCGACGGTGACGACCGTGACGTGTGCCGGCCCCATCCAGTCGTAGCGGAAGGCGAGCACCGTCCCCAGCACGTAGCCCGTCAGCACGTGCGTGAGGACGTCAGTCACCGCGATCACCTCTCGCGGGGGCCTCGAGGCCGTCGTCGGTCCGCGCACGACCGCCCTCGGAACGGGAGTCACCGCGCGAGCGTGCACGCTCGCGCGGGACGAACGCGAGGCGTCCGAGATCGAACCGCCAATCCCGAAGCACGCGGCCGACGACGAACAGCCCGCCGACCAGCGAGACGAGCATCATGTACCGGGTCTCTCCGGAGTTTTGGACCGTGATCCGCTCCGCGGCGAGGGTCTCTTCGTCCTCGAGGGTCCCGTAGGTCGTCACCCAGTCGTCCGGCTCGAGGTCGCCGTCGACGTTCCGGTCGGTATCGCCGTCCTCGGACACGGTAAACCGACCGTAGCCGCTCGCTTCCGTCGCGATGACGAGAGGATCGGTCTCGACGACTTCGCCGCCGAGGATCACGCTCTCGCCGACGTAGCTGGCGCGGTCGGGTTCGACCTCGACGTCGTTGGGCGGCTCCTGTTCCATCGGTTCGACGGGGCTGGCGCCGGTCCAGATCACGAGTCCGCCGATAGCCGCGAGGAGAAGTACGATCCCGAGGAGGCGAACGCCCTGGCCGAACGGCTCCCGACTCGTCATTCGATTCACCCGGAGAGGCGAGCGGACATAGGCGTTGTGCTCTCGTCGCCGAGCGGGACGGAACCCTCGAGGAAAGCGGGCGGAGCGACGACGTCCCCGCGAAGCTGACCGACTCCGTTAGAACGGGAACAGCGACTCGGGGTCGGGGTCGCGCTCGAGCAGCTCGATTTCGTGGCCGTCCTGGTCTTTCGTGAAGGCGTACATGTTGTCGTTGCTCTCGGGGTCGCGGTAGTCCGCCGCTTCGCGGGTCATGAGCTGGTCCCAGTCCTCCTCGAGGTCGTCCATGCGGACACAGAGGTGGCCCCAGGCGTCACCGAAGTCGTAGCTGCGGCCGTCGTAGTTGTAGGTGAGTTCGACGGCCATCGCCTCGTCGCTCGCGCCCTCGGGTTTCACGAAGTAGTTCGCGAACGAATCGGACTCCCAGCGACCGGTGTGTTCGTACTCGAACTTGCGGGTCCAGAAGCCCAGGGCTTCGTCGGCGTCCTCGACGCGGATCATGGTGTGATCGAGCGACCACAGCGCGCCCTGATCGGGGTCGCGCTTGACGATCTCGATCTCGTGACCGTCGGGGTCCTTGACGAAGGCGTAGCGGCCGCCGCAGGATTTGGGGTCGCGGTAGTCCTCGACGCCCTCGTCGATGAGCTGCTGGTAGTAGTCCTCGAGTTCGCCCTCCGGGACCCGTACCGCAACGTGTCCCCAGGCGTCGCCGACGTCGACGTCCTCGCCCTCGTTGTGGGTCAGCTCGAGCATCGCCCCCTCCTCGCCCAGCTCTTCGGGGCCGAGGTAGACGATGGTGAAGCCGTCGCCCTCGTGGCGGTCTTTCTCCTCGTACTCGAGGTGAGTTTGGTACCAGTCGAGCGACTCCTCGAGGTCCGAAACGCGCATCATCACGTGGTCGAGCGTGCCGTCCATACCCGAAACTACGCTCGCAGGAGCAAAAAGCGTGGTGAAGCCGGCGGGCTAGTCGACGTTTTCCCGCGCCGGCTCGGCGTCTCCCCGACGGTCGATCTCGGCGTCGACGCTCGAGGGTTTCGGATCGACGTCCTTCCGGCGGGCGTCGAGTTCGGAGAACCCGTAGACGAGTCCGACGAGTACGACGGCCCCGACCGGGAGGAAGACGATCGGCGGAACGCCGAGGAAACCGTAGAGGGCGTAACACAGTACCACGACGAGCATGACGGTTCCGGCGTAGTAGAACTGGGTTCGGATGTGGTCGATGAGGTCGGCACCCGTAAACGTCGAGGACAGCACCGAGGTGTCCGAGATCGGCGAGGTGTGGTCGCCGAAGATCGCGCCGGAGAAGACGGCGCCGACGACGACGGGCATCAGGTCGAACGAGCCGGAGAGCTCGTACGCGACGGTCATCGCGGTCGGCGTCACGATTCCCATCGTCGCCCACGACGAGCCCATCGTGAAGGCGACGAAGGCGGCGACGAACAGCACCACGATGGGGAGCACGGCGGGCGAGATGACCCCCTCTGCGACGCCGGCAACGTACTCCCCGGTTCCGAGCGCCTCGGCGACCGCGCTGATCGTCCAGGCGAGGACGAGCACCGTCACGGCGGTGAGCATGATCCCGAACCCGTCGAGGACGGTATCGACGGCCGATCCGAGATCGAAGAGGCCGTACCCCACGCCGATGAGGGTCGCCGTCGCCACCATCGCGAACGAGCCCCAGATGAGCGCGACGGCGAAGTCGCCGGCGCCGACGACGTCGACGAGCACCTGAACGAGACTATCCGCATCGATCGCCGCTTCGAGCGCCGTCGGCTCGCCAGCTTCCGCCTGGGCGTCGAGCCAGGACTGGTAGCCGGTCCAGAACGCCCCCGAGAGCGTAACCGCGATCAGAACGACGATGGGCGCGAAGAACGTCCGCAGCATGGGACGGTCGTCGATCGGTTCGCCGAGGTCGTCTTCGACCTGCTGGAGCGGTTGCGCGGTCTCGCGGTTGACCTTCCCCGTCTGCCACGACCGGTGCTCGGCGTCGAGCATCTCGCCGTAATCCCGTCGGGAGTAGACGACGATGCCGACCATGAGGATCGCGAGCAGCGAGTAGGCGTTAAACGGGATCGATCCGATGAACGTCTCGAACGCGCCGGGCGTCTCGCCCGCCGCGACGGCCTCGTTGCCTTCCGCCAGCTGTCCGTACCCGTCCTCGATCATCGACAGCTGGAACGCGACCCAGCTCGAGAGGCCGATCGTCGCGACGGGGGCCGCCGTCGAGTCGACGATGTAGGAGAGTTTCTCCCGCGAGATCCGCAGCTGATCGGAGATCTCGCGCATGGTACTGCCGACGATCGCCGTGTTGGCGTAGTCGTCGAAAAACAGCGCCATTCCGAGGATCCACGTCGCCAGGCCGGCGTTGCGCTGGGTCTCGAGGTGGTCTACCGCCCAGTTGCGGACGGCCATCGCTCCGCCGAGGCGCCAGATGAGCGCGACGCCGGAGCCGAGCAGCAGCGTGAAAAGCAGGATCTGGACGTGAAAGCCGTCGTCGGCGATGATCGCCGCGACGATCCACTCGAAGGTCCGCCCGAGGCCGAGGCTCTCGGTCGCGATGACGCCGCCCGACCAGATTCCCAGAAACAGCGAGAGGATCGGCCGGCGGGTCACGATCGCGAGCGCGATCGCGAGCAGCGGCGGCACGAGCGAGAGAGCGGGCACGGCCGAGAGAGCGCCGGACTCTACCATAGGTACGGGGAGACCGTCGCGACTGATAATCCTGACCATTCCGCAGGTAGCGTGTCGAAAGGGGGCGGTCTCGCGATCGGACGCCTACCGTCGGAGAATCAGCTTCAACACATCCTCGTCCTCGAGGACGTGATCGGTGCCGACCTGCTGTTCGTCGTGGGTCGCGCTGGGGCCGCTGACGCGGGCGAACCGGAACCGCTCTTCCATCTCCCCGCCGAGCTTTCCGATGGCCTCGCCGACGGTCGATCCCGCCTCGATCACCAGCGGCTCCTCCCAGTCGATGCCGCGGCCGGGTTTGTCCATGTAAACCCGGATCAGCCCGAGGTTCTCCCAGATGCGGTCCTTGAGTGCCTCGAGTCCCCGCTCGGCCTCGGCGCTGATGAACGTTACCTCCCCCTCGGGGTCGAGCCCCCGCTCGCGGAGCAGTTCGTCGACCTGCTGCTTGTAGTCGGGCTCGATCAGGTCGACCTTGTTGACGCAGGTGATCGAGGGGATGTACTCGCGGTTGTCCATCAGCCCGTCGATCAGTCGATCGATGTCGACGTTCTCCTGGAGGTTCAGGTCGGCGTTGACGTAGCCCTGGTCGCGCAGGACGTCAGAGATCGTCTCCTCGTTGAGATCCTGATCGGTGCTCGAGGTGATCTTGATGCCGTCTTTGATCTTCGGGCGGACCGTCACCCGCGGGGGCTCCTCGTCGACGCGGATGTTGATGTCGTACAGCTCCTCCTGGAGGCGGTCGTACTGCTCGATCTCGAACACCGAGAGGACGAAGACGATCAGGTCGGCGTTGCGAACGACGGCCAACACCTGCTGGCCGTCGCCCCGGCCCGACGCCGCGCCCTCGATCAACCCGGGAACGTCCAGCAGCTGGATGTTGGCGCCGCGGTGCTCGAGCATCCCGGGATTGACGTCCAGCGTCGTGAACTCGTAGGACCCGGTCTCGCTCTCGGCGTTGGTCAGCGAGTTCAGCAGCGACGACTTGCCGACGCTGGGGAAGCCGACCAGCGCCACGGTCGCGTCGCCGTGTTTCTGGACGGAGTAACCGCCGCCCCCGCCCGAGCCCGACTGCTGTTTCTCGAGCTTCTCTTTTTTCTCGGCGAGCTTGGACTTCAGCCGACCGATGTGGGCTTCCGTCGACTTGTTGTAGGGCGTGTTGGCGATTTCCTCCTCGATCTCGTCGATCTCGTCCTCGAGCCCCATTTATCTGTACTCAGCCGGCCGCGTCGAAAAACCCTTTCGACCCCCCACGACGGCGTACCGACTTACGGATCACGGAAGCGTAAGTTACCCACGACTACAGTCGTGGGCTTCCTCCTCGAATCATGTGATCGCTACTGTGTTGACCGGACTGGTCGGACTGCTGAGGAGAAGGATATCGATCACTTGCCGCAACGAACCGCTCTCGACGGAAGCACCGAGCAGAAGAAAAACGAAAACCCCCGTAGGGAGTTAGGTATCGCTCTCGGGTTACGCAGTACGTCTAGTACTTCTTACTGCGCTTCTTTTTCTTCGGCCCGTTACCGCGCTTACCGCTCTTTTTCGAGTAGTGGCCGCGAGCTTTTCCTGGCGGCTTTTTCTTCGGCCCGTTACCGCGCTTACCACTCTTTTTCGAGTAGTGGCCGTTAGGCTTTTTCCGGTTACGGTCGCCACCTTTATCGCCCGCTGCAGCGGTTCCTGTGAATCCGATCGCGGCGAGTCCGATCGCTCCTGCGGTTCGAAGAACGCCGCGGCGGTCGCTACGTGCTTTGTCGTTAGTCATCTGTTTGCTCCGGGTGGCCCGTCCACCCATCAGCGTCCACGATCGGAGTTCGCATTAACGGCTTCAATCGTTCCAACTGTTACACGAACCCAATTTCGCACACTGATAGCTTTCACGGCGAGCGATAATTTCGACGGAAGCGTTCGTATCGTGATACACTTTTTTCTCCGAGACAGTAGTAGATTCCGTCTCGCCCGAAAGTGGCGAGAGCAGGGACAAGGAGGGCTGAGAACCGTTCGAAGCGAGTATTAATCGAGCACAGCGTTCCGACTTTGCACTCGAACGACCCGACGCCTCCGTTTCCCGCGTTAGCCGAGAGATGTAGCGCCGAAACGGCCAAACCTCGGCGCTATACCGGTCGAAGAGCTCGAATCTGCTCTCGAAATAAACCGAACTTTCGGAGCGTCTTTCACCGGCTCAATAGATATTTTTCATCGTTTTAGTCACGCTTCTCGATGCCTAAATATGGTCGGCGGGCGAGATGCGCTCGTCCCGAGAAGTCCGAAGCGAGACGAGACAGCGCGGCAACGGGTAACCGGGTAGCGGATCGTCATCGATACGGGTAGTAGAACCTTTTCCGCTTCGTTTCACATTTCGCCCGTCCGTACCATCGTTTTACGTGTCTCACGGAGGAGCTGTCAATCGCAGATGCCGTGCGACGATACAAGCGACGAAACCGTTCCTCGAAACGACGAGCCGACGTTCCAGTCGCTGTTAGCTGCAGTTAGGTGCCAGTTGCACTAGAGAAGTCGTTTCGTGGTGCCATCTCCGAACTCGAGCGAGAGCCGATCGCCTCCGAGCCGGATACGGGTCAGTGAGCCCGAGGTGTGCCCGCCCGTTCTCCTGCCGCGGAAAGAACGGAGCGACTCCGCGTACTACTGGATCGTCCCACTGGTAGTCCTACGATCGACGATGAGAATTCGACACGCATAAACGACATCCGTGCGGTAGAGGAACCAGACGAATGCCCGAACCGTCGCAGCTGCGCGACAGCACCCAGATCGTGCTCCCCCGCGAGACCCTCGAGTCCATCGAGCCGCAGCTCGACGAGGAGTTTACCGTCACCGTCGTTCCGGAGGACGACGACCGCTATCGGATCGTCGGCAGCCCCGTCGAGATCAAGGAGGTCGGCGAGTTCCTCGCTCGCCGCGGGATCGCCGTCCAGTAGGCGCCGCGTCGGGCCGTCGACGCGGCTACCGCTCGAGATGGGTCGGCGCGTCGAACCCGCCCCGAACCAGCGGTTTCGCAACGTGACGGCGCGCGCAGGGCGGCACTTCGTACCACCCTCGTTCGAGGTCGCGCTCGAGCGGGACCGTCTCCTTCTCGGCCGCGCTCGTCTTGCAGTCCCGACAGCGGTAGCCCTGGTCGCGTCCCGCGCTCTCCATTCGTCGCCCGCAGTCGGGACAGGTCGGCGTCACCCGCTCGCGGTCGACGAGCTCTCGGACGGCGAACTTCTCGAGTTTGAGCGTTCCCCGCGAGACCTCCCCGCAGACAGTGAGTCGGTCGCCGACCCGCAGCGCCCGGACGCGGTCGCGGAACCGTTTGGTCGGCTCGAAGGCCGCACACTCGAGCGTCGGCGACTCGCCGTTCCCGTCGGTATCGTCCACTGACTCGACAGTCACGAACACGTGACCGCCCCGCCTGGTCTCGGGCTCGCTCGCGACCCGTCCGTCGAGACGGTAGGCGCGACCGTCCCGAACCGACTCAAGCGATCCCTCCCGAAGGTGGACGTCCGTTCCCTGGTTAGTGACGAACAGCCGGCTCGAGGCGACGGGTTCGCTCTCGATTCCCTCGGCGACCCGTCGAATCGGGTCCGGGTCGTCGCCCCGGATCCCATACAGGATCGGACCGGGAGTGTGGGGAACGCAGACCGTTTCGTCCTCCTCGCGGTCGACGGTGTCCCAGACCGCGGGGTAGCCCCGGTCGGCCGCGGCGAAGACGCTGTCGGCGTCGACCTCGCGGGGGGTTCCCCACCGTTCGGGGTCGCGATAGGAGATGTGTTCGTAGGTCCAGTCCTCGAGTTCGCGCCAGGCGCCGACCGCGGCCAGGGCGCCGATGCGGCCGCGGCCGTTGCCCGCGTGCCACGAGCGGTAGTCGTGGCGGTCGATCAGGGCCGTCGCGTCGGCCCGCTCGAGATGTGTTCCGATCGCGCGTCGAGCGAAGCGGCTCACGTCTCCCGGCGCCTCGTCGGGATCGTGGTCGGCGACGACCAGCCCGGGATGGGTCCGCTCGTCGGCCGTTTCCGCGAGGGCCTCGAGGCGGTCACGGGCGATCGCGAAGGCCGATTCGGGCTCGCAGTCGGTGTGGATCGCCAGCGCGGCGTTGCCTCGAGTCTTGTACTCGACGGCGGGGTTGAGCCGGACCAGTACCAGCCGCGACACCGACGCCCCGGTCCGCTCGAGGCGGTCTGCAATCGTCCCGGCGACGTAGGTCGTACACATCCCTCGCTCCCGCGAATCGGTATCGTCGAGCCCGACGACGGTCATCGGTCGACGGTATCGGATCGGGGGATAACTACCTTCGGATCCCCGCCGCCGGGCCGCCTCTTGGTATAAAAGCGTACCTCCCGATCGATCGGCGAATCGCCACCCTGCACCCGGGGATCGGTGGGACAACACTCATATAGATGGACTCGCTTACAATCCCCTATGTCCCGTTCGGCACTGGTCGGCAACGTCACCGCGATGTTAGAGGACGCGGGATTCGTGGTTAGCGACCGGTGTGCGATCCGCCCGAAGAGCTTCGACGTCGCGGCGCGTCGCGGCGACAACCTGTTGCTCGTCAAGATCCTGGGCAACATCGACGCCTTCAACGAGGAGACCGGTCACGAGATGCGGCGCCTGGGCACCTACCTGCAGGCGACGCCGCTGGTGATCGGACTGCGCAGCCGAGACGAGGATCTGAAACCCGACGTCACCTACTTCCGCCACGGCGTCCCCGTTCTCAGCCCCGACACGGCGTACAACCTCTTCATCGAGGACGTCACCCCGCTGATCTACGCCGCCCCCGGCGGGCTGTACGTCAACATCGACGGCGACCTGCTGGCCGACGAACGCGAGGACCGCGAACTGAGCCTCGGACAGCTCGCCAGCCAGCTCGGCGTCTCCCGGCGGACGGTCTCGAAGTACGAGGACGGGATGAACGCCTCCGTCGAGATCGCGATGGCCCTAGAGGACCTGTTCGACGCCTCCCTGACCAGCCCCGTGGACGTCCTCGAGGGCGCCGACGAGGTCCACGAGAGCGAGTCGACCCCGGAGGAGCCCGACGCCGACCCGACCGACGAGCGTGTCGTCGCCGTCTTCACCCGGGCCGGCTACCGGGTCCACCCGACCGTTCGCTCTCCGTTCAAGGCGGTCAGCGAGGACGAAGACGACAGCGGCGTCGTGCTGACGGGTCACTCGGAGTTCACCGAGGCCGCCGAGAAACGGGCTCGAATCATGAGCTCGATCGGCCAGGTGACCCGGTCCCAGTCGGTGTACGTCGTCGACCGTGCCAAACGCGACGCCGTCGACGGCACCGCCCTCGTCGAGCGCGACGAACTCGAGGAGCTGCGCGATGCGGACCACCTCCGCGCGGTGATTCGTGAACGAGCCGAACGCGAGGAAGCGGCCTGAGCGGACCGTCCCGCCCTCGAGTCCGAAACGGCGTCGCGGCGTCCTCGCCCGTCGATGAGTCGGTCGGAACCAACGAACCAGCTCCTGTAGCGATGAAATTATCGCCAATAATTAAATACGCCGATCGCATCGACAGACGAGTAAATGAGTGGTAGCCGTCCGGGCGGGCGAGACGCCGTTAGCGTCGAAATCGTCAAACGGGTTGCGGAACGTACCGATCGGGAACCGGAGAACCTCCCCTCGCTCCACCGCGCCATCGATTCGGAAGCGCTCGACTCGCTGTTCGAACCCCCCCAGGTGGATCGCCAGCGGCGAGGCGGCGTCGAGTTTTCCTACGCCGGCTACTACGTCACCGTCCCGTTCGACGAAACCCGAGAGATCACGGTTTCCGAGGGTCCGACGGCGTGATCGAGGGCCGTGGCCACGCCACGCTGCGACGGGTCGGATCGCCCCCGTTTGCGTTTTCGGAAACGCAAACGGAATCGGAAACGCAAACGACCGCTCTCGAGGGAGCGGTCCGAGAAACGACCCGGATCGAACGCGACGGCCTACTCGCGGTCGAACGACGCCTCGACCCGTCGACGGTCGGGATCGTAATCGAGGACGCCGCGATCCGCTAACCGCGGGAGG
>NZ_AOIA01000152.1 GCF_000337695.1 Natronococcus jeotgali DSM 18795
CCGTTCGCGATCCGCGCCGAAGTGGTCGTTTCTCGTCTCAGTTCTCATCATAGTAGCTGATACGTTACGAAAGGGCCCCTTCGACCGTAAGCGCGATACAAAAGTCCTTAGGTGCCGCTCCGGACAAAGCGGTGACGAGCGCGGTTCCGGAGACGGGTCCCAATTCGAGACTCCGTCGACGGGAGATTGATAGCGAGATAGCGCGGATCGTCGATCGAATGGAACCGCTGACCGACGCGCTTCGAGAGACGCTCGCGGTTTTCGGCGACTCCGGCGAGCCGCGAACGACGCCGGAGGTGGCCGAGCGACTCGATCTCGGGCGTCGAAGCGCGTACGATCGACTGGAACGGCTCGCGGAACGGGACCGCCTTCGCACGAAGAAGGTCGGCGCGAGCGCCCGCGTCTGGTGGCGACCGGAACCGCGATCGAAGACGGCTCCGGAACCCGGTCCGGAGCTCGAGGAGGCGATCACGCGGATCAGCGATGGGTTCTTCGCGGTCGACGAGGAGTGGCGACTCACCTACTTCAACGATGCGCACGCGTCGATGTTCGGTGGAACCCGGGCGGAGCTGCTGGGGGAGCGGCTGTGGGACGCCGCCCCCGAACTGGTCGGCACCGCCTTCGAAACCGCCTATCGCGAAGCCATGGAAACCCAGGAGCCGACCGCCGTCGAGGAGTACTACCCTCCGCTGGAGGGGTGGTTCCGGGATATCGTCCACCCCTCCCCGTCGGGGCTCTCGGTCTACTTCACCGATATCACGGAGCGAAAGGTTCGCGAGCGGACCCTGATGCGGTACGAGCGTATCGTCGAGACGGTCGACGACGGGATCTACGTCCTCGACGGCGACGGTCAATTCACCTTCGTCAACGATACGTTCGTCTCGATGACGGGGTACGACGACGACGACGAGTTGCTCGGCGCGTCCGCGGCGGTCGTGTTCGGGGAGGACTTCGGCGAGGAACGAGATGGAGCCGAGGCGGAGGATCCGAACGCCGTCGCCCCGGAGGGACGGTTACACGGCGCGGACGGGGAGTCGATCGCCGTCGAGAGCCGGGTCGGTCGACTCGAGTTGGCGGGCGGAGAGACGGGGCGGGTCGGCGTCGTCCGCGACGTCACCGACCGCGTCGAGTACGAGCGCGAACTCGAGCGCCAGCGCGAGCAGCTCGCGGCGGTGACCAGCCTCGGCGAGGTTGCAAACGAGATCACGCGTGCGATCGTCGGCCAGTCGACGCGCGAGGACGTCGAGACGACGGTCTGCGAGCACCTCGCCGACTCGGAGTCGTACCTGTTCGCCTGGATCGGCGACGTCGACGCCGCGACCCGGACCGTAACCCTTCGGGCCGAAGCCGGGGTCGAGGGATACCTCGACGACATCACGATCTCGATCGATCCGGACGACGACCGAAGCCGGGGGCCCACGGGCCGGGCGCTTCGACGCGGCGAGGTACAGACGACCCAGGAGCTCGAGACCGATTCCCGGTACGATCCCTGGCGGGACCACATCGAGTCGTACGACTTCCGGTCGTCCGCGGCGATACCGATCACTCACGAGGGAGTTCTCTACGGCGTGTTGAACGTCTACGCCGAGCGACCCCGGGCCTTCGAGGGACCGGAGGGGAAACGGATTACCCAGCTCGGCGAGATCGTCGGTCACGCGATCGCAGCTGCCGAGCGCAAGCGGACGCTGCTGAGCGACGACCTCGTCGAACTCGAGTTCCGGATCCAGGGCTTTCTCGAGACGCTCGGACTCGAGGCCGAGCCGACGGGATCGATCGCGTTCGACCACACCGTCCCGCTTGGGGACGGCGAGTTCCTCGTCTACGGGACCGCCGAGCGAGGCGCCGTCGACACGGTCCGCGAGATCGTCGACGCCCGTCCCGGCGACGGGGAGGTAACCGTCTACCCGGAGGCGACGCCGACGGGGTTCGTGCTTCGCGCGATCGATCCGCCGGTGCTTTCCGTCGTCGCGTCCCACGGCGGATACGTCGACGGCGCGTCGATCGTCGACGGGGAGTACCGGATGACCGTCCACCTGGCGCCGAGCGTCGACGTCCACCGGATCGTCGACACCATCGAGCGTGCCTACCCGGAGGCCGAACTGCGCTGTCACCGTCGGACGACCCGATCGGCTAGCGATCCGCGACCGGTTCAGCGCCGGCTCGCCACCGACCTCACGGACCGACAACACGCCGTTCTCTCCACCGCGTACTACGCGGGCTTTTTCGAGTGGCCGCGGGAGACGTCCGGCACCGAACTCGCCGAGTCGCTCGACGTCGCGCCGTCGACGCTCCACCAGCACCTCAGAACGGCCGAACGGAAGATCCTCGACTCGCTGTTCTCGTCGCCGGACGAGCCGCTCGACGATGCGTAAACGCAAACGTTTGCGAAAACGATTCCGCCGACGCGACCGCCGTCGCGACCCGCCGGTTCCGCGAACGGAGAGTTCGACGCACCCAAGACGGTTCGCTTCGAGGGGGAGGTATGGGAGGGACAGTCGCGGAGATCGAGCTCTCGCCGGCGGAGTTCGTCCTCGAGGAGACGATCGAGGCCGTCGACGGGCTCGAGTGCGAGGTCGAACGGGTCGTCGCGAACGCCGACGGCGAAGTGATGCCGTTTCTCTGGGTCGACGCGCCCGATCTCGAGGGAATCGACGAGGCGCTCGAAGGCGACGAGACCGTCGACAACGTGGAGTTGCTCGCCGACGTCGACGGCGAACGGCTCTACCGAATGGGCTGGGTTCGTCGGGTCGACGCGCTCGTCCAGATGCTCGTCGAGGAGGAGGGCACCGTGCTCTCGGCGGTCGGCGACGCCGACGGCTGGCAGTTCCGGCTGCTGTTTCCGGACCGTGACAGCCTCTCGCGAACGAACGATTACTGTCGGTCGAACGGGATCAGGTTCCAGCTCCACTCGATCTACAGCCTCGAGGAGGGCCGACAGGGGCGGTTCGGTCTCACCGACGACCAGCAGGACACCCTGGAGATCGCGTTCGAACGGGGCTACTACGAGATCCCCCGCGAGGCGGACATGATGGCACTGGCCGACGAGCTGGATATCTCCCACCAGGCGCTCTCGGAACGACTCCGGCGAGCCCACCGGAGCCTCGTCCAGAACACCGTCGTCATCGGTCGGGAGGGCAGACCGGACGGGTGAGGGTCGGGCAATCATCAATCGAAATGTAGTTTATCGCGGACCGCAGACGACCGAGGAGGAGTCCCGGGCGGAGGGAGGTTCGGGTCGTCGCGTTCGCGGGCCTCGTATTCGAAAGCGCAAACGCAGGCGAAAACGCAAACGAAAACGACTAGAGATTTCGCTGGGCGTGACGTCCGACCGCGTCGCCGAGCTGTTCGGTTTTCTCGGGTGTCGCCGTCTCGAGCCCGACGCGGACGGCCAGGCGGACGATCTCGCTGCGGTCGAACTCCTCGGAGCGCTCGCGGCCCAGCGAGGACTCGAGCGCGTTGCCGACTGCGGTCATCTCGGCGTCGTCCTCGTCGAGGGCGGCCAGCAGCGCCGCCACGTGCTGGTCGCGGACGGCGACGGTTTTCGGCCGGTCGCCGTCGTCGACGGCCTCGAGCGCGTCGACGAGCGCGTCGACGAACGCCGAGTCGGCCTCGGTTCTGATCTCGTCGTTTCGATCGCCCCGTTCGGTCCGCTTGCGCAGCTCCTCGAGGTCGTCGCTCATCGGGACTCACCCAGCCGCTGTCGCAGTTCCGACGCGCCCTCGAGGAAGGCCTCCCGGGCGCGCTCGGCGGTTCCAGAGGGTTCCTCGAGGGCGAACACGGTCTGGCCCTCGTCGGCGGCGTTCCGGACGTCCTGGCTCGCGGGGACGTGAGCCGGGGCGATCGCGCCCGCGTACTCCTCGTCGAACCCCTCGAGGTACTCGGTGGCGAGTTTCGTCCGGGTGTCGACCTTGTTCGGCAGGATCATCGCGAGGTCGACGTCGACGCCGAACTGGTCGTCGATCTTCTCGAGGTCCCGATCCAGCGCCGCCGCCTGCTCGCTCTCGAAGGGCCCCATCTCGACGGGCGCGACGACGTTGCGCGTCGCCCACAGTCCGTTGTACGTGACGTTGTTCGTCAGTCCCGGCAGGTCGATGAGGACGGTGTCGTACCGACCGTCGATGTACTCGTCGAGGAAGCGCTCGAGTCTGGAGTATCGCTCCCGGGCGTCGTCGATGTTGCCCAGATCCGCGTCCAGCGAGTCGAGCCCGGGGTGGGCGGGGATCAGGTCGACGCCCTCGTCGGTCTCGACGATCAGGCTCTCGACGGCCGCGTCGCCGAGCTTCGAGGCGATCTGGTCCCACTCCTCGGCGAACACCGTCGAGATGTTCGGCCAGTCGTCGTCCGCCTCGATCTCCTCCTGGACCGCCGACCAGACGCCGAAGTGTTTCGCCAGGTCGCCCTGCTTGCCCGCGAGGTCGATGAGCAGGACGTCCTCGCCCGTTTCGGCGAGTGCGACGCCGAGGTGGGCCGCCGAAGTCGTCTTTCCGGTACCGCCCTTGTCGAGAAAGGTCGCGGCTCGGTTGGTGCTGACTGCCATCTACGTATCCGTTTGCGCAAGCGTTTGCACATAATATAAAAGCTCGTCAGACGGTCACGGAATCGTACGGCGGCGACCCGCGCTGGGTCGGTCGCACCGACGGAGTGGATCCGACCGCCGTTCGAGCGGCCGACGGGACTCTCCCGTCGGCCGGTACGAGGTCGATCGCGTACCGTCCCGATCGTCTCCGACTCGAGGAGGGAATCCACGATAAATCGAGTACTGCTATACCGAATCGATGGCGCGGCCGACGTGCGAACTGGCCCGCCGACGAGGTCTCGGCTCGAGGACCGCCTCTCGCGTCGCGCGTCGAGTCGGTTCCGCTAAGTGTGCGGACGCGCTTTCACCGGACAGATTGAGCAGGATTTCGACACGCTGGCGGTACCGGGAGACGGTGCTGGCGCTGTGTACGCTCGCGTTCTTCGTCACGATGGTCGGGCGGCTGGCGATCAGCCCGATCATCCCCGACGTCGTCGAGACGTTCGGGGTCTCGAACGCGGCCGTCGGGCTCTCGCTGAGCGGGATGTGGCTCGCCTACGGGCTCTCCCAGTACCCCAGCGGGATCCTGGCCGATCGCTACGGCGAGCGACGGATCGTGCTGATCGCCGTCGGCGGCTCGACGCTGGCGGCGCTGGCCGTCTCGATCACGCCCGCGTTCGCCCCGTTTTTCCTCGCGACGGTGCTGCTCGGAGCGGTCGCGGGGCTGCACTACAGCGTCGCGACGACGCTGCTCGCTCGCACCTACGACAACGTCGGGACCGCCGTCGGCGTCCACAACACCGGGGCGACGATCGCCGGGCTGGTCACTCCCGTCGCCGTCGCCTGGTTGGCGGTTCGGTTCGGCTGGCGGATCGCCGTCGCCGCCGTCGCGCTGATCGGAATTCCGTCGACGGTGCTGTTCGCCCGGAAGGTCCGTCCCACGGCGCCGCGTCGGCCGGAGACGCCGCTGCGCGATCGGCTGCGGGTCGCACCCGCCCTCGAACTCCTCTCGCGGCCGCCGATCGCGTTCACGCTGGTCGTCGCGATCGTCAGCGAGTTCGCCTGGCAGGGAGTCGCCTCCTTTCTCCCGACGTTTCTCATCGAGTACCAGGATGCGTCCACGCCCCTCGCGGGAGCGCTGTTCTCGACGTACTTCGTCGTGCAGGGCCTCGCCCAGATCGGCGTCGGCGCCCTCTCCGATCGGATCGGTCGAGACCGGGCGATCGCGGCCTGTATGCTCGCCGGCGTCGGCGGGTTCGGCGTCCTGATCGCAACGTCGAACGCCCCGTCGATCGTCGCGGGGATCGTCCTCGTCGGCATCGGAATGAGCTTCGGGGCGGCGCTGATGCCCCGGTTCCTTCGAGAGCTCTCCGCGGAGGAACAGAACGCCGGGTTCGGGCTCGTCCGCACCGTCTACATGATCGTCGCCGCGCTCGGCTCGGTCGTCGTCGGCGCCCTCGCGGACCTGTTCGGCTGGGCGGTTTCCTTCGGCTTTCTCGCTACCCTGCTCGCCGGGGTCGTCCTGGCGCTGACGATCAACTCGCTGTTCGAACTCGAGTACTGATCCGACGCCGTCTCGCCTCGAGTCGGCTTGCTCCCTCGGTTGCGGGTTCGTGCAACGAGTTTAATAGCCGTCGTGTACGATATTGTGTCGTATGAGCAACACCGGATTCGATCCCGCGGAGGTCGCCCGTCGCATCGACGAGGACGACGAGGACCTGTTCGTCCTCGACGTCCGCAACGAGGACGACTACGAGGAGTGGCGGATCGAAGGGAGCACGAACCTCCCGATCTACGACGAGCTACTCGAGCACGACTTCTCCACGCTCGAGGAGCACCTCGACGACCTCCCCGAGGACCGGGAGATCGCGGTCGTCTGCATCGCCGGGATCACGTCGGCCCGGGCCGCGGCGTTCCTCCGCGACCGGGGGTTCGACGCGGAGTCGATCGACGACGGGATGAACGGGTGGGGTCGGGTTCACCGCAGCTTCGAGATCGACGGCGTCGACGGCGTCGTCCAGATCGTCCGTCCCGGCACGGGCTGTGTCTCCTATCTCGTCCACGACGGAACGGCGGCCGTCGTCGTCGATCCGAGCCAGTACGTCGACTACTACCTGAGCGAGGCCGACGAACGGGACCTCGAGATCGTCGGCGTAGCCGACACCCACGCCCACGCCGATCACGTCTCGGGCGCGCGTCGGCTCGCCGGCGAGCTCGACGCCCCCTACTACCTGCACGGGGACGACGCCGGCGACCTCGAGCGACTCACGACCCTCGAGGACGGCGACACCGTCCCGGTCGGGGACCGATCGCTCGAGGTCGTCCACACGCCGGGCCACACGCCCGGGAGCGTCTCGTTTACGTTCGGCGACGCGTTGCTGTCCGGGGATACGCTGTTTCTCCGCAGCGTCGGCCGCCCCGACCTCGAGGACGGCGACGAGGACGCGATCCGAGAGGCCTCGAGTCGGCTGTTCGACAGCCTCGATCGGCTAACCGAACTCGAGGGCGATCGAGTCGTCCTGCCCGGCCACTTCAGCGACGAGTCGATCCGACCGCTGGCGACCGGCCTCGGGGAGCTCCGCGAGGAGACCACGAACGAGCTGCTGGGTTACGTCGAGGAGGGCGACGAGGAGGCGTTCGTCGAGACGATCGTCGAGAGCCTGGCCGACGAGCCGGCGAACTACAACGAGATCAAGCAGATCAACTGGGGGAAGCGCCAGCCCGGCGACGACGTCGAGGAGCTGGAGCTGGGACCGAACAACTGCGCGGCGAACTGACGCGGTCGAACGGTATCGACGGCCGGTAGCCACCCCTCGCTTTCGCTTCTCGCACGAGTGTGGTCGACACTCTCGAGACGGCGCCCGAAACGGCGTGACGGAGAAGACGGTTCGACCTCGCCGCGGTACGGACCAGTACCCTCAGTGAGGGACGCCCACGGCTGAACTCCTGGGAGTAGTCACGCGTACGTTTCCTCGAGGTAGTCGACGATGTCGTCGCTCTCGTGCATTCCCTCGACGCCCTCGGACTCGTCGGTAATCACCGGGACCCCGGTCTGGCCGCTGACGCGTTCGACCTCGGTGCGTTCCTCGCGGGAGCGGGGCACCTCGATCACGTCGTAGTCGAGCTCGAGCTCGTCGAGTTTCGTTCGAACCTTCGCACAGAACGGACACCCTGGCAGCTCGTACAGCGTGATATCGGACACGCACGGGAGTACCGGCGGAGGCCGTATGAGCGCACCGGTCGGCCCCGCGGTTGCCGGAACCTAGAACGCGAGCATCCCCGCGTCGGTCGCGAAGTACGCCCCGAAGTAGAGCACGAACGCGACCGCGAGCGCCCACTGGCCGGGCGAGACGTCCTCGCGCTCGCCCGTCGACGTCTTGATCAGCGGGTAGCTCATGATCCCGGCGGCGAGGCCGTTCGCGATCGAGGCCGTCAGCGGCATGATCGTGATCGTCAGGCCGGCCGAGATCGACCAGGCGGGATCCTGCCAGTCGATGTCGGTGACGCCCTGAAGCATGATGATCCCGACGACGACCAGCGCCAGGTACGTCGCGTACTGCGGGATCGCCGCCATCAGGGGAACGATCAGCAGCGACAGGGTGAACAGCCCGGCGACGACGAAGGCGGTGAATCCGGTTCGGCCGCCCTCCTCGAGCCCCGCGGAGGACTCGATGAACGTCGTCACGGTCGAGGTGCCGATCATCGCGCCGACGGTGGTGCCGACCGCGTCGGCCATCAGCGGTTTCTCCATCTCGGGGAGGTTCCCCTCCTCGTCGAGGAAGCCGCCGATCTGGGAGACGCCGATCAGCGTCCCCGCCGTGTCGAAGAAGTCGACGAAGAAGAACGTAAAGACGACGAGCGCGAAGACGAGCGGCTCCTCGGTGACCATGCCGAGTCCGTCGACGAACCCGTAGACGAGGGGCGTGAAGTCGTACTGGACGGTGGCGAGCAACTCGAGGACGCCGCCGAGCCCCTCGTTCGTGAACAGTTCGTACTCGTTTTCGGGCGCGAGCGACCCGGGTGCGACGACGCCGACTAGAGTGAGCACCCAGCCGGCGACGGCCGTCGAGACGATGCCCGCGACGATCGCTCCCCGGACCCCCCGGGCGTGGAGCGCGAAGGTCACCGCGAGACCGGCGATCGAGAGCGCGGCGACGGGACTCGTCGCGACGTTGCCGAGGTACACCAGCGTCTCGGGGTCGGCGACGACCAGTTGCATCTCCTGTAGGCCCAGGAAGAGCAGGTAGACGCCGATACCCGCCCCGACGGCGAACTTGACGGGTTCGGGGAACAGTTCGATGACGTACCGGCGCGCGCCGACGGCCGTCAGCAGGATGAAGACGATCCCCTCGACGAACACCGCCGCGAGGGCGACCTCCCACGGGACGCCGAGCCCGATAACGACGGTAAACGCGAAGAAGGCGTTCAGCCCCATTCCGGGGGCGAGTCCGAACGGCCTGTTCGCCCAGAACGCCATCACCAGCGTCCCGACGATCGACGCGAGGATCGTCGCGACCGCGATCATCTGGAAGACCTCCCCGCTGCCGTACCCCTCGATCTCGATCGCCTCGCTCAGGATCGCCGGGTTGACGACGATGATGTACGACATCGCCAGAAACGTCGTCAGACCTGCGATCGCCTCCGTCTCGAGGTCGGTATCGTACTCGTCGAATCCGAAGTACTCCGCGATCCGTTCGGAAACCCCCATGTTGGATGCTCGAGCATACCCATACCGTTCAGTTAAACGTTCCCGTCTTCGATCGGGGATAGCTATGCAAATATATGGGTAAATCGTGCGCGACTCGGCGGGGATCCGCCGCGAGCGATCGAACGAACGTATTTGTCCCCCGAGCACGTATCCGACCACCATGCGATTTGTCATCGTGGGATACGGACGGGTCGGCTCGCACGTGGCGCGAATACTCGTCGAAGAGGGCCACGAACTCGTCGTCGTCGACGACGACCCCGACCGAACCGACCGCGCCGCGACCGACGGGTTCGACACCGTAACGGGCGACGGCGCCGACGAGGACGTGTTGCTCGCGGCGCGGATCGACGAGGCGGACGCGGTCGGGGCCTTCACCCCGGATCTCAACGTCAACTTCGCGGCCTGTATGGTCGGCAACCACCACGACTGTCGGACCGTGTTGCGGATCGACGAGGACTACCGGGAGGACATCTACGAGAAGTACGCCGAGGACGTCGACGACATCATCTACCCGGAACGCCTCGGCGCGGCGGGCGCGAAGACGGCCATGCTCGGGGGCGATTTCAACGTCGTCACCGACCTCGCCGCGAACCTCCAGCTGACCGTCCTCGAAATCCGGGAGGGTTCCCCCGCGGTCGGCAAGCGGATGAGCGAACTCGACCTGCCGGAGTCGGCGCGGATCTACGCCCACGGCCGCGCCCGCGAGGCGCTGACGATTCCGCTCCCGGGGACCGAACTCGAGGTCGGCGACGAAGTCGCCGTCGTCGCCGAAACCGAACGCGTCGACGAGCTCCGAGCGGCGCTGCTGCCGGCGTCGGCCTGAGCGAAAAAACGGCGGCGCAGAGAGCCGTGGACGCGCTCGAGATGGGATGGGGTATCTATCGGCGCGTCCGTCGTATCCGACGACGGTTTCGCCAATAAAACCACGTCAGACGGGCGGCTGACGCGGTCGAACTACCGCCCCTCGAGCCGGAAGACGAGCACGTTCTGGTGGACCATCGAGGGGACAAAGGAGAACGGGTAGCCGTAGACGTGGAGGTCCTTCGTCGGGTCGTACCAGACGAAATTCGCCGCGAGAGTCAGCGGCGCGGCCGACTCGATCGCCCGCGCCAGTTCCGCCGAGAGGAACTCGTAGGACTGGTCGCGGTACATATCGCCGATGAAGACGACGACGTGTCCCTCCGGGGAGACGGCCTCGGCGAACCGCTCGAACTTCCCGGCCATGTCCTCGAGCCACTCCGCTTTGGTTCGGGTCGGGCTCGAGGTCTCCGAACTTTCCTCGACCGTTCCGTCGTCGCTCGCGTCGAACGCGCCGAGTTTGCTCTCGCGGGTCTCGTGTTCGTTTCGGGTCTGCTCGAGTTCGTCCATGCGCCAGTAGGGGACGTCGGTCAACAGCAACTCGACGCCGTCGGCGGGAACGTCCTCGATCAGGTCGGCGCAGTCGCCGTGGCGCATGTCCTGGCTCGCGAGAGGCGCCTCGCCGCGGGCCCGACGGTCCTCGTTCTCGCGCTCGAGGACCGTCGCGTAGAGGTCGACCCAGCGTTCGTTGCGTTCGAAGCCGATCGCCTCCCGGCGTCCGGTCCCCTCGTGTTCGCAGAGACTCGCCCCGAGCAAGGTGCCGCCGACGCCGGCGAACGGATCCAGCACCGTATCCCCGGCCTTGCTGAACCGCCCGATCAGGTCTGCACAGAGCCGCGGGGGTTTCTGGCCACCGTGTTCGCTTCGCAGGTCGTGTTGGACGTCCGGCGGGTAGCCCTCGTCGATGACCGACTTCGTGGCGTACTTCCACTCCCTGCCGGTGAGGTCGTTGACGCGGTTTCGCTCGTCGTAGACGCCCCGCCCCTCGACGTAGCGCTGGTGGTCGGCGAGCTCGTCGGTGTCGATCACCTCGCCGTCCTCGATCGGAAGCGCCTCCTCCTGTGCGCGCTCGACGTCGAACGCGCCGTCGTCGTCGGTTACGAGCCGGCTCTGTCGGTGTCGGTCCCCGTCGGCCATAGCACGTCCTCGAGTGCTCGCTCGGGTAACTTAAAAGCGCGTTCCGCGGGCGGTCAGCTGGTGTAGGAGCTCTCGCCGACGACCTCGAGGAACTCGCCGCGGCCGGTCGACGACGACTCGTCGAACTCGGTCACGCGGACGCGGACGCGTTTCTCGACCGTCTCCGGTCCCGCCCCCTCGACGATCAGGTGCGTGTCGCCGACGTAGACGTGACCCTCGGTCGCGCTGTTCGACTCCGCGACGAAGACCTCGATCACGTCGCCCTTCTCGAGCGACGGGGTCGTGTCGCGGAATCGCCATCCCTTGAAGTACTTCCCTAGGAGACTCATACCCGTGCCACCTCCTCGCTCTCGCGGTCGATAATGTACTCGCGGCCGAAGCCGGTGAGCGCCGCGATCACGAAGACGGCGACCAGCAGCCACCCCTGAAAGACGAACGGGACGACGTCGATCGGCGTCACGAGCATGTCCGCGGTGAACCAGTCGTACTCGCCGGGCAGTTCCTGCATCGCCGAGTAACCCGCGAGGACCCCGCCCGACCACGGGAAGATGTAGCCCAGCGCGGCCGTCTGGCCGTCCAGGATGTTCGCCCGTCGGTACCCGTTCAGGTTGAACCGCTCGCCGATCTTCGAGATGTAGGGACCGATCGCGACCTCGGCGGCCGTGTTGATCGTGATGACGGCGTTGATAAGCGCCGCGGAGCCGACCATGGTGAGTTCGGCGTTGCGGACGTTCGTCGCGAGGTTGTCGATCGACCAGTCGAGAATCGCCTGGAACGCGCCGCCGCGGATCATGATCTGGGCCGCGGCGATGATCAACAACACGAGGATCGCCAGCTCGAAAAAGCCCGCCGCGCCGTTGATCAGGCTCCCGCCGACGCCGACCGCGTCGGGATCCTCGACGACGGTGAGGATCGGGAGGAACTCGAGGGACTCGCCCAGCGGGGCGTCGGTGGGCGCGTTGAACATGACGATGTCGCCCAGCGAGAGCAGTCCCAGCGCGAGGCCGGAGACCGCGGCGACGACGATCCCCCAGGAGATGGCCTCGACGATGTGACGGCCGGCGACGGCTGTCCCGATCACGACGCCCATCGAGAGCAGGTGGATCAGTCCGATCGGTTCGCTCTCGGCGATCAGGATCTGGCGGGCGTTGCCGCCGATCCCGAGACCGCCCATAAACTGGCCGGCGACGAGGTAGCCGGCGAGCGCCACGACCGCGGCGACGATCACGTACTTGAATCGGGAGGCGACGACGCCGCCGATATCCGAATCCTGCGTGACGGCGCTGACGATCGTCGTGTCGCTGACCGGTGCGAGGTTGTCGCCGAAGATCGACCCCGAGAGGATCGCCCCGAACAGGAGGACCGGATTCGCACCGAGCAACAGTCCCGCCGGGAAAAACAGCGTGACGAACGCGATCGCGGAACCGTACCCCGTCCCGATCCCGGTGGTAAACAGCGCCGAGAGGACGAACGTGACCGCGGGGAACAGCGCCGCGCCGATCCCGCCGGCGTCGGCCAGCCAGACTAGTCCGTCGACGAAACCCCCGTCCTGGAGTAGCTGGGCGAACATTCCGGCCCAGATCCAGGCGACGATCGCCGTCACTGCGACGGGCTGGGTCATCCCCTCGAAGATCGTGTTCGCGTACGTCTTCCAGTCTCCGCGGACGAAGAACATCCCGAAGATCAGGCCGAGCAGGATCCCCACGACCAGCCCGCCCTCGTCGGAGATCCGCCAGAACGCCGTCTGGACAATCGCCCAGACGATGAAAAAGGCGATCGGGAACGCGCTCATTCCCCGACCTCCGTAGAACGAAATTCGCGGCTCGTCGTCGTCAGTCCCCTGAACGAACGACTCGCTCGGATCCGACTCGCTCGACCCGCCGTTGTCAGTGCTCATCGTAACACACGACAGTACTATCCGAACTGTGAGAGATAAATGTTACCGACTGATAGCCGAACTGGCTCTCTCGCTGTAAGCTTTTGTGGTTCTTCCACGATGGGGATACTGTGTCGACGCTCCTCGGACCCGCCCTCGTCCTCGTGGCCGCGACCGTCGGACTCTGGTTCGGTGCGCGATGGCTCGTCGATGCCGCCTCGAGTCTCGCGGGCGCGGCCGGCGTCTCCCCGCTCGTGATCGGACTCACGGTCGTCGCGTTCGGGACCTCCGCACCGGAGCTGGCCGTCTCGACCGTCGCCGCGCTCGAGGGCACCGGCGACGTCGCCGTGGGCAACGTCGTCGGCTCGAACGTGTTCAATCTCGGCATCGTTCTGGGGATCGTCGCGCTGTTGCGACCGTTTCGAGTCTCCCAGACGCTCGTTCGGCGGGACGCGGTCGCGATGGCCGCGGCGACCGCGATCGCAACGGTAATTCTCGCGAACCGCGTCGTCTCGCGACCCGAAGGGGCGTTTCTGATCGTCCTCCTCGTCGGCTACACGGTCGGACTCGCGATCGACGCACACCGACAGCGGACGGTCGAGAATCCGTCCGCGGACGACGGCGGTGAGTTCGAGACGGCCCGCGATCGCACACCGCTCGATCCGTCCGAACCGCCGGTTCGATTCGGGCTCGAGATCGGCCGACTCCTTGTGGGGCTCGCCCTGGTCGTCGGTGGCGGACGCGCGCTCGTGGGCGCGGCGACGACGATCGGACTCGCGGTCGGGATCTCGGAATGGACCATCGGCGTGACGGTCGTCGCCGCGGGTACCTCGCTCCCGGAACTCGTCACGTCGGTCGTCGCGGTGCGTCGCGAGGCGGTCGCCATCGCCGCCGGCAACGTCGTCGGCTCCAACGTCTTCAACCTCCTGGGCGTGCTTGGCGTCTCGGCGACGATTCGTCCCACGGTAGTCGATCCCGCCGTTCCGGCGAGCCTCGTCTGGCTGGGCGTGATAACCGCCGCTGCGACCGTCGTGCTGGCGACGGGGAGGCGTTTGACGCGACTCGAGGGGCTGTTCCTCCTCGCGTTCGCGATCTGTTACTGGGCCGCGAGCGCGGTGGCCTGAGGCGGGGTTCGGGTGACGTCGATGTTAGCGCGGGCCTTTGTAGCCCCCGGCACGTACGTCGAGACATGAACACGCTCGTCGACGGCGAGTGGCGCACCGACGCGTACGAAACGACCAGCGACGACGGCTCCTTCGAGCGCCAGGAGACGACGTTTCGCGACCGGGTTCGGGACGATCCCGACGCCGAGTTCCAGCCCGAGGACGGGCGATACCACCTCTACGTCTCCTACGCCTGCCCGTGGGCCCACCGGACGCTCGTAACGCGGGCGCTGAAGGGACTCGAGGAGGCGATCTCGGTCTCGGTCGTCGATCCGTACCGCGACGAGGACGGCTGGCAGTTCACGCCCGAGAAGGACGGCTGCACGCGCGATCACGTCCACGGAGTCGACTACCTCCGGAAGCTGTACGTCCGTGCGGACCCGGACGTCACCGCTCGCGTGACGGTACCGGTACTGTGGGACAAACGGGAGAACACCATCGTCAACAACGAGTCCAGAGAGATCATGCGGATGCTCGACACCGAGTTCGACGAGTACGGCTCGCGAGACGTCGATCTCTATCCCGAAGGGTACCGGGAGGAAATCGACCGCATCATCGACTCTATCTACGAACCGATCAACAACGGCGTCTATCGGGCGGGCTTCGCGACCGAGCAGGACCCCTACGACGCGGCGATCGACGATCTCTTCTCCGCGCTCGAGCACTGGAACGACGTCCTCGCGGAGCAACGGTACCTCGCCGGCGATCGCCTGACCGAGGCGGATATCGCGATGTTCACGACCCTCGTTCGGTTCGACAACGTCTATCACACACACTTTATGTGCAACGTCAGGCAGATCCGCGACTACGAGAACCTCTGGCCGTACCTGCGAGACCTGTACCAGACGCCGGGCGTCGCCGATACCGTCCGTATGGACCACATCACGGAACACTACTACACGACTCACCCCGACGTGAACCCACACCGGATCGTCGCCCGCGGTCCGGATCCTGAGTTCGACGCTCCGCACGACCGGGACGAACATCCGGGGTCGCCGCCGGCCGATCTCGAGGCGGCGCGCGCCGACTAGCTCGTTAGGAGCCGCTCGGGGGGCGCTCCGATTCGCGACCGCGACGCCACTGTTCGAAACTGTGCTCCTCCTCGTTCTCGGCGAACAGCACCCGCCAGACGAGCCAGGCGAGGGCCAGCACTGGCACTGCCGGCAGGAGCACGAGAACGATGAGTAACGCGACGATGTACCCGAACAGCGACATCTGACTGTTCGGTCCGTAGCCCGTCGACTCGGACACCTTGATCGACATACGTCGGAGTATACCCGTTCTAGTATTCGGTCTTTCGGTCGAGCGATCAGCCCGTCTCGAGCCCGTCGCGCGAGTCCCCACCGTCGTCCAGAACCGCCGCCGCGTCGTCCCGCGGTCGGTAGTCGAGTTCGAGCATCGTCTCCGTCAACGAGAGGAACCGCTCGCTGTTTCGAGAGATCCCGTGTGCGGTCATCGGCGTCTCCGACAGCGATCGCACCGCTGCCGCGCGGACGACGCGCTGGCAGTCACCGGGACTGAGCCACATCGCACGAGCGTACCGCTCGCCGGCTCCGTCGCGGTTCGCGACCGTCTCCCTGAGTTCGTCGCGGGTCAGCAACCACCCGATCCGAAGGTTGACCACGTCCAGCCCGTGTCGGTTCGCGTAGTACTGACCCATCGCCTCCCCGAAAACCTTCGTGACCCCGTAGTAGGTATCGGGATCGGGCCGTTCGTTCGGCCGAACGACGACCGGTTGACCGCTGGTCGATTCCGGCCGCGTCGGCGAGACGGTGTTTCCCATGTTGACCGCGTGGTTCGAACTCGCGAACACGACCCGCTCCAGGCCGTGTTCGACCGCGGCCGCGTACACGTTGTAGACGCCCTCGACGTTCGGTCCGGAAACCGCGTCCCACTCCGCACGAGGATCCGGATTCGCCGCGAGGTGGATCGCGACGTCCTGTCCCTCGAGCGCGTCGGCCACCGCGTCTCGGTCGGCGATCTCGATCGGCGTCGTCTCGAGATCCTCGGACTCGCTGTGAGAGAACAACGTCAGATCGGCGTCCGAGAACGCCTCGATCGCTTGTCTTCCGACGTTTCCGGACGCGCCAGTGATCGCGATGTTCGTCATACCGCCCGTAACTCGGCCTGATTGAAATAGGAGGGGCCAGCGCGTTCCAGCCCGATCCGCTCCTGATCGGAGCGAGGTGTGTCCTCGAGCGCCAAAGACGACGCGGACTTGCAGTAAATACAGAAAGCCCACACAGCAGGCGCTGTGCGGGCTGAAATTGAGTATGAGTGGTGGGCGGCGAATCGGTGTTTCCAGAGGGTCTCCCACTCCAGTACTTGCCGAAACGCAGGCGAGCTTATCTTCCGTGTTC
>NZ_AOIA01000153.1 GCF_000337695.1 Natronococcus jeotgali DSM 18795
AATCACACTCACTTGAATGGGTCCACGTTCGGTTCGGCCGCGATCGCGGACCGATCGGGCGTCACCGAACTACCAAGGCTCACATCAGACCTCATCTTGCGGCGGACCGCAGGGGTGAAGTCCTCATCTTCTGCGTATTATATCAGAGTTCCCGGTTACTACATAAGGCCTTCGAACCCGACCCTCGCCGACAGGCACTCACAAACACGTCGCAGTCGTGCGGTCGTCCTGTGAACTGAGTGGCAGTTTCCGAGTGCCCGTCAAACTTAAAACGATCTGCGCGCCCGCACTGAGACCGTCCACATCGTCCCTCCACGATCGACGCGAGTCGCGTCCCGACTACGTCGACTGTGGATCGACGTGGGGGGACGCGACGAGGTCCGAAAACGGCTGGTCGTCGAGCCACTCGAGCAGGGCGACGAGTTGTTCGGTCGCGGCCTCGAACAGTCGCTCGCCGATCTCGGGGGTCGCGTCCGTCTGGTCGCCGAAGACGCCGTTCGGACTGTTCTCGATGGCGTCGTAAAAGATCCGGGCGCCGTGAACGAGTTCGGCCTCGTAGTCGAAAATTGCGCCGCCGTCGCGGGCGTCCTCGAGTCGGTCCTCGCGGACGAGTTCCGCGGCGATGTGCATGATCATCGCCGTCTCCTTGGGGCCGCCGTGGGGACCCGGCGTCTCGAAGACCTCCTCGATGAGCCCGGGGATCGATTCGTCCCACATCCACTCGATAGCGAAGGCGGTCTCGTCCTCGTGCAGTCGGCGGCCGACCTCACGAAGGTGCTGGACGTTTCCGCCGTGGGCGTTGACGTAGACGATGCGATCGATCCCGTGGTACGTGAGGTTTCGCGAGAGACTCTCCACGTAGTCTCGAAAGACCGGCGGGTCGACCCACATGGTACCGTGGAACTGCCGATGGTGGGGGCTCACGCCGACCGGAATCGGCGGGGTACAGAGATAACCCGTCCGATCGGTCGCCGCTCGAGCGAGCGCCTCCGCGATCAGGTAGTCGGTTCCTTCGGGGAGGTGCGGACCGTGCTGTTCGGTCGAGCCCAGCGGGACGACCGCGAGCGACTCGTCGGCGACGTAGTCGGCGAGATCGGGCCAGGACTGGTGGGGAAGGAACATACTGTACTCTCACGCCGAACCGTCAAAACGTTGTGTTACTCCGTCCGATCCTGAGACGCGGGAACGGGTTCGCTTCGCGAGCGCGAGGACGAAACGATAGCAAACCTTAATAGTAAATGGGCTTCGGATTAATATATGGCAGTCGTCAGCGTCTCGATGCCGGACGAGCTTCTCGAGCGACTCGACCAGTTCGCGGACGAGCACGGGTACACCGGTCGGAGCGAGGTCGTCAGGGAAGCCTCCCGCAACCTCTTGGGAGAGTTCGAGGATACCCGCCTCGAGGACCGAGAGCTGATGGGGATCGTCACCGTCCTGTTCGACTACGAGACGACGACCGTCGAGGAACGGATGATGCAGCTCAGACACGAACACGAGGGCCTCGTCGCCTCGAACTTCCACAGCCACGTCGGCGATCATTACTGTATGGAGCTGTTCGTTCTCGAGGGGCAACTCGAGGATATCTCGACGTTCGTCGGCAAGATCCGAGCGACGAAGGACGCGCTGACCGTCGACTACTCGGTGACTCCGGTCGACAGCTTCGATCCGATCTCCCAGAACGGACACGGAAAGTGAGACGGGAATCGTTCGGGCGAGGAACGCGTAGTTTTACTGGGATCCCGTCGTACTGGCAGCTATGTCCTATCGGAAGGTGAACTACGAGGACGTCGATCAGGTCTCGAGCGCGATGCACTTTCTCAGCGATCCGCTCGAAACCGAGCAGGTCGGCGTCACGGTCGCGCGCTGCGATCCGGGATGGAAGAGTCGGCCGCACGACCACGCCGATAACGAACACGAGGAGGTGTACGTCCTCATCGAGGGACGAGCGACGGTCGTCGTCGACGACGATCCCGTGGAGATGGAAACCGGCGACGCGCTGTGGATCCCGCCGGAGTCGACCCGCCAGATCCGAAACGGCGACGACGAGAGCGCGTTCGTTCTCGTCAGCGCGCCCGGAATTGCCGACGAGGACGGCGAGAACGGCGAGTGGTTGCTCTCGGGATTCGCCGGCTAACGGCGAGAGGTTTAGTGGCTCGACGACGTTCTCCGCGGTGGGTGAGCGCCCATTTATTCGATCCACCACGCGATCGTTTCGTTCGTCGTCGCCGGGATCGTCGCCGTCGCGGTCGGGCCGGTCGAACTCGCCGGAGCGGTCGTTCCCGCGACCGCGGTCGTCGGCTACGGAACCGTCCTCGGCGTCGCTATCGATCTCGACCACTTCGTCATCGCTCGGTACAGAACCGGAACGTGGGATTCGTTTCGGTTTTGTCTCTCGCATCCGCTGACCGCGTTCGCGGAGCAGGATCGGATCTTCGAAGGGGGCGACGTGGGCGCGCTCTCGCGCCTGTTGAGCCACCTGTTGCTCGCCGGAATCGCAGTTATCGGTCTGGCGCTCGTGGCCGTTCCGCTCGCCGTCGTAACGGCGGCCGTCCTCTACGCCCACGTCGTTGCCGACGTCGTCTGGGACATCCGGCGGTTGGGACGACGAGCGGACGTTTCGGTCGACGAAACCGTCCCGTCGCGTCGGTGAA
This sequence comes from Natronococcus jeotgali DSM 18795, assembly GCF_000337695.1. Lineage (GTDB taxonomy): Archaea > Halobacteriota > Halobacteria > Halobacteriales > Natrialbaceae > Natronococcus > Natronococcus jeotgali. Next base: position 2,652 of record NZ_AOIA01000153.1, read on the forward strand.
CCCGGCCTCCACCGGCCGTCGGTTATTTGGGGACACCCACCAAGAACCGTATCGTGAATCTCCTCGATCCCAGCATCGTTCCGGAGCACGCACGCGACATCAAGACCGAAGCTCGCGAGTTCGCCAGCGAGCACATCGAACCCAACGCTCAGGAGTTCTTCCAGTCGGGCGAGTACCCCCACGAGATACTCGAGGCGGGCCAGGAGGCCGGCCTCGTCGCCCAGGATATTCCGGAGGAGTGGGGTGGACGCGGGCTCGACCTCCCGCAGTTGCTCGCGCTCACCGAGGAGTTCTACCGGGCCGACGCGGGGATCGCGCTGACGCTCCAACTCGCCAGCTTCGGCTGCGAGATCACCTACGAGTACGGCTCCGACGAGCAGTGCGAGGAGTACGTTCGTCCGGTCGCGGAGGGGGACCAGATCTCCGGGCTCGCCGTCTCGGAGCCCGAGACCGGGAGCGACCTGGCGGGAATGCGGACGCGGGCCGAAAAGGAGGGTGACGAGTACGTCCTCGACGGCGAGAAGTACTGGATCGGCAACGGCGTCGAGGCCGACTGGATCACGGTGTACGCGCGGACCGGCGACGTTCGAAAGACCGAGGGTCTTTCGAGCCAATCAGAATCGGAAACCGATTCTGATGACGACGAGGACAACAAGTACAGCAACCACTCGATGTTCATCGTGCCGACCGACGCCGAGGGGTACGAGGCCGAACACATCCCCGAGAAGATGGCGATGCGCGCCTCCAAGCAGGCCCACATCACCTTCGACGACTGCCGGATTCCCGAGGAGAACCTGATCGGCCACGAGGGGGCCGGGTTCATGATGCTCGCCGACTTCTTCAACCACGGCCGCGTGATGGTCGCCGGACACGGTCTCGGGATCGCCGCCGCCGCAATCGAGGAGGCCTGGGAGTTCAGCCACGACCGCGAGGAGTTCGGCCGCACGATCAACGAGTTCCAGGCGGTCCAGCACGGGCTCGCGGACATGCTCATCGGATTCGAGAGCGCGCGGGCGCTCACCTGGCGCGCGTGCGAGAAGGTCGCGAACAACGACCGCGCGGGCTACTGGGCGGCGTTAGCCAAGACCGCGGCGACCGAAACGGCCGTCGACGTCTCCGAGCAGGGGATGCAGTTCCACGGCGGGCGATCGATCCTCGACGAGCGACGGATCGCCCGGGTCTACCGGGACGCTCGAGTCCCGGTCATCTACGAGGGCGCGAACGAGGTCCAGCGGAACCTGATCTACGGTCAGGCGCCGTAACTCGGACCGTTCGACGAGCGCGCCGTCGCGGGCGGGAAAGCGCTGTTTCGCCGGTCTACCGTCTCCTCGAGGCTCGCCTCGAGTTCGTCGATCCGATCGCGGAGTTCGCGGTATTCGTCGCTGTCCGCAAGCTCGGCTTGTCCCGTTTCACCGCCAGCAGCGGCCGGAACTCGATTCGACGACCCGGAGGACGACGAAAACGAGGAGCGATCGGACTGAAACGCCGTCTACGGAGTCGACCCCGAGCCCCGCAGACCGGCTCCTCTGCCGGAGCGTTCCGAAGTCGTCTTACTTCCCGTCGAACTCCGGCTCGCCGTCGCCCATGAACGCCGTGATTCCCTCCATCAGGTCGTCGGTCGCCATCAGTTGGCCGAACGCCGACGCCTCGTACTCGAGGCCGGCGTCGGTGTCGTCGCGGCCCGCCAGCATCGCTCGCTTGGCGTACCGGTGGGCGATCGGCGGCCCGCCGGCGAGGTCGGCCGCGAGCTCGAGCGCGCGGTCTTCGAGCTCCTCGCCGTCGACGACCTCGTTGACGAACCCGTACGACTCCAGGGTCTCGGCGTCGAAGCGGTCGGCGGTGAGGATAATTTCCTTCGCTCGACCCTCGCCGACGATCGCGGAGAGCCGCTGGGTGCCGCCCCATCCGGGGATGAGTCCGAGGTCGAGTTCGGGCTGTCCGAACTCCGAGCCGGCGCTGGCGACCCGGAGGTCGGCGCACATCGACAGCTCCATCCCGCCGCCGAGACAGTAGCCGTCGATGCCCGCGACGACGGGCATCTCGCAGGCCTCGAGCGCGCCGAATACCTCCTGGCCCCGCTTCGAGAGCTCGGTCGTCTCGATCGGGTCCGCACCGCCGGCGGCCATGCTCTGGATGTCCGCGCCCGCGGAGAACGCCCGGTCGCCCTCGCCGGTGAGGAGGATCGACCGAACCTCGTCGTCGTCCTCGAGGACCTCGATCGCGTCCTCGAGTTCGTCGAGCAGCTCCTCGCTGATGGTGTTCATGCGGTGGGGGCGGTCGAGGACGACGTGGCCGACCATCTCGCCGGGGTACTCGACGCGAATCGCGTCGAACGCGATCTCGCCGTCCCCGTCCGACGCGCGGTCGTAAAAGCCGCCCTCGCTCGCGCGCTCCTCGAGGTAGTCGGCGGGAGCGTAGCGTTCGTGGCCCGTCTCCTCGTAGGCCTCTTCGAGGGCCTCGAGGGCGTTCTCAAGGCCGAACTCGTCGGCCAGCTTGACGGGGCCGTCGGGGAAGCCCGCGCCGAGTTTCGTCGCCTCGTCGATCGATTCGGGCGGGGCGACGTCGCCGCCGATCAGCTTGGCGGCCTCGTTTGCCATCGTGGCGACGAGCCGTTCCTCGACGAGTTCGGAGACCTCGTCGGTCGGGATGTCGACGCCGTCGCCGTCCTCGTAGTCGTAGAATCCCTTCCCGGTCTTCTTACCCAGCTCCTCGTTTTCGACCTTGCGCTCGAGCAGCGGACACGGTTCGTAGGCCTCGCCGAGGACGTCGTGCATGTACTCGAGGACGTGGTAGCTGACGTCGTTGCCGACCTGATCGCCGAGTTCGAAGCTCCCCATCGGCAGCCCCATCTCGTATTTCGTCGTCGAATCGACCTCGGCGATGGTCGCCTCCCCCTCCTCGACGAGCCAGCAGGCCTCGTTCATCAGGGGGACGAGGATGCGGTTGACGATGAACCCGGGCGAGTCCTTGTGGACGCGCACGGGCGACTTCTCGAAGTCCTCCGCCAGGGCCTCGACGATCTCGAGGGTCTCCTCGTCGCTCTCGGCGCCCGAGATCACTTCGACCAGCGGCATCCGGACGGGAGGATTGAAGAAGTGCATCCCACAGAACCGCCCCGGACGGTCGGTCACCTCGGCGAGTTCGGTGATCGAGAGACTGGAGGTGTTCGTCGCGAAGATCGCCCGATCGGGCGCGACCTCCTCGAGTTCCCCGTAGACGTCCTTCTTGATCTCCATCTTCTCGGGGACGGCCTCGATGACGATATCGGCGTTCCCGCAGGCTTCCTCCATGTCGACCAGCGGGGTCACCCGCTCGAGGGCGGCGTCGGCTTCCTCCCGAGAGAGCTGGTCGTTCTCGGCGAGTTTGTTCAGCGACCACTCGATCTGCTCGTAGCCGTCCTGGACGAACTCCTCGTTGATATCGCGCATGGCGACGTCGTAGCCGGCCATCGCGGCGACCTCCGCGATACCGTGTCCCATGTTGCCCGCTCCAAGAACTGCGACGGTGTTGATATCGTCGATCTCCATGGTATCGTATGCAATGCGGACCCGTTTGAACGTTTCCCTCTTTCGTAAATGAAACTACAGTTCCGTTTACTTCCGGTTACAAACATCTTTACCCAATCATAGATAACTATCGTCCATGGAATTCGGACTCTCCGAAGAGCAACAACAGATCCGCGACGAAGTCGCTCGGTTCGCGGAGAACGAGATCGTTCCCGTCGCCGGCGAGTACGACGAGGAAGAGAAATACCCCCACGACGTCGTCGACCAGGCGGCCGAGATGGGCCTGACCGGGACCTACATCCCCATGGAGTACGGCGGCGCCGGCTACTCCATCCTCGACACCGCGATCATCACCGAGGAGCTGTTCTCGTACGATCCCGGGATCGGGCTCTCGATCGTCTCGACCTCTTTCGGCTGCGAGGCGATCATGAACTTCGGGACCGAGGACCAGAAGGAACGGTTCTTAGAGCCCGTCGCGCTCGGCGAGAAGATCTCGGGCGCGGCGATCTCCGAGCCCGACACCGGCTCCGACGTCTCCTCGGTCTCGACGCGGGCCGAGAAGGACGGCGACGAGTGGGTGGTAAACGGCAACAAGATGTGGATCACCAACGGCACCGTCGGCGACTTCTTCGTCGTCCTCTGTGAGACCGATCCCGAGGCCGAGGGCCGGTACAACGGCTTCAGCCAGATCATCGTGGAGTCCGACCGCGACGGCTTTTCGGCCGAGAAGATCACCGGCAAGCTCGGGATTCGCGCCTCCGACACCGCCGAGCTGGTCTTCGACGACGTTCGGGTTCCCGAGGAGAACCTCGTCGGGACCAGAGACGCCGCCTTCATGCAACAGATGCAGTTCTTCGACGAGACCCGCACCGCCGTCGCCGCCCAGGGCGTCGGCATCGCGAAGGGCGCCACGCGTGCGGCCCTCGAGTACGCCCAGGACCGCGAGCAGTTCGGCAAGTCGATCTCGGAGTTCCAGGCGATCCAGCACAAGCTCGCCGAGATGGCGACCGACACCGAGGCCGCGCGCAACCTGACCTACAAGGCCGCCTGGAAGGTCGACCAGGGCGAGGACATCACCAAGCTCGCCTCGATGGCCAAGGAGTACGCCTCCCGCGTCGCCGTCGACGTCGCCGACGAGGCGGTGCAGATCCACGGCGGCGCCGGCTACGTCGACGACTTCCCCGTCGAGCGGTTCTACCGCGACGCCAAGATCACCCAGATCTACGAGGGAACCAGCGAGATCCAGAAGAACGTCATCGCCCGCGAGATGCTCGGCAAGGGCTTCTAACGCGTCCCGAGACGGAGCCTCGGCTCGCCCGGCACCGCCGTTTCGGCAGTTCGACCCCTCGGTACGCTTTTCTCCCTCTCCCCGCACTGTTCGTGCATGATCGACGATCTCACGGTGTCGGAGTCGACCGTCCGAACCGCCTGCGGAGACGTCGCGCTCCCGGAGATGGGCGTCCTCGAGCAGCGCTGGGAAACCGACCCGATCCCGCCGGAATCGGTCGCCGCCGAGGCGGCCGCGGCGGTCGGGGACCTCGAGCTCGAGGAGGTCCCCGCGGGCGGCGAGGTCGCCGTCGGCGCCGGCAGCCGCGGCATCGCCAACCTTCCCGAAATCGTCGGCGGGGTCGTCGCCGGATTGCAGGAGCGAGGATACGAGCCGTTCGTCTTCCCGGCGATGGGGAGCCACGGCGGGGCGACCGCGGAAGGGCAACGCGAGAAGCTCGCGACGCTGGGAGTCACCGAGGAGGCGATCGGCTGCGAGATCCGGGCGACGATGGACGTCGTCACGGTCGGCGAGACGCCCGAGCGGGGGGTCCCGGTGTACGCGGACGCTCACGCCGTCGAGGCCGACGCCATCGTTCCGGTGAACCGCATCAAACCCCACACCGACTTCAGCGGAGACGTCGAGAGCGGGCTCTCGAAGATGCTCGTCATCGGGATGGGAAAACAACGCGGCGCGAAGATGGCCCACGACTGGGCCGTCGACTGGAGCCTGCGCAACATGCTCCCCGAGATCACCGGTCAGCTCCTCGAGGCGCTCCCGGTCGCCGGCGGCGTCGCGATCGTCGAGGATCAACTCGACGAGACGACCCGCCTCGAGGGCGTGGCGCCGTCGGGCTTTCTCGAGCGCGAAGCGGAGCTGCTCGAGGAGGCCTGGGACCTCATGCCGAAACTCCCCTTCGAGGAACTCGACGTCCTCGTCGTCGATCGGTTGGGCAAGGACGTCAGCGGGCAGGGGATGGACACCAACGTGACGGGACGGCGCCACTTCACGATCGACGAGCCCGAGCCGGAGACCGCCGACGTGAAGCGGATCTTCGCCCGCGGGTTCACCGAGAAGACGAAGGGCAACGCGATGGGAATGGGCCAGGCCGACTTCGCACATCGCGACGTGCTGGCGGGACTGGACTGGTCGAAGTCGCTGATCAACGCGATCACCGCGAGCACGGTTCGGGGCGTGCGGCTCCCGCCGGTGGTCGAAACCGATCGGGCGGGACTGATCGCGAGCCTCGGCACGATCGGCCCCGTCCCGGGCGAGGAGGCCCGCGTTCTCAGGGCGACCGACACGATGCGCCTGAAGCGGTGTTACGCCTCGGCGCCGCTGGTCGAGGCCGCGCGGGACCGCGAGGACCTCCGGGTCGTGAGCGAACCGACGCCCGTCGAGTTCGACGGGAACGGGGACTTCGCTGCCTCCTCGCCGGAGTGAATCGAACGACCCCCTTCCGAACGCGATCCGCGGGGATCGTTCATCCGTCGCTATCGGAGTCCGTGTCGCCGTCGTCGCTGTCGGAGTCCGTGTCGCCGTCGTCGCTGTCGGAGTCCGTGTCGCCGTCGTCGCTGTCGGAGTCCGTGTCGCCGTCGNCGCCGTCGTCGCTGTCGGAGTCCGTGTCGCCGTCGTCGCTGTCGGAGTCCGTGTCGCCGTCGTCGCTGTCGGAGTCCGTGTCGCCGTCGAACGCCGCGGCGCGGCCGTCGTCCCGCCGCTCGTCGACGAGGACCGAAGCGGTCGATCGCCGATCGGTTTCTCCGCCGCGACGGTCGGTTTCCGGCGTCTCGAGCGAGTCCGTTCCCGCCTCGAAAGCCGGCGCCGCGTCGTCCGCGCGGACGTAGAGGACCACGGGCGGAAGCACGTAGGAGGCGATCGCGAGGATCGCGAACGCGCCGTCGACGAAGACGAGTATCCCGAAGATCGCCAGCGCCGCGGCCGCGGCCGCGTGGACGCCGGTCTTCGTGTACGCGAGGTAGAACTGCCACAGGCCGCGAAACCACGTAATCACGTCGAGGTCACGACACCACTTACGCGGACGATCGGGAATCATTTTTCGCTCGGGCCCGTAGGACGGCCATGAGAGAGTTCGTCTTCGCCCTCGAGTACGATCCGGGAACCAATCCGGTCGCGGACGTGCTCGCGACACACCCCGACGCCTCGGTGCGGTCGCTGTCGTGTCACGTCTCCGCCGACAGCCTCTGGCGGGTCGACCTCGCGACCGGTCCCGAGGGGGCGCTCGCCGAGCTCGAGGCGGCCTACGAGACGGCCGACTACTTCGCGGATTGTCTCGTGAAGGACCACTGCGGGGCGGAAGTCGAGACGCAGGTCCTCGATCGGTCGAGCGACGCGCTCGTCGTCTACACCTACTGGGAGCGGACCCAGGTCTGTACGTCGGTTCCCCACGTCGCCCTCGAGCACCTCGGCGAGGGGCTGTTGTTCGAGACCTACCGCGAGGGCCGACGCTACCGCTGGCGGATCGTCCTCGGCGGCGACGCCCCGATCCACGAGTTCTTCGACGCCCTGGGCGAGGAGGTCGGCGAGTGTACGGGGATGGAGATGCTCCGCCTGACCGAGCTCGATCCGGATCGGAGCGGCTTCGACGCCGACCGCGAGGAGTCGCTCCCCGAGGAGCAACGCGAGGCCCTCCGGGCGGCCGTCGAACACGGCTACTACGAGACGCCGCGACGGATCGAACTCGACGACCTCGCCAAGGTGCTCGACGTTCCGCGGTCGACGCTCTCCTACCGCCTCCGGCGCGCCGAGGCCGCCCTCGCGGCGGCGTTCGTGGACGGGGAGGAGTCGATCGAGACGCTGGCGGCCGCCGGCACGAGCGGGGCGCTCTGACCGAGTTGGCGCACGCCAAATAATCCGTATAGCGTTCGACCGAGTACTGACGTGTCATGAGCGACGCCGATCCCGCCGACTCGAGTCGCACCCTCGAGTTGCGAGTCCCCGAGATGGACTGTCCCTCCTGTGCGGGCAAGGTGCGAAACAGCCTCGAGCGTCTCGAGGGGATCGACGGGATCGACCCCCGCGTGACCAGCGGCCGCCTCGTCGTGGCGTACGATCCGACCCGCACGAGCGAGTCCGAGATCCGCGAGCGCGTTCGCGCCGCGGGGTACGCGATCGAATCCGCGGCCGCGGAGCGCTCGCTGTCGGTCCCCGAGATGGACTGTCCCTCCTGTGCGACGAAAGTCGAGAACGCCCTGGCCGACGTCGACGGCGTCGGTCGGATCGAGACGCGGCCCGCGACGGGTCGGGTCGCCGTCGAAACCGCTCCGGGGACCGACGTCGAACCCCTCGTCGAAGCGGTCGAGTCCGCCGGCTACGAGGCGTCGTCGATCGCCGACGGGGACGACGGGGTGGCCGAGCCGACCGCCGTCTGGCGGAGCCGTCGAGCCGTCGGAACGGGCGTCGGCGCCGTCCTCGTCGCGGTCGGGATGGTCCTCCAGTTCGGGTTTCCGGCGCTGGACCCGACGCTCGGAGCGATCGGAGGGCGGAGCTACGCGCTCTCGCAGGCGGCTTTCGTCGCGGCCGCGGCCGTCGCGGGGGCGCCGATCCTGCGCAACGGCTACTACTCCGCGCGCAACCGTAGCCTCGACATCGACTTCCTGATGGGCGTCGGGATCGTCGCCAGCGTGGCGGCCCACCACCCCTTCGAGGGGGCGATGCTGGCCGTACTCTTTAGCGTCGCCGAACTGCTCGAGCGGTTCTCGATGGATCGCGCTCGGGACTCGCTGCGGGAGCTGATGGAGCTCTCGCCCGACACCGCCACGGTGCGTCGCGAGGACGGCACCGAGGAGGAGATCCCCGCCGACGACCTCGAGGTCGGGGACCGCGTCGTGGTCCGTCCGGGCGAGAAGATCCCCGCCGACGGCGTCGTCCTCGAGGGGTCGAGCGCGGTCGACCAGTCGCCGATCACCGGCGAGAGCGTCCCCGAGGACAAGGAACCGGGCGACGAGGTCTTCGCCGGGACGATCCTCGAGTCGGGCTACCTCGAGGTCGACGTCGAGAGCGCGGCCGACGACTCGACGATCGCCCGGATCGTCCGCACAGTCGAGGACGCCGAGCGCGAGCGGACCGACCGCGAGCAGTTCGTCGACCGCTTCGCGAGCGTCTACACGCCGATCGTCGTCGTCCTCGCGGTCGCCGTCGCCGCGCTCCCGCCGCTTCTCACCGGTGCCTCCTGGAACGCGTGGTTCCTTCGGGGGCTCACCCTACTGGTGATCGCGTGTCCCTGCGCGTTCGTCATCTCGACGCCCGTCAGCGTCGTCTCCGGGATCACCAGCGCCGCGAAAAACGGCGTGTTGATCAAGGGCGGGCGCCACCTCGAGGCCGTCGGCGAGAGCGACGTCCTCGCGGTCGACAAGACCGGGACCCTGACGACGGGCGAGCTGTCGGTGACCGACGTCGTTCCCCTCGAGGGCGCCGACGCCGACGAGGTCCTCCGGCGGGCCGGCGCCGTCGAGCGACGGAGCGAGCACCCGGTCGCCCGGGCGATCGTCGACCGCGCCGCGGATCGGGGACTCGACCCCGACGGCGCGACCGTCGCGGCGTTCGAGGCGCTTACCGGGACGGGCGTCCGCGCCGACGTCGACGGCACCGCCCACTACGTCGGCAAACCCGACCTCTTCGAGGGGCTGGCCGACCTCGAGCACACCCACGCGACGACCGACGGGGGGCTCACCCTGGAATCGATGGGCTACGAGACCGACTCGCAGTGCGACCGCGAGGGCTGTCTGGACGTGCTCGGCGAGGTCGTGCCCGACCTCGAGGCCGAGGGCAAGACCGTCGTGGTCGTCGGCACCGAGGACGGCCCGATCGGCGTCGTCGCCGTCGCGGATCGCGTCCGTCCGGAGGCGAAGTGGGCCGTCTCCCGGCTGCAAGAGCGGGGCGTCCGGGTCGTGATGCTCACCGGCGACAACGAGGGCACCGCCCGCGCGATCGCCGACGGGGTCGGAATCGAGGAGTACCACGCCGAGCTGTTGCCCGACGAGAAACTCGAGCTGATCCGCGAGCTGAAAGGCGAGTCCGACGAGCCCCGCGTCGCCATGATCGGCGACGGGATCAACGACGCGCCCGCGCTCGCGACCGCCGACGTCGGCGTCGCGATGGGCGCCGCGGGGACCGACACGGCCCTCGAGACGGCCGACGTCGCGTTGATGAGCGACGACCTCTCCCGGCTGCCGTACCTCTATGCGCTCTCGAGGAAGGCGACCGGCGTCATCCGTCAGAACGTCTGGGCGAGCCTGGCGGTCAAGGCCGTCCTCGCCGCGGGCGCGCCGTTCGGGATCGTGACCGTCATCCACGCGGTCGTCGTCGGCGACATGGGGATGAGCCTCGGCGTGACGGGCAACGCGATGCGGCTGGCGGGCGTCGAACCCGAGACGCCCGACGAGAAAGCCCTCGAGTCGGACTGAGCGGACCGCCGCGCAAGCGAGACGTATATCTGCTCGCGATCCCTTATTCCGTCTCCCACCGGTATGATAGAAGAGGCAGCCCCAGTTCTCCGTCAGGATCCCGTGATGGCCGAGCTCGTCGATCGACACGACCCGTACGTCGAACCCGACTGGACCGAGTACGAGCGACTCTGCATCTCGATCATCAACCAGCAGGTCTCGACCGCGAGCGCGGCCGCCATCCGTGGACGGGTGTTCGACGTGCTCGGCGGGGAGGTGACGCCGGAGACCGTCCTGGCCGCCGACGAGGAGGCGCTCTACGAGGCCGGGCTCTCCCGCAGCAAGATCGAGTACGTCCGAAACGCCGCCCGGGCGTTTCGGGACGGCGACTACACGCGGGCGGGGCTCGCGGAGTACTCGAACGAGGCGGTGATCGATCGGCTCACCGAGATCAGGGGGGTCGGCGACTGGACCGCGCGGATGTACCTCCTGTTCGTCCTCGAGCGCCCCGACGTGCTCCCGCTGGGCGATCTGGCGGTTCGACGCGGAATCGAGAACCTGTACGGAAACGGCGACGAGCTCGCCCGGGCGGAGATGCGCGAGATCGCAGAGGACTGGCGTCCCTACCGCAGCGTCGCGACGCGGTACATCTGGGCGGAGTACGAGTCCGAGTAGCAGACGCCGGCAACGGGCTGAAGCGTCGGCCGGGCGCCAACGTCTGTATGACAGACGAGACGATCTCCGGCGGGAGCGAGCGACGCCGGATGACGACCGATCCCGATCGGATCCGCGAGTGGGCGGAGTCGCGCGACGCCGTCCCGGTATCGACCCACGGAGGCGAGGGACACGGCTACTCGTTCGCCCGGCGGGGGGAACTCGACGCGGACGAGGACGCGTCGGACGCCTGGGCCGAGTTCGACGAGCACCTCCGGGACGGCGAACTGGTCTTTCTCTACCGCGGCGGGTCGACCGGTGACCCCGGGGAACTCGAGGAGTTCGAGCTCCTCGAGCGCGAGGCGGCCCTCGAGCGGGCCTCGGAGGAGCGGTCCGAACTCGAGGATGCCCTCCGGCGGGGCGAGACGGTAACGACCGAGGTCGTCGAGAGCGACGTCGAGGGCGAGAGCCGGGTCGTCGAACGCGACACGGTCGAAAGCGAGGTCGTCGACAGGGAGGTCGTCGACCGGGAGCTGATCGAGTCCGAGCTCCTCGAGCGGACGGTCGTCGACACCGAGTTCGTCGGCGACGGCGCCGTCGCGGTGACGACGGCGGAATCCCGCGTCGAGACGATCGAGGAGGTCGAACGCTACGCCGTCGAGAGCGAGGTCGTCGGCGTCGACGTCGCCCGCGAGGAGCCACGGGTCGAGCCGGACGCGGATGCCGATCCGGAGAGTGTCCCACGGTCCGTCCTCGAGGACGTGGCGCGGTCGGACGCCGCCGCCGAGTCGGTCGATCGGGAGCTCCGGAACGAGGCCGTCGACGGAGCGGGCGACCTCGTCCGAAGCGAGCTGTTCGAGCGTCGGACCGTCGAGGAGCGGGTCGAGGAGCGCGTCCGCAGGCGGTTCGCGCTCGAGGACACCGAGGTGCTCGACTCGGACGTCCTCGACAGCGACGTACTGGACGGCGAGCTCGTCGACCCCGAGGAGTACGGAACGGCCGAGCCGAGCGCAGAGGGCGCCGAGACGACGGCGACCGCCGAACCGGTCCCCGGAACCGAGCCGATCGTCCGCGAACTCGAGGACGACGACGCGGGGAAAGCCGTCGTCGACGACGCCGGCGAACGGATCGGGATCGTCACCGCCGTCGAGGGCGACACCGCCTACGTCGACCCGGAGCCCGGGCTGACGGATCGCATCAAGGCGCGGCTGGGCTGGCTCGAGCGCGACGACGACGATCGCTCCGTCCGGCGGTCGCAGGTCGGCGAGATCACCGACGACGAGCTGGTGCTCCGGCGGGAGCTCGAGGACGGGTAGTCGGCGAAAAATATCGGCGACTCGAGGCCGAAGCGTTACTCGAGGTCGAAGCGGTCGAGCTGCATGACCTTGCTCCAGGCGTCGACGAAGTCCCGAACGAACTTCTCCTCGCTATCCTCGGACGCGTAGATGTCCGCGACGGCGCGAAGGCGGGAGTTCGACCCGAAGACGAGGTCCGCGCGGGTCGCCGCCCACTCGACCTCGCCCGTCTCGCGGTCGCGCAGGCCGAACACCTCGTCGGTGTCCGACTCCGCGGTCGCCTCCCAGCCCATGATGTCCTGGGAGCCGTCGGACGCTTCCCACTCGTAGTCCATGTCGAGCAGGTTTACGAAGAAGTCGTTGGTCAGCGTCTCCGGACGGTCGGTGAGGACGCCGAGGTCGGTGTCCTGGTAGGTGGCGCCCAGCGCGCGCAGGCCGCCGACGAGCACCGCCGTCTCGGGCGCCGTCAGGTTCAGGAGATCAGCCCTGTCGACCAGCAGCTCCTCCTGGGACCGGTCGGCTTCGTCGCTGTAGTAGTTGCGGAACCCGTCCGCGACGGGTTTGAGTGACTCGAAGGAGTCGACGTCGGTCTGTTCCTGGGAGGCGTCGGTCCGGCCCGGCTCGAACGGGACCTCGACGTCGTAGCCGGCGTCGGCCGCCGCCCGCTCGACGGCCGCGTTGCCGCCCAGCACGATCAGGTCCGCAAGCGAGACCCGCACGTCGTCGGATCGCGAGCCGTTGAACTCCTCCTGGATCTCCTCGAGGGTCGACAGCACCGTCTCGAGCTGGTCGGGCTCGTTGACCTCCCAGCTGCGCTGGGGCTCGAGGCGGATGCGGGCGCCGTTGGCGCCGCCGCGCTTGTCGCCGTAGCGGTACGTCGAGGCCGACGCCCAGGCGGTCTTGACCAGCTGGGAGACCGACAGGTCCGTCTCGAGGATCTCCGCTTTGAGGTCGGCAGCTTCGTCCTCGCCGATCAGCTCGTAGTCGGCGTCGGGGATCGGGTCCTGCCAGATCAGCTCCTCCTCCGGAACTTCCGGACCGACGTATCGCTCTTTCGGACCCATGTCGCGGTGGATCAGCTTGAACCAGGCCCGCGCGAACGCCTTCCGGAACTCGTTGGGGTTGTCCTGGAAGCGCTCGAGGATCTCCCGGTAGTCGGGGTCGCGCTTGAGCGCGACGTCCGTCGTCAGCATCATCACGTCCTCCTTCTCCGCCGGCTCCTCGGCGCCCGGGGCGGCCTCGTCGAGCTCGCCGTTCTGGGTGGTCCACTGCCAGGCGCCGCCGGGACCTCGCTCGGGCCACCAGTTGTACTCGAGGAGGTTCTCGATGTAGCCCATGTCCCACTGGGTCGGCGTGGTGTTCCAGGGACCCTCGATGCCGCTGGTGATCGTGTCGGCGCCCTTCCCGGAGCCGTGGCTGCTCTCCCAGCCCAGTCCCTGCTGGTCGATGGAAGCCGCCTCGGGCTCGGGACCGACGTGCTCGTCGGGGTTCTCGGCGCCGTGGACCTTCCCGAAGGTGTGTCCGCCGGCGATGAGCGCGGCCGTCTCCTCGTCGCTCATCGCCATCTGGCCGAACGACTCCCGGATCCGTTCCGCGGATTTCTCCGGGTCCGGCTCGCTGTCGGGACCCTCGGGGTTCACGTAGATGAGCCCCATCACGGTGGCGGCGAGGTTACCCTCGAGTTCGTCGTCCTCGTCGAAGCGCTCGGAGGCTTCCCACTCGTCCTCGGGGCCCCAGTCGACGGCCTCGTCGGGTCGGTACTCGTCTTCGCGCCCGGCGCCGAAGCCGTACGTCTCGAACCCCATCGACTCGAGGGCGACGTTTCCGGCCAGGACGATCAGGTCGCCCCACGAGAGCTTGCGGCCGTACTTCTGCTTGACCGGCCAGAGCAGGCGGCGAGCCTTGTCGAGGTTCGCGTTGTCGGGCCAGCTGTTCAGCGGCGCGAAGCGCTGTCGACCGCCCGAGGCACCGCCGCGACCGTCGCTGATGCGGTACGTGCCGGCGCTGTGCCAGGCCATCCGGATGAACAGCGGGCCGTAGTGGCCGTAGTCGGCCGGCCACCACTCCTGGGAGTCGGTCATGACGTCCTCGATGTCCGACTTCAGCTCCTCGTAGTCGAGTTCCTCGAACGCCTCGGCGTAGTCGAAGTCCTCGTCCGTCGGCCCGACCTCACAGGCGTTCTGGTCGAGGATCTCCACGTTCAACCGGTTCGGCCACCAGTCTTGGTTGGACCTCGTCATCGTAGTTCGATTGTGGCTTTCGCGTATTAAGATTGTCTAATCCGATAAGGAACTATTCGCTATCGCCCAACCGATCTTTCTCATTCACGAACTTTTATCCGTGGCGGAACCGCGCCGCTCGCGATGAGGATCTCTGGCTACGGCCCGAATGGGGTCGATCGGACCCGTCTGGGGTTCGCGGCTGTCCGCCGTCGGGTCCGGGGTCCCGCCGCCCGCGGCCGATTACTCCTCCTCCTCGGGTCTGTCCTGCGCGTCGCGGTCGATCCGCCGGCTGACGTCGACCTGGTAGTTCTCGAGGATGTCACGGCCGAGCAAAACGGGGTAGTCCATGTGGCTGCGGTCCTCGACGCTCGCGGTGACGGTGTGTTGGTTGCCGCCGACGCCGACGACGACGTCGACGACGGGGCGGCTCTTCGAGGTCTTGCTGCTGCCGGATTTGACCCGCGTGATCGACTTGATCGGGCCGGCGCCGATGTCGGCCGCCAGCGACGTGTCGATGCTCGTCCGGGTCGCGCCGGTGTCGGATTTCGCGAGAACCGTCTTCGAGCCGCTGGTCCCCGAGAGGACGACCTCCTCGGTGTAGCCGATCACCGCCGGCTCCCCGTCGAACGCCGACGCGTCGGACGGCTGGGCCGACGGCCGCGAGTCGTCGAGCACCGCCGACAGCTCCGCGACGCGGTCGTCGTCGACCTCGCCGCCCGCCTGCTCGATCGCGAGCTTGGCGATGTAGGGGGCGGGACTGATCCGGGTCGCCTCGTACAGCCCCTTGAACCCCGCAGTCGGGTTGACCTCGAGGACGAACCAGCCCTCCTCGCCCTCGACGAGGTCGACGCCGGCGTAGTCGAGCCCGACGGCGTCGCTGGCCCGTCGGGCCATCTCGCGGGCCGTCTCGGGGAGGTCGTCGGTCGCGTCCTCGACGCTCCCGCCGAGCGCGACGTTGGTCCGCCAGTCGTTGTCGGGCGCGTAGCGGTACATCGCCCCGATGATCTCGCCGTCGACGACGTAGACGCGGACGTCGCGGTGGCGCGCGTCCTCGAGGTCGACGAGCTCCTGGAGGAACGCGTACCGGTTGCCGACCTTCGCGTTGATCGGGTCGTCCGGACCGACCTTCCAGGTCCCGCCGCCGTGGGTTCCGATCGCCGTCTTGTAGACGGCCTCCTCGCCGTACCGGGACCGCGCCTCGGCGAGTTTCTGGTTGCCGAGCGCCAGCGTCACGTCGGGAACTCTGACGTCGGCCGCCGCCAGCGCCGTCGCCGTCGACAGCTTGTGAATCGCCGTCAGCACCGACTTCGGCTCGTTGAGCATCGGCACCAGTCCCGAGACGGTGTTCGCCAGGCCGAGCTCCTCGCAGGGCTGTTCTGTGTTCGACAGCAGCATTCGGTTGGCGATGACGTCGACGGCGGGCTCGAGGGTGGCGCTCCCGTCGGCGACGCTGACGGCGGTGTTCTCGGCGCGGAGCCACTCGGTGTCGTGGCCCAGCTCTTCGACCGCGTTGAGGATCGCCTTCGTCTCCTTGCTGGTGTGGAGGCTCAGTACGCCGACGGTGACGGAATCGGAAACAGCCATACAGTATAGTGAGCGACGGTATTGATAAGCGTTCATGAGCGATAGCAAGCGTCGGAAGACCCGGGGTCGTCAGGAGATAACCGACCGAACCTGCTGGGCGTCGATCATCCCCGTCGTTACCGCGAGCACCCCCCAGGTGGCCGCCCCGAGCGCGATCGCGACGAACAACATCACGACGTTCGAGATCAGCGGCGTCACGAGCGAGACGGCGACGGCCATCACGCCAGTGATTCCGCAGACGCGGGCGACGGTCCGACCGAGCCGCTCGAGCCGCAGTGAGAGCTCGCTGTGGACGATGTAGAGGTTGACGGCGACGTAGACGGAGTGGGTCGCGACCGTCGCCGCGGCGGCGCCGACGACGCCGAAGGTCGGGATGAGCGCGAGGTTCAGCCCGAAGTTCGCGACCGACGTCGCCCCCTTCGCGACCGCCCGGGAACGGGCGCGCCCGAGGTAGTCCAGGCTGTCGCTGGTCAGGTTCGTGATCGCCTGCAGGACGATAAACCCCGCGAGGACCTGCAGGACGGGCACCGCGCCCGCGTAGTCGGCGCCGAACACCATCGTGACGAACGGGTCGGCGACGATGACGAGTCCGACCGCCGCAGGGACGTACAGCAGGAGCACGTTCGTCAGCGACGTCTCGTAGATCCGTCGGGCGGACTCGAGTTGCCCGGTCGCCTTCTGCTCGCCGAAGTTCGGCGAGATCGTAAACCCGAGCGCCTCCGCGGGCGCGAGCGCGAAGTCCGTGATCTGCTTGCCCAGCTGGTAGAACGCGACCGCGGCGGGGGTCAGGAAGACTCCCACGAGGACGACGTCGATGCGCTTGTCGATCACGTTCGCGCTCCTGGTCGCGGTGAGGGGGACGCTGTACTCGGCCAGACGCCGCGCGAGCCCGGGTTCGTAGGTCTCGGCGGGCTCGTAGCGGGCGTAGTACTCGAGGTACAGGATCGTCAGCCCCACTGCGGCCGAGATCGAGTACCCGACGACGTAGCCGAACAGCGCGCCCAGCGCCCCCGTTCCGAGGACGACGAACGCGACCGCGAACACCAGGCGGCCGGCGCCGCTGATCGCCTGGATCGCCGCGCTGTACCCCAGGCGATTGAACCCCTGCAGCGCGATCTGGGAGGTCGTGCTAAAGGAGAAGGCGACGATGTACAGCGCCCCCGCCGCGAGAAACGGCGCGGCGCCGGGATCGCCAAGCGCCGCGGCGAGGTGCTCGTGAAACGCCAGGAGCGCCGTCGTGACGATCGAGAGCAGCGCGATCTTCAGCGCCAGCGTCGTCCGGATCAGGTGCGGTATCTGGCCCGGGTCCCGCTCGCGGTACTCCGAGAAGTAGCGTGCGGCCGACTTGCCGAGGCCGAGGTCCGCGACGAGCTGGATCACCGCGAGGACGCCGATCGCCCAGTACAGCGCACCGTAGCCGTCCGGGTCGAGGAGAAACCGCGCCAGCACGAGCATCAACAGCGCGCTCGAGACCATGTATATCGCCCGCGAGACCAGCGTCGCCTTGAACCCGCGAACGATGTGATCCTGTCTGTTCATACTGGAGGTGGGCCGTCGAACGCCGTGCTACGAGGTCGGAGGCGATCCGCGACTCGAGGGAGACGACCAGCGGGGACCCAATTGTAATGCGGAGACAACTCCGGGAGGACGGCCGCAGCGACGCGCTCGAAGTCCACGCTGACGGCCCGCGACCGTCGGTATCGACGGGTAGGCGGAGCCTACAGGCCCAACGAGACGAACGTCACGGACGAGGGAGACGTGTCGGGGCTACCGCTTCGCTACAGGTAGGAGGCGTCCCACCGCGTCGCCTTGCGGCGGTTCCCGCAGGCGTTGCACTCGATGCGCCCCATCGTGTCCATCGCGTTGTCGATCGAGTCGCAGTTCCCGCAGAGCCAGCCGTAGCGCTCGGACTGGTCCTCGCTCTCGTAGGCGCCGTAAAACGGCGCCTTCGAGCCCCGATTGGCCTCGCCGTAGCTGACGTAGACGGTCTCCCCGTCGAGCTCGAGTTCGTCGATCGCGGTCCAGTCGTCGCCGCTTTCGATCTCGCCCTCGACGTAGACGTTCTCGGTGAACGTCTCGGACCCGATCTCGACCTCGCGTTGGTCGGCCTGCTCGAAGCCGTGGTCGGCGTAGAACGCGTTGCCGCCCTCGTTGTCCTCGAGGACGAAACACTGGACCTGGTCGGCGCCGGCGTCGAGGAGCTTCTCGCGGGTGCGCACGAGCAGCCGGACGCCGATCCCGTCGCCGCGGGCGTCGGGGTCGATGTGGAGCCACAGCAGCCGGCCGTTGCTGTACTGCTGGCCGACCAGTTCGCTGTGGGAGAAGCCGATAACCTCGCCGTCGCGCTCGACGACCAGAATCAGCGAGTGGTCGTCGGCGATATCCTCGGTGAACTCCTCGCCGTACCACTGTTCGACGGCGTCCTCGATCGTTTCTTCCCCGAGAAAGTCCGTGTAGGTCGACGAGAGCGAGTCGTGGGCGATCGAACGGATCGTGTCGGTGTCGGCGTCGGTCGCTTCGCGAATCTCCATGCCTGTACCGTACCGTTCGGGCATACAAAATCTATGCCCTGAATTTCAACTGTCTTACGTACTTTTCTCGCTACGTTTCCGAATCGCGGGCGCGTCGAGACGGCGAACAAAGATTCACGAGGGTGCCGACCCAGTGGGCACCTATGGGCGGTAACGACGCGGCGGACGGCGACTCGAGCGAGTCGTCGGGTTCGCCGCCGATCGACGACGACGTCTTTACGTACGACGGCGGCCGGGTCGATCCCGGCGAGTCGGCGAACATCCGGTACGGAATCAGCGAGACGTACCTCGGCGATCCCGTGCGGATCCCGGTTACGATCATCAACGGGAACCACCCCGGACCGACGGCGTTCCTCTCGGCGGCGGCACACGGCGACGAACTCAACGGGATCGAGGTCGTGCGCGAGGTCGCTCACGACTGGAATCACGCCGAGCTTCACGGCACGCTCGTCTGTCTGCCGGTGATGAACGTCCCCGGCTTTCTGGCCCAGGAGCGGTACCTGCCGATCTACGATCGGGATCTGAACCGATCGTTCCCCGGCCGGGAGGGGTCGACCAGCGCCAGGCGGATGGCCCACCGGATCTTCACGAACTTCATCGAGCCCTGTGACCTGGGGATCGACTTCCACACCTCGACGCGAGGACGGACGAACATGCTCCACGCACGGGCGAACATGGACGATTCCGACGCCGCGCGGGTCGCCTGCGCGTTCAGTTCCCACGTCATCATCGCGGGTCAGGGGCCCTCCGGCACCCTGCGCCGCGAGGCGACCGACGCTGGCATTCCGACCGTCACGATCGAGATGGGCGAGGCACACCGCTTCCAGCGGCGGCTGATCGACCGCGCGCTCACCGGCGTCGCCAGCGTGTTCGCGGAGTTCGGGCTCCACCCGGGTGCGGCCGTCCACTGGCCCGGCTGGCGGACCGTCATCGACACCGACGACGAGAAGACCTGGCTCCGGGCCGACGCCGGCGGGATCGTCGACATGAAACACGGACGGGGATCGCTCGTCGAGGAGGGGGACGTGATCTGTACCATCACGAACCCGTTCAAGGAGAAAGACGACATCGTCACCGTCGAGGCCCCCTTTACCGGGCTTATCGTCGGCGTCCTCGAGAACCCGGTCGTCTACCCGGGGAACCCGCTCTGTCACCTGGTCGGGCTCGAGTCCGACACGCGGACGGCCCTGGAAAACGACCGCACGAAGACGAGAACCGGGTCGCAGTCCCAGCTTCCGATGTGAGCGGTCGGCGACGGCGCCGCAAGGACCGACCTTCGGAACCCGGTAAACCGGCCGATAAAGGTAACTTCTATACCTCCCCGGTCAAACCGTCCACATGAGTGTATGAGTCAGTCTTACAATCGCGGTCTCATCGAGGACTTCGGGCGCTGGAAGGAGTTCTCGGCCGGAATGTGGGCGTGGATTTTCCACAAGTTTACCGGGTGGATGCTGATCGGCTACCTGTTTACCCACATCGCCGTGCTGAGTACGGCCATCGGTGCAGCCAGCGGTGACGTGGCACTGATCCAGCAGGAAACGGACGTCTACACCCAGACTATCCAGGGACTCGAGTCGCTGTTTATTATCCGCATACTCGAGGTCGGGCTGCTGGCGGTGGCCGTCTTCCACATCCTGAACGGGATTCGACTGCTGATGGTCGACCTCGGCGTCGGCCTCACCGCACAGGACAAGAGCTTCTACGCCTCGCTGGTGTTGACCGGGATCATCACCGTCGCGAGCGTGCCGACGTTCCTGGACGGGGTGGCGCTCTGATGGCGGAGCGATACTCCTCGTTTACCCGCGGCGGTACCGGCTGGCTGCTCCAGCGGATTACCGCGGCGTTTCTGGTCGTCGTGCTGGCGTTTCACTTCTTCCAGTTGCACTTCGTCAACCACGCCGCAGAAGTTACGTTCGCCGGGACACAAGAGCGGATGAGCACCATCGGGTACTTCGTGACGATGGTGTTGTTCCTGGTCGCCGGCGCGTTCCACGGCGTCAACGGCGTCTACAACGCGCTGGTCAACCAGGGACTCGAGGGAACGCCGAAAAAACTCGTGCTTGCCGTGCTCTCGCTGGCCGGAATCGCGCTCGTCGCACAGGGCGTCTGGGTCGCGGTCGCCATGGCGGGGTGGACCTAACATGAGTACGCAACAGGAACAACCGAAAGAACCCGAATCGCAGGAAGCACCGGAGGACCCCGAGATGCGGGGCGCCGAGTCGCCACAGCAGGAGCGGCTCAAGGAGAAAGAACAGGGACTCGCTCAGGCCGAGGCCGTCGACGAGTCCGACGTCGAGGGGGAGACGGTACACCTCAAGGTGTTCCGCTACGACCCCGAAGTCGAGGGCAAACAGGAGCCCCGGTTCGACGACTTCTACGTCCCCTTCGAGAAGGGGATGACCGTCCTCGACGCGGTGATGTACGCTCGCGACGAGTTCGACTCCTCGCTTACCTTCCGACACTCCTGTCGGCAGGCCGTCTGTGGCTCCGACGCCTTCTTCGTCAACGGCCGACAGCGCCTGGGTTGTAAGACCCAGATCTCCGAACTCGAGCAGCCGGTCCGGGTCGAGCCGCTGCCCCACCAGGAGGTCGTCAAGGACCTGGTCGTCGACATGGACCACTTCTACGACCAGATGCACGCCGTCGAGCCGTACTTCCAGGACGAGGATACCCCGGCCACGAACGACCTCGAGGAACAGCGCCAGAGCCCCGAGAACCGCGAGAAGATCAAGATGTCCTCGCGGTGTATCTGGTGTGGCGCCTGCATGTCAAGCTGTAACATCGCGGCCGGCGACAACCAGTACCTGGGGCCGGCGGCGATCAACAAGGCCTACAAGTTCGCGATGGACGACCGCGAGGGCGCGGAGATCAAAGAGCACCGACTCCGCATCTTGGAGCAGGAACACGGCGTCTGGCGGTGCCAGACCCAGTTCTCCTGTACCGAGGTGTGTCCGAAGGACATCCCCCTGACCGAGCACATTCAGGAGCTCAAGCGGGAGGCAGTCAAGAAGAACCTGAAGTTCTGGTAAGATGTACGAACACGACGTTATCGTGGTCGGCGCCGGCGGCGCCGGCCTCCGGGCCGCAATCGCAGCGCACGAGGCGGGCGCCGACACGGCGATCGTCTCGAAACTCCACCCGGTCCGCAGCCACACCGGCGCGGCCGAGGGCGGGATCAACGCCGCCCTCCAGGAGGGCGACGACTGGGAACTCCACGCCTACGACACGATGAAGGGGTCGGACTACCTGGCCGACGCCCCCGCCGTCGAGACCCTGGCCCAGGACGCCCCCGAGGAGACGATCCAGCTCGAACACTGGGGGATGCCCTTCTCGCGCGAGGAGGACGGACGGGTCTCCCAGCGTCCGTTCGGCGGCCTCTCCTACCCCCGGACGACCTACGCCGGCGCCGAAACCGGCCACCACCTGCTGCACACGATGTACGAGCAGGTCGTCAAACGGGGGATTCAGGTGTACGACGAGTGGTACGTGATGAACCTCGTCACCGACGACGCCGCCGACCCCAACGACCGCTCCTGTCACGGCGTCGTCGCCTACGACGTCCAGTCGGGCAACGTCCAGGGGTTCAAGGCCAACAACGGGGTCGTCCTCGCGACCGGCGGTCCCGGCCAGGCGTTCGATCACACCACGAACGCCGTCTCGTGTACCGGTGACGGCCACGCCATGGCCTACCGCGCCGGCGCGTCACTCGAGGACATGGAGTTCATTCAGTTCCACCCCACGTCGCTGCCGTCGACGGGCGTTCTGATCTCCGAGGGGGTCCGCGGCGAGGGCGGGATCCTCTACAACGCGAAGGGCGAACGGTTCATGTTCGAGCACGGCTACGCGAACAACTCGGGCGAACTCGCCTCGCGAGACGTCGTCGCCCGCGCCGAGCTCACCGAGGTCGGCGAGGGACGGGGCGTCGAGGACGAGTACGTCCACCTCGACATGCGCCACCTCGGCGAGGAGCGCATCCTCGACCGCCTCGAGAACATCCTCCACCTCGCGGAGGACTTCGAGGGCGTCGACGGACTCGTCGAGCCGATGCCGGTCAAGCCCGGTCAGCACTACGCGATGGGCGGGATCGACGTCGACGAGAACGGCCAGACCAACATCGGCGGCCTCTACGCGGCCGGCGAGTGCGCCTGCGTCTCCGTCCACGGCGGCAACCGACTGGGCGGGAACGCCCTCCCCGAACTGATCGTCTTCGGCAAGCGCGCCGGCCGCCACGCCGCCGGCGAGGACCTCGGCGAGGCCCGGATCCGGACGGGGTACGGCGACGACGTCGAGGACGAAACCGAGACGGAACTGCCCGTCAGACCGGGCGAAGCCGGCCTCGACACCTCGAGCGGCGTCGCGGCCGACGGTGGCGGGGTCGCCGCCGAGGCCGACGGCCTACTCGAGCGCGCCGTCGAACGGGAACGGGCCCGCGTCGACCGTCTGATGGACAAAGACGACGGCGTCCAGCACGCCCAGATCCGCGCGAAACTCCAGAAGGCGATGACCGATTACGTCAACGTCTTCCGCACCGGCGACGGGATCAGGAAGGCGCTGCGGGTGATCCGGGAGTGTCGCCAGGAGTACCAGGACGTCTACGTCGACGACCCCTCCCGCACCTTCAACACCGATCTCCAGCAGACCTACGAGACGCGCAACCTGATCGACGTCGCCGAGACGATCGCGCTCGGCGCCCTGGTGCGCAACGAGTTCCGCGGCGCCCACTGGCGCCAGGAAAACCAGGAGCGACGCGACGACGAGTGGCTCAAGCACACGCTGATCTCGTGGGACGACGGCGAGCCGTCGATCTTCTACCGGCCCGTCATCCTCGAGGGCCAGGACAAAACCTACGAGCCCAAAGAGCGCAGCTACTGACCGAACCGTCCCTTTTCGGCTCGAATCGAGACCAGCAGGGCTATACGTTCGCTCGTCCGTTGGTTCAGGTAATGGGACTCGAGCGATTCGTCCGATTGCACCTCGTTCTCATTCCGGCGCTGGTCCTCGCGGGCTACCTGTTCGCCGACTCCCTGCCGGTGATCGTGGTACCGTTCGGCGTCGCCTACATCACGTTCACCGGGCTGATCTGCTTCGCGTGGGTGTTCTCGAGGGCTTCGATGCGGTTGCGATCCTCCTGAGCGACGAGAGCGTGCGGCGAGACACCCACAGAGATAAGCCGCTGGATCGGCTACCGGGAGAGGGAATGTTGCTGTCGGGAACCGTCGTCGCCGACGCCGACACCGTTATCGAGGACGGTGCAGTCGTCGTCGCGGACGACGAGATCGTCGCCGTCGGGGAACTGGAGCGGTGTCTCGAGACGTATCCGGACCACGAGCGCCACGCTTGTGACGTGCTCATGCCGGGCACGGTCGGCGCCCACGTCCACTCGGTCCAGAGTCTCGGGCGCGGGATCGCCGACGACACCGAGTTGCTGGACTGGCTGTTCGAGTACGTGCTGCCGATGGAGGCCGAGCTCTCGGCCGAGGAGATGCGCGCGGCCGCCGAGCTGGGCTACCTCGAGTTGATCGAGAGCGGGACGACGACCTGCATCGATCACCTCTCGGTCGCCCACGCCGACGAAGCGTTCGAGGCCGCCCGCGAGCTCGGCGTCCGGGGTCGACTCGGGAAGGTGTTGATGGACAGGGAGGCGCCCCAAGGGCTGCTCGAGGACGCCGACGCGGCCCTAGCCGAGAGCGAACGGCTGATCGAGCGGTACCACGGCGCGGCGGACGGACGGCTCCGCTACGCGGTGACGCCCCGCTTCGCCGTGAGCTGTACCGAGGCCTGTCTGCGGGGCAGTCGAGAGCTCGCCGACGCCTACGACGGGGTTCGGATCCACACTCACGCCAGCGAGAACCGCGGCGAGATCGAGACCGTCGAGAAAGAAACCGGCTACCGGAACGTCCACTGGCTCGACGAGGTCGGCCTCACCGGCGAGGACGTCGTGCTGGCCCACTGCGTCTGGACCGACGAGAGCGAGCGGGAGGTGCTCGCCGAGACGGGCACGAACGTCACCTACTGCCCGTCCTCGAATATGAAACTGGCCAGCGGCGTCGCTCCGGTGCTCGACTACCTCGACCGGGGGATCAACGTCGCGCTGGGCAACGACGGGCCGCCGTGTAACAACGCGCTCGATCCGTTCACCGAGATGCGCCAGGCCTCGCTCTTACAGAAGGTCGATCGCCTCGAACCCCAGGCCTTGCCCGCGCGGACGGTCTTCGAGATGGCGACGGTAAACGGCGCCGAAGCCGCCGGCTTCGACCGCGTCGGGAAGCTCCGAGCGGGGTGGAAGGCCGATATCGTCGGCCTCGAGACCGACCTCACGCGCGCGACGCCGATCCACGACGTCCTCTCGCACCTGACCTTCGCGGCCCACGGCGACGACGTGACCTTCACGATGGTCGACGGCGAGGTCCTCCAGCGCGACGGCGAGGTCGTCGTCGCCGATGCCGCGGCGATCCGCGAGCGGGCCCGCGAGTTCGCCGCCGGGCTGGACGTCGCTCCCTGACGATACCGGATTCGACAGTCGACGTTAGAGCCCGATCGACTCGAGGGCGTCCAGGCTCGCCCCCGACAGTTCGACCAGTCTGTAGCCGAGGTAGATCCCGACGATCCCCATCAGCCCCGGGAGTTCGGGCGGCGCGGGGATCGGAACGTCGACGAGCGCGAAGAAGGCTCCGGTGAGTGCCCCGGTTAACAGGCCGAGAACGATGAGCGGAATATTCATACCGGCCGAAACGAGCGGCGACGGGAAAAGGATCCTGACTCGATCGAGGTCCGCACAGCCGTTCGACGATCGACGATACTCAGTTTTAATATCGTCGAACTACGGATGGTGAACTATGCGACTCGACTCGCGACCGACGGTTTCGATTCCCGACGACTTCGACTCGGCGCAAGCGAAGCTGATCTACCTCTACCTGCGGGAGTGGCCGAACGCGAGCGCCGACGAGGTCTGCGCGGCGCTCGGCGTCGAAAAAGGAGCCTTCCTCTCGGTCGCGCGGACGCTGCGCGAGCGCGACTACGTCGAGCGGGTCGACGGCCGCTACCGCCTCGCCTGAGAGCGCTACAGTTCGATTCGTTCGACCAGCTGTTCGTGGTTCTCGTTGGTGTTGACGGCGACGATCCGGATCTCGTCCTCGAGGCCCGAATCGCGGAGCTTCGACTTCAGCAGGTTGTCGACCTGGTAGACGCCGGCTGCGTTGGTCATCGCGATTTCGACCATCACCGGGCGGGAGTCGCCCTCGTACAGGGAGACGCGACTGATCGCCTGGCTCGAGAGGGTGTTGATGCCGCGCCCGCCCTGTTCGTAGGGGATGCGGGAGCGACCCCGCTCCATGTCCAGCGCGTCGGCGACGCGGATGACGCCGGCCTCGGTGGTCAGGGGCGTCTCGGCGGTGTGGTGACAGAGGATCGCGTGCAAGACCTCGCCTCTCATTCGGACCGTTTCGGCGACGTCGTAGAACTCCGGCAGCACCCGATCGAGGATGTCCGCGGCCAGGGGAATCGAGTAGTAGGCGTGCTGGTCGCGGTGGACGACGTGGCCGACGTCGTGAAGCGTCGCCGCGAGCGCGACGATCACCGCCTCGTCGGCCTCCGCGAGCCCCTGTTCGCTGGCGCCGTTGAACTCGACGTCGCCCGCCTTCAACAGGTCGTACAGACAGAGCGCGCGGTTGCGGACGATCTCGATGTGTTTCACGCCGTGGTCGTTGTACCGCATTCGGTCGACGGCGTTGACGTTCTGGGCCTCGAGGTAGGTCTGGATCTCCTCGTCCTCGTCGATAAACTCGAGGACGCGGTTGAGCTTCTCGTCGGGGAAATGGTGGTCCGCAGTCGGAACGTAGAGACGACCCGTCTGCTCGTCGGTCGAAGAATCGCTCATACCCGCACGAGGCGGTCCGGCTTAAAAAGGACTACGGGTAGGTCAGGCCGCGTCGGCCGCGGCGTCCTCGACTTCGGCGTACTCGGGCTCGACGCCGGGGTCGTCGCTGACCCACGCGTAGGTGATCTCGCCGTCGGCGTCGACGACGAAGACGGAGCGTTTGGCGACGCCGTAGACGCCCATGTCCGCGAAGTCCATTTCGACGCCGTAGTCGGCGATGATCTCCTTGTTCAGGTCGCTGATGAGGCCGAACTCGAGGTCGTTTTGCTCGCGGAACTCGTTCTGGGCGAATGGCGTGTCGCGGCTGATACCGTACACCGTCGCGTCGACGTCGTCGAACGCCGAGAGTCGGTCCTGGAACGTACACATCTCGTCGGTACAGACGCCCGTGAACGCGCCGGGGAAAAAGGCGAGGACGATCGGCGCCTCGTCCTCGAGGCGCTCGGAGAGCGTAATAGAGTCGACGTCCCCGTTCGCGAGCGGTGCGGTAAAGTCGGGCGCAGCGTCTCCGGTATCTACCATCGCCCCGGACTTACGCCCAGACCGGAAAGACAGTTTCGCTCCCGGAAGCGGAGGTTCGACGCCGTTCGGGAACCGATCGGTCCACGCGGGAGGCGAGTTCCCGCTACGGACCGCGATAGGTCGTTACGCCCGAATCCCCGTCGGAACCCGAACTCTCGAGTTCGACGTGGGTGACGACCTCCCGATCCACGACTCGCCACTCCTCGTCCCGTCGCTCCTCCTCGGTTCGGGTCCACCCGCCGAGATCCCGCGGTTCGAAGACGAGTCGACGCCGGCACGCGTTCAGCGGCGTCCACTCGAGAACGATCGACTCACCCACGCCGATCACCGTCCCGTTTTCTCGTCCCGGGTCGGTCCTCGTGCGATCGCGAGCCGTCGGCGGTCGTCCTCGTTCCCATCACACTAACTTACTATCAGTAATTCTTACATATATAGATACCGGCAACCCGGACGATTGGACTCGAGTCCGTACACTGCGGCGAGACGACCGACGATCCGGGGGGCCACTCGGGAGCGATTCGGGGAGATATCGATGCGGGTCGAGGGACTGTCTTCGCCGCAGCCGCGTCGAGACTGTATCTCCTCCGAAGACGTGCGTTTCGCCGCTCTGACCGCCAGGAGGGCGGATTTACCGTCCGGTCCAAAAAGGTTATAATTGCCAGCCCGTAAGCCACGGATAGAGATGGTAGAAATCGCACCGCTGTTTGCCCCTATTCCAGGGGGTCCGGAACTACTGATCATCCTTTTCATCGCCATCTTGCTCTTCGGGGCGAACAAGATCCCGAAGCTGGCGCGGTCGACCGGTGAGGCGATGGGCGAATTCCAGAAGGGGCGTGAAAAGGTCGAAACGGAACTCGAGGAGATGCGCGAGGGCTACGACGGCGAGAACAACGATCTCGGCGACGACGAGTTCGGCGATACCGACGACGACTTCGTCGACACGGAGCCCGTGACCACCGAGGACGAAACCGACACGGAGCCGAACTAACGCTGTTCTTCGACGGGGCGTGTGGCCTAGCGGAGAGGGCAGGAGGTTCCTAACCTTCTGATCGCGGGTTCGAATCCCGTCACGCCCGTACAGCGAGCCACGTGGTGGCGAGCGAACCGGCATGGTGGGTTCGAATCAGGGAGTGAAGCGAAGCGAAACGACCGTGGTTCGAATTCCGTCTCGCGAGCGTGACGTAGCTCGCGAACGCGAGGCGTTCGCTCACTCCCGCCACGCCCGTTCTCGAGCCGAGCGCGGTGACGTGTCACCGACTCGCGAGGGCGAACTCGAGACGGGAGCCGGCGCGATCGCAGTCGCCGCGTCCCGTCACTCCCGCCGCGTTTCGAGCGCGGGTCCGTCCGACGACGAAACCGACGGTCTCGCATCCGTTTCGAGAGCGAGTGCGACCGACCGCCGCGGCTCGGTTCGCGGCTCAGCGACGTAGCGGTGGTAGTTACGTTCGATACCCACAGACGGGGACACCACACCATCGTTTTCATCTTACCCGCTCTAGATTTTCGCTGGTAACCCCGTAGTCGACGGCGAACGAGCTGATCCGACCGCTCGAGGGATCGACGGTTTGACGACCGTACCAGAGCCCCCGCGGATCGCGGCGACGGCGACTCTCGGTCCGGCGCGGCGTCGCTCGCGGGCCGCGAGTTTTTGTACTATCGGGCGGCGAGGGTCGGGCCATGCACACCGACGGTACCGAACGGATCGGTCGGCGACCGAGCCGCGGACGCGAGGCGCGGTCCGCGCTCGAGGACCGACTCGCGGCGGGCGTCCGAAGCGGGCGCGAGCTCGAGGCGCTCGTCGGAGATCGAACCGTCTCCGTCCGGGACGGGGTCGACGAGGCGGCGTTTTTCTCCCGCGACGACGGGACGCCGACGGTCGCGAGCCGGTACGATCTCGAGCGCGCCGTTCCCGACGGGGAGAAACCGCACCTCCGGGAGCTCGAGCGGTACTGGGTGAACGAGCCGTTCGCCTTCGTCGTCGTTTTTCGCTCCGAGCGGGAGAACGAGCGGAAGTACTACCTGATCGAGCCGTCCCTGACCGCGATCGAGCGCGAGCTCCGGACGTTTCTCGCCGAGCGGCTGCGGACGTCGATCGCCTACGCCGACGGGGAGTCCCCCGAGGGCGACGACGGCGGTCGGCGGTCGGTCGTCGAGTCGGAGCTCCGGCGGCTGCTCGAGCGGTACGGCCTCGTCCGAGAGCCCGCCGACGGCGGTGGACTGCTCGGTAGGGTGGCAAGCGCCCTCGGAGCCGGCGGCCGCGACGCCGACGCCGGGCTCGAGGGCGCCGAGGTCCGCCCCGAGCGGGCGATCCTCGAGGCCGATCCGGAGACGTTGAGCGAGTACCAGATCGAGAAGCTACGGTACTACCTGACGCGGGATTTCGTCGGCTACGAGCGCATCGACGGGCTCAAACGCGACGCCGCGATCGAGGACGTCTCCTGCGACGGCTACGACTCGCCGGTGTTCGTCTACCACGCCGAGTACGAACAGCTCGTCACGAACGTCCGACACGGCACCGACGAGCTCGACGAGTTCGTCGTCTCGCTCGCCCAGCGCTCGGGCGCGGGGATCAGCAAGCGACGTCCCCAGGTCGACGCGACGCTGCCCGACGGCTCGCGCGCCCAGCTCACGCTCGGCCGGGAGGTCTCCGACCACGGCAGCAACTACACGATCCGCCAGTTCACCGACGTGCCGTTCACCCCGGTCGACCTCGTCAACTGGAACACCTTCTC
Organism: Natronococcus jeotgali DSM 18795; assembly: GCF_000337695.1. Classification (GTDB taxonomy): domain Archaea; phylum Halobacteriota; class Halobacteria; order Halobacteriales; family Natrialbaceae; genus Natronococcus; species Natronococcus jeotgali. Next base: position 32,243 of record NZ_AOIA01000153.1, read on the forward strand.
GATCGATCAGATGGCGCTACTGTGGCTGGCGATCGAGAACCGCAAGAGCCTGCTCTTTGCCGGCGGCACGGCCTCCGGAAAGACGACGAGCCTGAACGCCGTCTCGCTGTTCATCCCCGCGGGCACGAAGGTCGTCTCGATCGAGGACACCCGCGAACTCGAGTTGCCACAGCGCAATTGGATCGCGAGCGTAACCCGCCCCTCCTTCGCCGACGACGGCGCGGACGCGGTCGACGAGTTCGACCTGCTCGAGGCGACGCTCCGACAGCGCCCCGACCACATCGTGATGGGCGAGGTTCGCGGCCGGGAGGGGCGGACGCTGTTTCAGGTGATGTCGACGGGCCACACCACGCACACTACCTTTCACGCCGACTCCGTCGACGAGGTGCTCAAGCGGTTCACGACGGCGCCGATCGACGTCTCGAAGACGATGTTCACCGCGCTGGACCTGGTCGCGGTCCAGACCCAGACCCGCGTCGACGGCACCAGAGTCCGGCGGAATCGGTCGCTGACCGAGATCAACAGCTACGATCCGGAGCGCGACGAGATCAACGTCGAGGACGTCTACCGGTGGGAGCCCGACGGCGACGACTTTCGGCGGGTCGGCGCCTCGAGCACCCTCGAGGAGATCGCGTTCGACCGCGGCTGGAGCGAGCGCCGCCTCGAGCGGGAACTGTTCGAGCGGACGGTGGTGCTCGCCCACCTCGTCGCGAACGGAATCGACGCCTACGCCGACGTCGCCGCGACCGTCCAGGCGTACATGAACGAGCCCGACGCGCTCCTCGCGGCGATCGCCGGCGGCGAACTCGCGGCGCGGCTCCCGGCGCTCAGGGAGCTCGAGAGCGTCTCGATCGACGTCGATCCGGCGATCGAGGACCGCGTCTCCCGACCGGAACCGTCGGCGGGAACGGCGCGGACGGCGGCGACGGTGCTCGAGCGGGCCGAGGAGTCGCTGTTCGACCGCTACCGGAGCGGAGTTACGGAATGAGCCGCGGTTCCGAGTCGCTCCCGAGCGCCGATTCGCTGGGCGATCGGTTCCTCCCGGTGTCCGCCCGCGCGTTCGCCGAGGACGGCCGGTTCGTCGCTCGCCTCGAGCGAAAGCTCGCCCAGGCCAGAATCGACGCCACCGTCGAGCACTACCTCTCGCGGGCGATCGGGATCGGCGTCGTCGCCGGTCTCTGTCTGGCGGTTCTGGGCGTACTCGTCGGCTACGGACTGTTCGGGACCGGGGTCGTCGGCGTCGGCGAGCTCCTCGGCGTTTCGCTGCCGAACCGAACCGCCGTCGCGATCGTCGAGACGCTCAAGGTACCTGCGCTCGTGACGGCTACCGGGCTCGCGTTCGGGACGCTGGGGTTTCTCGCCGGGTTCGGCTCGCTGGTGGCGATCCCCTACGCGCGCGCTGCGGGGCGCAGGCGGGAGATCAACATGCTGCTCCCCGACGCGGTCTCGTTTATGTACGCCCTATCGGTCGGCGGGCTGAACCGCCTCGAGATCGTCGAGGCGACGGCGCGGGCCGACGACGCCTACGGCGAGGTCGCCCGGGAGTATCGAACCGTCCACAGGGAGGCGGCCTACGCCGACGGCGACTACCGAACCGCGATCCGTCGACGGGCCCGGGAGACGCCCAGCGACGACCTCGCCCGGTTTCTGACCGATCTGCTCTCGATCCTCGACAGCGGGGGCGACGTCGAGCGGTTCCTCGAGGAGAAGCGAACGAAACTCGAGCGAGCCGCGAAGGGCGAACAGGAGCGCACGCTCGAAACTCTCGAGCTGTTCGGCGAGCTGTACATGACCCTCTCGCTGTTCCCGCTGCTGTTGCTCATCGTCACGGTCGTCATGCAGCTGCTTCCGAACGCGGCCGTGCCCAGCGAGGTGTTGTACCTGACCGTCTACGGACTGGTCCCGCTGATCGGGATCGCCTTTCTCGTCCTGATATCGACGGTTACGCACGACGACCCGGGCGACGGAACGCTCGTCCTCGACGCGGACGGCGAACGGGACGTGTTCGGCCCGAGCGCGCCGAACCGGTCCGGGGAGTACGCCGTCTTCGAGCGGATCGCGTTCCGCGAGCGGATCCGTCGAGTCGCGACGGCGGCGCGTCGCCCCCACCTGTTCTTCCGGGACAACCCGTCGTACACGCTCGCGGTCACCGTTCCCGCGTCGCTTGGCGCCATCGCGCTCGCGGTCGCGAGCGGGTCGGCGCCGACGAGCTGGAGCGGGCTGGTCGAGCGTCCCCTCTACGGAACCGCCGTCTACGCCTACCTCCCGCTGTACGTCGTCGGCGCTCCGCTCGCGCTCGCCCACGAGTGGAACGTCCGCCGCCGCGGGGCCGTCCTCGAGACGCTCTCCGCGGAGCTGTGGAAGCTCTCGAGTGCGAACGAGACCGGGCTGACGCTGCTCGAGTCGATCGAGTCGGTCGCCGAGACCGGAACCGGCAGGCTGAGCCGGGAGCTCGAGCGGATACGGTGGAAGGTCGACTACGGAACGAACCTGAAGCGGGCGCTCGTCGAGTTCGCAAACGCCTACCCGACGCCCCGCCTGGCAAGGACGACGCGGCTGATCGCGGAGAGCCAGGCCGCGTCGAACCGGATCGCACCGGTCCTTCGGACCGCCGCCCGGACGAGCGAGATCCACGACGAACTCGAGCGCGAGCGCAGATCGCGAACCCGGATGCAGGTCGTCGTCATCGTCATGACCTTCATGACGGTGTTCGCCGTGATCGCGATCCTCGAGACGCGGTTTCTCGACTCGGTGGCCGGGGCCGGACTCGGCGAGATCCGGGCGTCGAACGCCGGTGCCGCGTCCGGCGGCGCCGTTCGCGCCGACGTCGTCGGTCTCCTGTTGTTCCACGCGGTAACGCTGCAGGCGATCGTCTCCGGATTCCTGTGTGGATACGTCCGCACCCTCGAGCCGGTGAGCGGACTCAAGTACGCGCTCGGGCTGTCGACGGTCGCGCTCGTCGGCTGGACGGTGGTGGTCTGACGTGGCGCCCGCGGACGACCGCGCGCAAACGACCCAGGACTTCGCCGTCGGGATCGGCGTCTTCCTGCTTTCGGTCGCGCTCGTCTTCGCCGCGCTCCCGACGCTCGCGCCGTCCGACGCCGCCGACGCCGAGCGCGAGCGAGCCGAGCGGATCGCGGATCGGTTCCTCGCCGAGTTCGCGACGCACAACGAACTCGACGGCGCGCGGGTCGTCGCGGCGCTCGAGGGCGACGACCCCGGGCGTCCGCCGGGGGTCGGCGACGACGTCGGCGTCCGCCTCGAGCGGCTCGACGGATCGCTCCTCGAGCACGCGGACGGAGGGGTCCCGCTCGTGGCGGAGCCGACCGCCCCCGACGGCAGACCCGCGGCGAGCGCGGCCCGCATCGTCTCGCTCGACGGATCGATCGAACTCGAGGTCGGGGCGGACGATCCGGCCTACAGACTCGTCGTGGAGGTGTACCCGTGACCGGAGCCGACAGGGGACAGGCGTACGCCCTCGAGGGCGCGGTCGCCGCGACGATTCTGCTGACGGCGCTGCTGGTCGCGGCGCAGTCGGCGGCGCTCGTGTCCCACGGGGCGGACGATCGGACTCCCCGGTCGCAGCTCCAGCAGGAGACCCGGGACGCGCTCGTCGTCGCCGGCGAGGGCGACCTCTCGGCGACGGTTCGAAGCTGGCACCCCGACGCGACGGCCTGGAACGGGAGCGCCGAAGCGGGCCGGAGCGCGTTCTACGGTACCGATCGTCCGTCCGCGGACGGCGACGGCGAACGAACCTACGGGGTAGACGCTTTCGCCGAACGGTCCGCGCTCGGGGCGATCCTGGAGGCGCGCTTCGCCGACCGCGGGTGGAACTACGACGTCGAACTCGTCACCCACCACGAAGACGGTCCCGAGACGACGACGCTCGTCGACCAGGGGTCGCCGTCGGCCGAGGCTGTCGCCGCGAGCTACGCGGTAACCCTGTTCGAGGGCGACCGCCTGACCGCGGACGGGAACCACGTCGACCTCGAGACGGCCCGCGAGACCCAGGAGTATCCGATCGCGCCGACCGCCGGGGGCGGCGCCGTCTACGCCGTCGTGGAGGTGCGCGTAACCGTATGGTAGGATCGATCGGTCGCGGGCCCGGTCGATCGTCCCGCGACCGGGGGCAGCTCCTGGTGTTCGGAGCGGTCGCACTGGCGGTGATCGCGATCGGATTCGTCGCCGCGGCGGGAACGGTCGGAGTCGCCTCGTCGCCCGCGAGCCCGGACGCCGGCGAGGAGGCGGTCGTCGAGGCCAAGCTCGAGCGGGGGATCGGCTGCCTGCTCGAGCGCGCGAGCGACCGGTCGGCGTCGACCGCGCCTCACTCGCTCGAGCGGGTCGTCGAGGCCGAACTCGACGTCTTCGCCGACGACTACCGAACCGTCCGTACGGGAGCGACGTCGACGGAGATCGGACTCGAGCTCGAGGACGTCTCCATAACGCGCCGCGACGATACCTACGCGGTCGAAAACGCGACCGTTCGCGCGACGATCGAAGCGCCAAATCGGCGCTCCGAGCGGACGCGAACGATCGAGGCGGCCTGTCCGGAGGGGGAGCCGTGATCGACGGTCGGGTGGCGGAGCGAGGGGTCTCGATGACCGTTACGTACGTCCTCGCGCTCGGAATCTCGGCGGCGCTGATCGCACTGCTGCTGGCCGGAGCCGGAACCGCGCTCGAGGCCGAGACGGAACGGGCCGCCGAGCGCTCGCTCGAAGCCGTCGGCCAGGAGCTAGCCGGCGAGATCGAGGCCGCGGATCGGATCGCCGTCGGCGGGAACCAGGCCGTCGCTCGAGTCGGCGCGCCTCGAACGGTCGCGGGAAGCGGGTATGACGTCGCCGTTCGGACCGAGTGCGACGAGGTTGCGGACGGGACGGGCTGTCTCCGACTGGACGCCCACGGCGTCGACGTCGCGGTCGTCGTCCCGGTTTCGACCGCGGCGGACCTCGAGGCGGGGACCGTCCCGGGCGGACCGCTCGAAGTCGTCGCCGCGGACGGGCGGATCGCGCTCGAGGTGAGCGAGCGGTGATCCGCGCCCGAACGGGAACGGACGGGGCGGAATCGGACGAGAGGGCCGTCTCGGAGGTGCTCTCGTTCGTGCTCGTCTTCGGGCTCGTTCTCGCAGCGGTCGGGGTCCTGTCGGTCGCGGGACTCGGGGTCGTCGACGATCACCGGGAAGCCGAGCAGCTCCGCGCGGCCGAACGGGGGATGACGACCCTCGCGGCGGAGCTCGACGCGCTCGCGCGATACGGCGGTCTCGAGCGACGCGTCGCCGCCGTGGCGCTCGGCGACGGCGAGTTGACCGTCGCCAACGGCGGGACCGAGGTCACGGTCGCGGTCGACGGCGACCCTGTCGGCGCACCGATCCGGCTGGGGGAACTCGCCTACCGGTCGGCGGCCGGAACGGTCGCCTACGACGGCGGCGCGGTGATCCGAGCCGACGAGCGGGGAAGTCGACTCCGAACGCGACCGACGGTGTCGTGTCGCGGCGGGACCGCGACGATCTCGCTGGTGCGGGTCGAAGCGGGCGATCGGACGGTCCGTACCGGCGGGCGGACGACGGTGACGGCTCGAGTCGCCAACCGGAGCAGTGAAACGCACAAAATCGAGGAGAACGTCGCCGTGTCGGCTCTCGAGACCGACTACCGGCGAGCGTGGAACGACGTCGAGGACGAACTGGACGGCTGCGGCGCTGACCGCCTGCGGCTGACGGTGACGACCGTCTCGATCGAGACGTGAGTTCGGAGGACGGGGCGGCGTCGACTACTTCAATCCGGGCGGTGGCCCGTCGTCGGAGTCGTCCTCGAGTTCGACGTCGAGCCCCATCTCCTCGCGTTGCTGTTGAAGCCGCTGGACCTTCCGGTAGTAGTAGAGCATGCCGGCGCCGCCGAGCAGGACGACGGCTCCCACGAGGCCAGCAAACAGCGGAACGTCTCGGGTCTGGTAGTACCGAAGCGAGATCGTACTATCGACCTCGTCCCAGACCAGTCGTTCCCGGTCGTCGACGATCTCGCGTTCGTACTCGCCGGGGCTGACGTCGCCGAACAGGAAGTTCGTCGTTCGATACCCCGCGGGAAGGGTCACCTCGTAGGAACCGGAGACGTACGCCGGCAGCTGGAAGGTTCGACTACCGGTGTCCCCGGAGAAGGCGAGCGTGCCGTTTCCGTCCGGCACCGCGACGTCGGTGCTCGAGCGACCCTGCTCGATCTCGAGTTCCGATCCAGTCACCTCGGTTCCGTTGGGATACCAGTAGCGGACGCTGTGGACATCCAGGGCCTCCTCCCGGTAGAGGCTCGAACGGTACAGCGACAGCTCCTCGGTCTCGTTGAGGTCGTAGACCGCGCGGAACTCGCCGCTGGTGAGGAAGCTTCCGCTCTCGACGTCGACGGCGACGTCGGCGTCGCCGTCCCGCAGATCGTCGTACTCCTGGTCGCGGTCGAGCTCCTCGTCGGAGATGCCGCCGAAGATCGCCGAGCAGCCGGCCGTCGTCGCGAGCAACGCGACCGCGATCGCCGCGAGAGCGAGCCGCCGATTCATGCTAGGGAACGACGCATCGCAGCTCCGCGGGGAGGTACTCGCCGACGCTCGCGAGCAGGCCCGGCGGATCCGTTCCTTCGGTACAGATCACGCTTTGCTCGAGCAGACCGAGGCGTTCGACGGTGACGTAGTCCTGCGCGTGGCCCGCGCGGTTGAGCGTCGCCCGGACCTCGGCACGCGTGGCGCTGTTGACGTTGAGCCGACCGTCGCCGCGGGTCCACTCGTAGAGGTGGTCGCGCTCCTCGTCGGCGAGGCGGGGCGGTTCGTCCTCGCGGTAGACGAACCGCAGCGGGAGGTGCTGGACCAGCCCGTACCGTTCGCGGATCTGGGTCGGCGAGCCGGGGCCGAGCCCGAGTTCGTCGGCCGGGATCTCGATCGGACGGCCGGCGTCGAGGACGAACCCCTCGTCGCTCCAGGACTCGAGCGTCCCGACGTAGGTTTCGCCGGGCTCGAGGTCGGTACCGATCTCGCCGAACTCCTCGCGGAGGACGTTACCCGCGACGACGACGTCTTCGCCCTCGAGGGCGACCTCGGGGAAGTCGTCGTCCCGGATCGAGAGGTCGAACGCGACGTCGAGCCCGCCGATCTCGTTGTCGATCAGCGAGCGCAGCGAATCGGTCGCGCGCTCGCGGGCGTCGCCCTCGACGTAGAGCTTGGTTGCGAGTACGACCATCAGGCGTCGGCGTCGATGTTCAGTTCGTCCTCGAGGGCGTCGAGGCGGTCGTCCATCGCGTCGACCAGGCGATCGTTGTCCATCGATTCGACCGGCGAGCCACACTCGGGACACTCGAATCCGAAGTCCATCGCCTCGCCGAATTCGAAACGGATCGAGCAGATCTCACAGAGGTAGAACTCGTGGTTGCGCTCGTACTCCCGGCGATCCTCCAGGGCGTCGTGGAGCCGGTACATCTCCTCTTCGAGGTTCTCCGGGATGTTGTCGTACTCGAAGGTCCAGAGGTACGTGAGCCAGCCCGAGTCCTCGTCGCGCAGCCGGCGGTAGCTGGCGAGGTCGTTCTCGTAGAGAATAAACAGCGCGCGCCGGACGTCGTTCAACTCGAGATCCAGCTCCTCGGCGAGCTCCTCGTCGGTCACTTCCCCGTCCGGCGGCGCCGCCGCGACGGGCATCCCCGTGGGACCGACCAGCTCGTGCAAGTACTTCTGGATGACCGGATCCTCGAGCAGGTCCTCAAAAGCCATTGCCTACACGTAGCGCGATCGGCCCATTAAGTCTTTTGAGCGACGCCGTACCGAGTCGACGGCTCCGATTCGGGTATCCGCGATCCACAAAGATATATGGATTGATATGACGTACGACCGAACGATGACGTCGTTTCGAGCGGCGATAGGCGACGAACTCGATCCGAAAGCGGTCGTCGGAGTCACGGCTGTCCTCGCCGTTTTCGCGGTTATGACGGATTTCTCTGCGGGCTCGGTGATCGCGATCCCGGCGGGACTCGTCGCACTCGACGCGCTCAGGGCCGTCTGCACCGCACGCGACTATCCGGACGCCGCCGCCGGAGTCGTCCTCGGTGCGGTCGGCGGACTCGTATTCGCCTCCCTCGCGATCGGAGACGGTGCCGTCGTCTACGGGGTCCTCGCCGCCGTCGCCGCGTGGCTCTGTCTCGACTCGCTGTACGACCTCCGTCACGGAATCGACCGCTCGAGCGACCCTGACGACGACCTCTCCGAGGACGAGTACTACCTGGTCTCGGCCCACGGCTGGGCGGTCCTCCGGGAGCTTCGCGAGGCCGGCCGCCCGCTGTCGCGCGGGGAGCTACAGGATCGAACGGGACTGCCCGACGAGGACTTCGAGCGCGTCGTCGAAACCGTCGGCGATACGGGCCCGCTCGAGCGGGTCGGCACGGGCTACGTCCTCGACGAGTCGGAGACCGGGACGGCGGCAATGATCCGATCGATCGCCCGCGCGGTCGGCCGTCGACTCCGTCGACCGCTGGGGCTGCTGGGCCCGCTCAAGCCGTAGCTCGAGAGGTGGTTTAATTCACTGCGTATTGAATAGAGACAAAGCATATGCCGGATCGGTGTCACGCCGATGGTATGGACGACTCGCGGAAGGCGCTCATCGCCGGACTGCTCGGGATTCTCGTCGCCGTGCTGACGGTCCTCTGGGAGACCGGGCTGCTCTAGGACTCCTCGGCGGGTTCGACGCGCTTGCCCGTTTCCATCGGGATCACCTCGCGGTCGGCGTCGACCCACTCGCGCTCGAGTTCGCGGCCCTCGAACAGCCTGTCGAGAAACACGGCCAGACCCGCCACCTCGGAGTGGGGCTGGTTGGTGACGCCGACGTTCCAGTCGGCGGCCTCGTAGACGTCGAACGGAACCTTCTCGGAGCCGACGACGACCAGCAGCGGCTCCCCGTCGTCCTCCCGGGCCGAACGGATCTCGTCCTCGACGTCCTGGATCCGCTCGCCGTACATCGTGAGATGGACGACCCGCCCCTCCCAGTTCCGGATGCGCGCCTGGGGCGAGTCGGTCAGTTCGGCCTCGAAGGGACCGCCGAACCGGTCGGTGATGTCGACGACGGTCTCGAGGGACTGGCCGGCGTTGTCGGGGAGCCAGACGCGGTCGGCCCCGAGCGCACGCGCCGTCAGCCCGACGTGGGTCGTCATCCGCTCGTCCCGACCGGGCCGGTGGCCGAGCCGGAGGACGGCGACCTCGCTATCGTTGTGCATGGTTACGAGGAGTTCGGGCGACGGTTAGGGGGTTTCGCTTTCCGCGCAGCCCCCGGCCGAAGGTCCCTGCGAACGGGCGGGGAGCCACGGTCGGAACGCGTAGTTATTAGGTAACACACGGCCGACGGTGCGTATGAGCAACGAACCGAACGACGAGGGGTGGACGACGTTCACGGACGGGTTCATCGTTCCGATCGCCGGATTGCTGGCGCTGCTGTTCGCCGTAATGGCCGGAATGAGCGTGTTTCCCGCCCTGTCCGGATCGCCGCAGGACCTGCTGACGCCGATCATCTTCGGCGGCGCCGCCATCCTGTGTTTCCGCCTGCGACGGCGGGCGATCGAGGCCAGGGGCGACGACTGAGTCCGTTCCGCCGTAGTCCCCTAAGGCGAACTCGCTCAGTCGCGTTGTCGCTTGGCCGTCTCGAGCGAGAAGAAGAACCCGAAGTACGCCGGGATCCCCGCGGCCATGAACATGTAGAAGGCCCACGTGGGCGCGCTCGTGAAGACGAAATCGAACAGGAAGCTCACGAGCGCGACCCAGACGACGGCGAACAGCAGGTCGTACAGCATGCCGGTTCCGTTCTCGGCGACGTGTTCGCGCACGCGATCGACGACGCTCATCGCGTCGGCCCTCCGGCGTGCGTGGATCGTAGCCGTCTCATGTCGAGAGCGTGGGTTCGATGGAACCTCAGTCTTGCGTCCGCTCAGTCGTCGGGCTCGTAGTCGACGACCAGCACCGGAACGTGCGTCGACCGGAGCACCCGTTCGGTGACGCTCCCGAGCAGCGCCCGGCGGACGCCCGAGCGACCGTGACTGCCGATCACGACGAGATCGATGTCGTTGTCCTCGGCGTAGTCGGCGATCAGTCGGTGGGGCTGGCCGCCGGCGTGGCGTTCGTAGGCGGTCAGGCCGGCGGCTTCGGCCGCGTCCGTGACGTACCCGGTCGCCTCCTCGGCGTCCTCCCGAAGTTCCGTCATGCCCTCGAACTGGCCCTGACGGATCCGATCGACCTGTTCGGTTCCCAGCCCGTACGCGATCGCGTCGGTGTCGGCGACGAATATCGCGTGGACGTCGGCGCCGTAGCGCTCGGCGATATCGATCGCGTGTTCGACCGCTGCCTCAGCGACCTTGCTGCCGTCTGTCGGAACGAGTATGCGTTCGTACATCGGTTAGTCGTCCGCGGGAGTGTTTCCGCTTCCGTTCTTTTCGGCGACGATGTCGGCGGCCGTCTTGTCCTTCGGCATCGGGTCGGGGCTGTGACACTGCCTGACCATCTGTTTGGTCTCGAGCGGCGGCTCGGTGGTCACCAGCGAGACGACGATCGTGACCGCGAACACGATCGGCGTCCCGATGAGCGCCGACCCGATGGCCGGCATCCACGTCGCGATAACGTCGATGCCGAGTCCGCCGTCGATGAGGCCGAAGTTCCCCTCGTTGAACATGGGGATGAACCAGACGACGATCCCGGTCGTCATGCCGGCGAGCGCGCCCGGACGGTTCGTGTTCTCCCACCAGAGGCCGAGGAAGAACATCGGGAACAGCACGATGGCCGCGAGCGAGAACGCGAACCCGACCAGAGCCGCGATCGGCTGTTGCGGATTCATCGCGAAGACGATCGTGAGCAGGCCGATCAGGATGATGCTCAGGCGGCCGACGAGCACCTGCTGGCGCTGGGTCGCGTCCTCGTTGATGATGTTCGCGTAGATGTCGTGGGAGATCGCCGAGGAGGCGGCGATGAACAGTCCGGCCGTCGTCGCGACCGCCGCGGCGATCCCGCCCGCCGCGACGAAGCCGACGAACCACGACGGCAACTCGGCGAGTTGTGCGGCCAGCACGACGAGGACGTCGCCGGCGGCGCCGGTCATGCCGGGGTCGCCGTACACGGCGCCGATCTCCTCACCGTAGAGCGCGGTGCCGATCGCGGCGAAGGCGGGCGCGCTCAGGTACAGCAGCGAGATGAAAAACAGCCCCCAGGTGCACGACCAGCGGGCCACGCGCTCGTTTTTGACCGTGTAGAACCTGACCAGCACGTGGGGCAGTCCGCACGTCCCGAAGACCAGGCTGAAACACGTCGCGATCCACAGGTAGTAGCTCCCGCCGGCGAACGGCTCCGAGAACTCGGCGGCGAGACCGTCGATCATCATCCCGTACTCGAGCTGGGGGAGGATCGTCGTGTACCCCGCCGACCAGCCGGTGACGAGGAGCCCGAGCAGGAACGCGACGATGAGGATGACGTACTGGAGGACCATGTTCTTGGTCGCGCCGAGCATCCCCGACAGCGAGAGGTACCCGACGGTGATCACCATGAACACCACCATCATCGTCTGGTAGGCCGACAGCGCGCCGCCGGTGAGCGCCGACCAGTCGCCGAGGATATACATCCCGACGAGTCCCATCCCGCGGGCCTGTCCGAGCGCGTAGACGAACCCGATCAGGAACGTGGTGATGGCCGCGAGGGCACGTGCGGTGTCGGAGTTAAAGCGATCGCCGACGAAATCGGGTGCGGTGTACTTCCCGAACCGACGCATCTGGGCGGCCATGAAGATCAGCAGGATGAAGTATCCCGTCGTCCAGCCGACGACGTACGCCAGCCCGTAGACGCCGGAGATGGCGACGGTGGCTGCCACGCCGAGGTACGTCGCCGCAGACATCCAGTTGGCCCCGATGGCCATCCCGTTCTCGATGTTCCCGATCGAACGGCCGGCGACCCACATGTCGTCGGTGTCGGCGACCTTGAACATGAAGCCGGCGACGATGAACAGGAGCATCATACCCATGACGATGACCGACGGGATGGGTTTGAACGAGACGTTGAGCCCCTCCGGAAGCAGTCCCTCGTCGGTTTGCAACACGATTCCGTCCGTCGCGCCGGCCGCGAGATCCGCCAGCAACGGAGCGCCGTCGATCATTCGTCGACACCTCCGTCAGTTGCTGCCGCGTCGTCCGGGACGGAATCGGTCGTCTCCGGTTCGACGACGCCCTGTTCGATACCGTACTTGTCGTCGATCTGATCCCGCTTGCGCGCGTACCAGACCGAGAGGACGAGCGCCGCCCCCGGCCCGACGATCGCGAGCAAGAAGTAGTGTAACGGGAATCCGATCAGCGGCATCTGACTCGTCATGAGGTCGGGTGCGAGACGCGTCGCCGTAATCGGCGCGAACGTCGTCAACACCCAGATGGCGAAGCCGGTCCAGATGATCCGCAGGTGATCCCGCATGAAGGGTGTCGCCGGCTTCAGGAGGTTGATTTCGACGTCCATATAGTCGATCTGCTGTTCTCGTTCGACATCGCTCAGTCCGCCGTCGGTTGCGATGTCGTGGGGGTCGTCCGTGTCGTGGTTGGTTTTCTCTGACATAGTCGCGCGTGTCGCGTGTCGACCACGTGTTTTCGGTGTTCGAAGAATTCCCCTCGGAGGGAACTCGTCAGTTCGATTCGACCTGCTGCTGGATGTCGTCGACGACCTCGGGGTTGCGAAGCGTCGACGTGTTACCGAGTTCGTTGCCGCTGGCGATGTCCTCGAGCAGGCGGCGCATGATCTTGCCCGAACGGGTCTTGGGGAGTTCGGGCGTGAACACGACCTCTTCGGGCTTTGCGATCGGGCCGATGGCGTCGACGACACCCTCGATGATCTCCTCGGAGAGGTCGTCGTCGCCCTCGTAGCCGTCCTCGGTGATGACGTAGGCGTAGACGGCCTCGCCTTTCACCTCGTGGTCGCCGCCGACGACGGCGGCCTCGGCGACGCCCTCGACGCCGACGATGGCGCTCTCGATCTCCATCGTCCCCAGCCGGTGGCCGGAGACGTTGATCACGTCGTCGACCCGGCCGAGGACGGTGATGTAGTCGTCGTCGTCGATCTTCGCGCCGTCCTCGGGGAAGTACACCCACTCGTCGGCGTCGGGGTCGGAGTACTCCTCCCAGTACTCCTCGATGAAGCGGTCGTCGTTCCGGTAGAGCGTGCGCAACATTCCGGGCCACGGCTTCTGGACGGTGAGGTAGCCGGCCTCGCCGGCGTCGACCTCCTCGCCCTGCGCGTCGACGATCCGCGCGTCGACGCCGGGCAGGCCGGGTCCGGCGGAGCCGGGTTTCATCTCGTTGACCCCCGGCAGCGTGGTGATCATGTGGCCGCCGGTTTCGGTCTGCCACCAGGTGTCGACGATGGGACAGTCCTCGTTGCCGATGTGCTTGTAGTACCACTTCCAGGCGCGGGGGTTGATCGGTTCGCCGACGGTCCCGAGCAGCCGCAGCGAGGACAGATCGTGTTTCTCGGGGTACTCCTTGCCCCACTTCATGAACGCCCGGATCGCGGTCGGCGCGGTGTAGAAGACGTCGACCTCGTTCTTCTCGACGATCTCCCAGAACCGGTCCTTGTCCGGATAGTCGGGGGTGCCCTCGTACATCACCGTCGTCGTGCCCAGCGCCAGCGGCCCGTAGACGATGTAGGAGTGGCCCGTAATCCAGCCGATGTCGGCCGAACACCAGTAGGTGTCACCGGGCTCGAGGTCGAGCACCGCCTGGGAGGTCCAGGCCGTGTAGGCGAGGTAGCCCGCGGTCGTGTGCTTGACCCCCTTGGGCTGGCCCGTCGTCCCCGAGGTGTACATCAGGAACAGCATGTCCTCGGCGTCCCGCGTGACGGGCTGGACGGTCTCGCCGCGGTTGTCGGCGACCAGCTCCTCGTAGTCGTGCTGGCCGTCCTCGAGCGAGTGGTCGAGGTCGTCGCCGAGGCGGTCGACGACGACCGTCGTCGTCTCGTGGTCGACGTCCTCGAGGCCCTCGTTGGTCTTCGAGATGTGATCGAGCGCGTCGCCGCGGCGGTAGTAGCCGTCGGCGGTGAGCAGGTACTCGCTGTTAGCGGAGTTCATCCGGGTCGCGAGCGCGTCGGCGGAGAAGCCGGCGAACACCACCGAGTGGGGCGCGCCGATGCGGGCGCAGGCGAGCATCGCGATCGTCAGCTCCGGGATCATCGGCATGTACAGCGTGACGACGTCGTCCTCCTCGACGCCGAGGTCCTGGAGCGTCGCGGCGACGGCCTGGACCTCCTCGAGAAGCTCCTCGTAGGTGTACGAGCGGGTCTCGCCGAGTTCGCCCTCCCACTCGACGGCGGTTCGGTCGCCGTCGCCCGACTCGACGTGTCTGTCGACGCAGTTGTAGGAGGCGTTGAGCTCCCCGCCCGAGAACCACTCGTAGAACGGCGCCTCGCCCTCGTCGAGGACGGTGTCGTACTCCCGCTCCCAGGAGAGCAGATCGGCTGCCCCCTCCCAACACTCCGGCCAGTTCTCCTCGAACTCCTCGTAGATCCCCTCGTCCGTTACGTTCGCCTGCTCGACGAACGACTCGGGCGGCTCGAAGGTGTCCTGCTCCTCGAGCCGCGCCTCGAGACTAACGTCGTCCTGTGACATGGTACAACCACTCAGTGAACAACAGCCATAGTAAAGCCTGCCTCTAGTTGTACAAAACGATCCCTCCAAACGCCGCGGAACGCGGTGGCGACAGTTCTATTTTCACCAAATATAGTGTGGAAGTAGCGTCGATCGGCGGTTCGATCCGGACGTCCGCCGACGCGGCGGTCGCGACCGCGCGACGGGATCGGCGGGCTGCGAGGGGACGCTAAAGATCTAGGTTCTCGTCGTCGATCCGTTCGTCGATCGTCGACGGCTACTCGTCGGCGGGATCGTCGAAGAAGGTCCGCAACAGCTCGCGTTGACCCTTGCGGAGGTGGCTGTGCAGCGTCGGCGAGGAGACGCCCATCGCGTCGGCGATCTCCTCGGCCGTGCTCTCGCGGGGCCAGTCGTAGTACCCGCCGGAGTAGGCCGCACGCAGGGCGGCCTCCTGGCGGTCGGTCAGTCGCTCCTCGAGCCCCTCCCGGAACTCCCGACCCGTCTGGACCGGGCGTTCGGTCTCGCGTTTGCCGGCCAGCTCCGAGTCGGGAAACGCCGACCGGAGTCCGGTGACGATCGTCCGGATGTCGGCGTCGGCCGCGCACTCGGCGACGATCGTTCCGGTTCCCTCCTCGAAGCGCGCCTCGCGGACGGTGACGCCGTACTCGGTCAGCGTCAGCGTCGGCGAGGACCCCTCGACGACGAACTCGAGGCGGCAGGCGTCCTCGTAGGTCTCGATGAGCCGACAGTCGTCGATCCCGGGAACCGCCTCCGCGCGCTCGAAGACGTCGGCCGGCGACGCTCCCTCGAGGCGGACGTAGTACAGCTGCGTCGAATCCGAGAGCGGTACCAGCGAGTCGAGTTCGACGCGACAGTCGAACCGTCGACTCGTCTCGACGAAAAAGGAGTCCTCGTCCCGGCAGACGAACTCGAGTTCGACCACGCGATCCGACAGCAGAAGGTTGCGCCGGCGGATCGCGGCGACGGCGTATCCGACCTGTCGGCCGATCGTCTCGAGCCAGGCTCGCTCCGTCTCGTCGAACGCCGCCGCGCGCTCGGTCGCGACCGTCAACCGCCCGTAGACGGTGTCGCCGTACCACACCGGGACGGCCGCGACGCGACCCGCGAAGGAGCCGTCCGCAACTGTCGCTTCGATCCCCGTCGCGACCGCGACCGCCCCGGTTCCGGTCGCCTCGGCGATCCCGTCTCCCGGGTCGTCGCTCTCCGAAACGCCCGTTCCGTTCGGACGCCGGTCCCGAGCCGAGGACCGCGGTTCGCCCCACTCGTCGGGGACGAGTCGGTCGACCTCGTCGGCTTCGAGCCCGCCGGCCGTCCGCCACTCGCCGCGGCGGTCCGAGTGGGTCGTCCGGTCGATCCAGGCGGCGTCGTAGGTTCGGCCGTCGGCGAGGACGGTACAGGTCGCAGTCTCGACTTCCTCGTGGCTCGTCGCCTCGAGCAGCGCGTCCGTCAGCGCTCGGTGGCGGGCGGCGACGTCGGACGTCCGTTCGAGGTCCTCGCGATCCGATCGAACCGCCTCGAGGCGCTCGTGGTGCTGCGAGACGTCACAGACCAGCAGGGCGAACCCCCGGGAGCGGTGTCGGTCGTCGCGCAGCGGCGTGACGACCGCGACCGCGCGAAACCGACTCCCGTCCTCGCGAACGAACCAGTCGTCGCCCTCGTAGTTTGATTCCTCGAGGGCGCGGGTAAGCGCCCGGCCGGGCAGACCCCGCTCGACCGCCTCGTCGGCGTACAGCGCCGAGACGTGGGTGCCGACGATATCGCCGGCGGAGTAACCGAACGTCGACTCGGCGCTGCGGTTCCACCGATCGACGTAGCCGTCGGACTCGAGCCTGACCAGCGCGCAGCGGTCGCTCGCGGTCAGCAGCGACCGCACGACGCTCCCGTCGCTCACCGTCCGTTCGCCGCCCGAGTCGGGGTTCGGGTTCGCCTCGACGGCGGCGAACTCCTCGACGATCTCGTCGTCGGTCGGACTCGAGAGGTAGGGTTCGAGGGCCTCGAAGCTGCTCCAGCCGCCGACCCGCTTGACGACCAGCGGGTTGATTCCGCGGTCGATCAGCGCGGTCTCGAGGAAGTACCGCCGGAGGTCCTCCGTCGAGACCGACGCGAGGGTCGGCTCGTCGAACCGCTCGCCGGCGCGTTCGGCGACCTCGGCGACGAGCATCTGGAGCCGTCGGGCCGAGACCGAAAAGACGGGCTCGTCGCTCGAGATCCCGTTGCTCCGGACGTACCGCCGCAGCTCCCGCTCGAGGGACGTCGGGAGATACGCGACCCGCGAGCCGGAAAGTCGGAGCAGGTAGCGGGGCGGGTCGGTCCGCACCCGGTCGATCGCCCCCGGAGTCACGTCCGCGAGTTCGGCCGGGCGGAGCCCGACCTCGCCACAACAGCGGACGACGAGCGCCTCCCGGTAGGTTTCGGCGGCGTCGAGAAGCGACTCGTACCCCTCGCGTGAGAGCGCGGCGGACTCGGGTTCGGGCTCCTCGAGACTCACGTTTCGAGTATTTTGAACGCGCGAAAATAACTGTATCGGCACCGGTCGAGTAAGCGACTGATACTCCGCTTTCCCCTCGAGCTGTGGCCAGGTCTGGCGTTCGCGATCGTCGCGTACGCGAACCGTTTACTCGGTTCGGACCGAAGACTGGATTTCGCCGACGATCTCGGGGTTTCGCAGCGCGCTCGTATCGCCCAGCTGGTTGTCGTTCGCGACGTCCTCGAGTAGGCGACGCATGATCTTGCCCGAGCGGGTCTTCGGCAGCTCGGGGGTGAACACCACGGAGGCGGGAGTGGCGATGGGACCGATCGAGGACTCGACGCTCTCGACGATCCGCTCGCGGAGGGTTCCGTCGGGATCGCAGCCGGCCTCCGTACTAACGTAGGCGTAGATCTCGGTGTCGCCGTCGCTCGAGCGCCCGACGACCGCGGCCTCGACGACGCCGTCGACGCCGGTGATCGCGCCCTCGATCTCCATCGTGCTCAGCCGGCGTCCGGAGACGTTGATCACGTCGTCGACCCGGCCGAGGACGGTGATGTAGCCGTCGTCGTCGATCGTCGCCGCGTCGCCGCTGAAGTACCACCAGCGGTCGTCGTCGGGATCGGAGAACTGGCTCCAGTACTCCGACCGGAAGCGGTCGTCGCCGTCGTAGAGGGTGCGGGCCATCCCGGGCCACGGGCGGGCGATCGTGAGATACCCCGTCTCGCCGGGGTCGACCTCATCGCCCTCGGCGTCGACGACTCGAGCGTCGATCCCCGGCAGGGCGGGGCCGGCGGAGCCGGGTTTCATCCCGTCGACGCCCGGCAGCGTCGAAACCGTGATCGCGCCCGTCTCGGTCTGCCACCAGGTGTCGACGATCGGCGCCTCCCCGCCGCCGATATGCTCGCGGTACCAGCGCCACGGGCGAGCGCTGATCGCCTCGCCGACGGTCCCGAGCAGCCGCAGCGAGGAGAGGTCGTGTTTCTCGGGGTACTCCTCGCCCCACTTCATGAAGGCTCGAATGGCCGTCGGCGCGGTGTAGAAGACGTCGACGGCGTTCTTCTCGACGATCTCCCAGAGCCGATCCCGGTCGGGGTAGTCGGGGGTGCCCTCGTACATCACCGTCGTCGTGCCCAGCGCCAGCGGCCCGTAGACGATGTAGGAGTGACCCGTGATCCAGCCGATGTCGGCCGCACACCAGTAGGTGTCCGCAGGTTTGACGTCGAGCACCGCCCGCGAGGTCCAGGCGACGTGCGCGAGGTACCCGCCCGTGGTGTGGACGACGCCCTTGGGCTCGCCCGTCGTCCCCGAGGTGTACATCAGAAAGAGCATGTCCTCGGCGTCCCGCGTGACGGGCTCGACGGTCTCGCCTGCGTGGGCCGCAACCAGCTCGTCGTAGTCGTACTCCCGCTCGCCGAGCACGTGAGGGAGGTCCTCGCCGAGCCGATCGACGACGACGGTCTCGACGTCCTGCTCGAGCGAGATCAGGGCGTTGTCGACCTTGCTCTTCTGGTTGAACGCGTCGCCCCGGCGGTAGTAGCCGTCGCAGGTCACCAGGTACTCGCTGTCGGCGGCGTCCATCCTGGTCGCCAGCGCGTCCGCGGACAGCCCCGCGAACACCACCGAGTGGGGCGCGCCGATGCGTGCACAGGCGAGCATCGCGATCGGCAGCTCCGGAATCATCGGCAGGTACAGCGTGACGATATCGCCCTCCTCGACGCCGAGATCCAGCAGCGTCGCCGCGAACTCGTTGACCGCCGTCGCGAGGTCCTGGTAGGTGTAGGTCTCGCGCTCGCCGCGCTTTCCCTCCCACCGGATCGCCGCGTGGGTCTTCCGGCCCGCCTCGAGGTGTCGATCCAGGCAGTTGTACGAGGCGTTGAGCTTCCCCCCGGAAAACCACTCGTAGAAGGGGGCCTCGCCCTCCTCGAGGACGGTGTCGTACCGGCGGTCCCAGGAGAGCAGGTCGGCCGCCCGCTCCCAGCAGTCGGGCCACTCCCGCTCGAACGCCTCGTGGATGGCCTCGTCCGCGACGTTCGCCTGCTCGACGAACGACGCGGGCGGGTCGTGGGACGGACCGGTAGGCACCGACGCGTCGGCGTCCCACCCGTTGCGGTCGACCATGTCTTAGTTGACCCGAGGTTGCTCAGTCGAATAAACGTTCCTCCGGCCGCCCCGTCGGGAGCGCTACGACCGGACGGAGTCGACGTCCTCGATGTCGCCGGCCTCGGACTCGGAGTGACGAACGACGTAGACGTCGTAGCGGTGGTCGTTCGCGACGGGGCTGCCGACGCTCGACTGCGGCGAGATCACCGATCCCGCGTTCTCCGAGCCGATGAAGACGACGCTGGCGCCGAGCTCGCCGGCGATCCGTTTGATCTCGCGGACGACGTTCGTCGTCGCGGTCGCGGTCGGCTCGTCGGAGTTGACGCGCTCGACCCGGAACGTCGCCTCCGGCGCGACGTCCTCGACCCGGCGTTGCATCCCCGAAGCGATCGCCTCGGCGTCGAACGGCTCCCCCTTGCCGATCCAGCCCCGATCGCGGGCGTACCCCTCGTCGTCGGGGATCACGGTCAGGGCGACGACCTCCTCCTCGAGGAGGTCGCCGAACGTCGAGGCGCGCTCGAGGGCCTTGCGGGCGAGCACCGAACCGTCGAACGGAACGAGAAGCGACATTACGGCTACCCACACTGAGGGCGGAAGTAAATGTTCGGTCTGGAGCAATCGGTCCGAGGCGGAACGACGACGCCCGCCCGGATCGACGGGCGAGCCGAAATCGGGGAGCGGCTCCGACTCCGGTCGCCTGTCACTCCGCGGTCTTGATGAGGAACTTCATGTCGCCCTGGAAGACGACCGTACCGTCCTGATTGGTCATCTCGGTGTCCAGTACGACCAGCCCGGCGTCGTCGCGGCTTCCGGCGTCTTTGGTCTCGGTGACTTCGATATCGAGCGAGAGCGTGTCGCCGATGTAGACCGGGTTCGGCAGATCCATGTAGTTCATCCCGAGGAACGCGAACGCGGTCCGCTCGACGATTCCGGTTCGGTAGACGAACCCCGTCGCCTGGACGAACGTCATCGGACCGTGGGCGATCCGTTCGCCGAACGCGCTGTCCTCGGCGTACTCCGCGTTGGTGTGCAGTTCCGTCCAGTCCCCGGCCAACGCGGAGTGCATGACGAAATCGGCCTCGGTTACCGTCCGCCCGACGCTCTCGAAGGTCTGTCCCTCCTCGAAGTCCTCGAAGTAGTGGGGCTCGTAGCTGTAGGCCATGCGACACTCATTAAAACCTCAGTATAAATAATTTACTTCGAGAATCGCCCGCCGAGATCGGGACGGCTAGCCGAACATCCCGTCGAACAGCGTCGCCTCCGCCCGCCGGAGCCGCTCGAGAAACGCCGACTTGCTGATCCCCAGCTCCGCCGCGACGTCCTCGGAGCTGGCCTCGCGCGGGATCTCGAAGTAGCCCGCCTCGAGGGCGGCCCGGAGACACGCCTCCTGCGCCGGCGTCAGCTCCCACCGGCGGGCCGGAGACTCGGCCGTCTCGGCCTCGAGGGGGTAGACGCGCTCGAGGGTGACGCCGACGGTCTCCCCGGCCGCCTCCATCACCCCCTTGAGAACGTCGCGGCCGACGACGGCCCCGCCGATCCGCGCCGCGCCGTCGCGGTAGCGCAGCGTCTCGACGATGAGCCCGCCGTCGATCAGTCGGCGGACGACGCAGGGGTGTTTCGACAGACAGCGGTACCGAGAGCGGCCGTCCGTCCGCGAGACGTAGAGGTAGGAGATCCGCTCGTCGTCCTCGAGGACCCGCGCGAGCCGATCCGACGTCGACGCCTCGAACTGGAGGAGGTCGTGCCCGTCGCTGCGTCGCTGCGGGGGACGCGCGTCGATCTCGGCGTCCGTCGCCGCGGTCGCCTCCGCGAGCGGACAGTCGTCGTGTCGGACCCCGAACTCCACCGCGAGACAGTCCTCGATCACGGCGAACCGGTTCGGTTCTTCCCGCCGTTCGGACTTAAAGCCACGTCATGTGGCGGTCAAGTGCTAAGGGCGAGTCTGTCCCGATTTATAATGACATGGACCTGGACGCAATCGAGGAGCGCGCGGGGCCCAGGGCCTTCAGCCCCGCCGACGAGCTACCGCGGGAGTACCGGGAGGCCGCGACCCGGATGATCGAGTTTCACGCCAACAGCGAGATCATGGGGGCGTACCTCGAGCGACCGTTCATCCGGCAGGCGCCGAGCATCGACCGGAAGCTGGCCTTCTCCGCGAAGACGCAAGACGAGATCGGCCACGCTCAGTTGCTGTACCGCGCCGCGGAGACGCTCGGGGTCAAAAGCCGCGAGGAGATGCTCGACGACCTCGCGAACGGCGACGGGAAGTTCCTGAACTGCTTTCACTACCCCCTCGAGAGCTGGGTCGAGGTGCCGATGATCTCGTTTTTCGTCGACGGGGCAGCGATGCGCCGGCAGGCGACGCTGCGGCGAACCAGCTGGGAGCCCTACGCCCACGCGATGGACAAGGTCTGCTTCGAGGAGGGCTTTCACGTCAAACACGGCGAGGACATTCTCACGGAGCTGATGACGGGCTCGCGCAAGGAGCGGCGACTGACCCAGGCGGCCTTCGAGGAGTGGTGGCCCCGCATCATCCAGTTCTTCGGGCCGACCGACGACGACAGCACCCACCACGACTTCGCGGCCGCAGTGGGGCTCAAACAGCAGTCTAACGACGAACTCCGCGACGCCTTCCTCGACCAGTACATCCCCAAAGCTCGCAAGCACGGCCTCGAGATCCCCGACGAGCCGCGCATTCGCGAGCGCGACGACGGCACCTACGCGGTCGAGGAGGACGACCTGGACTGGGACGAGTTCTTCACGATCGCGAAAAACGAGTACGAGCCCGGAGTCGGTCAGATCGACGAGCGCAAGCGCGCCCGGGAGGCCGTCGGCTGGGTTCGCGACGCGCTCGAGGACGACGCGGTAGCCGCCGACGGAACGGCGCCGCAGGCGGCCGACTGACCATGATCTGGGAAGTGTTCCGCCAGGAGAAGGCGGGAGGGTACCACGCCCACTGCGGAAACGTCCACGCGCCCGACCGCGAGATGGCCAGGCAGTTCGCCGCGATTCAACACGGCCGACGCAAGCCGACGAACAGCCTCTGGGTCGTCCCGCGGGAAGAGATCGGCGAGATCGGCGCCGACGAGGTCGCCTTCGGCGGGACGACCGACAAGATCTACCGGTGGGCGACGGCGTACAATACGACCGCCGGGGACGCGAGCGAGGTCGTCGAGTCCGAGGACGAACAGGCGACCGCCGAGCGACGGAGGGGTGACGACCGATGAGCTTCGAGGATCCGGACGACCTCGAGGAACGCGAGCGAGAGGCCCTCGAGACTCTGCTGAAGCGCCTGGGCGACGACGAGTTCGTGCTGGCCGAACGCTACACCGAGTGGCAGGTCCGCGCACCGACCCTCGAGTCCGACCTCGCGCTGGCGAACGTCGCCCAGGACGAACTCGGCCACGCGCGTCTCTGGTACGACGTGCTCGGCGACCTCGACTTCGAGGAGCGTGACCTCGTCTACGAGCGCGACCCCGGCGACTTCCGGCACAGCACGCTCGTCGAACTGCCCTTCCCCGAGGGCGATTGGGCCGACGCCGTCCTCCGGTCGTACCTCTACGATTCAGCCGAGGAGCTCCGGTTCGATGCGCTCGTGGACTCGTCCCACCCCAAGATCGCCGACCGCGTCGAGAAGATTCGCCAAGAGGAGACCTACCACCTCGAGCACGCCCGGAACTGGCTCGAACGGCTCGCTGCGGGCGAGGACGGACGCCAGCGGCTGCAGGACGCCCTCGATCGGCTGTTCCCGCACGCGCTGACGCTGTTCGAACCGGCCGACGAGGAGACCGAAGCCGCGGTCGTCGACCTCGGACTCCGGGACGCGACCCTCGAGGAACTCGGCGAGGCGTGGCTCTCGACGGTGGTGCCGTCCCTCGAGTCGCTCGACCTCGAGGTGCCCGTCGAGACGCGAACCGACGAGGAGGACGCGCTCGTCGTCACCGCGGCGACGCTCCCCGAGGAGCGTGGCCGAGACGGCACCCACACCGACGCGTGGGTCGACCTCCACGACGAACTCACCCACACCTACCGCGAACTCGAGCGCGAGGCGCCGACGAAACTGATGGGGGATCGGGAATGAGTGGCGAGACGCCACCCGCCGACGACGAGACGGGGACGACGCCCTGCGCGTACACCGACTACCGCGAGGGCGGCCCGGCGACCGATCTGCCTGCGACCGGTGCGGACGCGACCGGCCTCGAGGCCGACGTCTGGGACGCCCTCTACGCGGTCGAGGACCCCGAGATGCCGATCAGCGTCGTCGATCTCGGGCTGGTCTACGGGCTCGAGGTCGAGGAGGGCGTCGCGATCCTCGAGGTGACGCTGACGTACTCGGGCTGTCCCGCTCGCGAGATGCTGACGGACGAAATCGAGGCGGCGGTAGCGTCCGTCGAGGGGGTCGAGGACGTGCACCTCGAACTCGTCTGGAGCCCCCCCTGGTCCGTCGAACTGGTGACGGAGCGGGGAAAGGACGACCTGCGGGAGTTCGGACTGAGCGTATGAGACGGAGCCGAGACCCGAGCGTCACGACCGGTGGCGAGGACGCGGGCGCAGAGTGTCCGTACTGCGAGTCGACGAACACCGTCCGCGAACACCCGAAGGGGCCGTCGCTCTGTCGGTCGATGCACTACTGCAACGGCTGCGAGCAGCCCTTCGAGAAGTTCGAGTGACGCAGAGAGCGGAGACCTCACCCTCACCCAACACCGGCCCGACAGCGTGACGGTCGGGGCGTCGGTCGACGTTGAGGACGAGGTCCGGTGAGCGCTCGAGCGCGTCGCGGTGGCGGCCCAACGGTGAGAGGTCGATCGCGGGACTCTCGCCGAGTGACCACGCTTATTACGACCGGTATGGCATCTCATGCCATGGATGTCGAGGCCTTCTTCGAGGGAATGCCGTTCGCCGACCTGCTGGGGATCGACGTCACCGAGTGCGCCGACGGCCACGCCGAGGGGACCCTCGAGGTAACCGAGGACCTCTCCTGGAACGCGGACGAGCTGCTGGCCCACGGCGGGGTCACCTTCACGCTCGCGGACACCGTCGGCGGCGCGGCGCTGGTCTCGCTGGTTGACCAGCCCGTGCCGACGGTCGACATGCGAATCGACTACCTCGCGGCGGGCGCCGGCGACCTCTCCGCCGAGGCCGACGTCGTCCGGTGCGGGAGCGACGTCGGCGTCGTCGACGTGGCCGTCTCCGCGGACGAGGACGGGACGCGCGTGGCGGACGCTCGAGGCGTCTACAAGACCGGGTAGCTCCGGTCCGTTGCCGCCCCGACAAACGCCGTCCGCTCGGTGCTAGAACTCGATCGGGGCACCCTCGTCGGCGGCCCGGTGGATCGCCTCGACGATCCGCATATCGACGAGGCCGTGGCGACCGTCGGGGTAGATCTCGGCGCCGGTCAGCACGCGGTCCGCGAAGTAGTCGAACACCTCCCGGACCTCCGTCTGTGCGTCGAACTCGCCGTGTTCGACCTCGACGGAGACGTCGCCGCGGGAGCATTTCAGGGTCGCCTCGCCGTGGAACGCCGGGTCGAGCTCGATCGTCCCCTCGGTTCCGGTCAGTTTCAGGTGGGTGTCCTCGTGGGCGCGCTGGCTCGAGGTCGTGATCACGTGAACGTCGTCCTCGAGCAACAGCGACGAGGACGCGCGCTCGTCGGGGACGTCGGCGAACGCCTCGTGGTGCGAGGACATCCGCGAGGCGACGCTTACGGGCTCTCGCCGGAGCAGGTACCGGGTGGTGTTGATCGAGTAGATCCCCAGATCCATCACCGAGGTGCCGTACCCCGTGAGGTCGGGATCGAGTCGCCACTGGTCGGGGTCGGGGTTCATCTCGAGCAGCGGCTGGCCGTTCGCCCCGTAGACCGAGACGGGCTCGCCGAGGAAGCCCGATTCGACGAGCGCTCGAGCCCGTCGGACCGCGGGCTCGGTCTGCATCCGGTAGGCGATCATCAGCGGGACGTCGCCGTCCTCGCAGGCCTCGACCATCCGTTCGGCCCGCTCGACGGTCGCCTCCATCGGCTTCTCGCAGAGGACGGCCTTGCCGAGCTCGGCGGCCGTCTCGGCGTACTCGAGGTGGAAGGCGTTCGGGGTGCCGACGTAGACGGCGTCGTAGGCGTCGCTCGCCGCCCCGTCGTGGTACTGGTCGTAGCTGATCCCGCGCTCGACGTCGTTCTCCTCGGCGAGCCGTTCGGCCTTTTCGGCCGAGCTGCTGACCAGCACCGACACCTCGCCGAGATCGGAGTCCTCGATCGCCGGGATCGCGACGTCGACGGTCCACCAGCCGAGTCCGATCAGCGCGTAGCGGACGGTGCCCTCCTCGGTGGTCTGCCAGTCCCGCTCGTCGTAGCTGTCGATCCAGTCGTGCATTCGCAAAACGGTACTCGAAGGAGGAATAAAACTCCTCACCCATCGCCGACGACCAGCACCGGTCGGGTCGCGAGCCTGACGACGGCGTCGACGGTGCTGCCGAGCAAGGCGCCCTTGAACGACGATCGGCCGCGAGCGCCGATAACGATCGCGTCGGCGTCACAGTCGTCGGCGTAGGTGACGATCTCCTCGTGGGGGACCCCGACCCGCACCGCCGTCTCGACCGGGACCTCGGCCCCGGCGGCCCGCTCCTCGAGGGTCGCCAGCGACGCCGCGGCTCGCTCGCGGAGGTGGCTCTCGACCTCGTCGGGATCGACGATGGCGTTGTCGTACTCGGTCCGGGTCTCGACGACGGCGACGCCGTACAGCGTCGCGCCGAGTCGGTCCGCGAGTTCGACCGCGTGTTCGGCCGCCACCGAGGCCGCCTCGCTCCCGTCGGTCGCGACGAGGATCGAGTCGTACATACCCCGGGCTACGACGGGAAGCGTCAAAGAGCTACGGCCCGCCGGCGGTCGCTACCGGTTGCGCTTCGGCATCGTCGAGTGTCGCTTGACCGCGTTCATGTCCGCCCGCTTGTTGGGCGGGGGCGCCATCGTCGAGTACCGAGAGGAATCGCTCGAGCCGAGACCGTCGTCGGAGCCCAGCAGGCCGTCGTCATCGTCTTCCTCATCTCCGCCGTCGTCGCCCTCGTCGTCATCGTCTTCGCCCTCGTCTCCGTCGCCGTCCTCGGAATCCAGAAGATCCCCGGCGGAGTCGAGAGGTCCGTCCTCCTCGTCGCCCCCGTCCGAACCGTCGTCGGCACCCGCGGCCGCAGCCAGCTGGTCCCGCACCGACTCGAGGTCGGCGCCGAACTCCTCGAACGACGAGCCCACGGCGTCCCGGAGGCGCTCCTCGAGTTCGTCGGCCGCGTCCGTCGACTCCTCGTCGGCCGTCCCGTCCCCGTCTTCGTCGCCGTCCGTCGACTCCTCGTCGGCTGTCCCGTCCCCGTCTTCGTCGCCGTCCGTCGACTCTTCGTCCTCGGGGTCCTCGTCGCCGTCTGCCTCCGCATCCTCCTCGTCCGCTTCGGAGTCGGCGTCGTCCTCGTCGCCGGTCGCCTCGCGGAGCCCGTCGATCACGTCGCCGAGCTCTCCCCCCTCCGATCGGTCGGCGAGCTTCGCGAGGCGGACCAGCCGCCGGAGCTCCTCGACGCGGTCGGGCTGGCCCTTGGTGATCGCCTCGGGGACGGTCTCGGGCTCGGTGCCGTCCTCGAGGGTTCCCAGCCCGACGGCCTCGAGCAGCGTCCGGGGATCGGTCTCCTCGAGGATGTCGGCCGCCTCCTCGGCCAGCTCGAGCAGGTCGTCGTCGGCGCCGTCACCGTCGCCGTTCTCGGGAACGGCGAGGGCGCCGCTTTCCGTGCTGGCGTCGTCGAGTATCGCCGTAATCCGGTCGTAGAGGTCGTCGGTCATGGTCGGAATAGTGGGAACCGATGGAGCTGCGTTAGCCGTCGTCCTCGTCGTCCGAGTCGTCGTTGTTGCCGGCGTCGTCTCCCTCGCCGTCGGAATCGCCGCCCTCGTCCGCGACGGCCTCGATGATCTTCTCGCTCATCTCCTCGCGGCTGAGGTTGGCCTTGACGCCGACGTCCTTGGCGACCGACTGCAGGTCCTGATAGGACATCACGCCGAGGAAGTCCTCGAGGGTCTCCCGGCGCAGATCCTCGAGTTCTTCGACCGACGGCTCCTCGGGTTCCTCCGCTTCGTCTTCGCCGTCGTCGGGCTTATCGCTTTCGTCGGTCGCATCCTCGGCGCTCTCGTCGTCCTCGGGTTCCTCTTCCGTCGGCTCGGCGTCGTCGTCCCCTTCGTCCTCGTCTTCCGCTTCGCCGTCGGTCAACGCGTCGGTCGCCGACGAGAGGACGTCCCGTCCGAGAACGTTGTCGATCGCCTCGCGGATCGCCGCGCGGATCGCGGCCACGATGTCGGCGACGAGCTCGCGGAGGCTCTTGCCGCTCTCGATCCCCTGTTTGAGGGAGTCCTGGACGTTACCGCCGATCGTCGCCCCGATCTCGCGGCCGAGCTGTTCGCCGAACTGACGGCCGACGGCCGCGCCGACCTCGCCGCCGTCGAGGTTGTCCTCGAGGCTGCCGTCCCCGAGCAGGTCGGCGACGTCGACCTGTTCGGTGACCTCGTCGGTAACCAGCTGTTTCAGTCCGCCGTCGTCGTCGTCACTCATCGCGCTCACCTCGCGTCGCTCGGCGCAGTGAACACGGCGGCACGGTTACTCTCCTCCGTCCTCGTCGCTTTCGTCCTCGCCGTTCGATTCCTCGGTATCGTCGCCCTCGCCGTCCGCGTTCTGATCCTCGCTCTCGTCGTCCGAGCCCTCGCTATCACCGCCTTCGTCGTCTTCGTCCGCGTCGCCTTCCGCCGCGTTTTCGTCCGCACCGCCGTCGTCTCCCTCGTCGCCTCCGTCCCCGGAGCTGAGCAGTTCCTCGACGACGAGGTCGCCGATCGCTCGACCCGCCTGCTCGCCGATCTTCCGGCCGACGATCGCGCCGATCAGGCCGCCCAGCGTCTCCCCGAGGGGCTCGTCCTCGCTGAGTTCGTCCTCCCACTGTGTACCCTCGACGAGCTCCTCGAGCTGGAGGTTCTCGCCGATCTCGTCGTAGTCGATCTGGTCGGTCAGCGACTGGGGTTCCTCGCTCATGTTACGCGCTCGCCTCCGCGTCGCCGTTCTGGTCGGTCGACGATTCGTCGCCCTCAAGCTGGTCGATCAGCGCCTGGAGGATCTCGCGGACCACCGTGGCGATGAACTCTTCGACGGGGAGATCCGGAATCAGCCCCCGCATGCTGTCGGTCATCGTCTCGATGGCCGAGGAGATGCGGCCCTGGGCGTCCTCGTCGTCCGCCTCGCTTTCGCCGTCGTCTCCCTCGGCGTCCTCGCCTTCCTCGCCTTCCTCGTCGCCGCCAAGCAGCGCGCTGACGAACTCCCGGGGCTTGCTCACCAGGGAGGTCAGCGCCTCCCGCGAGCGGTCGACGATCGAGGACAGCGCGTCGGCGGGCTTCTCGAGCAGCGACTGGACGCCGCCAAGCAGCTCCTGGGAGCCGTCGAGCAGGCCGGAGACCGCCGACAGGAGGTTCCCGACCAGGTTGTTCTCCCCGGGACAGGCCGAGACGTTGAGCACGACCGGATCCAGGTTGACCTCGAGGCCGAGCAGGTCGAGGAACAGCCCCTCGAGATCGAGGTGGAGCACGTTCGCGGCGTCGTCGTCCTCGTAGGACTCCTCGGCCTCGAGCTCGTGGCCGGCGGGCGCTTCCTCGGCCTCCTCGTCTTCGTCAGTCTCTTCGGCTTCCTCCGCCTCGTCTTCCTCGTCTTCGTCGGCTTCTTCGCCGTCTTCCTCGGTTTCCTCCTCTCCTTCTTCGGTCTCTTCGGCTTCGTCTGTTTCCTCGTCTTCCGCTTCGTCGGCCTCAGCGTCTTCCGCCTCGTCGGCCTCGTCGTCTTCCGCTTCGTCGGCCTCGTCGTCTTCCGCCTCTTCCTCGTCCTCGAGTTCCTCCTCTCCGCCGTCGGTCATCACGCGGCGCGGTCGGCCTTCGTCGTCGGTTAACACCGATCGAACGCCCGGTCGGTCGTCCACTGAATCCGAACGCTCCGCCGAGTCGTCGCACTCTCTGGTCGCTGTCATTATCTGGAAAGACAGACGAGAGTGTCCGTTGTGGTGGTTTGCCTTGCGTATGCGACTCCCGGGGCCGTTTCGGGGAGAGCGCGATGGATCGACCCGTCACGTCCCAGCGACGGCGTCACTCCGGATGCGTGACCGCTCCGGCGAGGGGAGTGTCTTCGGCGATGGTGGGACGGACCCTACGCCGGTTCGACCGCGACGTCGAACGTTCCGTCCCACCGGTAGCGTCGCCCGCCCCAGACGAACGTTCGGCGCGCCAGCCCGTAGGCGAGCAGGGGGATCGCCGCCAGCGCCACGGGGTAGGCCGCGAGGAACGTCCACCGCCGGATGCCGAACGCGGCGTAGATCGCGGCCGTCCAGAGCGTCGTCAGCGCCAGCATCGGAAGCGGAAACAGCGCGCAGGCGACGGTCAGCGCGGCCGCGAGTACCCCCTGAACGGCGGTTCCCGTCGGATCGTGGTACCGTACGATCTTGACGAACCGGGCCTGGTTCTCGAGGGTTTCGCGGGTCGAGCCGCCGATCGCGACGCGCCGCGTTCGCTCGACCGTGGTGAACTCGACGTGCTCCGAGAGGAGGCCGTCGTCGCTGACCGTCCGTCGGAGCTCGTCGAGAAACCGCTGCTCGTCGTCGAGGTCGGCGCGCTCGAAGACGAGCGACCCGCCCCAGGGAACGTTCGCGAGGAAGACGGCGAGCGTTCCGCTGATCGCGTGGGACGGCTCGAGCGCCGCGGCGAGCGGGTCCCGGCCGACGAACACCGGGAGCTCGGAGGTCGGTCCCCGGCGGTCGTAGTCGGTCCGCAACCCCTCGAGCCAGTCGGGCGGGTGGAAGAAGTCGTCGTCGGTCCAGACGATCCGCTCGGCGGCGGCGGCCTCCATTCCGGCCGCGATCGCGTTGGCCTTCCCGGAGCAGCCCTCGGGCTCGCCCGCGACGATCGAACGGACGCCGTCGCGGGCCTCGGCGCAGTCGGCGACCGACTCGCGGTGCTCGTCGCAGACGACGAGCAGTTCGTCGTCCGGTCGGAGCTGGTCGGCGACCTGCTCGCAGGCGTCGTTCCACCCCGTCGTCGGAAGGACGACGGAAACAGGCGTCGACGCGTCCATATCCCACCGTTCACGTCGCCCGTCATCAAACGACGGGTCGGCCGGACCGTCCACGGCCGACCCGACGAGACGTCAGGACCGTGGGTTACCGATCCGCTCGAGGAATCGGTCGAACGCCCCGCTCTCGGGGTGGACGTGGGCGTAGGTGCCAAGCGACTCGTGCTCGCGGAGGCCGTCGCGCTCGCCGTCGATACCGTCGCCTCGGACCGTCTCGAAGGCGAAACGGGCGTCGGCGTCGACGTCGGCGCTCGAGTAGTGAAACTCGTGGCCGCGGATCGACTCGCCCGCGCGGGCGGTCAGCGTCTCCTCGAGGGCCTCGAGCTCGACGTGGTCCAGCGCGCGGTAGCGGTCGTGCATCGTGACGTCGGCGGGCAGGATGCCGGCCATCTCGGCGCGCTCGCCCTCGGCGGTCGTCAGCGAGCGGCTCATCGCCATCAGCCCGCCGCACTCGCCGAACACGGGCAGGCCCTCGCTCGCGCGCTCGCCCAGCTCCGCGAGGGTGCCGCCGTCCTCGAGCGCCCCGGCGTGCAGTTCGGGGTAGCCCCCGGGGAGGTAGACGCCGTCGCAGTCGGGGACGGGGTCGCCGGCGACCGGCGAGAACGTCGCGAGGTCGGCCCGCTCGTTGAGCCGTTCGATCGTCGCGGGATACCGGAAGCAAAACGCCGAATCGCTGGCGACCGCGATCCGGGCGTCGACGGAGTCGGACGCCGCGCGGTCGTTGGCGGGCTCCGCCGGGACGGGCTCGCGCGCGACCGCGGCCAGGCGCTCGGCCTCGAGGGTCTCGGCCGCTTCCCGAAGCGCCTCGCGGGGCAGCGCCGCCTCCTCGCCCATCTCGAGGCCGAGGTGGCGATCGGGGATCTCGAGGTCGTCTGCGGGCGGGACCCGACCGAAGTACTCGAGTTCCTCGGGCAGGGCGTCCCGGATTCCCCGCTCGTGACGGCCGCCGTGGGCTCGCTGGGCGACGATGCCGGCGACGTCGATGTCACGACCGATACGGTCGGCGTACGCCCGAAAGCCAAGCGCCGTCGCGGCGACGCTTTCCATCCCCGCGCCGGCGTCGACGACGAGCACGACGGGAACGTCGAGCGCCTCGGCGACCATCGCCGTGCTCGAGCCGTCGCCGTCGTACAGTCCCATCGCGCCCTCGACGACGCAGAGATCGCCCTCGCCGCGGGCGTAGTTGCGTCGGAGCCCCTCGCGACCCTCGAGCCACAGGTCGAGCGTACGGGAGGGACGTCCCGCGAGGGCCTCGTGGTGGCTCGGATCGATGAAGTCGGGCCCCGCTTTCGCGGGCTGGACGGTATAGCCCGCGTCCTCGAGGGCCTGAATCGCCGACAGCGCCGCGACCGTCTTTCCCGCGCCGGAACTGACGCCGCCGAGCACGAACCCGTTCATGGGTACGCCCCCTCGGAGAATCGGCTTCAATCCGTCGGTGCGCTCGGCCGACTCGAGGGGCGGCTAGAAGAGGCGCGAACCGCAACCGGGCTCGAGAGCGCGCGCAACGCGCCGACCGCGGCGACGACGAGGGCGGCCGTCCGGTCCCCGAGTCGGTTCGACGGGACAACGTTATCCGCGCCCTCGCCGTGGCCGACGGTATGGCGAACGAACCACCACGGCGCGAGTGTCACCGCCGCGGCTGCGACGAACCGGCCCGGTTTCGCGTCCTCGAGCGCTATCAGGAGGAGACCGGAAAGGGCGCGGTCGAGGCCGAAGCCGTCCTCTGTCGGCGCCACACCCGCGAGGAGAGCCCCGCGAACCTCGACGGGGCCTACGAGGACTACGTGTTCCGCGTCGAACCGCTCGGGACGCGGTGAACCCGGTCGGCTCCCCGCCGACCGACGCGGGCGAGCGATCGCTCGCCGCGGATCAACACCCATTTGAGCCGGCTCTGCGGTTATCCGACGAGAAATGGCAACGGACGAGTCGGGATCGGGGGGGACGGACCGCGGCGACGGGATCGAGTACGACATCGACGACCGACCGCCGCTGGGCGAGTCGGTCGTCCTCGGCGTGCAACACTACCTCACGATGGTCGGCGCGAACATCGCCGTGCCCCTGCTGCTGGCGGCGGCGATGGGGATGCCCGACTCCGTCAGGCCGCAGTTTATCGGCACGTTCTTCGTCGTCTCGGGGATCGCGACGCTCGCCCAGACGACGTTCGGCAACCGGTACCCGATCGTCCAGGGGGCGCCGTTCTCGATGCTGGCCCCCGCGCTCGCGATCGTCGGCGTCGTCACCGCCGGCGCCGCGGGAGGGGACTGGCAGGCCGCGCTCGTCCAGCTACAGGGGGCGATCGTCGCCGCCGCGGTCGTCCAGGTCGCGCTTGGCTACCTCGGGCTCGTCGGCAAGCTCCGGCGGTTTCTCTCCCCCGTCGTCGTCGCGCCGACGATCGCGCTGATCGGGCTCTCGCTGTTCGACTCGCCCCAGATCGTGGGCCAGGACCAGAGCTGGTGGCTGCTCGGGCTGACCCTCGGGCTCATCCTGCTGTTCTCGCAGTACCTCGAGATCAGACACCGCGCGTTCCGGCTCTATCCCGTGATCCTGGCGCTAGGTCTGGCCTGGGGGATCGCCGCGGCCCTCTCTGCGGGGGGCGTGATCGAGGTTGGCCACCCCGGCTACGTCCCGCTGGGCGATGTCGCCGAGTCCCAGTGGCTCTTGCCGATCCGCCCGCTCCAGTGGGGGACGCCCGAGTTCACGACGGCGTTCGCGGTCGGGATGCTCGCCGGCGTGCTCGCCTCGATCGTCGAGAGCATCGGCGACTACTACGCGGTGGCGAACCTGACGGGAGCCGCGGCGCCCAGCGAGAAGCGAATCAACCACGGGATCGGCATGGAGGGGCTGATGAACGTCTTCTCGGGAATCATGGGAACCGGGGGGTCGACCTCCTACTCCGAGAACATCGGCGCGATCGGGCTGACCGGCGTCGCCTCGCGGTACGTCGTCCAGATCGGCGCCGCGGTGATGCTGATCGCCGGCTTCGTCGGCTACTTCGGCCAGCTGATCGCGACCATCCCCGATCCGATCGTCGGCGGACTGTTCGTCGCGATGTTCGCCCAGATCGTCGCCGTCGGGATCTCGAATCTGAAACACGTCGACCTGGACTCCTCGAGGAACGTCTTCGTCGTCGGCTTCGCGCTGTTCGTCGGCC
This sequence comes from Natronococcus jeotgali DSM 18795, assembly GCF_000337695.1. GTDB lineage: Archaea > Halobacteriota > Halobacteria > Halobacteriales > Natrialbaceae > Natronococcus > Natronococcus jeotgali. Next base: position 65,695 of record NZ_AOIA01000153.1, read on the forward strand.
TCGCGATCCCCGCATACATGGGGAACTTCGGCGACCCGATCGCGTTCCGGGAGGCGATCGGCCTCGAGGCGGCGATCGCGCCGCTGGTCGAGGCCGATCCCGTCGCCGGCACCGCGGTCGCGGTCTGGATCGGAGCGCTCGCGCAGGCCGTCGTCGACTCGGTGTTCATCGTCGGCTCGGCGGGGATGGCCGTCGGCGGACTGGCTGCGCTGGTGCTCGACAACACGATCCCCGGCACCCGCGAGGAGCGCGGACTCGCCCAGTGGGAGCGGCTCACCGAGGACGAGTCGGAGTTCGACTCCTTCTGGGACCGCTGGGCGGAAGCGTCCGACGACCGGGACTGATACGGATCGCTGTCTCGACGTCCCGGCGCAACCGCCGCTCGGATCGCGGTTGCGCCGGAACTGACGTACAGTACTCCGTACGAGAGCCGCGGCCGCCGGCCGGGGATCTATTAGCGAGCGGATCCAGAGGGAGGTATGACGGAACTCTCGCTCGAGGACGCGACGCTGTGGTACGACAGCCGCGGCGACGGCACGCCGCTGGTGTTTATCCACGGCGGCTGGCAGAACGGCCGCGCCTGGACCCCCCAGGTCGAGCGGTTCGACACGACCCACCGACCGATCACCCTCGACGTGCGCGGCCACGGCAACACCGGCGCGACCGACGCCGACGAGTACTCGATCGACCTCTTTACCGACGACCTCGAGGCGCTGCTCGACCACCTCGGACTCGAGGCGCCGGTGCTGTGTGGCCTCTCGCTGGGTTCGATGGTCGTCCAGAACTACCTCGATCGCCACCCCGACCGCGCGGCGGGCGCGATCCTTGGCGGCGCCGTCCGATCGATGCCGCCCGTCGAGCTCCCGCCCGGGACGAAGCCGCTGCTCTCCCCGATGCCCGCGCTCGCGGCGTCGCTGTCGATGAGCGGACCGGAGGCGACGTTTCGGTCGATGCTGACCTCGATCCAGGCGGTGACGGGACGGCGGTGGCTCTCGATCGACCCCGAGGTCCGGGCGACGACGATGGAGGCCGTCGGCGAGGTCGACTCCGCCGAGTACCGGAAGATTTTCGACGCGCTGTACCGGTTCGATCCCCCGTCGCTGACCCACGTCGAGACGCCGACGCTCGTGGTCCACGGCGACCAGGAGGCGCCCCCGGTCAAGCGACAGGGTCGCGAGATCGCCGCCGAGGTCGACGACGGCGCCTGCCTCGAGCTCTCGGAGTCGGGCCACCTCGTCAACCAGGACCGCCCGTCGGCGTTCAACGAGGCCGCCGAGACCTTCCTCGAGGAGCGAGCACGCCTCTGATCCCGTAACCGTCACGACCCCGAAGCAGTAGGCAGTGCCATCAAGAGGATGGGAGTGGTACGCACACCCACGTTCGAGTCCGACCGCGACGACCGATCCCACCATGAGTTCGAATCCGATTTCCGCCGACGCCGTCGTACCGACCCCCGAACGCTGGGCGAGCATCTCGCGACACGTGCTCAACAGCTACGCCGAGGCCAACAGCGCCGTGTTGGCCGCGATGGGCCTGCGATCGCCCGGCGAGTCGACCGCGACCGAGCCCGCGGTGCCGGAGGTCAGCTACGGCCACGCCGACTGGACGACCGAACGCTCGAGCGACAGTCTCGAGGCGCTGTCGGTCGGCGACAGCGTTCGGTTCACCAAGTCCGTCGACGAGGCCGACGTCGCCGCCTTCGCACAAGTCTCGGGCGACACCAACCGACTCCACCTCGAGTCGGCGTTCGCGGAGGACACCCGGTTCGGGGGACCGATCGCCCACGGTACCCTCGTCTCCGGCGCCATCAGCGCCGCGCTGGCGCGGTTCCCCGGGCTGACGGTCTATCTCTCCCAGGACCTCGAGTTCCAAGGACCCGTCGAGATCGGCTCGACGATCACCGCCGACTGCGAGATCGTCGAGGAGCTGGGCGGCGGTCGGTACCGCCTCCGGACGACCGTCGACTCCGAGGGCGAGCGCGTGGTCGACGGCGAGGCCGTCGTGTTGATCGAGGACGAACCCGAGTGAGGCCGCGGACCCGCTCGAGGGAC
>NZ_AOIA01000154.1 GCF_000337695.1 Natronococcus jeotgali DSM 18795
CTCCCCCCTTCTCGGTCAACGTGTAGTAACTGGCGACCGGCGACTCCAACTCCTTGCGGTTGTCGACGAATCCCGTTCCCTCCAGATCATCGAGGACGCGAGACAGCGTGTAGGAGCTCGCTCCCGTCGACCGTTTGAGTTCGTTGAACCGCTTTTCCCCGTCTCGCAAGTCGTTGAGCACGACGAGTTTCCACTTCGTTCCCACCGCTTCGACCGCCCCGACGACGTTACAGACGTCCGCGTTCCGCCGCTCGACGTCGGACCGTTCCTCCGCATCGGCCTCCGTTGGTTGGGTCGCCATAACCTGGTCACACGATCGTTGCCTGAGCTATTAATGGGTTTGTCTCCAAACTAGGTAACGTGATGAAACCACAAAACGCGACGGCGCTCGAGCCCGGTGCCACCGGGAATACGGGCCCGTACGCCGCGGACCGCCTCGTCGACGAGGGCGCTACCGCCATCGGCACGGACGTCGGCGACTCCGGGCGAATCGATGCCGAAACGCGTCACTTGCTCTCGAACGAGAGTCTCGCGGGCCAGATTGACCGGACGATCGGGAACAAGCCGGAGCGGGAGGAGTGATGGCCCGGGCCGCGTCACGCCAACCGTTCGCGACGGCTGGCCCGTGGGGTCCGACCCTCGTTCGACTCGCCCTCGGGATCCCGATGCTCGTCGGCGGCGTCGGCAAACTCTTCGCAATCGGACCGAAGCCGATGGGCGTCTCGGGATTCGCGGGTTTCCTGGCGAGCCTCGGCGTTCCGCTCCCCTCGATTGCGGCGTGGGGTGTCGGTTTCCTCGAGCTCGTCGGCGGAATCCTGTTACTGGCCGGCTTGTTCGTTCGGACCGCAGGCGCGTTGATCGCTATCAACATGTTCGTCGCGACGGTGCTCGTCCACCTTCCCAACGGGTATCCGGCCGGGAACAACGGGATCGAGTTGACGCTCACGTTGACCGTGATCGCAGTATCGCTCGTTCTGAGCGGCCCCGGAGCGCTCTCGATCGAACGTGCGCTGTCCGACCGAGAGGGTCGTTCTCCGGATTCGTCCCGGTCGCGGACCACAGAGGGATAACCGACGCTCACGTTCATCCGACTGACTCAATGAATACGAACCTACTCCCGCAGGAAACGCGTATCGGACGGACCGCGCTCCGCACCAACGACCTCGAAGAGCTGGTCGAGTTCTACCGGGACGTCGTCGGGCTCAGCGTGCTCCGTCGCTCCGACGCCGGTTCCGTTCTCGGCGTCGGAGACACGCCGCTGCTCGTCTTGGAAGGGGGCGAAACTACACCCGAACGGCGCGGTTCGGATGCGGGGCTCTTTCACAACGCGTTCAGAGTCCCCTCGCGCGCCGCGTTGGGTGATGCGTTAGCTCGGATACGAGAACACTGGCGACTCGACGGCGCGTCCGACCACGACGTCAGCGAGGCGCTGTACCTCGCCGACCCGGACGGCAACGGCGTCGAGATCTACCGAGATTACCCGCGCTCGGACTGGCCTCGGGACGACGACGGGCGCGTTCGGATGGGGACGTCTCCCCTCGATCTCGAGCCGCTGGAAGCTGCTGCCGCAGGCGCCTCGAGGCTCCCCGCGAAGACAGACGTGGGGCACGTTCACCTCGAGGTGTCCTCGTTGGAGACGTTCAGGGACTTCTACGTCGATACTGCCGGGTTCGAGATACAAACGGAAGCGCCGAACGCGCTCTTCGTCTCTGCCGGCGGATACCACCACCACATCGGTGCGAACACGTGGAATCGCCGATCCGAGCCAGCCGGCGGCAGAGGGCTCTCCTGGTTCGAAGTGATCCTTCCCGAAACGGAGGCGCTCGACGCGATCCGAGAGCGAACCGCGGACGGCCGGTATACGGTCGCCGAGACGGACGCCGGTATCGCAGTCACGGGGCCGGACGAGATCGAGGTTCGATTCCGGGTCTGAACGTCGCTCGTTCGTACGCAGACGCTACTTCGCGCGGTCGCTAACGAGATCGAGTAGACGACCGATACGGCCGATACAAAGGTCGACGCCGTCTGTTGTATTTCTACGTTTAGATGAAAACTACATGTGGACTGCAGGATTTGAACCGTGCGAACGCCGAGCGAAGCGAGGCGTTCTCTCCTTCAGATCCGTCACTGACGTGATTTGCTCCACACGTCCATTCATCGCAGAATTATGGGCGCTGCAGGATCGTGAACCACGGTCGCAGCGAAGCTGCTCCCTGATTCAAATCCTTCGCGGACATGATTTGCTCCTCACGTCCGCTCGTCGCAAAATCATGGGCGCTGCAGGATTTGAACCACGGTCAGAGAGTGTGAAAATAACCTGCGGGCATGCGGCTCTTCGAGCCGTTCCGGCAGTCGTTTTCACACTCCCTTCCCTGATTCGCGCTCGCTACGCTCGCGCTCACCCGCGACAGATTGGTCCGAAGCCAGCGGGCAGAAACATAACGAAGCGCCGGGCTCAGCGCATCGCTCCAGTTTGGCACCTCATCAGAGCGTCGCTCTACTGCGACCCGTGACTGCCGATTCAGAGATAACATCAAATCATCAGTCATGAGCCGAACCCCCAACACTAACGACCTAATCCCAACGACACCGAGCGAAGCATACGAATTATACCTAGACGACTTAGAAGTAGACGGAGCTGCCGAATCAACACAATACGCACACAAAAGCCGACTCGGACACTTTCTGCGATGGTGCGATCAAGTCTCTGGAATCGAGAACTTGAACAATCTGACCGGACGAGACATCCAGCAGTACAGAGCCTGGCGACGACAGGACGGTGACCTGAACAAAGTCACTGTCAAAACCCAGATGGATACACTCCGCGTGTTCATCCGATGGTGCGAAACCATCGATGCAGTACGGACCGACCTCCACGTTACGGTCCGATCACCCGATCTGGACGATGGAGAAAACCAGCGGAATGAAACCCTCTCAGCAGACCGAGCAGAACCAATTCTCGAATACCTCAGTCGCTACCACTACGCATCCGCACAACACGCCACAATCGCTCTGATGTGGACGACGTGTGCCCGTGTAGGCGCAGTACACTCGCTCGACATAGGCGACTACGAACCAGAAAAACAACTAATTCATTTCGTTCATCGTCCAGGCACGCCGCTGAAAAACAAGGAAGACGGTGAACGGTACGTATCACTCAACACCGAAACGTGCCGTGTTCTGGACGACTACATCAATAACAATCGTCACGACACGACTGACGACAACAACAGAAATCCACTTCTCACATCCAGACAAGGACGACGACATACGACAAACCTAAGGGCATTTGTCTACCGGTGGACTCGACCATGTGTTATCGGTGAAGAGTGTCCCGCAGAACGCAATCCAGATACATGTGAAGCAGCAGACAACCAGCAACCGTATAAATGCCCAGAAAGTGTCGCACCGCACGCCGTACGCCGCGGTGCAATAACGCGGTGGCTGCGAGACGAAGTACCACCTGAAGTTGTGGGTGACAGAGCCAATGTCAGTAAACGAGTGATGGATCTACACTATAACCAAATGACGGAAGAAGAACGCGCTGAACAGCGACGGGACTGGTTTAACTAAACCCCCGCCATCGTAGATCATCTATTACATATTCGACACGTTTGCTGTCTACAAGTGCATACGACTCCTCATTTTCAAAAGATGATTTAACTAAGATCACATACTTTGAACGGAATGCATGGATAATCTCATTACCACGCTCCAATTCTACCTCACAAACCCCAGCGTTTGTCAGTTTCTTTCCGACCTTTCTCCCGACAATTCTTGTACCGGGAATATTGTTAAAACGCATTATCCACTCTCTCCCCGGAGAGCTGCAATCATACATTCTCTGCAGAGATCTATAGGTCTACCATCCGTTTTAGTCCGGTAGTCCGCGGGTTTGTCTTCACATCCGCTACAATTTTCGGATTTGTTCGAATCCATACATCCGCCTACCCATCACTCACTTAAAAAAATTGGAGCGTGCAGCACTTACCATCGGAAACACAACTAGTACACAGAGATGTGAATGAGATAGTAAAATTAGTATTTAGATTCTTGCGAGAGAAATCAACTCTCTTCAGAAATCACAACACTTACTGGCATTCCCATATATTCCTCTTTTTCAGATTTGTCGATGTTCAGATAGTTGAGGCTCAAATCCTCTAATTCGTGTCCGGGTTTTTCGCTTAACCGGTCACGTACTATTTGTACCTGATCTCGTTCCTCACAACTAAGTTTCTTCTCAATACTGGTCACACTTTCTCGCCCCTTTTCAGTGGTGTGGATCATACTGTGTCCATTTGGGCGACGCTTTTCTGTGACAAGATCTTTATCTTTCAACTCATCGAACGCTTTGAAAAGTTCCTTACTAAATGGACCGTATTTGTATATGATGAAGTTGAATCCGCTGAATTGCTCGTTTGGGTTCAACATTTCATCCTCTGGTTGCCAATATTCAGCAAAGAATACGAGCTTGGTAAGCTTTTTTCGGCCCTTTAGAACCCCATCATCAGTGCTGTTACTACTAATGAGGTAGAGTAGCTTTTCAGGCTTGCTAGCATCATCCCCTCCTAGTAGCTTGTCCAGCACCATTATGGACTAATACTGTCCCTAGGTTACAAAAGGTTATGCAATCCAGCAAGACATAATAGATAGTAATAAATCATGGTGAAATACTAAGTTTAGTGTTCATGACTCTATAGATTTCTTGAAGTGGGGTAACTGAATCCTCTTCTCGGAATAGAGGGGCTGCAATATTCGCTACATGGGAACATTCTTGTTCATAGAATTTGTGGGTTTCTGGAGAAAGTAAACCATATCCAAACACTAAATCTGTCGTTCGTACTGAATCCATTTTCTTAGAAATAGGGAATAAATTCACAAGAAGGTACTTCCGTGCCTCTCTTGGACCCTCACATTTAGTTCGATGTTCCTCTAAATAGTTCGAGATTCGATTAGATGAACCAGCACGTTTAAGTTCAATACCACAAAGCGGTATGTCTTGGTCAAGTAAAGTAACGTCAAATTCTGAATCACTACCTCCTGTCTCTGGTTGACAAGAGTAACGAGAATACTGATCTTCCAAATACCATGATAGCATATAGTTTAGCGCATCTCCTTGCTCAAAAGCAGTCAAAACAGTATCTACGTCACCCCTTCTTTTGATTGTACTCCACGTGTTGTGACCGTATATCTCTTCAAGCGACGTTTTCAGTTTTTCTTCTACATCCTGAATTCGAACTGGAAAACCCGCCTCCACATGATCGCTCTGAAAACAACTATACTCAAAGACAGAGGTATTGATAGACACCTGGTGGACTAATTGATTCGAGTGCTGTCCAGACTGCTGATCGGATTTCGGCACAACTGCCGAAGTAGCGGTTTGCTAAGGCGAGTTTGAGTCGTCGCCAGTATTCTTCGGTTGGGTTCAGATCTGGCGACCCAGTCGGGAAATAGACCAGCTCGATCGGTTCATCGGCGGCGAAGTCCTTCACCGCCCCAGCGGTGAAGTACGTCGCCTGGTCCAACAGTACGACCAGCTTTTCGCCGAACTCCGCTTGGAGATGCTCCAGAAAGCGGATCGTCACCTCACCGGTGAACGATCCGCCACACTCCAGCACCGACGTCTCCCCGGACTCAGTGACTGCTCCCAGCAGATTCACTCCCTCGCGAGAGGCCGACACGCCCACGGTCGGCCTCTCGCCAACCGGATACCATGCCGCGTAGAGATCTGCTCCAACCGCTTTCCGCGTCTGGTCGATCGTGACGACCGTGGTGTCCTCGTCACGACGGCCTACTTTTTTTCGACCGTCTCTTCGAATTCCTCACGTTCGTCTTCATCGGCAGAGGCCGGCTCCGGCCGGGGTCTCTTCGGCGAGACCCCGGCCTTGTGCATGAGTCGGCGAGTGTGACGGCGGGAGAAGGCGATGTTGAACGCCTCAATGAGGTAGTGCTGGGCGAGAGCTGTACTCCACGCTGGGACGTCGTATCCAACTTCTTCAGGAGGGTTATGGAGTACAGCAGTGAACTCCTCGAACTGTTTGTCGCTGAGCTCGGAAGGACGTCCAGGACGAGATTTATCGTAGAGCGCGGCGTCGAAGCCGCGCTCTTCGAAGCGATTCAACCAGTTGTAGACAGTCTGACGGTCCCATCCGTATTTGTCTTCAATATCGGCCGGAGAGAGTCCTTCGAGATACTCGCGAGCAGCGGTGAGACGTTTGATCGCTTTCGGATCTGTCTCGTCCGCGAGTTGCTCGCGGACTCGACGTTTCGTGAGGTCGGGAATCTTGTTCCCTTCCTTGACCATATCGGCGACTATTTCGCTGGCGTATCAAAACTTTCGGCCTACAGTATAAGAGCAAATAGTTGTTCTTGTGTCTCATGTTCCAAGCGCTGGAACTCTGTCTTTAGTTCCCTGAATCTATATGATGCCATATATAGGTAGTTTCGAATAATATGATATATGAGTGACGGTAGCTACTTTGTTTTAATTTTGTTATTATATCCTCACAGGCATCCGGCATATGATAGATATTAGATAGTGTCTGAAGTGAAAATTGTCTTTGAACAAACTACATAAGCTGAAGATGGTGAGGTCTATTACCAAGATCATGCTCCTCGAAATTCATACCTTTTATCGTGACCGTGTATTTCTCTTGTTTTGATGATTTGCTACTAAAAATTGGTCCCACTCTCTCGCTATCTCTACTTGTTCTACTAAATCTACAGTTCCCCTATTTATATATTAAGTTGAATGTATTATCCTGAATAGCTAATTACATACATAGAATCATATAGACTAAACTATCCGATCACTTTGAAGCGGTTAAATGGGGGCAACGCACGCCCACCATACCGCCACAGAACACTCACACCTACGCCGCAGACTACTTTATAATTACCGGTTAAACGCACCGTAGACGGGTCTGACATTTGCCTAATAAAAAGCAGAAAAGGAATTAAAGCCGCAGTTCTGAGGACAACTTAGCTAGTTCAGCTTTCTTTTTTTCATCATGATCAGTAGCCGTGAACACTTCAGCGGCAATCACATCAGCATGCGACACACGAGACATATCCCGGCCATGTTCCACACTACGGTTATCCAACGCCGCTAACGTCCGATTGTACGCGGACAGGTCACTAAACCCTTCATACGTATCTCCATCACCGTTCTCTCGCTCCGTGAAGCCACCTTCAGCAACTACACCTAACGCAACTGCAGCCTTCTTCAACGCCCAGTATGGCGTTTTCTCGTACACACCACCACTCTTTTTCGCAGTTCCTGCTTCAGGTACCCAAACAGGGATCTCGAAACCAAGATCACGGAGTACATCCACGCCACGGATCCAATCTTTCCCTTCAGAAATATCGCCAACATTCCAATTTTCCGAAGCGATTAACGCCATATCGACGACAGTGCCGTGTGTATTTGTGTCAGCAGTGTCCAAAAATATGTTTTTCTTCGTATCAACATAGCAACTAGTACCAGACTCGCTATAACGATATGTTGGCCGGAAAGCGCGTTTATTCGAGCCGGAATTATCTCTTTTACCGGGGATCTGATCAGTCCATCTATCAACAATCGTTTTCTCTGCAACACGTTCGGCATCAAGCGCCGAGATCGAGTTATAAACGTCTTGCAGATCGGTTGTTAATGGCAGGTCGCTCAGATCACCATCAAACTCCAGATCCTTTGTTGGACTATTGTTTTTCTTCTGTTTCTCCTCTTTCTTTTGTTCAACCCAAGTAACCAATGTCAACCGCCAATCACAGTTCTCATCGTACATCTCCGGCCAAAGGTTCCGGATGAGATGGGCAACACAGTCACTGTGATCATCTGCAGTAAGTTCCTCTGCCCACTGTTTTCCATCTGCAATTAATTCCTGCCCAACATCCCTAAACTCCACCAGTCTGTAATCCGGATCGAACGGATCTATCGGTGAAACAACCGCATCATGCTTCTTATGGATGGACAACGGCGTTTTATATTGTCTATTACGGTTATTACACCAATCAGGACAAATCACATCAGCCGCACCATCAACACGACTCTCGACCCGTTCTTGCGCGTTATTTAGCCAATCAACCTGTCTCCGAGTCAGCTCGTCAAACACCATTTCACGGGCCTCAGAATCATCGCTGAACAACTCTGCAATCGGCAGCGTAGCACTTGGAGATCCGAAATAATAGGATCCACCAACACTATCTAGTGCCATCACAGCATCCTTTGATCCATACAGTTTGGCGTATTCCTTTCCGTATTCAGCCAATGTACATTCAACGGTTTCACGGGTTTCTTCATTGAGATTCCCGCGGCGTGGCTTCAATTCGTCAGCGAGATCGATGTCACCCCATACAGCATACGATGCAATGTCAGCATATTCTGGTAACGGAGACGACTCTTCCCACACACGCCCGTCATCGAAATAGTACCGTTCCCAGTGTGAAAGGGTCATACACGGCTTGTACGACGTAACTGCGTACAGTACACGATCCATCCGATCCACTATATCGCCATAATCGACAGCTAGCGTCGATGGACGTGCCTGGAACGGATACTCATCACTGTTTTCTGATTTTTCGGAAATATACCATCCATAGAAGTCATTAATACCAAGAGTGATGTTACCGTGACTATCTTCTGCGAGCGCATCGATTACCGGTTCTATTCGTTCATAGTGTTGTTCAATTTCATCATCGGAGATTGTTGACTCCGGATATTCGTTTTCATTACTCATTGTTCTTCACCTCTGTATTTTCGAAAGCCTGTTCATCTGACTCATAGTATCGTGGAATTCCGCTTCTAAAAAACGGACATATTTCTGCACCAACAAAACCAGATACAATCTGTAATTCTTTTCTCGCCCGTGTCACACCAACATAATACAGTCTACGTTCTTCTTCCTGCATTTCATTGTCTGCAATGAACCGTTTCTGAAGTGTTGTGGTATAACCGTCAAAAAGCAATACTGCATCTGCTTCATCACCTTTGCTACAGTGGATTGTATCTACCTTGACGTTCTCTGGCTCTAACTCGACATCAGAAGTCATTGCGCCACGAATCATCTCTTTCTGAAGATCCGGAACTTGCAATTTGGATACAATATCAGAGACAGATCCGCATTGTGGGAATGCAGACATTAGTTCTACTGCATACCCATCAGAACCAAGTCCATCGAATTCTACAGCATCAGCCATTTTTCGGCGTTCCTGTCCATTTGACGTGAACGATACAAGTGTGTCCGCTAAATCACCTGGAACATTACCGGTATCAGATGCCTTACGAAGCGCCCTGATTACGTCAATAATCTCGTCAGACCAAGGACCTGATTCATCGTCACGCATGAACCACTCCCCGCGAGAGAGTTTATCACCTAACGTCGTGAACGGAATACCCTCTCGCTGAAGGGCTGTTGCAATTTTACCAACCTGATAGTTGGTACGTGCGAGCAGGAACACAGAATCATGCTGGTCAATCGTACGACGAACTGCATCACCCAGATCACGGCGACCTTTCACAGGAACTGTGCCTACATCACCAACACTTGTCTCATCAGGATGGGACGACATAACGGGGCCATCCATTATCGCACATGCAACATTACTTATAGATGCAGGACAACGCCATGACACACTTTTCACGTGCTCGTCATCAACCGGTGTCCCTTCGAAATATTTCCGTGAGGCACCCTTAAATCCGAAGATTGACTGATTACCATCTCCAACGATCACAACTTCATCAACAACCCCGCTATCCCGCCAGATCGTCATCAGTTTATGCTCCAGTGGAGAATAGTCCTGGTATTCATCAATAACGATGATTTTCGCGGGAGGTACTACTTTATACTCAACTGCGAATTTTACATAGTCATGATGCTGATAATACTTCTGATCCTGTTTCCATTCACGCCACGCACGTATTTCATCGATCAAATCAGAACGCGGAATAGGAACATCAACAGGTGATCTATGCACCTTATCCACCGGCAGGTACTTTTGCGCCAACCACTCATCAACAGCAACTATTTTATTCGCCTTCCCATCAGGCTCAGTTCCCTTCTGTACAAGCTCTAACGGGTTTGTATCTGTATCAACAAACGAATACCCACGCTCCTTCCAATACCCACGAAATAGGTCAGCATCGTTTTCCGGGTCAATGATCTGCCGTTTAGCCGAATCCACAAGCCCGTTTGCCGATAATATCCGCCATACACGTGCATGAAACGTTGAAACATTGTCTTCTAAAGACAATTTTTCCCATAGTTTTTCGATCCTTTCGTGAATTTTATCGGTATCATCGCATTCTTCCTCCCATACATCAACAAATTTATCTGTACAGTCATCAGTATGGGCTTTGGTAAATGATACCACAATAAAATCAGAAGCATTGTACCCCGATTTCTTCTTCTGATGCATATATTCCTGAAAAACCGTATATGTTTTACCGGCCCCAGGCACACCTGCAATTCGCACCACAGCAGCACCGTCCTTATCCCATGATTGGAACGTCGGAGAGTGTACAACTTTACTCATCAACCCTCACCCCATCTTCATTGTCTTCATCGTCTTGAATAACGTCAAGACGGTTCAAATTCAGGATTGTAGCGTCGAACGGGTATACTCGCTTTCCGCGACTCCCTCCCATGGATTTCTGCTGAACGGAATCGACGGTGGCGCCCATTTCACGCAAATTCATCGACAGGGATGACATGTAGGACTCACTTTTATCGGAAACGTCCTTCAGAGCGTTCTGGACCGCCTTACTCTGCACCCACACAATGTCCTGTTCATACTTCTCGTTCTCATATTCGTACAGAACATTGTTAACTTCGTTAGCCGCTTTTTTCCGGTCAACATATGGCTCAACGACCTCGACAAGACGGTCCACAACATCTTCAGCAATCATCTCATCAACAGTCACTGACTCAACATGACCTTCCTCTAATATTTCATTCCATTCATCAATCAACTCTCCCCACGCATCCTCTGTGATCGTAACTGAACCTTTCTTCGGGTATTTAGCCAAGTATTTAGATTCCAACGGGCCAGGGTTGTCGCCGTTCCATTGATCAACAGTAAATTCGATTTCTTTAACACCCCCACCATCAGGTAACACATATTCACCGTTCTCATTCTTCTCAGGTATTTGTGAAGATAGTTCAACAGTAAATACTGTTTCGTCACCTTTTATACGGAATTCCGCTCCGAGAGTTTGTTTCTGAATGATAATCCCGTCACCCTTCAGAATTTGTTCCTTTTCATGCTGATCTGCCATCAGCAAGTCGTTTTTCACGAGACGGAGCTGTTTCTTCACCCACGTAGAACCGTATCCGTGCATCTCACTGACTTGATTTCCAATTTTACCGATCAAGTTCTCGTTTTTATGCCAGTCCGTGGGTTTCACCTTAGACATCAACAGATCTTCAGTATCACCAACTCCTTTGACAAGAGATAGCACGACTTTCCCGTTTTTGGGCTCCAACGTGAAGTGCACATCTTGGCCTATATCCCAGTGGTACACACCACTATCAACTTCACCGAGGAATTCGACTTCATCATTCATCGCTGATCACCTACAGCTGGTGGCAGCGCGCTATGCGTCCAAACAGTACGTCCCTCGTCCACATCGTGTTCTGTGGCGGTATGGAGGGGGAACGTGCGTTGCTTTCGTACATTCATCCGATTATTCTACTATGTGCACGACGATTTTCATCGCCGCTTATAATTTCGTAAACGGGGGGTTAGTAAAAACCTATTGGATATTCATACACACTAACCAAGTATAACATGCAAAACCTCCAAACCCAACAGGCTTTTACTTTTACAGTGTTTATAAGCAAATATGAAGCTAACAAGAGGAGCACATACAACAATACTCAACACATTCGACGAAAATACATTAGCATCACCACGAATAGTACATACAACTACCAGCAAAGATTACAGCATTGGCCATATCAGGAACGAAATGCAGCACCTATGTAAAGAAGGATACCTTGAACGGACGAACCAAGGAATCTACAAACTAACTGACAAAGGTCACATAGCCATGGAAAATAGTGATCTCATTGGCAGCGCTAAATTTGACGACCTCATTACCGAAGGATAAGTACTTTTTCTGAACTGTATAATAAAGCGGCATGAATCGGGTATGAACCATCCCTAAACCACCCATCCCGCTTTAGCAAAGAAACAAACGATAGATCATATACTACCAGTTTTCAGCGTTTCAGTTTTTGATTGACTACTATAACGCGCGTGGCTCGGGAAAGGGGGGTGGGACACCCCTTTTCCGAAATACCCCGTTTTACCCGGTTTGACACACTATAACCTTACGCTGTATTGTGCTTTTTGCTAAACCGCCCCCCCGTTTTACCCCCGGTTTACCCCCGGTTTAGCAAACGTTTTTTCACCACTCTCCTGTTCATCGGCTCTGCCTCTTCACTTGCCGAGTCAGATTGAAATGATGTGGAGTGTAGTACCGTAGGATAGCACGCACACGCGTTAATAGTTGAGAATTCAGCCGATAGGCGTTTAGACAGGAGGGTTTAAGTAGTTATAAATCATATTATAGCACATGGACGGAATTAATTGCTAAAACTATGTGCGCGACGATCCCGTCCTATCACGCCTGTATTGGCGTGATCTTATTTTCGCAGAGAACGATGTGATCAAACGAGTAGTGCCCGGTGGTAGACACTTGAAACAGTGGGGTCACGATGATCTGGTGGGTGCAGGAAGATGGTTTGGTGGGTGCTCACCGTGTACCCCGTTGTATCTGTTGATTCAGGGGACTTCAGTGATTCTATATGTTTTTATAGCGCTTCCTGCCGGTGTATCTTTAACACTTGAAACAGTGGGGTGTGTCTACATTAGTAACGACGGAACCGAAGGTGTGTTTGAGTCGTTTAAAAAGGGGACGTAGGTTGCGTCCCAATGCGAAGGACTTGGATGCACTGCATTGCACCCGCCCTATAATTAGACTCTTGGACATTTCTTTTTGCGGTTACGACGGAACCAAAGGAGTGTGTAAGAAGTAGTACTTGAAGCAGTAGGGTTTAGTGAGCTGCAATAGGGGTGTTCTTGTGTCATAAACGTTATTTACAGTAAACACCATAAACAACACATCCTACAAGATGTTTGATCTTGATTCCTGGAGTAAACGTCACAGTGAACCTGAGCCGCGAGTGCATGAGGAACTCACATCGACTGCACGAAAAAGAATTGCACATACACTTCGGGTAGTTCCTGATGAGGAGATAGCGAAAACGTACAACTTACTGATTGAGCGGACAGGTGAAGATCCCACTCAGTTCGGAGAGGGACATAGTATGTCCGAGGGACAGTACAAATTCATTATTCAGAATGCTGATCAAGATGTTATACTAGATTATCTAGAACTGCTACTGAACATGTTGTGGAGGTCGGAAGAGACTGTACCTCGGGGGACTACCTACCTCTATGATGAAAAAGAGTTAATTCCTCTGTGTAGGAAAATCGAGATGGCATTGGTAGAAGAAGGGGTTTTGATCCAAATGAAACCGTCTCCTTCGGAGGAGATGGTGACTGACGATTGGCAGCGTTATTCCGATTACGATAAAATACTGTTCCAGCAATTGTCAGATGAGACTATAATTGAATCTGACCAAGAGTTGCGTATCCTATCACTTGGAGATGAGTGGCAGGATCCTTTAGAGGGGGACAACGAAGCATGGGAACTCTACAAAGAAGGCACTTTTACTTACGCAATTCCTGAGAAGCTTTATAATAGCCTTGAAGCAGTTTGTGAAAAGATCTGTGTTGATCTTGAAGGCTGGTTAGATAAGGATCCTGGTGTTGGGCAGTGTATTTCTAAACTTCGCGAAAAAGGCCTGTTCACACCGAACGATGAGATGGTTGCTGAGTGGGAGAAGATTGCATCTGGAATTCAAATAGGGGTTCAACGAGCAGGAAACGACAGAAAAAGACATGAAAACATTGACCAGGATTATCTGATCCTACTTCTCCATCAGGTGTCTTCCTTCTTGACCTTCGTAATCAAACGATATGAGGATGGGTATCATGAGACGTCTTCTTAATTATTGTTTTGAAAACCGAATGCAATACTTGAACAGGCTGGATGTCACGAATCCAGATCAAACCGAAGTAGGATTTACAAAGTCTAGTAATAACACTAAGGTATGAATCAGATTGTTTTAGCAGCTCTAACAGGGGCTGTTTCAGCTTTATTAGGTGCGATTGCTATTGTGGGTCTCAGGCAATTATACCAACGTAGGAAGCTTGTGGCTGCATTACATGCAGAAATCACGGATAATTTGTTATCTGTTAACACAAAGCTTGAAAGTAATATGGATCTGTTCATAGGCCTCAATTTGAAAAATGAAACTTATTCTACAATGAAAACAGTAGACCCAATATTATACCTGAAAATCAAGGAGGAATGTACGTTAATACATGATCATTATCACATGGTACCGATGATGAACCAGTTCAGGGAGTTGTCAATTAACGAGTCATTCGATGCTGAACGGAAAAATGAATTTCGCCAAGTCTACATGAGCCACCATGATACGTCCATTAAGGCAGCAAATCAGATAGAAAGGTATGTGAATAAAACATACTTTAGAAGGTTATTTTATTATAGAGCAATCGTTCAAACTATTGATAGTCTTAAGATAGACGAGAAAGACGAATCTGAGTAATCAAATCTATTCGACGGGAGTGATAATCTCAATCGTGAGAGTGAATTCTTCAACTGGTATCCATTGGTTCACCCAAGTCAATTGTTTCTTCGAAAGTATTGTTTTATTTCATTCTGGCATTTGTCCGTTCGTGGTCCAAATTACGTCTACTGACGCATCGCTATCTAGTTCAATCTCTTTTGGTGAAATCGCGACAGCTCCCTCTTTTCCAATGAGTATTGGGACTGGAGTACAGCTGAAAAAAGCATAATTCTCGCTATTATACTGATCGCCATCTGTAAGCGCACGTAATGCGGAAACAGCCCGATCTGCGGGTGTAACAAACTGAAAAACCCGATCTTCATGCTGAACTATTTCACCGTAGTATCCCTCATCGCCACCAAAATCATCTGTCCATTCTGAATATGACGATGGTATATCAACGACATCATGCCCATACTTTTCGATATATCCTTTCAGTCCGCTAATTACCCAGCCAAGAGTATTCGGATAAAAATATATACTGCCGACATGACCAAGCTGACCAACTATTTCGAGATCGTAGATATAGTAGTGAGAACCCATCCACTGAACATGATCACGAGACGGTGGTTGCCTATCTTCTCTCTCAGTATTTTTTGACATTAATTCTTCGAGCTTATCAACTAATTTCGAGCTTTTATTTTTCTCACTCATTATCCAATCATTAGAACCGAATGAACTTAAAGGTGAAATAGATATTTCGTTATTATCCTATTGATGGTATCCACGGAAGAACTAGACATGGACGGAAATACGGCTGGGCACTCGGTCATGAGAGTTTCAACAGCGTGTTTTTTCAACACCCCCTCTTCTTCTATCCAATCGATTTTAGTGCTCTGTTGAATGGCGGTGCTGGCCACGGCAGCCAGAATTTGAGTCGCTTGTCTGTGGTTGATGCTAATGGTCTCAAGATCGGTGTCGCTTCACTTTGGTTCAAAAATCGCTATTCAATACGACAGATTTTAGAGCGCTCAGAGAAGAACTACGGGATCGAATTTGACACTGCTGCATGGAAGATAGAGCGAGCGAAAGTGGAGGCTGGGGAAAAGATTCTCGGGCCCACTAGGCGAGAAGTAATTCTTTCTACTGAAAGGTGCTGCAAGGGGTATGGGTGTGTCAGAGGCCATCCCTGTCGTGCTTGCTGAACGGGATGCGGGCGATAATCACAATGTGGTCGTGAGTTGGGTTAGTGCCAACACCGATCCCGCATCCAAATGGATAAACAGGACGCTCGCACATATATTATTCGGTTCCAAATTAGATGAAATAAAACTAGCAAACTGAAAAGTAAACTGGTAAGTTTACTATTTTACTTCCACGATTGATTTCTACCTGAAAAGGATTGAATCCGTCACTTAAGAAAATCTACCACCAATCTATTCAGCACACAAGAAAAATCTCTGCTATCAATATCTTCGTCAAAATAAGTACACATAGCGAGAAATACGCCAAACATCCCAGAAGCAATCTCAACAACATGCTGTTTTGATGTGTGTTGACATATCTGACCTTTACAATTATATCCTGGTCTGTCGATATAATACGCAGTATGTCCACAATCAGGGCATGTAGCCTCGGATACGAATGATTTGACCATCTAATCCAGCATCGCCGGTTTAACGTCCTCATGAGTGATTTCCAGATCTATATCGATATGTTCTGATCTTTTACTCATCTCGATCACCCCATGGGAACGGCTGCAAAGTATCCGTATGCTCTGTCGGCATATAGTCCGGACAAACCTTGATTTTGTCCGGCAAATACATCAATTCACGGCACTTCAGGCATTTACCCCAGTAGTAGCCTTCGATCTTCATTGGAATCACTTTCCATCGTAGTAGAGCCGTCCTCGTGAATCAGATACGTTACATCCACCTTGGCGTACTTTCCGCGTGCACCACCCGGTATTTCCTCGTGCCCGGTTTTATCCATTCAACGCTGATACAACTCCCAGTTTTCCAGATGTGTTCCATCTGAATTACGATAGAGAAATTAACGTCGGAGAAGTCAGGCTCCCATTCCTGCTACTTGTTTCCGCATTGTGGGCAGTGGTCGGGTTCAGAAGGAATTACAACTTCGTCCTCGCAATGGTCGCATTTATCCTCGTAGTCCGACATACTCATTCTTCATCACCTTCGAGGTCTTCAATACGATCGTAGGCGTGTAGAAGACTGTCTTCTAACCGGTCAACCCTGTTTCTAAGTTCCTCGATGCGATCTTCAACGGGTTCTTCGTCTATGTCAATTTTTGCTGATTTAATGAAATCCTCGCCGGCTTCGGTCAACTCAACCTGTTTGGGTGGGATCTGCCCAGAACCATCCATTGATGGCTGCTCTGTCTCGATCAAACCGACATCTTCCAGCTTCCCATAACGGTAGTTGATTTTTCTGTTGTTCTCTCCGATGATTCGGGTTAGTGTTCTTGTATTCGTTTCTCCGTTTTCATGATAGACATTGGCCAGTATCCCTCTGGATAGCCAGTCTATTTTTGTGCCTCGATAATGCATGTGTTATATGATAAGTATTTGATTAGTAAAATCTATCGGTCAAATAATCATATACACGTGCATATATCTTTGAATTGATACCCCATATTGATATGTTCTATCTGTATGCTTCCGTATGTTCTGAGAGAACGTCAATTATAGTCCAATATAGGCTCGCGGTTCAGTCCTCAATCTAAGCAAAAGGAGGGAGAAAGGGGAAGTGATAAAAGATTGAGTTATCTACCACGAACTAATAGGAGCTACAAATTAATTCTTCGAGTAGAGAAGATAACATCAATCTGAAAGAGAAGGCACAGTAAGATGAAATCCGACCTACAAAAGCCAGAAGAAACCCAAAGCCTGGAAGTACTCTACTTTCTCGGATCACTATTTTGGTGGGGAAGATTCTGAGACTAAGGCCGGGTTCATGGAGCGTGCTGGGATGTTATAGTTCATTGATGTTCGGGAACACCTGTTTTCGTCTATTCTTCCACTTCACCTGTTTAGTGCCAATTAGATTGATCACTTGAACACATATTTCGAGGAATAGTTGACGAATATGGTGAGCCTTTATATTGCCACCGTGTCTACGAACAGATAACCCGATGATATGAGGGTGGAGAAACAAACTAATCATGAACAGAAACAGTAACGCCGAAATGGACGAAGAAGCACAGAACAACGAACACACAGCTGACAAAATCCGGGCACATGAAAACGGATGGGAACACGTTAGCGGATCGGGATACAAAACGGAATCAATCTACTACAACCGCAACAGCCGAAAATTCGCGCTCGTTGATGGGAACGACGTAACACTCTTTGAGGACATTGAGATCAACCCGATCATCCCATCACATAATGACATTAACAATGAACTTGGAATGGACATTACAGAAGAGGAATATGACGAACTCCACAACAAATGGGACTGGAGCGTCGAAGAGACGTTCCATATGTACCGTCACAAACATTTGAATCGAACACGTCGAAAACGTGTTGAAGCGGAAGTACAGGATCTCAAGCCGTTCTACGATGATATTAGGGATGTTCTCGGGGACAAGATCGAGAAGGTTGCTGGAGAGTTGGCCGAGGAGATTAGCGCCTATGATACTTGTGTAGATGAAGTTGAAAGAGAAGTATTTCGGGCACTACAACCCCCGTGTACGGCTGGATCATCGAACGAGTTTGCAGCTGAAATCGAGTTCGTAGAGGTTAAGGAATAATATCAGTTGTCTACATGGACCTTGTGTGGAATACAGTCACGGAGGATGTGTCCGTAACGGACCCAGTATACGCCGACCTGCACAAATACAGCGGCTTTGGCAACTACCGATACACGCGCCGTATAATCATTGACCTGACTGGTCTTACAGGGCAAGAGTCACTGGATGATGGGACGTTCATCGCCAACAACTTTGAGTTCAAGGAGTACGGAGAAGTCAAGCAGTACCAGGTTGCTGGACTATGATTATTGAGGTTGGTGCTTGTGAAGTGAAAGAGTTAAGCCTAATTCCCGTGGCTGTGTCTCGTTGGGATCAGAATACGCGAATGAAGACGAAATACGGGTTGTCATAATTGACGACTGATTCGGTTGTTTCTTTTGCGGTTGGTTTCTGAAGCCCGGTATCGTATGTGGATGGGTTGTACGGAGTTTCTATGCGGGTCGTCAGGGACAGTTATTCTGCCGAGATACGCGGCTTCAATCCGTCGAGGTCAAGGGTGGTTTCTGTTCTTTCCCTTCGTTTTTTAGAAACCCTGATGGGAGAGATGAAATGCTGGGTCTTGTTCCAGTGTTATTATATTTCAAATCAGAAGGCAGGGTGAATTTGTGTGGGTTAGTCCTCTGTGAGGGGATAGTCAGATTGGATGTATCCCTTATTTGGGACTGTGATTTCTGTGTCGGAGTCTAGTTCGATGCTGATGGGTTGGCTGATGATAATCCCGGTATCCCCGCGATCTTGTACTGTCGGTGGGTATGATTGATGTTCTTTTTCGTACTTTCCGTTCTTGATTTCTTCTTTGAGTTGGTTGATCAGTTCGAGGTCGTCTTCTGTTTCGGCGAAGAGTTGAACACTTCCTTTTCCGATTCGCATGTTTTGCAGTGCAATCCGATCCTATTTAAATCCCAGTGTTTTGATAATAACCCGATTAGTGCGAATTAGCTACTAAGACCGACTTATACGGCCGATTAGCCTATTTACCTTCACCGAACTACCATATATATTATAGATCTGAGTACGGTATGATGAATGTTATTACCTATATACAGATGGAATAACCATGGCACAATATCGTTATGACTACAATGATTAACTCCGGGAAAGGAGACGAGACACAGTGTCTCGCGGCGATAATCTCGGAGACCGAATCGAACCGCCACCATACCAATATGAGGTAAATAGCCCGAAAATTGGGCGTCAATCGTCTGCAACCACACCTGAAGGGGAAATCTACATGCGTGCGCAACGAATCAGGAGCAAGTAGAATATCTAATTCAAACGGTGGTTCAACATCCTCAACTCCAGCTGCAAGCGCACAAAAAACAGTTCATATCACGGCCATTCTTATCCGAGTCAAATTTCAGTTGCCTGTCAGCATCAAACGCCGCGCCACGATCTACATCCTACCCACAGGAATGAGGAGAGCATCAAGAACCAACACGAACGAATCCTTGGAAAGAGGCTCGCCACCATCGTCCCACGACCATCCAACGTACAAAACAACTAATTCTATCCGAATGTAAATTTTAATATACACTCATTAGTTACGATAAGAACAACATAGAGAAACTCGAACAAGACGATAAGTCAGAGATTGAGAAGGATGAACCGTAGGGCTGGAACAATAATGAAATGGAGTTCTGGTACCGCTTCTACTTGTTCTCACTAACAATAGAACGTAGCGGGCTAAATACCTAACCCACAAACTCACTTATTAATTTCCGAGTAGGCTATATTTCCGAATTATACATATTTATGTATCGGCAGGCAAATATCAGATATAGAGGTGAGGTAGATTCGATTACATATTTTCGCTGATGGTGAAGCGACACGGTTTCATTTACCATGGAACTACCATTTGAGCATCCAGTCATTCATTTATGATGCGCTCAACACGCATGCACCAGAGTTAGCAACAAAGCTCCATCAACTGGAACATGCCCCACCATTTTCGTACAGCGAATTTCTTCAGACTGGTCCATACCAACCAACTGATAGTGGCCTCTCTGTCCAACGAGGATACTGGATTATCAACAGCGACAAACCAGACTTGATAGATGCAGTAGCCAATTCGGCACTTAATGAAAACCTCACCGTTGGCCATACAACCATCCCGGTTACTGCAACAGACATAGAAACTATCGAGCCAGTTGAAGAAACGGTATATCGAACTCTTAGTCCAGTATGTGTTAGTCACTACGTCGATGAGAATCGAATATATCTTGAACCACAGGATACCATGTGGGGCGCTCGTATCTACAAAAATGTCCGTGAGCGGATGAAAAACACATGTGGCTTACCAGACAACTTCAAATTTAGTATAGACGAAATTCACTGGTGGAAGCCGAAGAGTCTGCAGGTCGCTAGCGAAGCCTACGTTCCATCTGCACGGTTTGAAGCAACTATTCGGGCAGATGAGAAAACAAGCAAGTTCATTCAGAAACAGGGACTCGGAGAGCGGACCGGCATGGGATTCGGTTGTATTATGCCGAAGTCAGAGACCCCAGATGATTGGAGGGCATAAGTGACAGAACAAACGGGACTGGATGACTGGCCAACACGCTCATCCAACGAAACCAGTACATTGGAATCACCGGAGAAACCTCTCCCATTGGAGATTCCTGAAACGGAACGTGAGTCACAGGTATTATTCCGGTTTACCAGCGATGAGTTCGTTAATGAAGGAGCCGCTGAATTAGGGCGGCTCCTTGCTGAAGAGAGTCTCGTAACGATTGAACCGGATGCAATTATCCTCACCGATGGCGCCGATCCAGAGGACATTATCAGTCGTATCCACACTCATATCAAATCCAATCTGGCGAACACGCATCAGCGCAATGCGCGAGCGTACCAGATTAACCGCGAGCTGGAGGAGAAGGGAAAGGACCATACCGATAACCGTTGGGTATCGGAACCGACGATTCCGTTTCCGAATACGGATGATGTAGATTTCGGTCCGTATTCCTTTAGTAGCCGAGGTCAGGATGAGACAATCTATCCTGATGATGCTGTTGACGGTGAGGCGCTTGAATCGAACGGACTAGACCCAGATATTGTTGGCAACGAGGCTGAGGACTTATTCAAGTTCAGCGGGTTATATGTTGGAAATCCGCGTGCGGACAGACTTGAGAACACTCTCCCAACACTTCGTGCCTATGTTGAAGAACTCAGGTCGGGATTCGGAGACACAGATGCTGACAACCACCGCTGTATGATATGTGGATCGGATCAGTTTCCATCACGCTCTGGATCAGAGGAGAACCCAGAGTACAATCAGGCGTTCAATCTCTGGACAACCACATCTGGATCGCCACGGTCACTTGGGCAGTCCTTAGACTCCTCATGGAAAGGAAGATGCGTTGCCTGCCTTGTTACTGGGTTCTTCTACACGATTATGGAGAAGCCAGTTCGCCAACTCGATACGAGTCTATATCGGGTGTTCGCGCCAGTCGGGGATTTCGAGACGCTTCTTCGGGTTCGACGTGCATATGCTGAAACCAGCCTGCTAGGGTCACTCGATAACGCAAGTGACGCCTCAAAGAACCTGGGGCAGATACGCACTGACTCTGCTGGCTTTCAAGTGCTGGATTTCTTCAGCGAAATCCGTCGGCATGCGAACGTGAAACAGACAGACGGAATTCGGACGCTTAACGAGCGTCTCCCGACTGCAGTTCGCATGTTTGATTCCACTCCTATGAAATCCGGGCGACCCATCAGGGGGATTGGTGGGTTCGATCAGGTGGCTGTCGGGGCGTGGATATACGAACTTGTTGATGAACGAGGTGATAGTACGGATGAACCATTCTCCTATGAGGGGGAATCAGGGACGTACTGGCCGTTCAGTGCCGTCCTGAGTTGGTATGCAAGCATCGAACTACCGGGTAAAAACTCGGTCACACATGAACAAGACGTGCTTGCGTATGGACTTCTTGAACGGGACCTACAACGAGTCGAAGATGGAGTATTCCATATCCTTAAGATAATCCATCAAAACAGAGAGGAAGTCACAGCACACGGTGTTCTGCCGCGTGATTCCACTCATCACTACTTCGCGACAATCATGAGACAAGCACACCAGACCGAAACAGATGAACAGGTCAGCGACGACGTAATGGAAAGCATCCAGCGACTTGGCAAGGCCGTTGGTCGTGCCTTCCATGATCGGAAGGACATCGGCGTCCTCTCATCGCTGAAAAACGCCAATACATACGACGAATTTCTCGTTGCACTAGAGGATGCCGCCCTTGAAGTGCAGAAGCGCCGCACAGAAGATAGCGACCGGGCCGAGGCAGGCTGGTACGAGTCTGAGGACATTGACCGATTCCTCATGCTTCTAAATCAGTCTTCGAATTTTGCCTCAGCAAAACGGATGTTTGTCATCCATGTGTGTCTGGAAGCGCAGCGGATTGAACGAGCAAGCCAATACAACGAAGAAAACAGCACCGAATCAAACAACGAATAACTACCCCACAAACCCCTACCAATGGTTAAACAAATCAGTTTCACGTCACTGACGCACGGTCGGCTCGGCAACCACAACGCAGGCGATTCCAGCGGCAACACTTCCACACTCAAAACATACGGGAACCGTCCCTATATCAGTGGCCAGTCCTTCCGCCATGCAACCCGAACCGCTCTCTACCACCAAACCGAAGACGGCGTTGACTGCAACCCGAAACACGCCTGCGGAGATATTGAGAGCTGTAAAATCTGCGACCTCTTTGGGTATATGAACATGGACCTCGCAGATGCAGACGAGGACATCAACCCGAAACGATACAGCCCACTCAAAGTCTCAGCGAACCTCGGCGTCTACGACACCCCACAGACCTCTGACCTAATCACGCAGTACGACGTAGATGAGTCTGAGAACAAGATGGCGCACCGCCAGATGACCGAGAACGTCTATTTCGGCGCGGTATCCATTGACCTGCAGGCTATCGGCACACGCGAAAAAGAAAACGTAGACAACGACAAAGAATACTACGAACAGTATCACCGAGAACTAAATTCGGTCATCAGCGACGAACAGCGAACCGAGCGTGCAAAAGAATTAGTGCGGTCAATCCAGCACGCGATCAAATTCGCAGGTCAAGCACGGCACATGGCCGACTTCATGCCAGACCTGCTACTCGCATCTGGAAGCGATACATACACGCACCGTCTCACTAACGCGCTGCATGTCTCATCCGACGGCGAACTCAACATCAACGCCCTCAGATACAACCTGCAGGACGTAACGAACATGGGTGGCGAAGTCTGGATCGGTACGTCCTATAATCCAGAAGTCATCACGAACTGGGATGAAATAGTTGATCTTACTGACGAACTCGACAATGTTCAGCATGCCGGATCGGTCTCGGACTGTTACGATACAGTATGCAGTACAATTAATAACGCGATGTAACTATGACTGGAACAGGCCGTATCGTTCAGGCAACACTTGATGTTCCAGTCGAGTGTGCGTTCCATAAGGCTGGCGCAGTGAATGGGCTACCCACGTCCCCCGTTCCGCCAGTAACGACGATCCGGGGAATGCTGTATAATGCGCTTGGCCGTCCGTCGTTACTCTTGCAAGACCGGTATTCACCGGGACTGATGGAGAAAGAGGATCGTGAACAGGAAGAAAAGCGCCGAGAACAATTTCGAGAGAACATCCGTATCGGGCTATCCAAAAGGACTGGCGAAGAGAAGGTCCATACGCATCTGCTATCTCGGCATCAATTACAGGATCGGCGCAAAAGTGATGATAAGCGATATAAGAAATATGTAGCAAATACGGATACCCTCATTCAACCGAAGTTCAAACTGTTTCTGGGTGGTCCCGAAGAGGCGCTTCCGCCCCTAAAGAACGCTCTCGAAGACCCGGTTCGGCCATTGTCCCTCGGTCGCTCAGATGACCTTGTAGATGTCCGTGACGTAGCCATGGTCAAGGTGGAACACGTTGAAAAACAAGCCAGCCTCTCATGTGTCGTTCCAGGGGGTAACGATGACCCAGAAATGCTTCCAGTCGTTCCTGAAACGTTCGGAAGCTACGGTGCTGTCAATGGTTCAGTGAAACTCGTCTCGGTATCCGGTGGCGAGGTAGATTCCTACTACAAAACTAACGATGGTGAACGCTTCGTCTTCATTGACTGAGAGAGACCAGCTCTTAGCCAAAACCAAGCCGCGTCCGAGTGGCGAAGAGTTGTTTAGCCATATGAGTGATGTAGCTAATGCCGCTGAACAAATTGTCGATACACCAGCTACAGAACGCCTTATTCAGCCGTACCCGGTGTCATTGGACGATATAATTTGCCTAGTTCGGCGTGGAGCGTTACTGCATGATACCGGGAAGGCGCATCCAGACTGGCAAGCAGAGGCCCAGAGAACTATTCAAGGCCGCCGAAACGGTCCGCTTCCACATCACAGTGCCCGAAGTGCAGCATATACATTTGAATCATTGCGGCATGTCCCACTTGATCTTTCAGCTGATGATACTGAACCGTATGAAGTGGCGCTGACACTGGCGGTTCTACATCATCATACGAATTTATCGCAGGAACGAATGTTGATGAAAAACGATGACACCGTTCGGCCTGATGCTAAGCATCAGGAAATGGTTGATGCGTTAGCCCGTCATGTGTCGTCGTCAACAGTGACTATTCCCGATGTATATCCGGTAGAGACTACGATTACAGATAATACACGTGTATTCCTTGACAACATCAGAACGCATTATAACCCCGGAACAGACAAATACGATCTTGTTGGTGCCCTTACAACCCTCATTCGGTCAGCCATCCGGCAAGCCGATATACATGTCAGCTCGGGCGGTTCTGTTCCACTTCCCAAGACCTTGAACGCAGCAAACATCAACTTATTTTCCTCACTTCGTCCGTATCAGCAAAAGATCGATACTATCTCTCATACGATCTGTCTCGGATTAGCAGGGTGCGGAGAAGGAAAGACACATAGTGCGTGTCAGTGGGGACAGGAAATGATTGAGCAGGGCGCGGCAGATCGACTCGTGTTTGCTATGCCGACACAAGTAACAGGCAACAACCTCTATCAAACTTTGAACAAAGAGCGGATAGCGGATGATGTCGGTCTATATCATAGTGGTAGTGAATTAGCTCTTGAGGAGATTAACGACGAGCAAAGAGAAGTTGCTGAATACTTTCCTGAACGCTCCCGGCGGTGGTTTCAAGCGCCAGTCACAGTGTGTACTGTTGATCACGTACTGAGGACACTACTGAACGCATATCCTGATGCCGCAACTGCAAAAGCGAATCTCTTGCGGAGTGCTATTGTCTTTGACGAGATGCATGTGTACGACCTGCATCTTGTCGGGAATATTCTCGGAGCAATGCAGATGTTTAACAAGAATGACGTCCCGTGGTATGTGATGACAGCAACACTACCCGAGCAAATTCAGCAGACATTCCCACTTGACGATGCCGCTCGAATCGTTAGTGAAGGAGTCGATGATCAACGCCGTGTTCGGCAACCATTCACCGTAGAAACCAAGCCTCAAAAACTCGATACAGCCGATGTAATAGACTACATCGGTACTTCCGGTATGAGCCGAATTATGGTGGTCAAAAATACGGTGTCTGAAGCCCGCAATCTTGCTCAAGCATTGACTGATGTGACGAACGCTTCTGTTACCTATTACAGCAGTGAATTTCCCAATATTGATCGCAGTCGGAAGGAAACAGAAATACAAGAGACGTTCGGGACTGATGCTGGCGAGGCTGAACGAACACACGTCTTAGTGACGACGCAAGTGTGTGAGATCAGTCTGGATTTATCAGCTGATGTGCTTCTCACGGACATTGCACCGATGGACGCCATTATCCAGCGTGCAGGTCGGTTGCACCGGAAAGGACATGCTCCGGTCAGTGAAAATTGCTCTTGTCAGCAGTGTTCGCGAAAACACGACTCGCTTTCGTACAGATGTATCGTATTTTCACCATTGGATCAAGTTACATGTCTATATCCATATGCTAGCGAAGAAGGAACTGACAGTTGGACAGTCGGTACTTCCCGACTGGTGTGAGAGCTGGAGCTAAAGCGTTGGTCTCATGAGGAAGATGTCTGGTTGAGTGAATGTGTTCAGTATCCCNAGCCAGACGGTGTTCTTTCGGATTCGGACGTGAAAGATTTAGCGGAAGACGTCATCTGCCAGCTCCCCTTGCCAGGGATCGAGGGCTCGTCCCTCGATCCCGGCGATATCTGGACTGTTGTCATTCTTGCAGCAGTCAATCAGACGTCCATCTGGGAGACATGCAAGGACAACGACAACGCTGCCTGTGATGATACTGTCATGGACTGGCTACATACGCTCAACCGAGAGTGGCTTGANACGACAACGCTGCCTGTGATGATACTGTCATGGACTGGCTACATACGCTCAACCGAGAGTGGCTTGAGCGGGTTGCTAACCGCCTTCTCAGGGAGTTAGCGATGACGATCCTCGACCCTGATCGGTCGAGGATCGTCTCCATTGACTTCGTCGATAACCCCTACCACGGAACGTACGCCGATGAAGAAGGTGAACTCTGTCGCATGCACGCCAAAGACGGAACAACGACGTGCCACC